>JBGSHY010000095.1:0-24417 GCA_041751995.1 Rhizobiaceae bacterium | reverse complement strand
TGGAAGCGCGACAACCTGCTCGCCGCCCTGTCGATTGGGGCGGGCGTTCTGGCCGGTTTGGTTCAGGCGTTGGGCCTTTTACGCTGGGTTATGCTGGTGCCGGTTCTAGCCGCAACCTATGTGGCACCGGGCGCGACCGAGACGGAACAGGCGATGGCTGTCGCCCTGTTCGATGCCGCCAACCACTATCTTGGCATGGGCGTCGGTGAACACCTCGGCTACTTCTTCACGGCAATCTGGACCGCTTTGGTCTCGGGCCTCCTCTTGCGGACCAACCCCATCATCGCGATCAGCGGCTTTGTCATCGCCTCGGGCGTGATTTCCGGGATGCTGGAGCCCTACGGTGTCCCGATGACGGGCTTGATCAACTCCATCAGCTATTCGCTTTGGGCACTGTGGACTCTTACGCTGGGCGTCGTCGTCCTGCGCGACAAGCGGCAGATTCATTCCACCGTCGGCCAACCTGCCTGATCCGGCTGGCCTGCTCGGCCAAAACCAAACTGATACCCCAAGTACCTGCAGTTGCCTTTGGCGCCGGACCATTCTGGCGAAGGCACCGTCATGCCTCGACCATCCCAGCCTCAAGGACCCAAACCATGTCTCGCCTCCGTCAAATCATCCCGGCACTCACGATCGCCGCAGGGCTTGCCGCCTGCGCACCTGCCCCCGAAGCAGGTGTCGCCGACCCCGACCAGTTCCGCGCCACTGCCACCGGTCCAGTTGTGACCAGTGCAAGGCCCGCTGCCGACGTTGCTTCTTGCTTCGCAGCGCGCTACGCTTTTGCCCATGTCATACTTCGCCGATGATCCCCAAACCGGAGGCAAGATCTATCGGCTGCGCGGCTTCGGTCGCACCTATGAAGAGATCCATTTCAATTCCGCCCCGCACGGCGGCTCTGTTGCCCAGGTTCTGATTGCCACCAACCTCTCGCCGAAATGGCGGCAAGACTTCGCCCGTGACCGTGGTGCGATGCTTGAGGACTGTGCCAGCGGGACAGCGCAATGACATCGCTCAAGACCTTCGGTGCCGCAGATCGGACCCATCCAACCCTGCAACCCCCGCGCTCCAATCCCAGAGGGAGATCAGCATGACTGCTGTTGACACCAAGTCGCCCAATAATACTGTCCCGGTCATCGGATATGGTGCCCTTGGACGCGAGATCGTCACCCAGTTGCTCGCTGCAGGTCGCGAGGTCCGGGTGATCCAGAGATCAAAGCCCAAAGACCTGCCGCCGGGAGCGGGCTTTGTCGCCGCCGACATCATGGATCCCGCCGCCATCACCGCTGCTACGACAGGTGCCAAGGCGATCATTTGCGCGCTCGGGCTGCCCTACTTCGCTGATCTGTGGGAAACCGGCTGGCCGCTTGCCATGACCAACATGCTCGCCGCCTGCGAGGCACATGGGGCAAGGCTTGTGTTCGCCGACAACCTTTATCTTTACGGCCCGCAGAACCGACCGCTGACAGAAGATATGCCGGAGGTTGACTACCGCCGCAAACCCAAGGCGCGGGCCAAAGTCACCCGGCTATGGCAGGCCGCCCATGCGGCAGGCCGCGTCAAGGTGACCGCCGTCCGCTCGCCCGACTTTTACGGCCCCGGCGTGGTGCAATCGGTGCTTGGCTCCGCGTCGCTGCAGGCACTTGCCGAAGGCAAGACCGCCCGTCTTCTGGGCAATGCCGATTTGCCGCACGATGTCGCCCATGTGTCTGATTATGCCCGCGCCGTCATCACCTTGCTTGATGCGCCCGACGATGCTTATGGCCAGGCCTGGCACGTTCCTTGCGCCCCGACCTTGACGTTGCGCCAGCATCTTCAGATCGCCGCAGATGCCCTTGGCGTGCCGCTGAAACTGTCGGTGCTGGCCGGCTGGCTGGCAAAGCCACTTGGCCTGTTTATCCCCTTTGTCCGTGAGGGCGTCGAGATGCAATTCCTGTTCGACCGGCCCTATATCGTCGATTCCAGCAAATTCCGCAGCCGTTTTTGGTCAGATGTGGTGCCGTTCGAGGTCGGGCTGGCGGCGACCGCGCGCAGTTTTGTCCCTCGGGATGCGGCCGATCTCGATACCCAGCCTGCGCTTCCCCTTTGATCCCTCAACCTCATAAAAGGCAGACCCAAATGCAATTCGAAACCAGCCCTAACTACCTGCTGCGCATCGTGCTCGCCGCCGTCGGCGCCGCCATCATCTTCCTTGGCCTCAATGTGGCGCTCGGGGGCATCCAAACCCTTGGCTGGCAGGGCGGCGCGGTGAACTTCATCACCGTGACGGACGCACAAATATTCGCCGTGCGCGACAATCATATCCGCTTCATCGGCGGCGTATGGCTCGCGCTGGGTCTGCTCATGTCCGCGGGAAGCCTCGCGTTCCAACGCCTGCGCCCCGTGCTCGTCGCGCTGACCTTTATGATATTCATCGGCGGCCTCGCCCGGCTAAGCGGCGGCGATCCGGCGCTGTTGACCAGCGCTGATATCGCGCCGTCTTTCCTCTTCGAGATCATCATCGTTCCATTGCTCGGCTTCTGGTTCACGAAGGCGGAAAGACCTTAGGACCGAGCGGCCTATGGGGCTTTGGCCCAGACCGCGCGCCATCTTGGCAACGCCGACTTGCCGCACGATGTCGCACATGTGTCTGACTATGCCTGCCGCCGCCAAAAATTCTACCTTCAGTTGAACTTGCACCCCACCCTGTATCGATGGAGAACTCATCATGAAACCGTCGCTCAATTTTCTTTCAACCAGCCAGCTTACTGCAATGCTTCGCGCAGGTGACATCACCTCCCGGCAAACAGTAGAGGCATATTTCGCGCAAATAAAAGCGCAAAACCCCACATACAACGCCATAGTGACGCTCAACGAGACGCAAGCGCTCGCGCAAGCAGACCAGGCAGATCAAGCCATGCGCGATGGCAAACCATGCGGCCCGTTGCATGGGGTTCCGATCACAATCAAAGACACCTATCGCGTCAAGGGCTCGCGCACCACTGCAGGGTATCCGCCGCTCAAGGATTACATCCCGGACAGCGATGCGGTGGCCGTCCAGCTCCTGAAAGAAGCTGGCGCAATCATTATTGGCAGGACCAATACGCCGACGCTGGCCATGGACATGCAAACGGACAACCCCATCTTCGGCAAGACCAACAATCCGTGGGACGTTCAGCGCACATCCGGCGGCTCCAGTGGTGGATGCGCCACTGCACTGGCAACCGGCATGACATCCCTTTCGTTGGGCAGTGACCTGGCGGGCTCGATTCGTCTGCCTGCAAGTTATTGCGGAGTCTATGGATTGAAGCCGACCCATGGCGTGGTATCGTTTGAGGGACACATCGTGCCGCTCCCCGGAGAGATCAATGGCTATCGTACGCTGGCCGTTGCTGGGCCGCTGGCGCGTTCGATTGATGATCTGGCGTTGGCGTTGGACGTACTCACACAACCAACATCCAGTGACAGAAACGTCGCTCCGCTGCTGGCGGATCTGGGTGAAAACATCGAGATCTCCAAACTCAAAATTGCCTGGACCGATGGCTTCGGTGGGGTTCCGGTGAACGCAGAGATCAAGGACAAGCTGCATGCCTTTGTGAACAAGCTGGCCCAAGCGGGTGCCACTGTCCAAAAGATTGAACCGCAAGGAATGGACTACAACGAAATCTGGGAAACCTGGGGGAGTTTCGTGGGGGCGCAGGCCAATTACGACATGTCGAATTTGAAGCGCTCCATCGGTCACATGTTCTCGAAAAACACATTGAAGAATATTCCGATGCAGCGAAAAATTGTGGGTCCGATTTCTGTGCAGAAACTGATGCAGGCATTTGAACTGCAAAGCCAATACATCACCAAGATGGACAATTTTCTCTCGGAATACGACGCGTGGTTGTGCCCCGTCAGCGCGACCACCGCGTTCAAGCACCATGCGCACAGCAAGATGTTCGGTGATTTCAAGATCTACAACACACCGTTGCAAGTGGACGGCGCGGACATCCACTACTACGTCGCCACCCAGTCGTACACGACCGTGTTCTCAACCACCAACAGCCCTGTGATCTCCATGCCCATAGGCTTGGGCCCATCCGGTCTTCCCGTGAACATCCAAGTGGCGGGCAAACGCTACAGTGACCGGCGGTTGCTCAAAGTTGCCAAGATGCTGGACAGCTACACAGAGAAATTTCTGTACCCGACGCAGTAAGCGTTAGGCAATCGCTTCGCTGGAAGCGGAATCTTTTCGTGGAGTGTGCCTGCGGGCCGGGAAGTTGCCCTGGCGGTGCCGAGGAATTCATCTCTACACCTCTGCAACAGGTTGTGGACGCGGTGGAAGCGGGAACGTTCATACCTCCCATAGGAAAGACTTTCGTGATCGACGATAGTGTCGAGGCGCACCTTGCGATGGAATCAAATCCCGCCGGCGGAAAGATCGTGGTCACGACATGAATGAGACGAATAGCGGACATCTGTCCGAGGTTGGCCAAGGATGGCTCCGTCCGTATTGCGGTCATCGAAACATTGCTCGGGAAGGGGTTCGAAGCGTCGGGGTCGGAACACTAGGACTGGACTCCGACGAACGTCCGGTTTCGGAGTAAAAAACCGAGGGCCCGCACGACCGAAAAGGGGGCGCAGAACGGACGAAGTTAAAGACGGAAAACGAAATCAGGTTTGGACCGCAAGTCGCATTCGGCGTCGCACTTTTGCCAATTAGAATTTTGTCTTTTTCAGAACGACAAAAAGCGGCACCACACCTGCTGCTCCAAAAAGAATTGCAATCCACAGTGTAGGGTTGATCCCGACATGGTCAGTGCCCAACGAAAAAACGAATGGCGCCGAAGCGGCGAACAAAGTGCGGATGGCGGTCAGTTTTCCAAGTCGTTCGGCAAAGCCCTCGGCGCCAAACAATGCAAGCGGAACCGTGCCTCGCACAATGCTGGACAGGCCTTGGCCAACGCCGAACAGGAGTGCGAAAGCCGTAGCCCCGACCAAGACAGGCAGCGGCAAAACAAGGCACATCAGGGCAAGAGGAAGCGCGGCCGCCGAGAAGATGGCTGTGTGAAGCGGGTGCAGGCGCGCGGCAAGGCCTGCATCGGCAATGCGCACCGCCACCTGTGCCGGTCCGACCAGCATTGCGGCGAAATAGGTTATATCTCCGGCGCCGGTCTGGCGCAGGATGGTCACCAAATGGATGCCGATTGCAGAAATCAACAGACCTTGCAGGGCAAAGCCGCCAGCGACCAACAGAAACGCCAGCCTGGCAGTGTCTCCGCTGAGTGGCGTATAGAGCTGTCCTGTTGTTTGCGTCTCCGCAAAATCGGATTTTTCACGCAGCCGTTTTGCCGACACCATGACAAAAGCGTGCAGCGGCAACGCGACAACAAGATGCAACAGCGCAAATATTGCATAAGTCATACGCCAGCCGGTGGCTTCCACCAGATAACCGGTGAGTGGCCAGAACAATGTGGAGGCAAAGCCGGCCATCAAGGTGAGCCTGGTGATTGCGGTTCGCGCTCTTGGGCCGGCGATACTTGCCAGTGTTGCGAAGGCGGCGTCGTAGAGCACCGCAAGTGAAATGAACTCCAACGCAATAATCAAGGCGCCAAGGCTCCATATGTCAGGCGCCAAGGCGAGTCCTATGCATATGGCTGCAGCAGATGCGCTGCCGGCCACCATGGCTTTGGGCGCTGAATTCAAATCCATCCAGCGCCCCAAACTGGGTGCCGTAAGCCCCGCGACCAGAAATCCAGACGAAAAGATCGCGAACAACAACGGTTCTGAAACTTGGAATTCCAAGGCTATGGCTGGAACCAGCATGGCAAACGCATAATACAGCGTGCCGTAGCCGATGATCTGTGTCACGCCGAGAGAAAGCAGAATGACCACCATTTGCGTTCCCTCGAATTTCAATTGGAGCCAGTGCTGCTTTCAGCTTGCAATCCTGGCCGGATCCCTCGCAAACACAAATTTGCCGCCAACCAAAGTGGCGGCTACCGCCGGACCTGAAGACGGCGCCGGGTCCATAATGACGATATCGGACCGCCTTCCTTCCTCTATCACGCCGCGATCCTTAAGTCCGAGCGCAGCAGCCGGACCTTCGGAGACAAGCGTCCATGCTTTTTCAAGCGGCGCAATGCCGAGCTTCTGCAGGAGGTAGGGTGCATGCAGGAGAGAGGGATAATAGTAATCCGAGGCTAAGACAGTGCAGAGGTTCCGCCCGATCATCTCCCGCGCCGAGGGGCAGCCAGTATGAGAGCCGCCGCGCAGTACATTCGGAGCACCGAAAACGATGTGATCAGCGGCAGTTGCAGCCGCCTCACTGGTTTCCACATCAATCGGAAACTCGGCAATATCTGAGCCCAACGCGCGGAAATCCGCACGCATTTCAGGTGACATGTCGTCATGTGAAAGCAGCGGAATTCCGTTGGAAACTGCAGCAGCGGCGAGACGCCCCAGTGAGGGCTTCACCTCATCCTTACGGGCAGCAACGCGCTCGACGAGTTCCATGAAATCCTCATGTGTGAGCCCGCTGCGCTCCACCATCTTGCGGATCTTGTCCGGGCGCTGCCGTACAAGGATCGTGCCGGTGGTATGATCATTGAAAGCGAGGCAGCCGACGCGGCCTGTTTCCAGCCATTCGAGAATGACGGGTTCGGCATCAAGGTGGAATGTTTCGTGCCGAAGGTGAATGCGTGTATCGACGGCAAAGGACGAGCGCAGCCGTTCGATTGCTTCGATGATGGTGATGGCAGAGCTAGTGCTGCGCAGGCCTGGCTCCCAGGAAAGGGTTATTCCGTGATAGGCGGTGGTAATGCCGTTGGCGGCCAGTTGGCGATCTGTATCCATCAAGGCGATGGCATGATCAAAACTGACGCCGGGGCGAGGCATGATCTGGCGTTCGAACGCATCGCCGTGAATGTCGATAATTCCCGGCAGGACATGCATGCCATTGGCTCGGAACCGCCGGTTGCCATCCGCTTCTGACGGATCAACGATCATGCCGTCACTGATGCCGATATCGCATCTGACAAACCCTTGCGGTGTCAGCACCAGTCCGCCTTCAATGATCATTCTTTCTTTCCCGCATTATCAAGAATGCGCGGGTAAGCGCGTCACGTGACAGCCTGATGAAACCGCGATGCATATTAAGGGAGCCGACTGTCATGGAACTGACGCAAGATCGTCACTTGCCTGTCACCAGCGCGCCGTAGCGAAACAAAACCAACCACAAACGGGGATTTGCCATGTTGATTTCTCGCCGCTCGATTCTGGCTTGCGCCAGCGCCGCCATCGCGCTTCTGACCTTTCCTGCTTTTGCCCAGGACACAATCCGTCTGGCCATCACCGACGTGGACGGCCTTGAATCGCTGCAGCGCGAATTCGGCCCGTTCAAGGACGCCTTTGAAAAGATTTCCGGCCTGAAAATGGAGTTTTTCCCGGTTTCCGGCCGCACCGCGGCTGTCGAAGCCATGGCCGCCAAGCAGGTCGATTTCGTGCTGACAGGCCCGGCTGAATACGTTGTGTTCCAGGCCCGCACCAAGGCACAGCCCGTCGTGACCTGGCAGCGCCCTGACTACAATTCCTACCTCATTACCACCGAAGCTTCCGGCATCAAGTCGCTGGCAGATCTCAAAGGCAAGAAGGTCTCGTTCCATGAAATCGGCTCGACTTCGCGCCATCTTGGACCCGGCTATCTCCTGCAGCAGGCTGGCCTCGCCTATGGCAAGGACTACGAGCCGATGTTCGTGAAAGTGAACGTCGGCGTGGAAGCCTTGCAGCGTGGCGACCTTGCCGCCATCGGCGTCAATGGCACCGATATTGCACGCCTGAAGGAAAAGATGCCGGACTTGAAGCTGGTCGAACTTGCCAAGAGTGAATCGCTGCCGGATGATATCCTCATCGCCTCGCCGGATGTTTCGGCGGAAACTGTTGCCAAAGTCCGCGATGCCTTCGCCAACAACACTGACGCGCTCTGGGCTGCCGTCACATCGACCGACGCCAACCGCAAGTATGTCGGCGGCAAGTTCATTGCTGACGTCAAGGATGCAGACTACGAAATCATCCGCAACATGTACCGCGCCGTCGGTATCGAATCCTTCAACGAATTTGCTGGCGGCTGATGCGCCCCGACGAGTTTCATTCCGGCTGCGCGGGAGCCCCCCGCGCAGTTTCCGTATCCGGGCTGACCAAACGGTTCGGCAACCGCGCGGCTGTGTTTGAGCGGCTTGATTTCGTAGTTCCACACGGCGAAGCCGTGGCTGTGATCGGCGCAAATGGTACCGGCAAATCCACACTCATGCGTTCACTCATCCGGCTTACCGAAGTCGATGACGGCGAGATTGAAGTGCTCGGCGAAAAGGTACGCGCACTTGATGCGGCAAAGCTGCGGCGTCTACGCTCACGCGTCGGCTTTGTGTTCCAAAAGCACAATCTCGTATCGCGGCTTTCAGCGCTCTCCAATGTCATTCATGGAGCGCAGGCCCGTTATTCATGGCCGCATGTTTGGGCCCAATGGAGCGCGCCACGTCATGTGCGCGAAGAGGCAATGCATTGTCTTGCCCGTGTCGGTCTGGCTGATCGTGCCGGCCAACGCGTCGATAGTCTGTCCGGTGGCCAGTCGCAGCGAGCGGCGATCGCCCGCATGCTGATGCAAAGACCGGAATTGGTTATCGCCGACGAACCGGTTGCCAGCCTTGATCCAAAAGCCGGCGTGGAAGTCATGGACCTTTTGTTCAAACTCACACGCGAGGCGGGGCTTACGCTACTGTTTGTATCGCATCACATGGACCATGCCCAAGCCTACGCAGACCGCATTGTCGGTCTCGGGCACGGCAAAGTGATGATGGACATTGCGAGCCGAAACGCGAAAGTGGACGAGCTGAAGAACTTCTTCATGGAGCCGGTTGCGGCATGAACTCCATTCGTCCGGATACACCGCCTCGCTTTTCGCGACCGGGCGCGCTTCCCTTCGTCGCCGGAGTTTCGGCGCTTGCATTCGTGCTTTGGTCATTCCAGTCGTCCGGTTTTTCGTTTGCCCAGTTCGAACGCGGCATCCCGGCGCTGATGCGCGTTTTTGGTCAGATGTTTCCGCCTGATATCGCAGACATCGGGCGTATTCTCTGGTCACTGTTGACCACCTTTCAGATGGCGGTCGCCGGGGTGGTGCTGGGTCTCATCTTTTCTCTGCCGATTGCAATATTGGCTGCAGAAGGCCTGTCGCCACATCCGATCGTCCGGCACATCGCGCGCGGTGTGATCGCCCTGTTCCGCACCGTGCCGGACCTGGTTTGGGCGCTGATTTTCGTCATCACCGTCGGTCTTGGTTCACCGGCGGGTATTCTCACGATCATGATCGACACAATCGGATTCGCCGGGCGCTTCTTTGCCTCTGCCATGGAAGAGACCGACAAGGGGCCGCGCGAAGCCTTGACTGCGATCGGTGCGCGACCCTCCGGCATTGTGTTTTCGGCAGTTTTGCCGGATGCAACGCCAAGCTTCATTGCGACTTCGTTGTTCTGCGTTGAGAAAGCCGTTCGCGCATCGGTGGTGCTCGGACTGGTCGGCGCCGGGGGAATTGGCGTTGAACTGAAGGTGGCGTTTGATTTATTCGAGTATGACGTGGCCGCAACGATCATCATCTTGATCTTCTTGCTGGTGATCGGCGTCGAGCAGACCGGCGCGTGGCTGCGGCGTCGCATAATCTAAGTCAGGAAAATGCGCAGTCTGGCAACATCAGAGAAATGGCCATGAACTGCCAAGATAGCGCTCGAATGCGCTTTCGGCTTGATGAGTTGTCTTGGCATCTGACCCCGCGCGAACTGGATTTCCAGCTGCTTCTATGACCGCGATCAGCTGGTTGCCAGCCACATCAAGCAGACCGGAATTGTCGATGGTCACAACGTCGCCAAACCCGCTGTAATCGGCAACGCTTCGGTTAAGCCGCTTCTGGATATCATCTTCACATTCGCGGCCGCGCAGGCGAAGCCTCTCAGTGAGGATTTCAGGTTTCGTGGTGATGGAAATCACAGTCAGATTGGGAAAGGCGGCTGCAAAATATGGCAACGCGTGCCGGCTGCCATTTGCCACCGCAACGCCACCGGCATCAATGAAGTTCTTTACGGCAGAGGGAATGCCGTAGCGCAGACCGTGAGCCTGCCATGAAACGGCGAAGCCTCCGTGCTGTTCCAAATCCTCAAATGCTGCTTCCGACATTGCATCATGTGTTTCGCCGCCGCTGTCCGCCGGGCGAGTGATGGTGCGGCGGACAAAGCGGATTTGGTCGACGCTTGCGAGGCGCGCGCGCGCAAACTCAAGCAGGCTGTCCTTGCCGACACCGGACGGCCCAACAACGACAAGCAACCTGCCCGCTTTATCGTTCATGCCACGCGCTCTCCTCTGCGCCAGACCGTCCGCACTACCGGCACGCCATTTTCGCGGCGCACACGCACCAAGTCGGCACGCAGGCCCGTCTCTATGCGGCCGCGATCATCCAGACCAACGGTGCGTGCCGGAGTTGCCGTGACCATGGCGACAGCTTGCGGCAGCGTGATCGTTTCGACTTCATCCGCCAGTATGAAGGGCGCATGTATGAGGCTGAAGGGCACATAGTCAGATGACAGGACATCAAGCGTTCCGCGTTCGGCGAGATCACGGGCTGCGATATTTCCCGAATGCGATTTGCCGCGCACGATGTTCGGTGCGCCCATCAGGACGCTCATGCCCGCTTCATGCGAGGCCTTGGCAGCTTCAAGGCTCGTCGGGAATTCCGCGAGTTTGACCCCATACCCTACGGCTTCATCGACATGGTCGAGCGTTGCATCATCATGGCTGGCGACCGTGATTCCGAGCTCATTGCAGTGGGCCGCAATGGCATCACGATGCGGCTTGGCATAAAGCGCCGACGCATCCTGCCGACGTTTGACGAAATGGGCGAAGGCTTCATCCGACAGTCCACGCTTGGTTTTGTAGTAAAGCGTATACTGGTCCATCGTCTGGAACTGGCGCTGGCCGGGTGCGTGATCCATCAGCGACACAAGCCGGACTTTTGCGTCCCGTTCAAAGGCTTCAAAATGCTGTAACACGTCAGCTGAGGAAACCTCGCAGCGCAAATGAATGAGATGGTCGGCGCGCAAGCGGCCTTCGGTCTCGGCCGCAAGCAACGCATCCGCCATCCGCCGCATTTCGCCTTCGTCAAACCCGCCGTCTTCATCCGAACCCATACGAAGGCAGTCGAACACGGTTGTGATGCCGGAGGAAGCGATTTGCGCGTCATGCGCCTGAATGGCTGACATCATGTTCCAGCGCACGCCGGGGCGTGGGGAATAATGCGCTTCCAGATGATCGGTGTGGAGTTCGATCAGGCCGGGCAGTATGAAGTCGCCCTCAATGTCCAGGCCTGTTGCAGTCACCTTGTCGGCGATATCGGCGATCAGTCCGTCTTTCAGCACCAGAGTGCCATGAATGACCTCGTCGCGCAGGACAATCCTGGCATTGGTGAGAATCGTCTCAGTGCTCATGGCGTCAAGCCTTTCCGTTGGAATGCGAAGGGTGAACCGGGCGTACGGTGCAGACTGAAAAATCCGCACCAGGGGCCGGTTCGACAAAAATTGCGATGTGGGAAACCGCGTGCGGTTTGCCGAGGAAGGCGGCAAAACGCTCTTCCAGCAGGAAGCGCACTGCACTGGCTTCCTCGCCATGCACCCGGCTGGTCAGCGTCATATGAAAGGAGAATTCTTCGAAAACGTAAGGGTAGCCCCAGCGCTCGAGATGCCCGCGCTGGCGTTCGGTGAGTTTTTCCGGATTTCGCCGCGCTATTTCGCCTTGGGTGAGCGGCGCGCGGAACCGGTCAAACTCGCGCACGAGAAGGCCGACAAACTCATTCAACAGATCATTCGGCTGCTCGGGAACAAGTGCGAAGAAGCCGTCGATCTGACGCAAAACCAGCGACGGGATCACAATGTCCTCGGCAGCCAGTTTCAGTGCAGAAAAGGCATCAAGCAGTTCCTGTTCATTGACATTTTTTGCCAGTGCGAATGGAGCCTTGAGCGTGGCATGAAAACCGTAGCGCCTTGCCTCGCGCACAAGCTCAGCATGACGCTCCTTGGTCCAGTCTGAGGGCAATTCCGGAATGGTTGCCGGACCGCCGAAAGCATCGCGTCCAAGCCAGTTGGAGGCAGCGATGCCCAGCGGTTCATTCAAGTCAGGCGTATGGTAGATGGCGTAACGCACGGGGTTCCCAAATCATAGGTCTGAGGGCACAGGAAAGGCGCAGTCACTACGCCTGCTCCGTGACAGGAAGATGATGGCCGGCCGGATCAATGTTGCGCCTGTCCCATCAGCATGCCGCGCAAGCGCCCCGAAATCGCGTCGAATACATAGACGACAATCAGGATCAAAAAGACCATGTAGGCCACGTTTTCCCAGTCGGAGTTGGTCCGCATGGCTTCCCAAAGTTTGAGGCCAATGCCGCCCGCGCCGACAGCGCCAATAATGGTGGCGGAACGGGTATTGGATTCCCAATAGTAAAGCGCCTGACTGGCAAAGATCGGCATGACTTGCGGGATGACGCCAAACCGCTGCACCGCAGCCGGATGGGCGCCGACAGAGCGGACGCCTTCGCGCTGCTTGTCATCGATATTTTCCAGTGCTTCCGAGTAAAGCTTGCCGAGCGACCCGGTGTCGGTGAAAAAGATCGCCGATATGCCGGCGAGCGGACCGGGGCCGAAACCGCGCGTGAAGAACAGCGCCCAGATCAGCATATCAACGGAGCGCAGGAAATCGAAAAAGCGCTTGGAGATCTGGTTCAAGAGGCGGTTCTTCGTCACATTGCGTGCGGCGACGAAAGCAAGCGGGAAGGCGATGATGGTGGCGAACAGCGTGCCGACGAAGGCCATCACGATGGTCTGCAGCAGCTTGGTCCAGACATCGAGATGCTGCCATTCGCCATTGTAGAGAATGTTGTTGATGGCAAGCGACAAGTTGCTCTGTTTCGGATCGAGCTGCTTGCCGGACATGATCAGCCGCGCCACGTCCGCCAGACTCTTGCCATGGTAGGGCGAGGCAGTGTCGAACAGGAAGTTGGCCCAACCGAAGAAGCGTTTGCGGATCTTGACTTTCGCATCATCGATTTCACCCCAGCCGGCAAAACCGAGCGAAAGGATGATCTTGGCTCCCGGTTCGCGCTGACTGGCGAACGAGGGAATTGGCCCTTCCGCAAAAACGCCACTTCCGGGCTTCATTCGCGCAACCAGGGTTTCAGTGCCATCGGTCACGGTCACGATGCTGTCCTCGACAATCAGCACTTTTGATGAACTGAAGGACACAACCGCGCGGGAAACGACTTCCTCGATTTTCTCCGCGTCGGGTGCTTCTGATTTGACTGGTGCATTGCCCCCGATGGCTGCGCCCGGCGCCATGAATCCCGGCGACTTCTTGACAGGGACGCCGGCTTGCGCATCAGGCGCTTTTATATCCGCGGCTACCGCCTTCATCTCGGCAGTTTTCTCCAACCACTCGGGATTGGGATTGTCACCAAGCGGTGTGAAGCGGGGATAGGTGACCCGCATGGTCCCATCCGGTTTGACGGCAATGTCGGGGCGGACCTCATAAGTGACCCAGTCCGCCATATAAGCGCCCGCAATTGTCCAGTTGGCGCGGCCCATCACATCTCCGATGGCGAAGAACCACCAAGCGTAGAGCGCATAAAGGATGCCGCTGGAGATCAAGATTGCCGCCTTGAACCTCTTGAAAAGAGATGGGTTGAAGATATCGGGAAAGCGGATTTCGTAGGATGCTTTGTCGGTTGCCATGCTCAATTTTTCGCGCTCCTCAATGCTGGCCAGTCAACTGCACGCCGATGAGGCGCCCACGCAGCCAAGCGGAAAACTGGTCAACGGCAACAATGGTCAACAGTAGAAGGGAAACGATGGCGAGCGTCTTGGCTTCATGTCCCTGGCCGATGGACAAGCGAAGGAGCTCACCGATGCCGCCGCCGCCGACCGCGCCGATGATGGTTGACGCGCGCACGTTGATTTCAAACCGCATCAGGAAATAGCTCATGAAATTCGGCATCACCTGCGGCACCATGCCGAACCATACACGTTCGATCCAATTGGCTCCGACAGCCCGCAATCCCTCGTCCGGCTTCATGTCGGCATTCTCGACGACTTCGAAATACATCTTGCCGAGCGCGCCAATCGTGTGGATCGATACGGCAATGATGGCTGGGATGGGGCCTAGCGAAAAGACAGCGAGAAAAAAGCCCGCTAATACCACTTCCGGGAAAGCGCGGAAAAGTTCCATGACCCGGCGCACCGAGCTGCGCACCAACGGATTCGGCATCAGGTTGCGCGCAGCGAGAAACGCGAAGGCAAAGCCGAAAAAAAGACCAATGACAGTGGACAGCAGCGCAATATTCAGCGTCTCCACCATCTTGTAGATGTACTCTGGCACGTAGAAACTGTCGGTCAGATAGTGGCGGCCTTCGGGGTAATTGTATTTCTGGCTTCCGTCGTCATGCGGTGACGGCAGGTCAAACAACGCGCGCCACACTTCATGGGCGTCATCGGGAACAAGGTCCTGCAGAAAATCGAGCAGGTAGGGCAAACGGTCAAAAAACTTGCCTGAATTGGTTTCATTGGCAAACCAGAGCGAGCCAAGGAGGGCAATCAGGAAAATCGCAAAACTGCCCACGCTGTAGAACCGCTTCTGACGGGCCAAATCATTCCAGTGGCGCTCAATCTCGCGGCTCTTGTCGACTGTGTCCTGAGGTGCGGTCATCATGTTCACGGCAGTTGTCCCGAGGCCAAAATGCGGCATGAAAAAAGGCCGCTGACCGGATCTCCGGGCAGCGGCGCGTTGAAGGGACGTTATCAGCCGCCGATAGTCGCCTTGCGGGCATCAATGATCGGCTTGTAGAAATCGACGTTCACTTCGGTGAAGCCGGTGAAATCGCCGCCCTGGACTGCCTTGAAACATTCCGGATCAGCCTTCGGCAGGTTGACCATGAAGTCCTTGAACTTGGTCTTCATGTCGGCGCTGAGTCCGGTGCGCACGACAACCGGACCGTTCGGGATGAGCGGCGAACGCCACAGTTCAACCAGATCATCCATGTTGAGGACGCCCTTGTCGACCATCTTGCGCAGGTTGCCGGATGTGTAGCCTTCCTTGAATTCGCCAACGCCCGAGCCCCAGGTGGTGCCGGCATCAAATGTGCCCTTGAGCACTTCGAGCACCAGGTTTTCGTGGCCGCCGCCGTAACCAGTTTCAGCAAAGAATTGCTTGACGGATACGCCACCGAGCGCGTCCGGCAAGGTCACCAGCGGCACGAGGTAGCCGGAGGTCGAATCCGGATCAGCAAAGCCGAGCTTCTTGCCTTTGAGGTCTTCAATCTTCGTGAAGCCCTTGTCCTTGCGGGCAACCATGATTGAGTAATAGCCAGTCGAGCCATCGGTCTGAACAGTGGTCAGGATCGGTTCCACAGCATCGGCCTTGGCGAGATAAACCTTGGCATAGGCAGAAGCGCCAAGTTCGGCATAATCGAGGGTGCCGCCGAGCAAGCCCTGCACAACGCCGTCATAGTCGGCAGCCGGAAAAAGCGATACTTTTTCAACGCCAAGAGCGGCAGGCAGCTTGTCGACCATGCACTGGAAATTGCGCAAGCGGTCGGCTTCGTTTTCACCACCAAGAATGCCAATACGGAATTCTTTCTGGTCTTCCGCCATGGCGGCGCCGGCGAACGAAATCAGCGCGACTGCGCTGAGGAGGGCTTTCTTCAACATGTCGTAATCTCCCTGTGGTCCCGGCTTTCCGGGTGCTTTGGGTTGAGGGGTCTCAAGTTGCCCTTTACGCGGGCTCTCGATCCTGGCGATTCAGGCGTTTGCCATGGCCAGTTCCGGCATGCCGGTGGATTTCGGAATTTTCGGCGCCTTTGCACGGTGCGGCTTGGCGGTGCGGATGGCGGTCGATGTCAGGTTTTCATCAATTCCATTTCCGGAAGCGTCCGTTCCGTAGATCGTCCGGACGGCATCATCGTTAAGCTCTGCCGGCGATCCATCGAAAACCACGACGCCCTGCGCCATGCCGATGATGCGGCCGCAATATTGGCGGGCGGTGTCGAGCGTGTGCAGGTTGGTGATGACAGTGATGCCTTCGCGGCTGTTGATATCGGCGAGCGCATCCATCACGATCTTGGCATTCATCGGATCAAGTGAGGCAATCGGCTCATCGGCGAGAAGCATTTTGGGCTTCTGCATCAACGCCCGGGCAATTGCGACGCGTTGCTGCTGGCCGCCCGAAAGTGTACCCGCTTGCTGCAGTGCCGCTTGTTCGATGCCAAGGCGCTCGAGCGCGCGGATGGCATCAATGCGTTCTTCGCGGGTGAACATGTTGAGGACAGACAAAAGCGTGGAGCGGTGATTGAGCCGACCGAGCAGAACATTGGTCAGGACATCCAGACGCGGCACGAGGTTGAACTGCTGGAAGATCATGGCGCAGTCACGCTGCCATTCGCGCAAGGACGTACCGCCAAGGCCGGATATTTCTTTGCCGCCGAAATGTATTGTTCCATTTGATGTCTCGGCAAGACGATTTATCATGCGCAAAACCGTGGATTTCCCCGCTCCAGACCGGCCTATGATGCCGACCATCTGGCCTTGCGGGATTGCAATGCTGACATTGTCCACGGCGACCTTTTGGCCGAAACGGCGGGTAACACCACGAAGCTCAAGCATGAACCATACTCCATAAACCGTGCCCGCTTTGCGCGCGGACTTCGCCTTGTCGAAAAGACTTAAAGGCTCGATTTATGACAGCAGAATTACACAGCCGGCTGAGTTACACAGATTTTATTGGATTTAAGTCTTTGTATTTGCTGATGAATTCTTCGACGGCTAATGAGCGGAAGTCTGGAAGCGCCTGACGCAAGGCAGTGTGTTCCCAATCCCACCAAGCCAATTTCTGTAATTCTTCCGCGGCCTTGCGGGGAAAACGCTCCCGGATCGGCTTTGCCGCAACACCGCCGACGATCATGTAGGGTTCGACATCTTTTGACACGACTGCACCGGCCCCAATTGCAGCGCCGTCGCCCACTTTCACGCCGGGCAATATTGTTGCGCCATGACCGATCCACACGTCATGACCGATGACGACGCGGTTGTCGCGTCGCCACGCAAAAAAGTCTTTGTCCATGTCCGCGTCCGGCCAGTAGTCCGCAGCGCGATAGGTGAAATGATGAAGCGTTGGGCGCCATACCGGATGGTTGGTCGCATTGATGCGAACAGACGATGCTATGTTGGCGAACTTGCCGATTGCGGCACACCAAACCGATCCGTCTTCCATGATGTAGGAATAGTCGCCAAATGCGACCTCGCTCATGCGGGTTCTTTCGGCAACTTCTGTGTAGCGGCCAAGAACGCACTCGGTGACTTTCGCGCTTTCGTGGACCAGCGGCAGTTCTGACAGTCTTGTCATGCAGCAGCCTTGCGCGGTGAAAAGGCAGAAACGTCAATCAACGTGTCGGCAACTGCGTCACGCACTTCCTGGTCATGGAAAATGCCCAAAAGAGTGACGCCCTGCGCTTTCTTTGCAGATATGAGTTCGACAACAACCTTGCGGTTGGCGGCATCCAGCGATGCGGTCGGTTCATCGAGCAGCAGGATCGCATGATCGGTGATGAAGCCACGTGCAATGTTCACCCGCTGCTGTTCGCCGCCCGAAAATGTCGCCGGCGGTAGCGACCAAAGCTCTTCGGGCATATTGAGGAGCGCAAGCAATTCGGCTGCGCGCCCGCGCGCTTCGGTTTGGCTGGCGCCGCGCGCCGTCAAAGGTTCGGCGACAACATCCAACGCAGAAACGCGCGGAACCGTGCGCAGAAACTGGCTAACATAGCCCAGCGTTTCACGGCGCATGTCAACAACACTTCGCGGATCTGCGATGGCGAGATCAACAACTGTGTCCTGATGGCTTACGAGGATTTGTCCGGTATCCACCGAATAGTTGCCATAAAGCATTTTGAGGATCGAACTCTTTCCAATACCCGATGGCCCGCCAAGAACGGCGCATTTGCCGCGCTCCAGCGTGAAGTTCACGTTATTGACCACATCAAGCCGCATTGCGCCGCGCAAATGCATGGTGAAGGATTTGGCGACTGATCGCACTTCCAACGGGTGGGACATGGTTCAGACCTGCAGGATCGAGGAAACGAGAAGTTGGGTGTAAGGCTGGTGCGGGTCATCCAGCACCCTATCGGTCAGGCCATGCTCTATGACCTCGCCATCCTTCATCACCATCATACGCTGGGACAGGAGGCGTGCGACTGCAAGGTCATGGGTCACGACGATGGCAGAGAGGCCAAGGTCATGGACAAGGCCGCGCAAAAGGTCGAGCAGTCTTGCCTGAACGGAAACGTCCAGCCCGCCGGTCGGTTCATCCATGAAGATGAGGCGCGGCGATGTCACCAGATTGCGCGCAATCTGCAGGCGCTGACGCATGCCGCCGGAAAAAGCGCGGGGCTGGTCATCGACACGGCTTTCGTCGATCTCGACGCGTGTCAACCAATCAATCGCCGTGCCGCGCAATTTGCCATAATGGCGCTCACCAATGGCCATCAGCCGCTCACCGACATTGGCGCCGGCCGAAACCGTCATGCGCAAACCATCGGCCGGGTTCTGATGGACAAATCCCCAATCGGTACGCATCAAATAGCGCAAATCCGCTTCTGACATATTGCCGAGTTCACGGGCAATGCCATCACGCATCCTGTAGCTGACCGAGCCCTCTGATTTCGGCAACCGCGCAGCGATGCAGTTGAGCAGTGTAGTCTTTCCTGAACCAGATTCGCCGACAACGGCCAGCACCTCGCCTGGCCAGAGATCAAACGACACATCCCGGCAGCCGATGCGTGTGCCGTAATATTTGCTGAGGTTACGCACGCTGAGCAGCGGCTTGCTGGAAACCTCCAACGTTTCAGGATTGAGATGGACAGTCATGACAAGGCCTCCACAAGCGGCAGCCCGTAGCTGTAGCCGTAGCGTTCAAAACCGAGATCTTCATAAAACTGGTGCGCCTTGGCCCGCTTCATACCGGTTGCCAAGATCAGCTTGTAAGCACCTTTTTCCAAAGCGGTCTTACCGGCATGGGCCATAATTTCCTTGCCGATACCGATCCCTTGATAGGCATTGTGGACAACGACGTTCTCAATGAGCGCGATTGGCATGCCCATGTGGGCAGGATTATCGAAAACCATGAGGCAGAAGCTTGCGACAATTTCGCCGTCAAGGTCAGCCACATAGGGCACGAAATGCGGATAGGCGGCCATTGCAGCAAAAACCGCACCTGCGGCATCTGCATCGAGGCTGGCGCCGTTATAGTCAGGCTGTGCATAGAGTTCCAGGATCGAAGCATGATCAGCCGGTGCGGCTGGGCGGATGGACAGATTGTCGGCGCAGATCATTCCGCTGCCTCCGGCAAATCACCGAGCATTTCGCCGCGATGGCCTTCAGTGCGGCGTGTTTCGCAATGGTCGGTATCCGAGCAGACGAACATCCGCCCGCCTTTGTCATCAAGCACCACCTCATCAAGATAGACCTGCTCAGCCCCGCACAGCGCGCAAGGCTTATCAAACCTCTGAACCTCAAACGGATGGTCTTCAAAGTCGAGGCTGACGACATCCGTATAAGGCGGCAGTGCATAAATGCGTTTCTCGCGGCCGGCGCCGAACAATTGCAGCGCGCCGGACATGTGCATTTTCGGATTGTCGAATTTTGGTGTTGGTGACGGGTCCATCACATATCGGCCTTCCACCTTGACCGGATAGGCGTAGGTCGTGGCGATATGGCCGTTGCGGGCGATGTCCTCATAGAGCTTGACGTGCATGAGCCCGTATTCTTCCAGCGCATGCATCTTGCGCGTTTCGGTCTCGCGTGGTTCGAGGAAGCGCAAGGGCTCCGGGATCGGCACCTGATAGACCAGCACCTGGCCTTCCTGCAGCTGCTCTTCGGGAATGCGGTGGCGGGTCTGGATGATGGTGGCTTCGCTCGTATGGGTGGTCATTGCCACATCCGCGACCTTCCGAAAGAAATTGCGGATCGAAACGGCGTTGGTGGTGTCATCGGCGCCCTGGTCGATGACCTTCAGGACGTCATCAGGACCAAGGATTGAGGCCGTGACCTGCACGCCACCCGTGCCCCAGCCGTAGGGCATCGGCATTTCGCGCGAGGCAAACGGCACCTGATAACCGGGAATGGCAATGGCCTTCAGAATTGCCCGCCGGATCATCCGCTTTGTCTGCTCGTCGAGATAGGCGAAATTGTAGGCAGCGAGGCCACTTGTGCCCTTGTTTTCTGCACTAATCATTCCGCTGCCTCCTTCATAGCCGGCTCGGCAAATTGAACGGTTCGATTTTCAAACTCGCGGCGCATCTGGCGCACAAGGCCAAGTTCGGCCTGAAAATCCACATAGTGCGGCAGTTTGAGATGTTCGACAAAGCCTGTCGCCTGCACATTGTCGCAATGGGAAATGACGAATTCCTCATCTTGCGCCGGGGCAACGATATCCTCGTCAAATTCCCGGACACGCAAGGCGCGGTCGACAAGCGCCATCGCCATCGCCTTTCGCTCACTCTGGCCGAAAACCAAACCGTAGCCGCGCGTGAACTGCGGCGGAACCTTGGATGAGCCTTTGAACTGGTTGACCATCTGACATTCGGTGACAAGAATTGAACCGAGGCAAACGGCAAATCCGAGTTCGGGAATGTCCAGCTCGATTTCGACATTGCCAACGCGTATTTCGCCGGCGAACGGATGCGTGCGCCCGTAGCCGCGCTGGGTGGAATAGCCGAGTGCAAGCAGATAACCTTCATCGCCGCGCGCAAGCGACTGCAAGCGACGGGCGCGATCCATCGGAAAGGTCATCGGTTCACGGGTGATGTCGCCGATGTCGGCGTCGGCTGACATTTCGCCGTCGCTCTCAATCAAGCCTTCGCCCGCCAAAATGTCGGCGACCCGGGCAACCGCAATGCCGTCGCCTGCCTGCTGCAAACCGGCTTCTACTGCGCTGTCGGTCATCAGCTCCGGATCAAGCAGGCGGTGGGTATAGTCAAATGTTGGTCCGAGCAACTGGCCACCAGGCAAATCCTTATAGGTTGCCGAAATGCGCCGTTCGATGCGCATGGCCCCGGTTTCGACCGCACGCGAATAGCCGAAGCGGGGCAGCGTTGTGCGGTAAGCCCGCAGAATGAAAATGGCTTCGATCATATCGCCGCGCGCTTGCTTCATTGCAAGTGCGGCCAGTATCGGCTCATAAAGCGAGGCCTCAGCCATGATGCGGTCAACACCAAGCGCCAATTGTTCAGTAATTTGTTCGACTGAAATTGCAGGCAGGTCGCGGTCTCCCCGGCGACGGTCAGCAAGGAGACGGTGTGCGTTGGCAATTGCGGTCTCACCACCTTTTACAGCCACATACATGTCATGCCTCCCGGATGCGCGTTGTACGGGGCAGACACAGAAATTGCTCACCCGCCGTGAGGATCAAATCGATTCCGCGCGGATAGATTTCAGAGTTCTGCGCCCACATGCCGATGAAACCATCCGGCAATCCAGCCGGGGCTACCACCCGGTTGCCGTTGATGCCAGGACCTTCCAGCAGGAGGTGCGCGCCGCCAATTAGCGCTTCAACATCAAGGATGATCGTGGTTGAAGTGTCCGGATATTCGTCATTGCCCAGTGCAAAAGATGTCAGCACAGGCAGTTCCGCAGAATTGGCGACAAACGCAAAGGCGCTCTGCTCAGGTTCGCCCACCAGCGTTGCGCCCGCGTGAAAGTTGATCCAGCCGCGCACTGAATCCGAGGCAATTGATGGCGAAAGCCAGACGGGCGTCTCAAAGTCGCAGAGCGTCAGAAGAATGGATGCTGCTGCCTTGCCGAATGGTTCGGGTGCATCTGCCTGCGTCTCGGCAATGTATACAGTACCTGGATTTGCCAAGCCATCCATGACCGCACGGAAGACAGATTGAGCATCGAACACCGGGTTGGCGAAACCACCTGTGAGAGTTTGCGCTGCATACATCAGTCTTCTCCTCGCACCATTGTGAAGAAGTCTACCCGTGTCGCCGCAGTCTCCTGCGCTTGCCTATGGCGTTCACCGCTGATCCGCGACGTGATGCGCTGAAGCAATGCCTCGACAGCGGACCTATGACTGACCGTTTGCGCCAGGGCATCAAACACAGCAGCCAAACGCGCTTTTTGCGGGTGACCGCCAAGCACATGCGCATGCCCCGCTGTGCCGTCTTCCAGCATGACAGTGGCGCGGCTAACTGCCACCTCGCCGAGATTGAAAGGTTGGCCGGTTCCGCCAGTTCGGCCGCGAACCATGACAAGACCTGTTTCCGGGCCCCGCACCGGCTTTACTGCCGGCTTGTCAGTGAGCGCATCCCAAGCGCTGGCCAATTCCAGTTCCGTGGCAAGCGCCAAAGTGTCCATGACGCGCTTGTGTTCCTGGTTTACTGAATCAAATGCAGGTTCGGCCATTGCAAAACACCAGTTGTCTATTTGTATAGACATCTATACATGTGGCTAGACTAGTATTCCCGCATGACAGGCATGTGACATGATTGCGATGAACAGAAGCGGCAATGGCCGGATCGACCGTACTGCCGGTGTCGCTTTATGGCGACAGGTGGCAGATTACATTCGGCGGTCCATTGCCGAAGGAATTTACGACGAGCGCATGATGCTTGCGCCGGAAACTGAACTGGCGGCAAGCTTCGGTGTCAACCGCCATACGGTGCGCAGCGCCATTGCCGCTTTGGCTTCGGAAGGCGTCGTAAGGCCGATTCATGGCGTCGGGACGATGATCCGTCCATCACGAAAGCTCAAACTTCCGCTCACGAGGAGAACACGATTTTCACAAGGTGTTGGCGATCAAGCGAAAGAGGCCGGCGCGACACTCCTGTCCCATCGAATCGAACCGGCGAGCAGCGAGGTGGCAGAAGCTCTTGTCCTTGAACATGGAGCTGATTGCATTGTGCTGGAAACGACGCATTCGGCGGACGGAAAACCAGTATCTACAGCAACAAACTGGCTTGAGGCGCACCGGTTTGAAAACATGCCGGACCGGCTTCTGGCGCTTGGCTCCATATCCGCTGCGCTTGCCGCCTGCGGCGTAGCGGACTACGTGCGGTTATCGACCGAAATTTCCGCCACCCACGCCACCAACGAAGATCTGGTACGGCTGAAGCTCGCGGCAGGCGCTGTTGTGCTTGAAACGAAAGCGGTCAATGGCGATGCGAACGGGAAGCCTATACAATACGCCCGCTCGCGCTTCGATGCGGGCCGGACGTCGCTCGTCATTTCTTTCGCTAACGACGCCTTGGCATGAATTGATGTTTGGCCAAGAGAGCCATATGTTTCCGTATCGTATGTAACTTGTCAGGCGGTCGGCGCCGTCTCCGGAGCCATCTTTGTTGACGGTTCGTCTGTTTTCCCGTTTTTCTTCCGCTTTTTTTCCAATGTTGGCTCCAAGGGAATTAGCTTTACCAGTTCTTCGTCCGCTGCCTTGCGTATGACTGCGATCGCCGCCGCTGCACCAGCTTCAATGGCTGCGATCCAGGCCTCGCGGATGACCGGTGCATCCTTCAATGCATTCATGGCCGCTTTTGTGGTTTCAGTCTTCGCGTGTTTCTTGTTCTTCTTGCTGGCGTCCTTGGACATTTTATTGGCCTATCAGTTTGTTGAAACTGAACGGCTTTTGATCTGACTTTTCGTCACAATCAAGAAAAAAATAGTAATCGACTAAATATTTCAATAGCTTAGCCGACTTATCTAGATCGTTGCTCAGGGGAAATATCGAACACTCATTTCGCTTCATATCGGCGCTTAATGATTTCTTCGAAGCCATAGAACTTGCAACCGGTTCATTCAAATCTTGGGCAACTGGATGGTATTTTCTCTAAAACCGCATCACCAAAGTCTGCTTACCGGTAAATTTTCACGGTGCATGTTTCTGGGAAACATGAATTTCCTCAAAGGCGGAAAGCGCAACAAAACCTGATTGCGAAAAGCGTTCATTCTCAGCGCCTTTCAGGAACGACCGAGATGGGGCCGGAAGCGGACCGGCCGCTGCTGGGCCCTACGCGATGAAAGCGGACCTACTGCCAGCGATCGCCTTGCACGGAGTTGGCCCGTTTCAAGGGTTAAGTTGGTGACCCTAAACAAACTCTGTCGCCGATTTGAGGCAGCACCAACAAGATATCTTGGGCTACTCGAAGCCAGCGACATGTAACTGTTTCCTGGTTCAAGCAAGTAGCGAAGAGTGGCCTGCTGCAGGTTTTTCGGACACCGAGTTAAGCTAATCCCACTTTGTTTTCAAAGTCCACCGGGCTGAGATATCCCAGTGTCGAGTGTCTGCGCCTCGGATTGTAGAAGCGCTCGATGTAGTCAAACACATCTGCCT
>JBGSHY010000094.1:0-40267 GCA_041751995.1 Rhizobiaceae bacterium | reverse complement strand
GGCCGGCCGGCCTGTGCCGACGCGCAGCAGGATTTGCATGCGATGGGCGAGCACTATCTGGAATATGCAAGGCTCAACCCGCTGAAATACCGGCTGATGTTCAACACGCCGCTGCCCGAGCCAAAGCTGCATCCCGAAATGATGAACAATGCAAAACGGGCCTTTGCCCTTTTGACCGGCAGGCTGGCATCGGCGCCGGTCCAGCCCGCAGCGCAAGGCGACGCCGCGCCGGCGCGCCTTGATGCCATGTTTGTCTGGAGCACGCTGCATGGCCTTGCCAGCATCATGCAGTCGGACGCACTGCACACGCTGGACATGGAAGATGAGGAACACAAATGCGTCGCGCCAAACGCGATGGCGCGAATGGGGCTGGCGCTTTTCGGGAAAGAAAGCGGCTAGCCTGGGCGATTGGATGGGCCTTTATCAGCCGGCTGGTTCGTCGCGGGTCAGCAGGCCGGTAAAGCCGGTAAGGGTCAGCGCCACCAGGAACGCGCCGATGAACTGCTCGACGACGGTGGCTTGAAAACCGTCAAGCCCAACCTTCGCGCCGCCAGAATAGAATCCTAGTGAAGCGTCGACATTGAGCGAGTTGTCAATTGCATCGTACTGAGCCATCGCTCCAAGGCCTGGAATGCCCAAACCCAATGTTGGCCCCAAATCACCAGAATAAGAAAATGACAACCCCTCGCCCAAACTTATGTCACTCAACAGAACCTCCTGTTTGTCCAATAATTTTTATCCAAAAGAAAAATATAAAGCCACTTACAATTAGATAATAATGAAAACTTTTTCTGAAAAATATATCTTTGTCTAGGTTTTTGCTATTCTTAGGAGTAATTTTTAGTCTATCAAAAATAATAATAATATATGATATTATTGTCATACCCCTGGAATTAACCGGAATTTTTCTAAAATCATAATAATGTTCACGCGCAATAAAGAAAAGAAATATTAATATAGTTACAATAAATCCCACATTCGCATCAAACTCGGCTTGGGCCAAGGCCTCGTTAGCCCACATATCCGCCTCCCATCAGCTTCATTCCGGCGGCCTTCAGCAGCCGGTCCGTAGAGGCGAGATCATGCCCGGTAGAAACGTGGTTGAGAAGGGCGGGGCCCCCGGCGATCAGCTGCCGTTCACCTTCGTTCTGGCCCGTGATGCCGATATCTGCCGCCTTTGCCATCTTCCGCCCCCGGTTGTGCCTTCATGATGGCAACAACCAGAAGCGAATTCAAGCGGTCAGGCTTTCTTGTTCTGGCGGTTGGAGATGAGATCGTCCACCACTGCCGGGTCGGCCAGCGTCGAGGTGTCGCCCAGTGCGCCGAAATCATCTTCGGCGATCTTGCGCAGGATGCGGCGCATGATCTTGCCGGAGCGGGTTTTCGGCAGGCCCGGTGCGAACTGGATCTTGTCGGGCGAGGCGATCGGGCCGATTTCCTTGCGGACATGGGCAACCAGCGCCTTGCGCAGATCATCGGAGCCTTCCATGCCGTTCATCAGCGTCACGTAGCAGTAGATGCCCTGACCCTTGATGTCGTGCGGATAGCCGACAACAGCGGCTTCGGAGACCATTTCGTGGCTGACGAGCGCAGATTCGACTTCCGCCGTACCCATGCGGTGGCCGGAGACGTTGATGACATCATCAACGCGGCCGGTGATCCAGTAGTAGCCGTCTGCATCGCGGCGGCAGCCGTCGCCGGTGAAATACTTGCCCTTGTAGGTGGAGAAGTAGGTCTGGCCGAAACGCTCATGGTCGCCGTAGATCGTGCGCATCTGGCCGGGCCATGAGTCGGTGATGCAAAGATTGCCGTCGGCCGCGCCTTCGAGGACGTTGCCTTCATTGTCGACCAGCTCTGGCTTGACGCCGAAGAACGGACGTGTCGCAGATCCCGGTTTCAGATCGGTCGCGCCGGGAAGCGGTGTGATCAGAATGCCGCCGGTTTCTGTCTGCCACCAGGTGTCGACGATCGGGCACTTCTTGTCGCCGACCACGTCATAATACCATTCCCATGCTTCGGGGTTGATCGGCTCGCCGACGGAACCGAGAATGCGCAAGGATTTGCGCGAGGCCTTCTGTACCAGTTCCTTGCCTGCGCCCATCAGCGAGCGGATGGCGGTCGGGGCGGTGTAGAAAATGTTGACCTTGTGCTTGTCGACCACTTCCCAGAAACGCCCGGCGTTCGGGTAGGTCGGGATGCCTTCAAACATCAGCGTCGTCGCGCCGTTGGTGAGCGGGCCGTAGACGATGTAGCTGTGTCCGGTAACCCAGCCCACGTCTGCCGTGCACCAGTAAACCTCGCCTTCATGGTAGTCGAAGACATATTGATGGGTCATCGAGGCATAGACCAGATAGCCGCCGGTGGTGTGCAGAACACCCTTCGGCTTTCCGGTCGAGCCTGACGTATAAAGCAGGAACAGCGGATCTTCGGCCTTCATCGGCTCGGGTTTGCACTCGGCCTTCGCCTTGGCCATTTCCTCATGGTACCAGAGATCGCGCCCTTCAGCCCAGTTGACCTTGCCGCCGGTGCGGCGCACGATCAGCATGTGCTTGACCATGAAGCCTTCATGGGCGGCAATGTGGATCGCCTTGTCGGCATTGTCCTTCAGCGCTACGGCCTTGCCGCCGCGAAGGCCTTCGTCGGCTGTGATGATGAATTTGGATTCGCAGTCAACAATGCGGCCGGCCAGAGCGTCTGGCGAGAAGCCGCCGAAGACGATCGAATGGATCGCGCCAATGCGGGTGCAGGCGAGCATCGCGTAGGCGGCTTCCGGGATCATTGGCATGTAGATGGTGACGCGGTCGCCCTTCTTGACGCCGTTGGTCTTCAGGACGTTGGCGAGCTTGGAAACATGTTCGTGCAATTCCTTGTAGGTGATCTTCTTGTCGTCATACGGGTTGTCGCCTTCCCAGATGATGGCGACCTGATTGGCGCGCTTCTTCAGGTGGCGGTCGATGCAGTTCCACGAGACGTTGGTGGTGCCGTCCTCAAACCACTTGATGCCGACCTTGCCGGTGAAGGAGGTGTTCTTGACCTTGGTGTAGGGCTTGAACCAATCGATGCGTTTGCCATGCTTGCCCCAGAACTTGTCGGGGTTTGAAACCGATTCCTTGTACCATTTCAGGTACGTGTCATTGTCGATCAGCGCGTTCTTTTTGGCTGACGGCAGAACCTTGTAGACTTTCTCAGACATGGCAACTTCCTCCCGGTGGACTGATCCGCAGCGCTCGCGCTGCCCGGACACAACCTGTTTCATTGCGCCCTTTCGCATCTGCAATAGCAAGTCATTTCGGGTTTAGAAATTAGACATTCGACACGGTTGATGGTCCTGCCTTCGCCGAGACGCACCAGACTTTATGCAACCCTGCTGTTACATCGCGTTACACAGCGTGATCCTGAATTGCACTTTTTCGCCACATTTCACCGTAGAACCCCAAATGCCACAGCATTTTTGAGTGATGTGGATTGTTTGCCTCGCGTTTTTTGCAAGGCTCCCGAGTGTGGGGTAGTTCATGCGTATTCAATTCGGCCAGCCGGTGTTCCGGCGTGTTCTGGCATTTTCTTTCGCGGTTGCAGCAATGTGCGCGACACCGGTTCTGCAGCAGACCGCAACAGCCAACCCGATCGGCGTCACGGAAAATCCGCGTCATTCCATCGCCGTTCATGATTTCGGCGAAGAGCACGCGCATCTGGCCGATTCCATGTTTGACCAGATCAACCCGCTGATCCTTGCTGCCATGCCGCGCGGCAAGTCCCATGTTGAATACCGCGCGCCTTCTAAGTGCATCCCGGGCTCACTGCGTGTTGTGCTTGCCCGCGTCTCGGCAAAGTACGGCCCGGTCACGGTCAACTCGACCTACCGCTCGCCCGGCAAAAATCGCAAGGTCGGCGGCAAGGGCAAATCGATGCACCTTTCCTGCCGCGCCGTTGATTTTCGCGTCCACGGCTCCAGCCGCGGGCTGATCCAGTATCTGTCGGCGCAAAAGGAAGTGGGTGGGCTCAACCGCTATCCATCGGGTTTTTATCACATCGACAACGGCCCGCGCCGGACCTGGTAAAAACGCGCTGCCCGGCCTTCCCCGTAAGAGGGAAGGCTGACGTGGGCTCTTACACCTCGTGCAAATAGAGCTGATAGTCGACGTCCGCAATTGTCCGTGCCACGCGCAGATATTCCGATTCCTTGATCGCCACGAAGGTGCGGTGGAGGTCCGGGCCGAGGGCTGACTTCAGGAACTCCGAATCCCTCGCCGCCGCGATAGCCGAGCGCCAATCGCGCGGAATCCGATCGGCATTCGCGCTGTTTTCGTAGCCGTTGCCGGTGGTCTCGGCACCCGGGTCAATCTTGTTCTTCAGGCCGTGGCGCAGTGCCGCCAAAACCGTCGCTGCCACCAGATAGGGATTGGCATCAACACCGGAAGGCCGATGTTCGATGCGCCGCGCCTTCTTGGAGCCTGCCGGAATGCGCAGTGCGACAGAGCGGTTGTTGACACCCCAAGTCGGCGATACCGGCGCGTAGGATTGCGAGGTGAAGCGGCGCCACGAATTGGCGTGCGGCGCAAACACCAGCATGCTTTCGCCCATGGTCTCGATCATGCCGCCAAGCGCATGCAGCACTTCCGGCTTCCACTGCCCCTCAACTTCTTCCGTGAAAATGTTCTTGCCCGTCTTGTCACGCAGTGAGACGTGGAAATGCATGCCGGACCCGGCATAATCGGCAATGGGCTTTGCCATGAAACAGGCGGTGACGCCGTGGCGGCGGGCTTGCGCGCGCACGATGCGCTTCAATCTCACCAGATCGTCGGCTGCCTGCAACACATCATGGCGATAGTTGAGCGTCAGCTCGTATTGACCGGGCGCGTATTCCGAAATCAACGTCTCGGCAGGCAGGCTTTCCTTCTTTGCGGCCTCGTATACATCTGCAAACAGCGGTTCCATGCCGAGCAGATGATCGACGGAATAGACCTCCGTCTTGCCACTCTTGCGTCCGTCAAGCACGGCGGCAGCGGGCTGCACCTTGCCGTTGGCGTCGCGCTCATTGGACAGCAGGAAGAATTCCAGTTCAAACGCGCCTGCAGGAAAGAGCCCTTCAGCGGCCATTTCCTCGACCTGTCGCTTCAAGGCAAGGCGCGGATCGGAGGTCATCGGCGCGCCATCAAGGTGGAACATCGACATCAAAAGCTGGCCGCGCGGCGGGTTGGTGCCGTGCAGGGGTGCAATGGTGCCGGGAATCGGCCATGCGCGCATGTCACCGTCGCCCGAATCCCAGATGAGACCGGTTTCGTGGACATCCTCTCCGGTGATGTCGAGGCCAAGGATCGAGATCGGCAGGTGGCGGCCGCTTTCATAGAGCGCTGTCAGTTCGTGGCGGCGGATGATCTTGCCGCGGCCAATGCCGTTGGCGTCGGTCAGTACAATGTCAAAGGCTTCGATTTCAGGGTGCGCATCAAGGAAGGCACGAGCTTCTTCTGGCGTGGAGCCGGACGGGGATATCATGATTTTCAGGTCTTTCAGGCAGTGAGTTCAAGGGTGACGGCGGCAAAACTGTCGATCAGATGATCGACCTGCCGTTTTCGCGTCACCGGTGAAATCAGCATCATGTTGTGAAATGGTGCGATCAGCGAGCCGCGGTTGAGAAGGCCGATGTGGATGGCGGCCTCAAGCTCAGGCCGATGCGCGGCATAGGCCTCAGCGCCGGTCTTTAGCGGTCCGGGCGCGCAGATGAATTCAACGCGCGCGCCGACACGGGCGACATGCCAGGGCAGCTTGCGCTCAGCAATCACTTTGGCAAGACCTTTCTCCAGCCGTGCCGCCAGCTTTTCCATGTGGGCGTAGTTCTTCTTGGTCATCACCTGCGAAAGGCAGGCACGCATAGCGGCAAACTGCATCGGATTGGCCGACAGCGTCGTGCCAATACCCGAATAACCCGGCTCGCGGGTCGAATTGAAGACGGCGAACCGGTCTGCCAAATCCTGACTAAGCCCCCAGACCGAGGCCGGAACACCACCGGCAACCGGCTTGCCAAGGACGAAAATGTCGGGATCGAGGCCGTGGGTGCTGGTATAGCCGCCGAGGCCGGTCGATATCGTATGGGTCTCGTCGATCAACAAGAGCGTGCCTGTGTCCCGCGTCAGCTTGCGCACCGCGTCGAGAAAACCCGGCTGTGGCAGCACCATGCAGGAATTGGTCAGCACAGGCTCGGTAATGACGCAGGCGATGTCTTTTGCAGCCAGCAGCTTTTCAAGACCTGCCGCATCGTTGAATTCGCAAACAACGGAATTCTGCGTCAGGTCCACAGACTGACCGACCAAACCCGGCTTCTGCACGGTCTTGCCGTCTTTCAGCTTCACATAGGTCTCGTCGACCGCGCCGTGATAGCAGCCGTTGAGCACCAGTATCTTGTTCCGCCCCGTCACCGCGCGGGCCACTCGAAGCGCAAAGCGGTTGGCGTCACTCGCTGTTGTTGCAATTTGCCAACGGAACGGGCCGAAGCGTTCAGTCAAGAGTTCACCGACGGCCAGTGCATCTTCGGTTGCCAACATGTAGGTCAGGCCGCGACGGGCCTGTTTGCGGATTGCCTTGGCGACGGGCTTTGGCGAATGGCCGAACATTGACCCGGTGTCGCCGAGGCAGAAATCGTCCAGTTCATTGCCATCGATGTCGCGGATCTTTGCGTCTTTCGCCTTGTCGACCAGCATTGGGAACGGCATCGGCCAATCCAGCATCCAGTGCATCGGCACGCCCGACAGAAATGCCGGTTTCACAGTGGCAAGCGCCGCCTTGGTGGTCTGGCGCTTGGCTGCATAGGTGCTGTCTTGTTTGGACTTGAAGCTGGCGATTTTGGCAGCAGAAACGCCGCCGAAGTGTACTGACCCGGTATTTGAAGCCATGATTGAAGCGGCAGGGCGCTTTCCCGTTGTTCTTGGCGTTATCCTAGCTTGGCAAACGAACGGCGGCAATCGGGCGAAAGAATCAAGCCGGATAATCCCGCACCCCGAATATCGCGCTGCCCACCCTCACATGCGTTGCCCCAAACGCGATTGCCGTCTCATAGTCTCCGGACATGCCCATAGACAGCTTCTCAACGTCACACTCCCGCGCCAGCTTCCGCAAAAGGGCAAAATGCGGGCCGGGGTTTTCGTCTGCTGGCGGGATGCACATCAGGCCTTCGATAGTAAGCCCGTGAATCTCGCGGCAGCGGGCGACGAAGGCGACAGTTTCGCGCGGATCGATGCCGGCTTTCTGTTCTTCCAAGCCTGTGTTGACTTGCACATAGAGCTTGGGCGTCCGACCTTGCTTTTTCATTTCGGCAGCCAGCGCCGCCGCGATCTTTTCGCGATCGATGGTCTGGATCACGTCAAACAGCGCGACGGCCTCTGCCGCCTTGTTGGATTGCAGCGGGCCGATCAGGTGCAATTCGACGCCGGGAAAGTCCGTCTTCAACTGCGGCCATTTGCCCTGCGATTCCTGCACGCGGTTTTCGCCGAACACACGATGCCCGGCTTCGAGCACCGGGCGGATATCTTCGCCTTCAAAGGTCTTGGACACGGCCACCAGCGTCGTCTCGCCCGGCTTGCGCCCGGCCTTCTCTTCCGCTTCGTCAATCTTTTTGCGGACTTCGGCCAGTCTTTCGACGATGGTCGCCATGATCTTTCCCACTTCGCTCTAGCCAATCCTGTTGACGCCTTCGCCCAATCATGGTGAAGGTCCGCCAAAATCTGACCCCTATTTGCAGAGAATGACCGTTCATGGCAACCGAACGCTACAATCCGCGCGACGCTGAATCCCGCTGGCAGAAAGCCTGGGACGAGGCCAAGCTGTTTGAAACTGACAATGACGACCCGCGCGAGAAATACTACGTCCTTGAGATGTTCCCCTATCCGTCCGGGCGCATCCACATGGGCCATGTGCGCAATTATACGATGGGCGATGTCGTTGCTCGCACCAAGCGGGCGCGCGGCTACAATGTGCTCCACCCGATGGGCTGGGACGCGTTCGGCATGCCGGCGGAAAATGCGGCGATGCAGAACAAGGTGCATCCCAAGGACTGGACCTACCAGAACATTGCCGTGATGAAGCGGCAGCTGAAGTCGATGGGCCTGTCGCTTGACTGGTCGCGCGAGTTCGCCACTTGCGACGTCGATTATTATCATCGCCAGCAAATGCTGTTTGTTGATTTCCTCTACAAGGGCCTGGTTTACCGCAAGCAGTCCAAGGTCAATTGGGATCCGGAAGACATGACGGTGCTCGCCAACGAGCAGGTCATTGACGGGCGTGGCTGGCGTTCGGGCGCCCTAGTCGAGCAGCGCGATCTGGTGCAGTGGTTCTTCAAGATCACCGATTTTTCCGAAGACCTACTGGCTTCACTCGACGAATTGCCGGACTGGCCGGAAAAAGTCCGGCTGATGCAGAAGAACTGGATCGGCAAGTCCGAAGGGCTGCAACTGCGATGGGAAGTGGCGGGCGATGCGCCTGCGACCGAGATTGAGGTCTACACCACTCGTCCGGACACGCTGTTTGGCGCGTCGTTCCTCGCCATTGCCGCCGATCATCCTTTGGCGAAAGCCTTGGCCGAGACCAATAAGGATTTGGCCGCGTTCTCCGACAAGTGCCGCCAGATGGGCACGTCTGTCGCCGCACTGGAAACAGCCGAGAAGATGGGTTTCGACACAGGCGTTCGTGTCCGCCATCCGTTTGATCCCGATTGGCTGGTCCCGGTCTATGTCGCCAATTTCGTCTTGATGGAATATGGCACCGGCGCGATTTTCGGCTGTCCTGCGCATGACCAGCGCGACTTTGACTTCGCCACCAAATACGGCCTGCCGATCACGACGGTTGTCCGTCCCATAAATGAGGGTGCGGACTGGACAGTCGGCGACAAGCCGTATGACGGCGACGGGCTGATGGTGAATTCGCGCTTCCTTGACAGAATGACGCCGGAAGCGGCGTTTGATGACATTGCGGCTCGCCTCGAACAGATCAATCTTGGCAATGCCGCGCAAGCGCAGAGGAAAGTGCAGTTCAAGCTGCGCGACTGGGGCATTTCGCGCCAGCGCTATTGGGGCTGCCCGATCCCTGTGATCCACTGTGAAGCTTGCGGCGTGGTGCCGGTGCCGAAGAAAGACCTGCCGGTCAAGCTGCCTGACGACATCGAGTTTGACCGTCCGGGCAATCCGCTTGATCGTCATCCGACTTGGCGGCATGTCAATTGTCCGCAGTGCGGCAAGGCGGCGCGGCGCGAGACCGACACGATGGACACGTTTGTTGACTCGTCCTGGTACTATGCCCGCTTCACCGCGCCATGGATGAATGAGCCGACGGATCGCAAAGCCGCCGACGCGTGGCTGCCGGTGGACCAGTATATCGGCGGCATCGAGCATGCGATTTTGCACCTTCTCTATTCCCGCTTCTTTGCCCGGGCGATGAGCGCGACGGGCCATCTTGGCGTGAAAGAGCCGTTCAAGGGACTGTTCACGCAAGGCATGGTCGTCCACGAGACCTACCGCAACGCGGGCGGCTGGGTGCAGCCTTCGGAAATCCTGATCGAGGGTGAAGGCGACACGCGGCGGGCGAAGATGCTTTCTGACGGAACAGCTGTTGAAATCGGCTCGATTGAAAAGATGTCGAAGTCGAAGAAGAACACCATTGACCCCGATGACATCATTGCCTCCTACGGCGCTGACACGGCGCGCTGGTTCATGCTGTCGGATTCCCCGCCCGAGCGGGATGTGATCTGGACGGAATCGGGTGTTGAAGGCGCGCACCGCTTTGTCCAGCGCATCTGGCGTCTAATCGGTGAGGCGGCTGACGGTTTGAAGGCGGCCGGTATTGCAAAAGGTGCTGACGGTGATGCGGGAATTATCCGCAAGGCGGCCCACAAGACGCTGAAAGCGGTCGGCGAGGATATCGACCGGCTATCGTTCAACAAGGCCGTCGCGCGCATTTATGAACTGGTCAACACGCTGCACCCTGCATTGTCGGCGATTGCCGCAGGCAAGGCGGATAATGTGACGGCGGCCGCCGCCAAGGAGGCGTCAAACATTCTTGTTCAGCTGATCGCGCCGATGATGCCGCATCTGGCGGAGGAATGCTGGACGGTGCTTGGAAACAGCGGCATGATTGCGGATGCCGACTGGCCGTTGTTCGATCCGGCGCTCATTGTTGAAAATGATGTCACCATGCCGGTTCAGGTCAATGGCAAGAAGAAGGGTGATTTGACAATTGCCCGCGACGCAGACCAATCTGCCGTCGAACAGGCAGTGCTGGCGCTGGATTTCGTGCAGGCTGCGCTTGTCGGGGCCAAGCCCAAGAAGGTGATTGTCGTGCCGCAGAGGATCGTCAATGTCGTTGTCTAGAATGAATGGCCTCAGGGTCGCACTTTCCTGCGCGATGATCGCGCTTGCCGGTTGTCAGGTACGTCCGCTCTATTCGGATGCTGCTCCAAATGCGCTCGGAACCACCACCAATGCTGCGCTGAATTCGATTTCGGTCAACGAAGTTGACAACCGCTTGGCGCAGGAGGTCCGCAACCATTTGATCTTCGGTCTTTCAGGCGGCGCAGGAGAACCGGCAAGCCCGGCTTACACGCTTGACCTTGGCGTGACGTCGCAGACCCTGTCCGTGGCGGCAATCCAGAATGCGCCGGGCAATGCCGGTCAGCCGACGGCCGGCAGCGTGGTTTTGACGTCGCTGTATGTGCTGAAGGATATGTCCGGCCAGCAAGTCGCAACAGGCAAGCGGACCGCGACGGCTTCGTTCGACCGCCCCCTGCAGCAGTTTGCAACATTGCGGGCGCAGCGCGATGCCGAAAACCGTGCAGCGCGGGAATTGGCGGATATGCTGAAATTGGCAATTGCGGCGGACTTGTCCAAGTAAGCCATCTGAATTCAGACAAACAAAAAGGCGGGCCATTCGGACCCGCCTTTTTCATTTGGTGAAGCTCTGAAGATCAGCCGATTTTCTGACCAGTCTTGGCCCAGTCGGCGACGAACGCGGCGAGGCCCTTGTCGGTCAGTGGGTGATTGACCAGCGCTTTGATGGTCGCTGCCGGAACCGTCACCACATCGGCGCCGATCAGCGCGGCTTCCTTGACATGATTGACGGTGCGGATGGACGCGGCGAGGATCTGGGTCTTGAAATCGTAATTGTCGTAGATGGTGCGGATTTCGGCGATCAGCTCCATGCCGTTGAGGTGGATGTCGTCAAGACGTCCGATGAACGGCGAAATGTAGGTGGCCCCGGCCTTGGCAGCGAGCAAAGCCTGGTTGGCGGCAAAGCACAGAGTCACGTTGGTCTTGGTGCCTTCATCGGACAGCTTCTTGCAAGCCTTGAGGCCATCCCAGGTCAACGGAAGTTTGATGACGACGTTTTTGGCAATCTTCTTCAGAACAGCCGCTTCTTTCAGCATGCTGTCATAGTCGATTGACGCCACTTCTGCGGACACGTCGCCCTTCACAACCGAACAGATTTCCTCGATCACTTCGATCATCGGACGGCCGGATTTGAGGATCAGCGATGGATTGGTCGTCACGCCATCCAGCAGGCCATAGGATTCCAGTTCGCGGATTTCCTTGACGTCGGCGGTATCAACAAAAAACTTCATCGGATTTTCCTTCCCAAAAAAACGATACGCGCGCGGTTGGCGCGAAACATGGCTTTTCTTTATCGAAAGGCTTAGCCAAGGTCACGCCTTAATGAACCAAGATTCGCATCCTCCAAGAAAAATCGTGCCCGTGCTGGTGCCCATGCCGGCAGAGCGCGCCTATTCCTATGCCCTTCCGCTTGGGCGGGACGCGGTCGCCGGATCGATTGTGCAAGTACCGCTCGGGCCGCGCGAAGTGTTTGGCGTGGTGTGGGACGGCGAGGCGGATGCTGTCGATCCAAAGAAGCTGAAAAGCGTCACGCAGATTTTCGATTGCCCGCCGCTGAATGACGAGATGCGCCGGTTCATCGAATGGATCGCGGACTACACGATTTCGCCACTCGGACTTGTCGCGCGGATGGCCTTGCGCGCGCCTGCTGCCTTCGATCCGGAGCCGCCGATTGCGGCGCTGGTTTACACCGGTCACAAGCCGGAAAGGCTGACATCAGCGCGCAGCCGTGTTCTGGAACTGGCGCAGGATGGCATGGCCTGGACCCGCACGGGCCTAGCGCATGCGGCAGGCGTTTCGGCGACAGTGATTGACGGGCTGCATGAGCAGGGCGTGTTTGACGCGACCGAACTCCCGGCCCAAGCCGTCGTGCCGCTGCCGGACCCGGACTATGGCGGGCAGTCGCTGTCGGACGGTCAAAAGACGGCTGCGGACGAATTGGCGGCAACGGTTTCGGGTGGCGGATTTTCAGTCACCCTGATCGACGGCATCACCGGATCGGGCAAGACCGAGGTTTACTTTGAAGCCATCGCGGCGGCGCTGAAGGCGGGGAAACAGGTGTTGATCCTGCTGCCGGAAATCGCCTTGACGCATGCGTTTCTCGAGCGGTTTCAGGACCGGTTCGGGGCAAAGCCTGCCGAATGGCATTCCGATCTTGCGCCGAAGGTGCGCGAAAAGGTCTGGCGCCAAGCGGCGGAGGGCAGGGTGCGGGTAGTCGCCGGGGCCCGCTCGGCGCTGTTCCTGCCGTTCAAGGAACTTGGCCTGATCGTTGTTGACGAAGAGCATGATCCGGCCTTCAAGCAGGAGGACCGGGTGTTCTACAATGCCCGCGACATGGCAGTGGTGCGCGGGCGCATCGGCAATTTCCCCGTCGTCTTGTCATCAGCGACGCCGTCGATTGAAAGTCGGGTCAATGCTGCGCAAGGGCGCTACAAGCGCGTCGTCCTGCCCGCCCGGTTTGCCGACGCCAGCCTGCCGACGCTGAAATCCATCGACATGCGCCGCCATCCGCCGCAGCGCGGCGGGTTTTTGTCTCCGGTGCTGTTGACTGAAATCGGCAAGACGCTGGCCAAGGGCGAACAGTCGCTGCTGTTCCTCAACCGGCGCGGCTATGCGCCGCTGACGCTGTGCCGGGTGTGCGGCCACCGGTTCCAGTGCCCGGATTGCTCCAGCTGGCTGGTTGAGCACCGGTTCAAGGGCAAACTGGTCTGCCATCACTGCGGCCATGACGAGAGGCGCCCGGACGCCTGCCCCGAGTGTGGCACGTTCGATCATCTCGTCGCCTGTGGCCCCGGCATCGAGCGCATCGCCGAAGAGGCGGCGGGACATTTTCCGGACGCGCGCATCCTGGTGCTGTCGTCGGACCTTCTTGGCGGCGTCAAGCGGCTGCGGCTGGAACTCGAAGCCATCGCCAAGGGTGACGCTGACATTGTCATCGGCACGCAGCTGGTCGCCAAGGGGCACAATTTCCCCAACATGACGCTGGTCGGCGTGGTGGACGCTGATCTCGGCCTCGCAAACGGAGACCCGCGCGCCGCAGAACGGACATTCCAGCTTTTGAGCCAGGTGACGGGCCGAGCTGGGCGGACAGGCAAGGCTTCCACCGGCCTTATCCAGACCTATCAGCCGGACCATCCCGTGATGAAGGCCATCGTCTCTGGCGATGTAGAGGCTTTCTACGAGCGCGAGACCCGCGAACGCGAAAATGGCGGCCTGCCGCCGTTCGGACGATTGGCAGGTATCATCGTCTCAGCCAACACGCGTCAAGAAGCGGAAGCCCATGCCCGTGGTTTGCGTTTGGCCGTGCCGCAAACCGAAGGCATCGAAGTGCTGGGCCCCGCAGAAGCACCGCTGGCGCTGATCCGCGGGCGGCACCGTTTCCGTCTGATCGTGCGCGGCAGCCGCAAGGCCGATCTGCAAGGGTTCATCCGGCAGATGCTCAAAGCCGGCCCGAAAGTGCGCGGCAATTTGATGGTGCAAGTCGATATCGACCCGCAGAGTTTTCTTTAGAGGGCGCCCGAACCCGGATCGGCAATGATCACTATCCTGGATCTGGCTGACCGCTGAGGAACCGTTCACGCCAGGCCGCCGAAATAGAGTCGGATTGCCGCACGACGGAAACCTTTTTAAGATCCACAAGACAGGGAGTATCGACACCGATAAATGTCGCGACTCTATCAATTGCTGACTGGGGGTCGGCCTCGACCTCTTCATAGATGAGTCGCAACGGGTGGATATTATTCGCTTCGAAGTATGCATCCCAGCCCGTGTTTTCATGCCTGATACGCTGCATCTGCGTTGCAATATGTTCTGCACTGTAAACCGGGACAGCCTTGGCGAACTGAGATGCACGGTATTGCCCCGTTTGCTCGGCTCTTGACCAGGAAATAGCCTGACCAATGACATCGTTGCGACGCAACGAGATGAAATGGAGGTCGGGAAGAATATCAGCCCAAGCAATTTCACTGGAGACAAGTTCGTTTTGATACATGAACAGTTTCAGCCCATAGATCCGGTTTGGAGTGGCACCTGAAGTCCGGATTTTTTCAATCTGTTTCCTGGGATCATCCGGGTAAAAGGGATCATCAAGCACCCGTCGGCTGGAACCATTGAAATACTCCAATGGCGCGCCGAGCTTCCCGGTGCTGGCCAGAAGCTGACAAAGAAAATTGCTGCCGCTGCGGGGCGCGGTGCAGATCGCATAACCCTTCATGCGTTCATTTTGGAATGGCGCCAGCAATTGCCGGAGAAATGACCACGAGCCCATGCTGCTGCTCCCGCAAAACTTAGCAGATTGCTTTGCGATATATATCTTCGATCTTGTTGAGGCCTGAGGAAAGCGCTCTTTCGGATCGTATAGTCTTGCTCACTGCCGCAGCTTTCCACGGGTTCCACCGAAGGACTTCCCACTTGAGGGGAGATAAGTCGCTTGGTCCGGAAAATCCGCCGAGCCCCAGATTGTGATGTCCTGTTTCGCGCCACAGTGCAGGAGTCAGAAATCCTCCAAGGCCGCGCGGATCACATACAATCACGCCGGCCCCTGTTGCAGCGGCCTCAATTGCGCATCGGGCGGATGCAAAAACGAGATCGTAGCCGAGAAAATGGGCTGGCAAATCTTCAATCAGTTTTCCGACCCATGGACCTACCGTGTCCAGTTTTGCCCTGTAGAATGTTGCAACTTTTTCAAGCTTGGCCTGCAGGATATCGCTTTGATACTTTTCTGCGACAAACAACCAGCGTCGTGGGAGGAGGGGCAAACGGTCGTTGCGCTGAGGGATCAGTTCAAGATCAATGTAATTCGGCAGCAGCGATATCTGGGCCAAGGGGATTCCGGTATCTTCCGCGACACGGTCACGGCAAGCATCAGATACACCGAAGAACGCGACTATGGCTGGCTGCGAACTGCCGTAGCTGTGGTCGGTCGTCGCGTCGTGACAGACGAAAATAGCCGGAACATCCGGAAACCGGGCGAGCAACTCCTTGGCACTGTCCATATGGTTTATATGGACAACATCCGGCTTCTCCAATTCCAGAACATCGCCGAAAACAGGAACACCTTTGGTGCGAAGTTCATCCGCCAAAACACCGGCGGGCTGGGGTGTCAGGACTGAAACATCATGCCCCCGGCGCTTCAACCCGAGCGCCAGGTCACGTGTGACAATTTCGGTGCCCGAACGTGCGGTCATCTGGATGTTGCAAATGACGATGTTCATATGCCTGTTCCAATGTGATGTGCGACCAATCGTTTGGCATAGGGAAGCGCGTGGTCAGCGAAGGTCAAACAGGATTTATATGTTCCCTTTTTTACGGCCGCCCTGCCATAGTCTTCGTAAAATGCGGACTTGAAACGGGTTTCGCGTGCGGGCGGGATTGAACCGAGGCGAACCGGATCAGGAAAAAGCCTTTCGATATGCATAGAAGCCAGCTTTCCATCAGCCTCCATGCGTTTCCACTCCGCGTGGAGCGGTGTGTAGGCCTCGAGGCGTCGCCGTTGTGCAACCTGTTCGCCTGACGTCAAAACCCGTGTGATTGCGGCCTCGGCTGTTTCATAAAGCTCCGGATATTCGTTGGCATAGACGAGTTTGGCGATTTTTTCCCCGCGGCTTGCGGCCTTTGTGATGAGTATATCTGCCAGAGTGTTGGCGAGGTCGTGCAGAGGATTGAAATACTCCATCGGGTCAGTGAGTATTGCAGTCGGCTTCAATTGAAGCATGGCATTTTCAAGTGACGCACATATTGGATCAAGAAACCCTATATCACCCGCCATGATCGCCTCATAAAAGCGCCGGTCAGAGGCAAATCCGTGAACAGGTCCAACTGTGCAATTGCACTCCTCGAGAAACATCCGGGTATATGGGCTTCTCGCCGAATGTGCACCTCCGGAACCATCGGAGAGCCACGTGACCGTTGCCCGTGAATCGGCAAGCAACTGTCCGATCAGCAACTCATGCCCGGGATGGCCAAACAGCGTCAGCACAGGAAGTGCTTCAACACCCCATTCCAATTGTTGCAATGCATTTCTCCTTGAACGGGTTCGCCTTACAGCGAATTCGGTAAAACACAAACCTGCGACTGGCGTTCTGGCAAGCAAAATTCAATGAAAGTCCGGGCATACCTTACGGTGGCGAATTGTAAAAAGCGGGCAAACATGATTACGGTTGAAACAAGTAGTCAGGGGGCAATCATGGAATTTTACTGGCCGGCCAGTCAGGGCGAGTGGCTTGCGTGGATTAGCGCACTGGTGACCATGGGATTTGGCTTGCTGCTGTTGTTTGCGCCGCGCCTGTCGTTTCGCATTCTCCGGCTTCAGACCCATCCGGAATACCCCGAGGCATTGGCGGAGGGGCGGGGAACGATGTCCGGCTTCTATCTCGGGCTTTCCATTTGCTGCATTCTGTTTGCACAGCCGATGCTGTGGGTGGCGCTTGGTGTTTCGTGGGGGATCACGGCTTTCGGGCGGCTGATTTCGATGATGTCGGACAGCGGCAATACGCTCTACAATTGGATATCCATCGCAATGGAACTGGTTCTGGCGGCGCTGCCTCTGCTGTTCGCCTTTGGATTCATCGCCTGAGTCCCAAGATTCTGTCCACATGCGGCAAAAGTCGGGTAAAAGTCACGCATTCCCCATGTTGCCAGAGCCGGAAGCCCATGCTAGACGGCGGACACATTTTGGCGGGCAAGCACTGAAAAGGGCCCTGTCAGCCATTGAAAAGTCAATCAACCCAATGGGTTAGCAAGTCCAGACCATCCGGGCGGCGAATCCTTGGGTTCAAACAACGAGAACCGGTTACCCGTGGCAAAATCTGCTTCTCCCGTTTCTGCCGTTGCCGAGCGCTATGCCGGGTCGCTTTTTGACCTTGCGCTCGAGGCAAAATCCATTGCCGCTGTCGAAAAGGACCTCGGTTCAATCGAAGCGATGATCAATGGTTCGGCCGAGTTGAAGAGCCTTGTCGCCAGCCCGGTTTTTACCGCCGATGAACAGGTCAAGGCCATTGGCGCAATCGCGTCCAAGGCCAAGCTCGGCGGTCTTGTCAGCAATTTCTTGCAGGTTGCCGCGCGCAACCGCCGCCTTTTCGCAGTGCCCGGCATGATCACGGCTTTTCGCCGGATTGCCGCCGAACACCGCGGTGAAACGACTGCAGAAGTGACCAGTGCGCATGCGCTGACCGCCGCGCAGGAAAAAGAACTGAAGGACACGCTGAAAAGCGTGGCCGGCAAGGATGTCGCGTTCTCGGTGACGGTTGATCCGTCACTGCTCGGCGGTCTCATCGTCAAGATGGGCTCCAAGCAGATCGACACCTCGCTTCGCACCAAATTGTCTTCGCTCAAGCTCTCGTTGAAAGAGGTCGGCTGATGGATATCCGCGCCGCGGAAATAACCGCAATCCTGAAAGATCAGATCAAGAATTTTGGCAAGGAGGCCCAGGTCTCCGAAGTTGGCCAGGTTCTTTCCGTCGGTGACGGTATTGCCCGTGTCTACGGGCTCGACAACGTCCAGGCGGGCGAAATGGTCGAGTTCCCCGGCGGCATCCGCGGCATGGCCCTGAACCTTGAAGCCGACAATGTCGGCGTCGTCATTTTCGGCAACGACCGTGGCATCAAGGAAGGCGACACCGTCAAGCGCACCGGCGCGATCGTGGACGTTCCGGTTGGTCCGGAACTGCTCGGCCGCGTGGTTGACGCTCTCGGCAATCCGATTGACGGCAAGGGCCCGATCAACGCCAAGCTCCGCTCGCGCGTTGACGTCAAGGCGCCCGGCATCATCCCGCGCAAATCTGTGCATGAGCCGATGTCGACCGGCCTCAAGGCCATTGATGCGCTCATCCCGGTTGGCCGCGGCCAGCGCGAACTGTTCATTGGCGATCGCCAGACCGGCAAGACAGCCGTCATTCTCGACGCGTTCCTCAACCAGAAGGCCATTCACGACAATGGCCCGGAAAAGGAAAAGCTGTACTGCGTCTACGTGGCCATCGGCCAGAAGCGCTCGACAGTCGCGCAGTTCGTCAAGGTGCTCGAAGAGCGCGGCGCCCTGCCTTACTCGATCATCGTCGCTGCAACTGCATCCGACGCCGCTCCGCTGCAGTTCCTGGCCCCATTTGCCGGCTGTGCGATGGGCGAATATTTCCGTGACAACGGCATGCATGCGCTGATCGCCTATGACGATCTGTCCAAGCAGGCTGTGGCCTACCGCCAGATGTCGCTGTTGCTTCGCCGTCCGCCCGGACGTGAAGCCTATCCGGGCGACGTTTTCTATCTGCATTCACGTCTTCTCGAGCGTTCGGCCAAGCTGAACGATGCGATGGGCGCCGGTTCGCTGACGGCTCTGCCGGTCATTGAAACGCAGGCCAACGACGTGTCGGCCTACATTCCGACCAACGTGATCTCGATCACCGACGGCCAGATCTTCCTTGAAACCAACCTGTTCTATCAGGGCATCCGTCCTGCCGTGAACGTCGGTCTGTCGGTTTCCCGCGTCGGTTCCGCCGCGCAGGTCAAGGCGATGAAGCAGGTTGCCGGCTCGATCAAGGGCGAATTGGCCCAGTATCGTGAAATGGCCGCGTTCGCGCAGTTCGGCTCCGATCTTGATGCCGCCACCCAGCGTTTGCTGAACCGCGGCGCACGCCTGACCGAACTCCTGAAGCAGGCGCAGTTTTCGCCGCTCAAGACGGAAGAGCAGGTCGCGGTGATTTATGCCGGTGTGAACGGTTATCTCGACAAGATCGCCGTAAACCAGGTCGGCAAGTTCGAGCAGGGTCTGCTCGGCTACATGCGCTCCGAAGGCAAGGCTATCCTCGAGACCATCCGCGAGGAAAAGGCCATTTCCGACGGCACGCGTGAAAAGCTCAAGGCTGCTGTCGAAGCCTTCGCCAAGAACTTCGCGTGAGGCCGTTAGGGAATTAAGCGAACATGGCTTCACTGAAAGACCTACGCACCCGGATTGCCTCCGTTAAGGCGACGCAGAAGATCACCAAGGCGATGCAGATGGTCGCCGCGGCGAAGTTGCGCCGTGCCCAGGAAGCTGCCGAAGCTGCACGCCCCTATTCCAAGCGGATGGGCGCGGTTCTGGCCAACATCGCCGCCAATGTCGGTGGCGACGATGCGCCGCTGTTGATGTCGGGTACGGGCAAAGCTGACTCGCATCTGTTGCTGGTGTGCACATCAGAGCGTGGTCTTTGCGGTGGCTTCAATTCGCAAATCGCCCGTATGGCCCGCGATCATGCCCGCTCATTGCAGCAGGCAGGCAAGACCGTGAAAATCATCACGGTCGGCAAGAAGGGCGCGGACATTCTGCGCCGCGAGTTTTCGGCGCTGATTATCGACCATGTTGATTTGCGCGCCGTCAAGAGACTTGGCTTTGTCAATGCCGATGAAATCAGCCGCACCGTGATCAACCTGTTTGATGATGGCGCGTTTGACGTGTGCACGCTGTTCTATTCGGAATTCAAGTCGGTGATCGCCCAGATCCCGACTGCATTGCAGATCATACCTGCCAAGGTAGACACATCTGTTGTGGCCTCCGATGCAGCCTACGAATACGAACCGGATGCCGGTGCGATCCTGTCGGATCTCATTCCGCGCAACATCTCGGTACAGATCTTCCGTGCTCTCCTTGAGAACGCGGCTTCCGAGCAGGGTGCCCGCATGTCCGCGATGGACAATGCGACGCGCAACGCCGGTGAAATGATCAAGGGCTTGACGTTGTCGTACAACCGTCAGCGTCAGGCCCAGATCACCAAAGAATTGATTGAAATCATCTCGGGCGCGGAAGCGCTCTAAGGACACTGTTGAACAGGACAGGACAAGGATCGATGGCAAAAGCAGCGACTCCGAAGACAGCCAAGGCCGCTCCGGCCAAAGCAGCAGCTCCAAAGGCTGCACCAGCCAAGGCCGCCCCGGCAAAGGCAGCAGCCATCAAGGCTCCGGCCAAGCTCGGCACGGGCAATGTTGGCAAGATTGTACAGGTCATCGGCGCTGTCGTTGACGTGCAGTTCGAAAACGAATTGCCGCAGATCCTGAACGCGCTGGAAACCCTGAACCTTGGCAACCGCCTGGTTCTGGAAGTGGCGCAGCATCTGGGTGAAAACACCGTCCGCACCATCGCCATGGATTCGTCCGAAGGTTTGGTCCGCGGTCAGGAAGTCATCGACACCGGCGCACCGATCATGGTGCCGGTTGGCGAGGAAACACTCGGCCGCATCATGAACGTCATCGGCGAGCCGGTTGACGAGCAGGGTCCGATCAAAACCACTGCCCGCCGCGCCATCCATCAGGAAGCGCCTGCCTATGTCGAGCAGTCGACGGAAGCGCAGGTTCTGGTCACCGGCATCAAGGTCGTCGATCTGCTGGCGCCGTATGCACGCGGCGGCAAGATCGGCTTGTTCGGCGGCGCGGGCGTTGGCAAGACCGTTCTGATCATGGAATTGATCAACAACGTTGCCAAGGCGCATGGCGGTTACTCGGTGTTCGCCGGCGTCGGCGAGCGCACCCGCGAAGGCAACGATCTCTATCACGAAATGATCGAATCAGGCGTCAACAAGCATGGCGGCGGCGCCGGCTCGAAGGCTGCCCTCGTTTACGGCCAGATGAACGAGCCGCCAGGCGCGCGGGCCCGTGTTGCGCTGTCCGGCCTGACCGTTGCCGAGCATTTCCGCAACCAGGGCCAGGATGTGTTGTTCTTCGTGGACAATATTTTCCGCTTTACGCAGGCCGGTTCCGAGTTGTCGGCTCTGCTTGGCCGCATTCCTTCCGCTGTGGGTTATCAGCCGACGCTGGCGACCGACATGGGTCAGATGCAGGAACGCATCACGACCACGCAGACTGGTTCGATCACGTCGGTGCAGGCCATTTACGTGCCCGCCGACGATTTGACCGATCCGGCGCCGGCAACATCCTTCGCCCATCTGGACGCGACGACCACCCTGTCGCGCTCGATTGCGGAAAAGGGCATTTACCCGGCTGTGGATCCGCTTGAATCGACATCGCGCATGCTTGATCCGCTGATTGTCGGCGAAGAGCATTACGGCATTGCCCGTCAGGTGCAGTCGATCCTTCAGCGCTACAAGTCGCTTCAGGACATCATTGCGATCCTGGGCATGGATGAGCTTTCCGAAGAGGACAAGCTCACCGTTTCCCGCGCGCGCAAGATCGAACGCTTCCTGTCGCAGCCGTTCTTCGTGGCCGAAGTGTTTACCGGTTCGCCCGGCAAGCTCGTCGCTCTGGAAGACACGATCAAGGGCTTCAAGGGTCTTTGCGCCGGTGAATATGATCACCTGCCGGAAGTCGCCTTCTACATGGTTGGCACCATTGAAGAAGCCGTCGAAAAGGCCCAGAAGCTTGCAGCTGCGGCTGCCTGATAGTCAGGATTGATAAGCATGGCTGATGCCTTCAACTTCGAACTGGTCTCGCCGGAACGCCTGCTCTTCTCTGAGCAGGTGACGGCGGTGGTCGTTCCGGGATCGGATGGTTACTTTACGGTCATGGCCCACCATGCGCCGCTGATGTCGACGATCCGCCCGGGCGTGGTTGAGGCAACGCTGGCTTCCGGTGGCACGAAGAAGATTTTCGTGCGCGGCGGCTTTGTCGATGTCGCAGGCTCGTCCTTCACCCTTTTGGCCGAACAGGCCATGCCGGTGGAGGAATTGAATGCTGATGCCATTGCAGCGCAGATCAAGGACGCTGAAGACGACGTCACTGACGCCCGTTCAGACGCAAAGAGGGAAGCGGCGACGCTGAAACTCAACCAGCTCAAGGAACTCAAAGCCGCGCTCGGTCACTGATTTCAAAATACCTTGAATTTGTTTGCGGCGCCTTCGGGCGCCGTTTTCATTTCAGGGCTCCAGCATTTTCTCGAGCGTCTCCAACCGGTCGGCATCCTTCGGCAATTTGTCAAAGCGCAGGCGCGATATGCGCGGGAAGCGCATGGCGACACCGGACTTGTGGCGCGTGGACCGGTTGAGGCCCTCAAAGGCAACCTCGAAAACCAGGCCGTGGTCCGGCTCGGCGCGGATGCGGCGCACCGGCCCGAAACGCTCGACGGTATTGTTGCGGATGTAGCTGTCGATCTTGCGCAGCTCCTCGTCCGTAAAGCCGAAATAGGCTTTGCCGACGGGTGTGAGTTCGCCACTATCGGTCCAGACGGCGAATGTATAGTCCGAATAATAGCCGGAGCGCTTGCCGTGGCCTCGCTGGGCGTAGATCAGGACGGCATCAATCACGCGCGGATCGCGTTTCCATTTGTACCAAGGACCTTTGACGCGCCCGGCAAGATAGGGCGAATCCTTGCGCTTGAGCATGACGCCTTCGATTATGGTATGCGGCGGATGGGCGCGCAGGGCGGCGAGTTCCTCCCACGTGGAAAACTCAAGCAGCGGCGAAAGGTCAAACCGGGCAGGCTCCAGCTTTGCCGCCAATTGCGCCAACGCTTTGCGGCGTTCCACAAACGGCAGCGCACGCAGATCCCGTCCATCGACATGCATCAGATCGTAGGCGCGAATGAAAGCCGGGTGGCTTTGCAGCAAGGGTTTCGTCACTGTCTTGCGGTTCAGCCGTTGCTGCAGGTCGCCGAATGAGCCGACTTCGATGACATCGGCGCCAGGGCGGGCGACGAGAAGTTCGCCGTCGATGGCGCCGTTGAAATCGAGATGGTCCACAACATCCGGAAATGCGGCGCTGATGTCATCACCGGTGCGCGAATACAGCCGGCGTTCGCTGCCCTCGCAGACCGCCTGAACGCGAATACCGTCCCACTTCCACTCGGCGGCAAAATCTGCGGCGTTCAACGTGGTCAGTTCATTTTCGTCGAGCGGGTGGGCGAGCATCACCGGTCTGAATGGCGTGGCGGCGCGAACAGCGGGGCGCTGCCCGCGGCCTTCCAGCCATGCAAACAGGTCCGTGTAGGGCGGCGTCAGCCCGTGCCATATCTCTTCCAGGTCCTCGACGGGTTTGCCGCCGGTATTGGCAAGCGCCTGGCGGGTAAGGCGGCCGGATATGCCAATGCGCAGCGCCCCGGTGACCATTTTGATAAGCACATAGCGGGCCGATGCCGGCAGTTGATCGAGAAGGCCTTCGATCAGTTTTGGTGCGGTCGATCGTGAGGCTTGCGCAAGTGCGTCCACCACGTCTGAAAGGTTGGGCGATTGGCCGGGAGCCAATTTGGCGACCTCCGGTACAGGCCAAAGAAGGGCGATGGTTTCAGCAAGGTCTCCAACGAAATCATAGGAGTAACGAAACAGCACGTCGTCAATTTTTTCGGCCATCAGCGCCCGCAAAAGCGCCGGTTTGACAGCGTTCAAATCAAGTGAACCGGTCAGAGCCGCGAGCGCCCACCCGCGGTCGGGATCGGGTGTATCGCGCATATAGGTTTCAATCAACCGCAGCTTGCCATTGCGCGAGGGCGTGAAAGTGATCCGGTCGATGAGGTCGGCGAAGCGCTGCATCACTCGGCCTCGTCTTCGTAACCGACAAGATGCAAAGGCTTCGCCTTGCGCTGGTTAAGCGCACACCAACGCACCAGCGCCTCTTCTCGACCATGCGTGACCCAGACTTCCTGCGGGTTCAATTCGGTGATCGTGTCAGTCAGTTCATTCCAGTCGCAATGGTCGGAAATGATGAGCGGCAGTTCGGTCAAGCGTTGGCGGGCACGGGCCCGAATTTGCATCCAGCCTGAGGCAAAGCCAAATAGCGGGTCAGCAAAGCGTTGGGCCCAACGTGCGGCAAAAGCCGAAGGCGGGGCAATGACGATCTTGCCGGCAAAGTCGGCTTTCCTGGCGGTTTCGGATGTGGCGGGCAGCAGCGCGCCAAGTTCGATGCCTTGCTCCCGATAATAGTCACACAGGCGCTGAAGCGAGCCGTGGATATAGATCGGCTCATCATAGCCGGAATCCCGGATCAGGCGGATGACGCGCTGCGCCTTGCCGAGCGCATAGGCGCCGATCATGTGGGTGCGGTCGGGATTGGCCTTCAGCGAGGCGAAAAGCTTTTCCATCTCGTACTTCGGGGCCGGATGGCGGAACACCGGCAGGCCAAAGGTAGCCTCGGTGATGAATATATCGCAGGCGAGCGGTCGGTAGGCGGCACATGTAGGGTCTGTGAGGCGTTTGTAGTCGCCCGAAACGGTGATGCGAAGGCCTTGCCATTCCACCCTGATTTGCGCCGAGCCGAGAACATGTCCAGCGGGCGCGAACCGGACTGTCACGCCACTGTGGTGAATGTCCTGTCCGAAGACCGAGACCTGCCGCTCGCGGGTAAAACCCTCGCCATAGCGTATTGCCATGATGTCGAGCGTCTCGCGGGTCGCCATCACCGCGCCATGGCCAGACCTTGCATGATCGGCGTGACCGTGGGTGATCAGCGCGCGCGCCACCGGCGCGACCGGATCAATGTAAAAATCGCCCGGCGGACAGTAGAGGCCCTTGTCTGTCGGGATGAGCAGTTCTTCTGGGCGCACGGCAATTCCGCTTCATGGTGAAAGCGGAATGTGGGACGCTGTGCGTCCCGAGGCAAGGGGTCAGGAAAGCGCCCGCTCCACTGCCGCCAGTGCATGAAGCCGGGTGGTGTCATAGACCGGCAGCGGCGAGTTTTCTGCGTTGACGATCATGGTGATTTCCGTGCAGCCGAGAATGACGGCTTCCGCACCCCTGGCTTTCAGGCGCGCAATGATCTCGACATAGGCGAGCGCTGAGACCGGCTTTGTCACGCCGAGGCAGAGTTCATCGTAGATGATGCGGTGGATTGTATTGCGGTCCCCATCGTCTGGGACCAGCAGATCGAGACCAAAATTACTTGCCAGCCGGTCACGGTAGAAATCCTGTTCCATGGTGAAGCGGGTGCCGAGAAGGGCGACGCGTTTCACGCCATCGCGCACAAGCGCCGCACCGGTCGGGTCAGCGATGTGCAGGATATCCAGACCGCTGGCCGCTTCGATTTGCGGAGCCACCTTGTGCATGGTGTTGGTGGCGATTACGAGAAAATCTGCACCGCCAGCTTTCAAGCCTTTGGCGGCATGGCACAAAATCCCGGCAGTGCCGTCCCAATCGCCCTTGTGCTGACGCTGTTCGATCTCATGAAAATCCACGGAATGAAGGAGAACCCGCGCTGAATGTAAGCCGCCTAACGTGTTGCGGACTTCCTCATTCATCAAACTGTAATAGAGAGCTGTTGATTCCCAGCTCATGCCGCCGAGGAGACCGATCAGCTTCATGCCTTGACGCCATCCAGATGAGAAAAAGCGGCAACTACCTGATCATAAACCATGCGCTTGAATGGCACGATCAGCTTGGGCAGCTCGGTCATGGGCTTCCATTCCCATGAGTCGAACTCGGCTGTATGGCCGCCGGGCGGCGGATTGATGGCAATTTCGCTTTCGTTGCCTTCAAACCGGAAGGCAAACCACTTTTGGGTCTGGCCGCGGAATTTGCTCTTGAGCGCGATGCCGATTAAATGGGAAGGCAGGTCATACTGGATCCAGTCCGGCGCTTCAGCGATCAATGTAGCCGACTTAATACCAGTCTCTTCATAGAGCTCGCGGCGGGCGGCTTCCAAGGCCGTCTCGCCAAAGTCGATGCCGCCCTGCGGCATTTGCCAGAGCTGTTCAGCGCCTTCCATCTCGCCTTCCGCTTCCGGAATGCGGTGTCCAGCCCAAACGAGACCTTCCCTGTTGAGGATCATGACGCCGACACAGGGCCGGTAGGGAAGGCAATCTGCGGGGACGGTGCGTTTGTCGGATTTGACCAATTTACTGCTCCGGATCGCGGGCAAGGGATGCCACGCCGACGATTTCAATGCCACGCTTCTGTGCGCCTTTGGCCCATTCGGTGACTGCCTCGACAGTGACGTCAAAACCGGTGCCAATCGCGATGGCCGTGCCCTTTGCCCTTGCGGTTGCCTCAAGCTGGTCGAGGCTTTTGAGGATTTCGGCCTTGTCCTGCACTTGGTCGATCTGCAAATCCGCTGCGGCAAACGGCGCGCGGTTTGCGCCGGACAGGACTTCCGCCTGGCTGCGCGCGGAAGTGCCGTCATCGAGATAGAGAAGCCCGCGCTCGCCAAGGTCGCGCATGATCGGCTCCAAAGCCGCCGGTTCGGCGGTAAATCGCGCGCCAAGATAATTCATCACGCCGGCATAGTTTGTCATACGGCCCATGGATTCGTGCAAAACCTTGAGGTTGGCCTCCGGCGCGGCATCGACGATCAGCGTTCCGCGGCCGGGATCGACGCGCGGGTAGTCGAACGGCTCCATCGGAACCTGTAGCAGGATCTCGTGGCCCTTCTTGCGCGCCGCTTGAGCCCAGCGGGACAGCGAATTGCCCTGGGGTGCGAAACCGAGCGTGATTTCCGGTGGCAGCTTGTCGATGGCGGCCTGGGTCGAGGTTTGCGACACGCCCATGCCGCCGATGATGATGGCAACCCGTGCGCCACGCGTGCCTGACCAGGGCCTTGCATAGACATCAAACGGCCTGCGCCCATCTTCGGCGCGCTTGGGCAACTGTCCGGCGTCGGTCTTTTCGATCAGGTCAGGCTCGGGAATATGGGCGACGCGGGCGTCTTGGGTCACCTTGTTCGGATCGCCGACCCTGACGATGCCGGGTGTGTCCGATCCTTCCGGATTGACCCGGATGATCTTGGCGCCGCCACTGGGCAACGGTACAGAAGGCTGTTCGGCGATTTCTTCGCCGCTCTTGGTCTTTGCGGCTGTGCTCTCATCTTCCGGAGCCGCTTGTTTTGGCGTTTCCGGTGCAGACGCCGGGGCCTCGACCGGTTTGGGCACTGGCGGCTGCAGGAACGGCATGCGGTCCAGAGCGAACCAACCGGCCGTGCCCACGATTGCGAGCACCGACAGGGCCGCAACAATCTGGCCCGCACGCGGATTGCCGCCGGTTTTCTGCTTGCGATCCTGCCCAAGCGGGCGATCAAGGTGGTTGCTCACGCAGCCACCTCGAAACCGGCATTCACGTCATCTGCAGCTTTTGCCCGGCGCATAACGGCTTTTCAATCAGTTCGGCAGAGCCTTGGTCGGATCCGGCGGAAAAGCCGGGTTCTTTTCTTCGCCGCGCAGCAGTTTCAGCGCGGCAGCCAACTGCACATCGTCCTTGGGATCGGCCGGCACGAAAGCGTTGGAGCCTGAACCTTCCTCATCTTCCTGATTGCCTTTGATATGGCCCTTCAGTTGCGATTCGGCGGCCTTGGTGTCGACATCCTTGAACTCTTCTGGCAGCGGCTGTTCGGCCAAAATGTCCGGAATGATGCCTTTGCCCTGGATCGACTTGCCGGCTGGAGTGTAATAGAGCGCTGTCGTCAGGCGCAGCGCGCCCTTGGTTTCACCGAGCGGGATGATGGTCTGGACCGAACCCTTGCCGAACGATTTGGTGCCTAGCACGGTCGCACGCTTGTGATCCTGCAGCGCACCGGCAACGATTTCAGAAGCACTGGCGGAACCGCCGTTGACCATGACGATCAGCGGCTTGCCATCGATCGAGTCACCCTTTTCCGAGTCATAACGGGTGATATTCTGCGGATCGCGGCCACGGGTCGAAACGACCTCGCCCTTGTCGAGGAAAGTGTCGGAGACGCTGACCGCCTGATCAAGCAATCCGCCCGGATTGTTGCGCAGGTCAAGGATAAAGCCCTTGAGCTTGTCGGCGGGCACTTCCGCTTCAATCTTCTTGATCGCTTCATCCAGATCGCCAAAGGCTTGCTCGGTGAAAGAGGTGATCTTCATGTAGCCGACATCGTTCTCGACCCGGTATTTGACAGCCTTCACCTTGATCACATCGCGGATGATGGTGAAATCAAGCGGCTTGTCTGCGCCCTTGCGCAAGATGGTCAGCTTGATCGGCTCGTTGACCTGGCCGCGCATCTTCTCGACGGCCTCTTCGAGCGACATGCCTGCAACTTCGGTGCCGTCAATTTTGGCGATCAGGTCGCCTGAGCGGATGCCGGCCTTTGCAGCGGGGGTGTCATCGATCGGCGTGATGACCTTGACCAGATCATTTTCCATCGTGACTTCGATGCCAAGGCCGCCAAAAGTACCCTTGGTCTGAACCTGCATGTCCGCCGCGTCCTTTTCATCCATGTAGGATGAGTGCGGATCAAGCGAGGTTAACATGCCGTTGATGGCGTTCTTGACGAGGTCTTTCTCCTCGGGAACGGTGACATAGGTGCTGCGGACGCGCTCAAACACATCGCCGAAGATCGACAACTGCTTGTATGTGTCCGACCCTGCAGCTTCCGCCTGAATGCCGGGGACAACATGCAGAAGTGACATGGCCGTTGCACCCATCAGGGCGCCGGTCACCATCAAAGAAACCTTACGTATCATTTCCAGTCCTTCCTGTCGTATCCGCCGACCACCATGGATCAGAATCAACCGGTTTTCCATCTTTCCTGAACTCGATGTAGAGTTCCGGATTTGCAGTCAAGTCACTCACTGCCGAACTTGTCGGCGCTTTTGTGGCCATGATGCCAACTGGCTCGCCAGACAATACGAATTGTCCGGTCGATACCATGGATTTGTCCATTCCGCCCATAACAACATGATAGCCGTCGCCCGCATCAAGGATCAACAGTTGGTGATAGGAACGGAACGGTCCGGCATACAAGACAGTTGCATCCACCGGCGTGACGACAATTGATTGCGGGCCGGCAGCCAAGGTGATGCCAGCCGATTTGCCGCCAAATCCGTCTTCTGCGCCAAACCGGCGGATGATTTTGCCCGATGTCGGCATCAAGAGCGATTTCTTCAGCGTGCCGAGGCTGAAGCCTGGCGCAAGCATTGCGGTTTGTGTGCCGGCGCTTTCAACTTTCTTCTGTTCCAGCGCCAACCGCTTTTCTTCATCACGCCGCTGCCGCTCAAGCGTGTTTTGTTCGGTGGCCAAATCTTTTTCCAGTGAGGCGATCAGGTCCTTGAGAGATTTTGCCTTGCCGGCAAGCTGGGCGATCTTTTTCGCCTCTGCGGCGCGGTCTTCTTCGGACTGCGCACGCAGTTTCTGCTTTTGCACGATGAGTCCATCGAGGCGGTGGCGCTCTTCGGTTTGTGCTTGCAATGTCGCCAGCAGCGAGGCGCGTTCATTGGCGATGGATGTTGTCACGCGCTTGAGCGCGTCCAGGTCTGCGACAAGCTTTTCGGTTTCACCGCGCATTTCCGGCACCACCGCGCCGAGAAGGATGGCGCTGCGGACAGACGAAAGGGCATCTTCGGGCTTGACCAGAATTGCCGGCGGCGGATTGAGACCCATGCGCTGGAGAGCACCCAGCACTTCTGCCAACACGGCGCGGCGCGCATGCAGCGAGACGCGGATGCCGTCTTCCTCTTCGCGCTGACCGGCGAGCCGGTCCTCGATCCGGGAAACGTCCTCGGTCAATTTGCGCGCGGTCTTGCCGGATTGAATCAACGCCGCGGTCACCGACGTTTCATCCTGCTTGAGGCTGGCGATTTCGGTGTCGAGTTCCTTGATGCGCTGTTCGGACAGGCTGGTGGCGCGCAACAACTCATCCAGTTCGCCGGCGGTTTTGGCGCGCTGTTCGGTTTTGGAGGGCGGGTTGATCTCCTGACCCTGCGGGAGCGCGGGAAACACAGACAGACCGATGCACAGACTCGCGCCCAACGCGGTCCTGCGAATCAAATATGCCCGGGTTTCATGAGCCATGGCCGAAGCCTAGCGGCATGGCGTTAATCATGCATTAACCATGTTGGCTTTTGCCTCGCGTTTCCGTACGCAAAACCGGTTCCCGCTTTTGCTGCATACGCTGAAAGACCTACTCACGGTGATAGGGGTGCCCCGAAAGGATGGTTGCGGCGCGGTAGAGCTGTTCAGCGGCAAGCACGCGCACCAACTGGTGCGGCAGTGTCATCGCACCGAAGGAGACGATGCGGTCTGCGCGATCACGCAAGGCCTCGTCCAAACCGTCTGCGCCGCCAATCAGCGCCAGCATGGTCTTGGCGCCGTCATCGCGCCAGCGGCCAATCAGCGCTGCGAAATCTGTAGAGGTCAGCGGTTTGCCGCGTTCGTCAAACAGGAGAAGTCGCGCGGTGTCGCCTTCATTGCCGATCAGCGACTTGGCCTCCTCGCGCTTGCGGGTCTGCACATCACGCGAGCGGCTTTCCGGCGTCTCGCGGACACCGCGGAATTCAAGCCCGACCGATGGCGCGACCTTGCTGAACCGGTCAAGGTAGCGGTCCACAAGCTCACGCTCCGGGCCGCTTTTCATCTGCCCGATCACCGCGAGCGAGATACGCAAGGGAAATCAGCCCTGGCGTATCAGTGGCGTGTCGCGTCGAGGTCCGGAGCCTGCCACATCTTTTCCAGATTGTAGAAGGAGCGGACTTCAGGACGGAAGACATGGACGATGACATCGTTGGCGTCGATCAGCACCCAATCAGCCGACGGCATGCCTTCAATGCGCGCATTGCCGAAGCCGGCGTCCTTGAGCGCGCTGACAAGCTGGTCGGAAATGGCCGCGACATGACGGTTCGACCGCCCGGAGGCGATGACCATATAGTCGGCGAGCGCCGATTTGCCTTCAATGTTGATGGAAACGACTTCCTCGGCCTTTGCGTCGTCAAGGCAGGCAAGGACGGTGTCGATCACGGACTTGGCGGAAATGGCTCCGGTCAATTCGTGGTTGGCAGGCGCGGACGCCTTCCGGTTGGCTGTGGTACCCAGTGTGTTTGGCCTTTCAAAACAGGTTTCCAGCGGGCTGCGAAGCAGCGCCTCAAGAATGGTGGATTTCTGCGACGGTTTCAAGACGTGCGGAGAAACAAGCTGGCCGCTCAATCATGCTCCAGAACATTGGGAGCAGCGGCGCCATGCGGCGCGATTGGCGCTTGACGGTGGCGGCTTGTAACACCGGTTTGCACAATACGCCAGACCACAAAGGCGGCGAGCAAAAGCGACATGGCGATGGCCATCGGGAAATAGGCGATTGTGCCATAGTAAGACGTCAGCGCGGTGGTGATGCCGGGGACAATAAAGCCGGAAATGGACCAGGCAAACAACAGTGTTGCCGACAGTTCGACAAGTTCTTCCTTCTTGGCGCGGTCGCCGGCATGGGCGTTGCCGACCGAATAGACAGATTCGGTCGCGCCATCCCAAAGGACAAAGAATGCGGCCAACACCAGCAATGGCGCGCCGTCAAACAGGCCGCAGACCGCCGCCGCCAATGCCGAGATCAAAGCGCAGCCCGCCAGCACGAAACGCCGGTCGAACCGGTCGGAAATCCAGCCTGCCGGAAGCTGCACCAGAAGCGTGCCGATCGGCATGGCGAACATCAGCAGTGCGACTTCGGTCTTGGAATAGCCGGAGGCGCTCAGGTGGATCGGCGTGAAGCCGCCCGCCAGCATCGACATGCCGCCAACGGCAAGCATGGAAACCAGTCCGACCGGGGAAACAGCCCAGGCGCGTTTGAACGAGATGGTTCCGGCAACCGGGGCAACCGGCAGTGGCAGGGTGGTGAGGCCAATCGGCAGGATCGACAACGCCGCGAGCAGCACGGACACCAGCGGCGGCATGTTGGCGCTGATGTCGAGGCCCGCCAGCACCAGCGATCCGGTGCCGAGCCCCATGATGTAGGTGATGTAAAACACCGCCATGACGCGGCCGCGGATGCGGTTTTCGACGGCGTCGTTCAGCCAGCTTTGCGAGATGATGAACAGCGCTGCAATGGCAAAGCCATAGCCGAGACGCGCGGCAAGCCATGTCACCGGCTCGACGCCGAGCGCCAGCGTGACATTGGACAGGATGATCAGCGCCGTGAACACCATATAGGCCCGGGCATGGCCGACGCGCCGGACAATGCCGTTGGTGAACAGGCAGCCCGCCATTGAACCGAGCGACATGCCCGACAGGATCGACCCCGCCCACGCCGGATCAAAGCCGTCTGCGGAGAGCTGGATCGGGATGTAGGAAAACATCAGTCCATTGCCGACCGACAGCAAACCCATCGACAGGATGACGGATGCGACGGCGAGCGGCGAGACTTTTTGCGGGATGGATGCGCTGTTCATCCGCAGCGTTTGCCATGCCTAACAGCGCATTGCTGCGTTAAAAACGACGGCAGCAATCGGAAGCCATAAATTCCATGGCTTGCTGATCGCTGCTGTCAGTTCGAAAGATGTATTTCGCGAACGTCACGACCTCGCGACGGCTCGATGCTGCGCCGAAACCACGCCGCCATGGGCGAGATCCTGCCTTGCGATGGCTTCATCTAGACTTTGCGGCACATTGCGGGGGTCGATGCCGATGTCCAGCAAAAGGTGGTCCGGCAGGTCTTTCAACTCGGTGTACAGGTGTTCCTGCGCGCCCTTGGCGGCAAAGAGGCGCTTGAGAAATGCTGGCACATGCCAGGCAAAAGGCAGTGGCTTGTGTTCGAAGGTGAGTATGGACATGGGAGGTCTCCAACTTTCATATCAAGTTTTGCTTGATGTTGATCTGTTGTCCCTCTTATGAAGCATTGACCGAAAAGGGGGAAACGAGTAGTTCTTTGCTTATCAGTAATTTTTTCTTGAAGATGAAATGCGCCTTGTACCTGGCACACGCGCCTTGCGGACCCTGTTGGCAGCGGGAAAACATCTCAATTTCACCCGCGCTGCGGATGAGCTTGGGCTGACGCCAGCTGCGGTCAGTTTCCAGATCAAGGAGATTGAGGACCAGCTCGGCGTCAAGCTGTTCGTGCGCACCAGCCGAACCATCCGTCTGACCGAGTCCGGCATCATCCTGTGCGAAGCGGCGGCAGACGCGTTGGACGTGATGCACCGCGGCGTCTCCAAGGCGCAAAAGGCCGGGCGCGGCACGGCGCAGCTGAAGGTGACGGCAGACCCGCATTTTGCGACAAAGTGGTTGATGCGGCGCGTCGAGAGGTTCCGCAAAACCCATCCCGACATCGATCTCCGGTTTGATGTCGCCTACGAAGTCCGCGATTTTGACGTGGATGATATCGACATCGCCATCCGCTTTGGCTCGGGCAAATATCCGGGCCTTGCCGCCAACCGGCTGTTTGACAACATCATCGTGCCGGTGTGCAGCCCGCGCCTGTTGACCTCGGGAAAGCCGCTGAAGGAACCGCGTGACCTTCTCCATCACACGCTGGCCCATATCGAATGGTCGCGGCAGGGCGTGACATGGCCGAACTGGCGCATGTGGATGGCGGCGGCGGGCATTGATGATTTCGACGACAGCAACACCATCGTTTTCGAAGCCTCGTCGAACGCCGTCGATGCTGCGATGGCTGGCGACGCCGTGGCGCTCGCCGATTTTGCCATGGTCGCCAATGATTTGTCGGAAGGCCGACTGGTGCGCCCGTTCGATCTCAGCATCAAGGCGGCGTCGGAATATGCCTATCATCTGGTCTATCCGGAAGCATCGGCATCAGACCGGCGCATCATGGCTTTCCGGGATTGGATGCTGGCGGAATGCGCGCAGCCGGAGATTTGAGCTTGCCTATTCGGCCTGCCGTGCCTTCCTGATCGCCGTCGAGGACAGGCTTGACCTGGGTCCGTGGATGAACGTCCAGGCCGGAGCCTTGTGGCGGCCAAGCGCCTGCGCGTCGTCTTCATCGATACGGGCGTAGTCATAGGTCTTGGCAAGTTTTGACGAGAGGTAGGCGAGCGTCGAGCCGGGCCGGTCGATGACAGCAATCGGGAATGTCTCTGCGATATGCCGCCAGCGCTGCCATTTGTGGAAGTTTGCAAGATTGTCCGCGCCCATCAGCCAGATGAAGCGGACGCCGGGATTGCGCTCCTGCACCAGCTTCAGCGTGTCGGCGGTGTAGCGGATGTTGTAGGCAGCTTCGAACGCGGTGATTTTTATGCGCGGATTTTCCGCAATCGCTTCGCAGGCGGCGAGGCGCTCGGCCAACGGAGCGAGTTCGCGCGTGTCCTTCAGCGGATTGCCGGGCGTGACGATCCACCAGAGCTGGTCAAGATCCAGCCGCCGCAGCGCAATTTCGGCCAGCAGCAAATGGCCGCCGTGCGGCGGATTGAACGAGCCGCCGAACAGGCCGATGGTCATGCCTTTTTCGGCGTGGGGCATTTTCAGATAATGGCTGGCAACACCATCCAGTATCACGGACGTGTCTGGCCCGTGCCGCGCACGCGGTATTTGAACGAGGTGAGCTGCTCGACGCCGACCGGCCCGCGCGCATGCATCCGGCCGGTGGCAATACCGATCTCCGCGCCCATGCCAAACTCGCCGCCGTCGGCAAACTGGGTCGAGGCGTTGTGAAGCAGGATCGCCGAGTCGATCTCGTTGAAGAATCGCTCGACGACGGCCAAGTCCTCAGCGATCACGGCTTCGGTATGGTGCGAGGAATAGCGGTTGATGTGGTCAATCGCGCCAGAAATGCCATCGACCAATTTTACCGATATGATGGCATCGAGATACTCGGTGGACCAGTCCTCGGGCTTTGCTGGAACTGTCTGCTTGAAGGCTGCCATCACGTCGGCGTCGCCGCGGATTTCGCAAGCCTTGGCTGCAAGGTCGGTCAGGATGGGCACGAGGTGGGTGCCAGCTGCCTTGCGGTCGACCAGCAAGGTTTCCGCCGAGCCGCAAACTCCGGTGCGGCGCATCTTGGCATTGACGACGATCTTGCGCGCCATCTCCAAATCTGCGGAGGCATCGACATAGACATGGCAGATGCCCTCCAGATGGGCGAACACAGGCACGCGTGCATCGTTCTGCACACGGGCGACCAAGCTCTTGCCGCCGCGTGGCACGATCACGTCGAGATTGCCGCCAAGGCCCTTGAGCATTTCGCCGACTGCGGCGCGGTCTGTGACCGGCACGCGCTGGATGCAGTCTTCGGGAAGCCCGGCTTTTTTCAAACCCTCGACCATGCAGGCGTGGATGGCAGAGGAGGAGTTCACCGAGTCCGAACCGCCGCGCAGGATCACCGGGTTGCCGGCCTTCAGGCACAGCGCACCAGCGTCGGCGGTGACATTCGGGCGGCTTTCGTAAATGACGCCAATGACACCGAGCGGCGTGCGGACGCGCTCGATGTGCAGGCCGTTCGGCCGGTCCCATTCTGCAATGACTTCGCCAATCGGGTCTTTCAATTCAGCAATCGAGCGGATGCCGTCAGATATGGCGCGGATGCGGTTTTCATCGAGCTTCAACCGGTCGAGCAGGGCAGGCGAAAGGCCTGCCTCTTCACCGTTCATCATGTCCACAGCGTTTGCCGCGAGGATCACATCCTTGTCGCGCATGATGGCCTGCGCCATGCCGGTCAGCGCCGCGTATTTGCGCTCGGCGGATGCGAGGGAGAGCGGACCAGCGGCGGCACGGGCGCGGCGGCCGATGTCCAGCATCAGTGATTCAATGTCGTTGGCCGTTTCGTTTTTGGTCAACATCAAGATCAGTCCGGTTTGTGCGACACCACCATGTCGTCGCGGTGGATCATGGCGGCGCGGGCTTCATAGCCCAAAATGGCCGGAATGTCTGATGATTTCTTGCCGGTTATCTTCACCGCATCTGATGAATCATAGGCCACCAGACCGCGTGCAGCCTCGCGCCCGTCCGGACCGATCACAGCCACCGTGTCGCCGCGCTCGAAATTGCCCTGAACGGAGCGAACGCCTGCAGCCAAAAGGGATTTACCGGAAAGTAGCGCGGTCAATGCGCCGGCATCAATCTGCAATCTGCCAGCCGGCTCAAGATTTCCGGCGATCCATGTCTTCCAGGCGCTGACAGGATTGAGAGAGGGCTTGAACAGGCTAGCCCGCTCGCCGCGGTCAATGGCCGCCAACGGATTCAACCGCGCGCCGGAGGTGATGATCATCGCCGTGCCTGCGGCGGTGGCGATCTTGCCGGCGTCAAGCTTGGTCTTCATGCCGCCCTTTGAAATCTCGGACGCGGCGGCACCGGCCATGGCTTCAATCGCCGGCGTGATCTTGTCGATCACCGGCAGAAACTCGGCCTTCGGATCAAGATGCGGCGGGGCTGAATAGAGACCATCGATATCGGAAAGCAGGATCAGTAGGTCCGCACCCATCATGGTGGCGACGCGGGCGGCGAGGCGGTCATTGTCGCCGTAACGGATTTCGCTTGTTGCGACCGTGTCGTTCTCGTTGATCACCGGCACGGCCTTCAGCCGCAGCAGCGTGTCTATCGTTGCGCGGGCGTTGAGATAGCGGCGGCGCTCTTCAGTGTCGCCGAGAGTCAAAAGGATCTGGCTGGTCGTCAGGCCGTGCGCGCCGAGCGCTTCGTCATAGGCGCGGGCGAGCGCGATCTGGCCGACGGCGGCAGATGCCTGGCTTTCCTCGAGCTTCAATGCGCCCTTGGGCAATCTGAGCACCGTGCGGCCAAGCGCAATCGCGCCGGAAGAGACCAGCAACACCTCTGTTCCGCCCTTGGCGAGCGCTGCAACGTCAGCGCACAGGCTTTCCAGCCACTCGCGCTTCAAGCCCTTGGCGCGGTCCACCAACAGGGCCGAGCCGACCTTGACGACAATGCGCTTGAAGGATTTCAACTGCGGAAGGGACATCGGAGCCTAATCCTGCCACCGTGTGTCGGGTTTCTCCGGTGTCTCGTGCTGTTTGGAAATCGAAATTTCCAGCGCAAGCTTGCGCAGCGCGGTTTCGAGCCCTTCGCGGGTGACGCCGGAAATGGCCAGCGGCACCTTCTTGCAGGCTTTCTTCAAAGCCGCGAGCTTGGCTGTCTTGGTCTCTTCGTCAATGGTGTCGACCTGGCTCAGCGCCACGATTTCCGGTTTGTCGGACAGCTCTTCGGCATAGGCTTTCAATTCCTTGCGAACGGTCTTGTAGGCCTTGGCGACATCTTCTTCCTGTGCGGAGACGAGATGCAGCAAAACCCGGGTGCGCTCGACGTGGCCGAGGAACCGGTCGCCGAGGCCGATGCCTTCGTGCGCGCCTTCGATCAGGCCGGGAATGTCGGCGATGATGAACTCACGGCCATCAATGTTGGCGACGCCGAGATTCGGGTAGAGCGTGGTGAACGGATATCCGGCGATCTTTGGCCGCGCGGCTGTGACGCTGGCGAGGAAGGTTGATTTGCCGGCGATCGGCAGGCCGACAAGACCGGCATCGGCAATCAGCTTCAGGCGCAGCCAGATGTTGCGTTCCTGGCCCTCTTGGCCGGGGTTGGCGCGCATGGGGGCCTGATTGGTAGAAGTCTTGAAATGCGCATTGCCGAAGCCGCCATTGCCGCCCTTGGCGAGGCGGAACCGGGCGCCAACCTTGGGCAGGTCGCAGATCAGCGTCTCATTGTCTTCGTCATAAACCTGAGTGCCCGCCGGAACCTTGAGGATCACATCGGGAGACTTGCCGCCGGCCAGATTGCGGCCCATGCCGTGCATGCCGGTCTTGGCCTTGAAATGCTGCTGGTAGCGATAGTCGATCAGCGTGTTCAGCCCATCGACGGCCTCGACCCAGATATCGCCGCCCTTGCCGCCGTCGCCGCCGTCCGGCCCGCCAAACTCGATAAACTTCTCGCGCCGGAACGACACGGACCCCGCGCCGCCGTCACCGGACCTGATGTAAACTTTTGCCGTGTCAAGAAATTTCATTGTGATGCCTTGTTGGCGCTTCTGGCTGGTAAGCCGTAACAGCTGGCGCCACTATTTAATGGGAACCGTGCCAATAGGCGAAAAGGCGTGGCGAGGCAATTGTTGCCTTCAATTAAGGGAAGTCCGGTTGTTTGCGGCACTGGGCTCGTCTAGTCATTGTCTGAATTGAACGCACAGCACGGATCAAAATATGTCTGCCAAATTGCTTCACCCGCTCAAGCAACGCGATCCGAATGAGCATGGACGTGTTGCGACGACACTGGAACTGCTGCTGGATCTGGCAAGTGTGATCGCCATTGCGTCTGCCGCAGCGGGTTTGCATCATGCAATATCCGAAAACCACGTCGCCGAAGGCCTGTTGTCATTTGCCATGGCATTCTTTGGCATCTGGTGGGCTTGGATGAACTACACTTGGTTCGCCTCCGCATATGACGATGGCAGCCGCAATTTCCGGCTGTCCACATTTGCGTTCATCGCCGGCGCCTTGATCATGGCCGCCGGCATCACACAATTCTTCAAAAATCACGATCTCACCCTGATTGTTGTCGGCTATGTCGTGATGCGCGCGGTGATGATCTGGCTTTGGCTTTGCGCCGCCAAAACTGACAGCGCGCATCGTCAAACCGCGTTGCGCTACGCAACGGGTATTGCCTTCACCCAAGCCTACTGGTGCGCCCTGCTGCTGATCGATCCGCAGTCATCGGCATTTCTGGTGATGTTTCTGGTCGGGGTGATAGGAGAATTGGCGGTGCCATTTGTTGCCGAGCGATCCGGGATGACGCCATGGCACAGGCATCATGTCATTGAACGATATGGGCTTTTGAACATCATCGTGCTTGGAGAACTGATGTTGGCGGCGGCAGGCGCCCTGCGGGAAATGGCTGAGCTGCCGGTGTTTGATGCCCGCCTCGTGCACGTGTTCCTGTGCGCGGCGCTCATCACGTTTTCATTCTGGTCGCTCTATTTCACCGAAGACGAGCATCTTGAAAACAGGGAGCACGCACGGGCATTTTCCTGGGGTTACGGGCATATTTTCCTTTTTGCAGCGGGGGCCGCAACCGGCGCCGGTTTTGGTGTGCTGACTGATATCCTGACGCACCATTCTGAAGCGTCGCTGCAGGTTGGCGATGCGGCGGTCGCGATCCCGGTTGCGATTTATCTGGCGGGGCTATGGATGGTGCGCGACCGGTTCATTTGCAAAGGTTGGCGCTTCTGGCTTCTGCCGCTCGCAGCATTGTTTGCCGTGGCAACGCCACTATTTCCAGCGGCGCTGCAGCTATGCACAGCAACTGTGGTGGCTGCAGCTTTCGTGCGGGGACGCACGGCGCAGGGGTGAAAGTCAAACAAGCCGGGCAAAAGCGGCGCGTTTTTCGCAATTGCTATCTGCGAAAATCCACGCGCACCTTTGCCACTGGCAGCCCATATTTCGTCACCAGCGCCGTGTTCTTCATCGTCCTGTTGTCAGCCGCAAACTTCAGCGTGTCGTAAAAGCGGACAATATTCTGGCCGGGGCCTTCGTCGATGTCGACCAAGTAAGAGAAGCGGGCGGTTCGGCCGGAGACTTTGACGGTCGCTGTGCCAACCACATCGTCGCGTGTGCCTTGATAGCGGCCTTCGCCAGTTTTGGTCATGCGCCAGGTCTTGCGGTTCTTGACGCCGTCAGAATAGGTGAAATCTTCCACCAAGGTCAGCCTGTGGCCGTCCCAATGGCCTGTCAGCCTGACCCGGAAATCGCGTTTGACGCCGTTGATGGCGGCGAATTCACCGTCAGCGACGGTTTTCCCTTTGAAGAAGCGGATCAGCGCATCTTCTGCATGGGATGGGCTTGCGGCAAGCAGAATGCCGGCTCCAAACAGGGCGGCGGCAGCTTTGGAAATCATGGACATCGGTCAGGATCCTCTTTTGACGCTCTACGCGCCAAACGGCCTGCCGGATTTGAAACGCGTGGTGTTCAGGCGCGGTCTGTGCGGATCGGATCGGCCAAAAGGCGAAGGCCATTCAGCACCACCAGCATAGTTCCGCCTTCATGCCCGATGACGGCCAAAGGCAACGGGAGTTCCCAGAACAGCGCGCCGGCAACGAGCACGGCCATCGCTCCGAGCGCGAAATAAAGGTTTTGCCTGATGATGGCTTTGGTGCGGCGGGCAAGCCGGTATGCTTCGCCAAGGCGGGTCATGTCGTCGGAAAGAAGCGCGACGTCTGCGGCCTGCAAGGCAACCTCCGACCCTGCTGCGCCCATCGCAATGCCGACATCGGCGCGGGCAAGGGCGGCCGCGTCGTTGACGCCGTCGCCGACGAAGGCAACCTTGCCCTTCTCCGATAGCCGGGCGACGAGGTCCAGCTTGTCGCGGGCAAGGAGATCGGCGTGGATTTCGTGCGGCTCAAGGC
>JBGSHY010000093.1:0-4791 GCA_041751995.1 Rhizobiaceae bacterium | reverse complement strand
AGGCCGCCATCGACCGAGGCGGGCCGTTCATGAGCGAACTTGAAACCTACGCGACCGTTGCGCCAGCCTCTCCCGATGTCGAGGCACTGCGCACGCTTGCCGCCTCAGGCGTCCCGTCACGGCAGGATTTGATCAACGGCTTTTCCGACGCCGCCAATGCGATGATTGCGGCTTCCCGCGTACCTGATCCGAATGCGTCCATCTGGAGCCGTCTTGGCGACAGCGCCAAAAATCTCGTCAAAGCCCGTCCTGTCGGCGATATCCCCGGCGATTCACCGGAAGCGTTGGTGGCGCGGATGGAGGTGGCGCTCGGCCGCGGCGAACTTGACGCCGTTCTTGCCGAAGCCGCCAAGCTACCGGATGCGGCCAAGACCGCAGGCGCTGCCTTCCTTGATCAGGTCAAGGCCCGCCGCGATACCGACAGCCTTGTCACCAAGGCCTTGTCGCTGGCCCTCACTGCTGCCGGAGGCAAGTCATGATCCGTATTCTTTCCTTCGTCATTTTCGTTTTCCTGCTGGCCGCCGGTTTTGCCTGGTTGGCCGACCGTCCGGGTGAATTGTCGGTCACCTGGCAGGGCATGCAGTATCAGGTGACGCTGCTGGTTGCCGTCACCACCATTGTCGTGCTGATCGCCGTGGTGATGTTCGCCTGGTGGCTGATCCGCACGCTATACCGCTCGCCGGACCTGCTTCGCCGCCATTTTCGCGCCCGCAAGCGCGACCGGGGCTACCAGTCGCTTTCCACCGGCATTATTGCCGCCGGCGCTGGCGACAGCGGCGCGGCGCGGCGCATGGCCAAGCAGGCGTCCAAGCTCCTCAACTCTGATCAGGAGCCGCTGATCAAGCTTCTCGATGCGCAAGCCACCATGCTTGAAGGCCGCAATGACGATGCACGCAAGATGTTCGAAGCCATGGTCGATGATCCGGAGACCAAGCTGATTGGCCTTCGCGGTCTTTACCTTGAAGCCGAGCGGCTCGGTGACATCGCCGCCGCCCGCCATTTTGCCAACCGCGCGGCTGAAGCTGCGCCGCATCTGGCGTGGGCCGGCAAGGTGGCGATGGAAAACCGCATCGCCAATGGCGATTTCGACGGCGCAATCGGCCTTCTTGACCAGCAGAAATCCTCCAAATCAATCAGCAAGGATGTCGAGCGCCGCCAACGCGCCGTTCTGCTCACCGGCAAGGCAATGTCACTGCTTGCCGATGATCCGCAATCAGCGCGCGCCGCAGCTGCCGAGGCCAACCGTCTTGCGCCAGAGTTGGTTCCCGCCGCTGTGACGCTTGCCGAGGCTCTGAACAAGCTCAACGATCCGCGCAAGGCGCTGCGCACGCTCGAATACACCTACAAGATCAACCCGCATCCGGAAGCCGCCGACCTTTACGTCCGCTCCAAGGGCAGCGACAAGCCTGAAGACCGGCTGAAACGCGCCCGCACGCTGGCCGGTTTTGCGCCGGACAATGCCGAGAGCGACATTGCCATTGCCCGCGCCGCGCTTGGCGCCGGACAATATGCCGAGGCGCGGAAGCATGCCGAAAAGGCGCTGGCAACATCGCCGCGCGAGAGCATCCATCTGATCCTTGCGGATATCGAGCAGGCCGAGACCCGCAACGCGGGAAAGGTCCGCGCTCATCTGTCACGGGCACTTCGCGCGCCGCGCGATCCGGCCTGGACTGCAGACGGCGTGGTCTCGGAACGCTGGCTGCCGGTGTCACCCGTGTCTGGCCGCATTGATGCCTTCGAATGGAAAGTGCCGGTTGAGCGCCTGCAGCCTCTCCTGGATTTCGAGCCGGAGCCGGAAGAAGCGCAAAGCCCGGTCATTGAGGTGGCCAAAGCGCCGGAACCTGCCGCTCCCACCGCGGTTGCCATCGCGCCACCCCCGGCTGTTGCTGCCGCGCCAAGCATGAAGGCCTTGCCTTCCGCCGATGCAGGCGCAGTTGACGCCATGCCGATGATTCCCGATGATCCGGGTGTCAAGCCGCGTGATGGCGCGGATGCGGCTCCCAAGCGTTTCCGCCTGTTTTGAGGTTGTATCATGTTTGAACGGTTTACGGCCTTTCTCGACAGCCTCGCCGGGCGCGAAGAAACGCAGGACAAGATCACCCCGCTGCAGTTGGCAGCCGCTGCGCTGATGTTCGCCGTCATGGATGCGGACGGCCATCGCGACGAGACCGAGCTAGCCGCGCTGGAGTCCGCCTTGTCAGCGCATTTTGATCTCGAGGGCGAGGTTCTTCAGGATCTGGTGTGGAAAGGCGAAGCGGCGGAGGCGGAATCGGTCGATCTCTATCAGTTCACCACGGTTCTGGTGAAACTGCCGGAAAATGAGCGGCTCTATTTGCTCGAACTGCTGTTTGAAGTTGTCTATGCCGATGGCGAATTGCACGAGCTGGAAGACAATCTCATCTGGCGCATTGCCGAACTGATCGGCATCTCCAGCCGCGACCGGGTCGAGCTTCGCCAGAAGGTTTCCGGCAGGACAACGACGATGTGATCAAACCCCGCCCTGCAGGCTGCGCGCCTTGCGCAGCGCCGGGAATGTTGACGCCCAGATGATGGCCACGGCAATCGTGCCGATGCCGCCGAACACCACGGCGGTCACGGCGCCAAAACCGGATGCCATCATGCCTGCGCGGAATTCGCCAAGCTCGTTCGATGCGCCGACGAACACCATGTTGACAGCGTTGACGCGGCCTCTCAGGGCGTCCGGTGTCCACAACTGGATCAGCACTTCGCGAACATAGACCGAAATCCCGTCCGCGGCACCGAGCGTCACCAGTGCGGCAATCGACAGCCAGGGGATGGTCGACACGCCGAAGACAATGGTGAACACGCCGAACAGTGCGACCGCGATGAACAGGATGTAGCCTGCATGGTCACGGATCGGATGGCCGGCAAGCCACAACGCGACCAGCACCGCGCCGATGCCCGGCGCTGCACGCAGCATGCCAAGACCCCATGGCCCAAGCACCAGAATGTCACGCGCATAGACTGGCAGCAGCGCCACCGCGCCGCCGAGCAATACGGCAAACAGGTCGAGCGACACAGCGCCCAGCACGATCTTCTCGCGGAAAATATAACGGAAACCGCCAAGAATGGTCTCCAGCGTGTTGCCGTGCATGGTCGAATGCTGCTTCGGCTTGGGGATCGCCATGATTGCCGCCGCCGAAACAGCGAGCATCACGGCAGCGACCGAATATGCCGCCTCCGCCGACAGGCCATAAAGCAGGCCGCCCGCTACCGGCCCGACAATGCTCGCCACCTGCCATGCGGAGGAATTCCATGAAACAGCATTGGCAAATATCTCTTCGGGCACAAGATTGGCGGCAAGGGAAGCAGCCGCCGGACCGAAGAAGGCGCGCGCGGTGCCGATGACCACCAGCACCACAAAGATCGGCAGCACCGAGGTCGAGCCGGTCAGCGTGAAATACAACAGCGCCAGTGCGCACAGCGCTTCAACCGCCTCACAGACTGCCATGATCATGCGCCGCCCGTACCGGTCGGATGCCGCGCCAGTCACCAGGACCAGCAACAGTGACGGCGCAAACTGCAGAATGCCGACCAGCCCGAGATCGAATGGATCGCGCGTCAGGTCATAGACCTGCCAAGCGACGGAAACCGAAATGATCTGCACGGCAAAGGAAGCCAGAAAGCGTGACACCCAAAACAGCAGAAATGGACGATGGCGGAATGCGGCAAACTTGTCGGCGTGTGGCGCGAGGTCGGACATCTGGAGCTTTCGGGGAATTGCGGGACGGGCAACTTTGCGCCATCCGGCAGGATTTTCACGACCTGCCTACCAACTTGCAACGTTTCAGGCAATGATGGGAGCTCGAAAGATTCGCGCATTCATCCGGGAGGAAAACAATGGGACGCAAAGCCTTGATCGCCTGGGGCGGCTGGGAAGGCCATACGCCGGAGCGCAGCGCCATAGTAGCGCGCGACATGCTGGCCTCGCACGGCTTTGATGTCACGCTCGTCAATGGAACCGCCTGCTTTGCCGATCCGGAACTTGCCCGGTTTCACCTGATCGTTCCGGCCATCACCATGTCGGAAATCGAAAAGGAGGAGGTGCAGAACCTCACGGCAACTGTCCGCGCCGGTACCGGTCTTGCCGGGTTCCACGGGCTGATGTGCGATGCGTTCCGCAAGGAGACCGAATACCAGTTCATGACCGGCGGCCAGTGGGTCTCCCATCCCGGCAACATCATCGACTATGTCGTCAACGTCACCCGCAGCGATGATCCGGTGATGGCCGGCATTTCCGATTTCCCGTTCCGCTCCGAGCAATATTACATGCACGTTGATCCCTCAAACGAGGTGCTGGCGACCACGACTTTCACCGACGAGCATTTTGAAGGCATCAACGGTGTCGTCATGCCTGTGGTGTGGAAGCGCAAGTACGGTAACGGCAGGGTGTTCTATTCAGCGCTAGGCCACACCGCCGACGAATTCGCTGTGCCGCAGATGGCGACGATTTTCGAGCGCGGAATGTTGTGGGCGGCAAGGCAGGCTGGCTGATATCTTGCCCAATGCGGATGCATTGCGGATTACAATGGGCCTGCGCCGCTCATCTCCGCCATCAGCGCCGCATGGATCGCATCGGCATCCTCGCGTTTGCACAGCTGCGTGCCGATGTGCAGGACTGCGGCCGCGCCAGCGGCCATGGCAAAGACGAACGCCTCGCGCGGCGTCTTGCCGCTGGTCAGCGCCAGAACCATGCCCGCGAGAAAACTGTCGCCCGCGCCGACGGCGCTCAACGCCTCGACCTTGGGTGAGGGCACCTCGAACACGCCG
>JBGSHY010000092.1:0-5986 GCA_041751995.1 Rhizobiaceae bacterium | reverse complement strand
CTTGCCGCGCCGGAGCGCGGCCATGCTGATGGGCTTGCGGCGCGGCTTGCGCAGAGGGGCCGGTACCCGCCTTCTTTTCGCCGGTCAACGCAGCCACCGCACTGACAACGCCGGGAAGCCTTGCCACAACATTTTCGGCGGCAACGCGGAGTGTTTCCAACTCCTGCGCCCGCTCCGCTGGCACCGTCACAGAAAAGAACACTTTGCCGTTGGCAATGAAAATGCCGGAAACCAGCCCGCCACTGACAATGTCGCCTTCTCCTACCGGATTTTTGACAGCCTTCAGTGCGTCAAGAACCTGTTGTTGCGAAATTTCAGCCATGATGCCTTGCGTCTTTCCTGCCCAGGCGGCGAAATGCCGCTTACATGCATTGAATTGTCCCGTTAGCATGGCTGTTTGAATGACGGCAAATGAAAGAGACCCAATCAATGGTGAATGCGGCCATATGACCGAAGTTCCGGATAAGAAAATCGACCCGATCCGCACGACAACCCCTGAAGCCATTCGGTTGGCCAAAACGCTTATCCGCCACGCGCGTTTTGGAGCTTTGGCGTTCAAGGACCCGGCAAGCGGAAACCCGGGAATAAGCCGCGTGGCAGTTGCGGCTGACTTCACCGGCGCGCCGGTCATCCTCGTTTCCCGTTTGTCTGCGCACACCAAAGCGCTTCTGGAACACGCAAATTGCTCGATCCTTATGGGGGAGCCAGGCAAAGGCGATCCGCTCGCCCACCCGCGCATTTCAGTATCGGCCTCGGCTGAATTTCTTGACCGCGAAAATCCGGTGACCGAGCGCGCCAGCGCCCGCTTCCTGCGCCGCAACCCGAAAGCGAAACTTTATGCCGGCTTTGCAGATTTCAGTTTCGTCCGGCTCGCACCTTTGTCCGCCAGCCTCAATGGCGGTTTCGGCCAAGCGTATAATTTGAAGCAATCCGAGCTTTTGTCGGCTGATATTGAGTGGCAACCGCATACTGTCAATGAGGAAGCGTTTTTGGCCAGGCTGAACACCAAACCAAATTCAAAAGTCACTGAATTGTTCGCCGCCCACACGGGCAATTCACCGGAAAAACTGATGGTCGAAAGTTTTGATTCGGAAGGTGTGGATGTTGTCAGCGCAGGTGCTTTGCACCGGATTTGGTTCGCATCTCCGGTTTCAACCCAAGATGAACTTTTCGACCTGTTGTTGAAAAGCCCTGAAAAGCCTTGAAAAGTATGACTTTTGGCAATGTGAACAAACCGTTCGACATTTTTTTTCGGTAATTTTCACTTTTCGCTTTGTTTTTTTGATTCCCGAATTATGTTCCCGTCCCATTATGGCACGGCAAAAAGCAGAAAATAATACCGGCCATCTGAAGGGCAATTCATGACGCCGGAAGAGCTGTTACCGGTTTCGCAACCTGCGGTGCGTTTGTTAAGCGCGCTTGCGAACCAAAAGAGACTGATGATCATGAGCTACCTGTTTCAGGGTGAGCTTTCGGTCAACACACTTGCGCAAAAAATCCATTTGAGCCAATCCGCCCTCTCTCAGCATCTGGCCAAATTGCGGGCGGTCGGGATTGTCACCACGCGGCGCGAAGGGCAGACAATCTATTATAAATCCGTGTCCGACGACGCAAAAACTGTTGTTGAAGCTTTGGGCAAGGTCTACTCCCCGAAATAAGCCAATCTGCTTGATCGGGTGCCATTTGCTTACAAACATCACGGATCCCGATGACCTCAGGCTTGAGCCGTACAGGCACATTCGTGAACGCGATCTGATCGGGCGCGACGGCTTGTTCATCGCGGAAGGCAAAATCGTCCTGTCAATTTTGATCGCGCGCGCAGACTATGCGCTGCAATCCATTTTGCTGCTTGAAAGCCGTGTCAATTCAAGCCGGGCGCTTCTTGCGAAAATCCCCGAATGCGTACCGGTCTATGTTGTCCCTCAGCACGTCATCGACATTGTCGCCGGCTATAACGTTCATCGTGGCATCCTGGCGATCGGCAAGAGAACAGAAGCGCCTGATCTGACTGAATTGATGGATGCGGCCGGGCAAGACTGCCTGATTGTCGTCCTGTCGGATATCTCCAACCACGACAATGTCGGCTCCATCTTCCGCAATGCCGCTGCGTTTTCTGCAGATGCTGTCGTTTTGGATGGCCGGTCCTGCGACCCGCTTTATCGCAAAGCACTTCGCGTGTCAGTCGGCGGCGTTCTCAATGTGCCTTGGGTCAAAGGCGGAACCATCCATGAGATAACAAGCGGGTTGACTGAAAACGGATTTTCGATCGCGGCCCTGTCACCGTCAGGCGCCAGATCCGTCAGGGATCTGCCTGCAAAAGGCCGGAGAGCCATTTTGTTGGGCAGCGAAGGCCACGGGCTTCCGACACAGCTTCTCGAAAGCTTTGACACTTACAAAATTCCCATGTCGCCTGATTTTGACAGTCTCAATGTGGCAACGGCGTCAGGAATCGCTCTGTTCAATGCAAGCCGCTACACGGCATGACGGCTGGAAATGTCATCGCCGCCGTGCGGAATGCTCCAAAGCGCGGATCCGGTCCGCGAGGCTGACTGGCAATTCCTGCGTTCGAGCCGCCGGGATCCCCTGCTTAATGTCCGCCTTGCCAAGCAGCGCCGGTATCGGGGAATTGGCGCCTTCTTCGTCCGCAGTCATCTTGACGACTTTTGCAGTCAGTTCATGAATTTTTTCCCGAAGCAGGTCATTGCCCGTTTCGGCCGAGCGCACCACGGTAAGCGGCAAGCGGGGCATTTCCTGCACAGGCGCCTTTTCGCGGGTAAGCCGCTCGACTGTTTCCAAAAGCTGGTTGCGCTCGGTTTCAAGCGCCTTGATGGTTTTATCAGCAGTCCCTGGCGTGCCAATTGATGCCAGCCTGGTGACACGCTGAGAAAGGCCGCTGTTCTGGCTTTCCAGATGCGCTCTTTGCCGGTCAGCCGAGGAAAACCGCCGTTCCAGTTCATTGCGTTCCGATGAAAGGCTTTTGAACTGTTCTTTTAGCCGGTCGAGCTCTTTCTCCCGCTTTGCCAATCGGTCTTCGCGGTCACCGAGTTGCACGGCAAGACGTTCGGACTTCTTTTCCAGTTCGGCAATACGCCGCCGGTCTCCACGCTGCTCCCCTTGGGCAGCTCTCAATTGATTCGCTGCTGAACGCAAATCTTGTTCAATTGCAGTGCGCGCATTTTTAAGTTCTGAGATTTCTCCGGCAAGGCGTTCCCGCTCGGTCATTTTCGAGGCCAGTTCAATACGGTGGCTATCAGCATCAATCATCAGATTGTTGATCCGTAGCTGCTTGTCGTGAATGTCTGCGGCGCTGGCATCGACAAGCTTTACGAGTTCACCCTTTCGGCCTTCAAGGGCTGCCACAGCCTCGGCCTTTTGCTTCAATTGTTCGGTCAAAGCCGCCAGCGCATTTTCCTGTTCAATGATTTTGTTGTTCAAACTGTCGCGCTCACCGTCAAACACCTGCCGCTCGGCCTCGAGGCGGGCAACTTCAACCTGCGTCAGCGTCAACTTTTCGCGTATTGTTTTGACATTGATCTCAAGTTTGCGGGCAGTGAGTGCAAACTCGGCTCTTTGCTGATCCTTGTCCGCCTGCAGCTCATTGAGCGACAGCGGTGCTGACGCTTCGATACGCCGCCGCGTCAACGCAACGGCGCGCGCCCAGATGGCTGGGGCAGCCGCCACGGCGAGAAAAGCCGCACTCAGAAATCCAAGCGCGAATATAAGGAGTGTCTGAACCAAGTTGTTGTCCCGGTTTGCAACAATGTGTCTGCCACGACTGGCCGATTAAAGAAATCCCGGCCCGACTTCAACAGTCAATTGCGCAACCGGATCAGAACGGATTCCAGGTCGGCTGCTGGGTGAGCTTGAGATAGCGTATGTTCACGCCCAGCCGTGCGCCAACCCCGGTATGAACCGGCACCAGAACAACTTCGTTTCGCTTGAGCACTGTAAAGCCAACGCCGGCAAGGAAATAGGCTGAACCGGAGACGCCGCCAAACCGGCCAAACGCCTGATTCACGTCGGCCATATTATAGACCAGCATCATGGTCCGGTCGCCTTGGCCGCCGAAGTCCCAACCGATTGATGGGCCCTGCCAGAACAGTTTATGGTCACCGGCATTCTTGGTGTAAAGTGTGCCTTCGCCATAGGTCAGGCCGCCAACCACCGCGCCACTGCCCTCTTCACCCAGAATATATCCGTTCGGAAGGCCGTATTGCGCAAAAATCTTTTCAATGACGGTCGCCAAACCGCCGGATGTCGAGCCAAAGAATGAGTGCCCGGCATTGACGATCTCATCCATCGTGTAGCCGTTTTCCGCGCGGGCCGCTCCGCTCGAGGCGGCAACCATCAGGAAAACGCCCAAAAGGAACGCCGAAACGGAAGTGCGAATTGCTGAAATAAAGGGCATGGAAACCTCTGTCGCTTGGCTGCGATCCCGATCTGCCGATTGACGCCCTGTCAGGCCGTGCCGCAACTCTTGTGGCTGCTAGGAAACCGACAATAGACCCGATTTCTTTTGGCATGGTTAAAGAAACAACATGGCAGGAAAAGGGCTTGGCCAATGTTGCCGCGCTTGATCTCCAGCCTTTGTTGCGGCTCGCCGCAAGCCTGTGTAACCAGTCAAAAAACACAAATCGCCTGATTCGCACACGACAAGCGCCACCAATATCAACGCTGAAATGAGAGCTGACCCATGATTTTCAACCTTTCTGCCGCTGATCTTGCCGCGCTGCTGTGCAGCAAAGTCTGCCACGACATTATCTCGCCGGTCGGCGCCATCAACAATGGCCTTGAACTCCTGGATGAGGGCGGCGCGGACGAAGACGCGATGAACCTGATAAAGCAGAGCGCCCGCACCGCCTCGGCCCGGCTCCAGTTTGCCCGCATTGCCTTTGGCGCAGCCGGATCTGCAGGCGTACAGATTGATACCGGCGACGCACAAAACGTGGCCATTCAATACATGAGAGGCGAAAAGGCGGAGCTTACATGGGAGGGACAGCGGGTCCTGATGCCCAAGAACAAGGTGAAGCTTCTTCTCAACCTCATGCTGGTTGCAAATGCCGCCATCCCGCGCGGTGGCAAACTTGCCGTCAAGCTGGAGGAACCGGAAACCAACTTGCGGATTTCCATCAAGGTTTCCGGCCCAATGCTGCGCGTTCCACCAAAATTCCTTGAAATGCATTCCGAAGGCAAGTCGTCAGAGCCAATCGATGCGCATTCGATTCAAGCCTACTACACGTTGTTGATGGCATCAGAATCCAAAATGGAAATCAGCACCAAGGAAAGCCCGGAAGAAATCGAGTTTTCTGCAACACAAATCGGTACCGTGGCCTGATTTGCATTTTGTTAACCATGTCAGTTGAGATGGTATTTACCAGAATTTTCTATTCTACCTCTCTGTGAAGCGCCGAGTCATCGGCGCACGGGAGGTGCAGTGGTGAAAACCTGTCTGATCGTCGACGACTCCGCTGTGATCCGCAAAGTCGCAAAACGGATCTTGTCCGACCTGCCATTCGCAATTGTCGAAGCTGAATATGGCTCTGACGGTCTGATGAAGTGCAGTGCGCACATGCCGGATGTCATCATGCTCGATCATGTGCTGCCGGACATGACTGCGATCGAGTTCATCGAGAACATCAAGCGCCGCACCCCGCAAAACATGCCTTCGATACTTTTGAGCATCAGCGAATTCGACATCGTGCGGATCATGAAGGCCAAGCGCGCCGGCGCGGCAGGCTATGTCCTCAAGCCATTCACGCGTGAGACACTTCTGGCGAGCTTCCAGAACCAGATCGCGGACTTGGCAGCCTGAGACAATGAGCTGACATAAACCAAACGGGGTGACGTTTTGACCTGAGACCCTGAACCTCCTCCAGATTTTGGTAGAGTCCGTTCCAGGCAGGAGACGGACGAATGAAGCGATCACGGTTCACGGAACAACAGATCATCGGCATTTTGCGGGAGCAGGAATCCGGAGTGAAGACGG
>JBGSHY010000091.1:0-14750 GCA_041751995.1 Rhizobiaceae bacterium | reverse complement strand
AGCCCCAGGCGACCGCGTCATGCCGCGCCGTGCCGCCGCGCCGCTGCAAGGTCGCGCCGACCACCGGATAGCGGGCGGAAGCGGAAATGTTCAGCGGCGGGCAGAATTCCTTCGCCTGTTCTGGCGTCAGCCATTCATTGTCGATGCCGTTCAGCCGGTTGGCATGGACATGGCGTTTCAGCACCTGAACATCATGCACATTGTGCGCCAGCATCATGACGCCGCGCGCCGAATACATCACATTGTAATTGAGATCCTGCGAAAGCCCGTCCCACAGCTTGACCGCATGGTCATAAATGCCGGCAGATTCGTCATAGAGATAGTTGGAGCGGATGATGGTGGTGTTTCGTCCGGTGTTGCCGCCGCCGAGCCACCCCTTTTCCAGCACCGCCACATTGGTGATGCCGTGCTCCTTGGCCAGATAATAAGCCGTCGCCAGCCCATGCCCGCCCGCCCCGACGATGATCACGTCATACGACGCCTTGGGTTCCGGGAACGTCCACTGCTTGTCCCACCCCTTGTGGGCACGCATCGCCTCGCGGGCGAGAGCAAAGACGGAATATTTGCGCATGGACATTAGCCTTCAGGAATGAGCCGCTGTTCGCGCAACCATAACGCAGGCATTGCGCGACTGCCTAGCTCTAAACAATTTGCGACCAGAAACGTGCACTGTTTGCGACGAAGGGTGGCGATTTGGCGCAAAATCCAAACGCTTGCGACAAAGTAACATATATGTTACTTAATAAAAATGCGGATTATCGAATATCTTTCGCCAGATGGTACCAGTCCATTCGCAGCATGGTTTGACAGGCTCGATCCGCAAGCCGCGGCAAAAATCAATACTGCCCTGATCCGCATGGAAATGGGAAACTTTTCAAATGCGAAATCAGTAGGACTGGGCGTGCAGGAATGCCGGGTCGACTGGGGACCGGGATATCGCATTTACTTTGGACGCGAAGGCGACATGTTGGTCATACTTCTGGCCGGAGGCACCAAACAGCGCCAGCAGCGTGACATAGCCGACGCATCAATGCGCTGGCAGGACTATAAAAAGAGAAAGAAGGACAACTGAAATGCCCCTCACCCGCGATTTCAAAGACACCATGAAAGCCCGCGCAACCCATGACGCAACATTCCGCGCCGCCCTGCTTTCGGAAGCCGTCGAACTGCTGCTTTCTGATGACGTGGCGACGGGCCGCAATGTGTTGCGCGACTATATCAACGCCACCATCGGCTTTGAGGAGCTGGCTGCCAAAATCGGCAAGCCGGTTAAGAGCGTGATGCGCATGTTCGGGCCGAATGGCAATCCGACGGCGCAAAATCTGTTTGCGGTCATCAACCAGCTGCAAAAGTCCACGGGCGTCAGTCTTGGTGTGCGGGCGGCGTGAACGGACAGAGTCAATTTGTGGCTGCTTGGAGTGGACACGCCGATATGATTCTGCTAGTGAGCCGCCAGCTTGCGACGGGAGACCGCCGCGACGGGAAGGTTATTCCCGTAAACATAAGTAAACAATTCTATTTGAAAGGCTGTGTCGCTCGTGCAGGTACTCGTTCGTGACAACAATGTTGATCAGGCTCTCCGCGCTCTGAAAAAGAAACTGCAGCGTGAAGGCGTCTTCCGTGAAATGAAGATGCGCGGCCACTACGAGAAGCCGTCCGAAAAGCGCGCCCGCGAAAAGGCCGAGGCTGTCCGCCGCGCCCGCAAGCTGGCGCGCAAGCGCGCCCAGCGCGAAGGTCTCATCAGCGTCAAGGCTGTTGCAGCCCCAGCCGCGCGCTGATCTGCCGTTTTTTAGACTTCTTGAACGGTTATCGAAGGTGGGGTGGCTTTGTCACCACCACCTTTTTGTTTTGCCGATTCGCACTGGCAGGACGGAAATGTGGGTCAATAATTCGCAGGCAATTGGCTTAAGGACGGGCGGCATGCAGCATCCAATGACTTTTCTCCGGCACACGCTCGTGGCTTCCCTGATTGGCCTTGCAGGCTGCGTCAGCAATCCCGGCGGAGAAATCGCCACCTCGCTTGACCGCGCCCAGGGCTCAACCGAAAACATCGCCTCGCTTTCTGAGGTGATATCGCAGAACCCGTCGGATCCCGATGCCTACAACATCCGCGGCGCCGCCTTGGGCCGCGCCGGCCGCTACCGCGAAGCCCTGTCGGATTTCAACACCGCGCTCAATCTGAAGCCTGATTTCCATCAGGCCTATGCCAACCGCGCGCTGGTCTACCGTTTCATGGGCGATCTCGGCAACGCCGCGAGCGACTACAACCGCGCCATCCAGCTCAATCCGCAGTATGACACCGCCTACATCGGCCGCGGCAATCTCTACCGCAAGGCCGGCCGCACCAACGAAGCGTTCAAGGATTTCGAGCAGGCGATCAAGCTCGATACGACCGATCCGCGCGCCTATCACAACCGCGGCCTGATCTACCAGTCACGCAAACAGCATGACTACGCCATTTCCGATTTCTCGACCGCCATCTCGCTCGACCCGGAAGCGCCAGAGCCCTACAACGGCCGTGGCATTTCCTATCTGGCGACGGGCGCTGTCGACAACGCTTTCGCCGATTTCAATCAGGCGCTGAAGCTGAACGACAGGCTTGCCGAAAGCTGGGCCAACCAGGCGCTGGTCTATGAACAGCGCGGCGAATTCGCCAAGGCGCTGAAGTCCTACCAGCGCGCGGTCATTCTCGATCCGAACTATGAGCCGGCGCAAGCAGGCGTCGCGCGCGTGCGCGGCAGGAAGAACGAGACGGCTCAAGCGGCTCCCGTGCAATAAGACCGGATTCAGGGGCGGACGATGGCTGGCAAAGCGCTGATTGTCCTTGCCCACCCCGGCGCGCAAAGCCTCAGCCGCCTGTTTGCCGAAGACGCAGCCAGAGCGCTGGAATCACGCGGCGCGGACATTGCCCTGCTTGATCTTTATGCCGCAGGGTTTGCGCCAGCCCTGACCCCAGCCGAGCGCGCTGCCTACTACGGTGAACAGCAAGACCATTCCGGCGTAGTCGAACATGCCAGTCTTCTCACCGAAGCCGAAACGCTTGTGCTCGTCTTCCCGACCTGGTGGTTCGGCATGCCGGCTATCCTCAAGGGCTGGATCGACCGGGTGTTCGCCCCCGGCATCGCCTTCGAACATGCCAGCGATTTCGGCCCGATCAAGCCACGCCTGACCAACCTCAAAAGGGTTCTGGTCATCACCACGCTCGGCTCGCCCGCATGGATCGACTGGCTCGTCATGCGCCGCCCGGTCCGCCGCATTCTCAAGACCGCGATTTTAGGCCTGTGCGCACCGCAGGCGAAGTTCACGATTCTGTCGCTCTATGCCGCAGAAAATCCGGACCCAGGACGTATCAAGGCGTTCGAAGCCAAAATATTGGCAACGCTCACCAATCCTTAAAAAACCCGCCACGAGGGCGGGTTTTCAAACTGTGCGTTCAAGTTCACTCAGTGATCGAGCGCCTTGACGATATCGTCCGTCATTTTCTTGGCATCGCCGAGCAGCATCATCGTGCTGTCCTTGTAGAACAGCGAGTTGTCGATGCCTGCATAGCCCGATGCCAGCGAGCGCTTGAGGAACAGGCAGGTGCCAGCCTTGTCCACGTCGAGAATCGGCATGCCATAGATCGGCGAAGTCTTGTCGTCGCGCGCCGACGGGTTGGTCACGTCATTGGCGCCGATCACAAACGCCACGTCTGCGCTGGCGAACTCGGAGTTGATGTCTTCAAGCTCGAACACTTCATCATAGGGCACGTTGGCTTCCGCCAGGAGCACGTTCATGTGCCCCGGCATGCGGCCCGCGACCGGATGAATGGCATATTTCACTTCAACGCCATTGGCCTTCAGCTTGTCGCACATTTCGCGCAGCGCATGCTGCGCCTGTGACACGGCCATGCCATAGCCCGGCACGATGATGACCTTCGAGGCGTTTTTCATCAGGAAGGCGGCGTCGTCGGCCGATCCCTGCTTGACCGGCTTGTTCGAATTGTCCTCGCCGCCGCCAGCGGCTACAGCATCACCGCCGAAGCCGCCGAGAATGACCGAGATGAACGAGCGGTTCATGCCCTTGCACATGATGTAGGACAGGATCGCACCAGATGAGCCGACCAGCGCGCCGGTGATGATCAGCGCCAGATTGCCGAGCGTAAAGCCAATGCCCGCCGCCGCCCAACCCGAATAGGAATTGAGCATCGAAACGACCACAGGCATGTCCGCGCCGCCGATCGGGATGATCATCAACACGCCAAGCGCCAGCGAAACCGCAACGATCAGCCAGAAGACGAAGTGGCTTTCGGTCATAACCAGAAGGCCGACCAGAACCACCAGCGCAATGCCAAGACCGGCATTCACGAAATGGCGCATCGGCAGCATGATCGGCTTGCCGGACATGCGCCCGTCAAGTTTCAGGAAGGCGATGATCGAGCCGGTAAATGTCACCGCGCCAATGGCGACGCCCAGCGACATTTCGACAAGCGCCTGTCCGTGGATCGAGCCGACTTCGCCGATGCCGAAGCTTTCCGGCGCATACAGCGCGGCAGCCGCCACCATGACGGCGGCCAGACCGACCAGCGAATGGAACGCGGCGACAAGCTGCGGCATGGCCGTCATCGGGATCTTGCGGGCGATATAAGCGCCAGCGCCGCCGCCAAGGCCAAGGCCAAGCACGGTCAGCGCCATGCCCGACACCGAAAGACCGGTGAGCAGCAGCGTGGTCACGATGGCGATACCCATGCCGATCATGCCGTAATTGTTGCCCTGACGGCTGGTTGTCGGATGCGACAGACCGCGCAGCGCCAGTATGAACAGGACGCCGGAGACCAGATAGAGGAAGGCTGCAAAGCTGGCTGACATTGGAACCTGACCTTATTTGTCTTTTTTCTTGTACATCGCCAGCATGCGCTGGGTGACAAGGAAGCCGCCGAAAATGTTGACCGACGCCAGTACCAGCGCGATGAACCCGAATACAGTCGCCGTGCCGGAGAGCGACATGCCGACCGACAACAGCGCGCCAACCACGATGACCGAGGAAATGGCGTTGGTGACCGCCATCAGCGGCGTATGCAGCGCCGGCGTCACCGACCAGACGACATAATAGCCGACGAAAATCGCCAGAACGAAGATTGCAAGGCGGAACACGAACGGATCCACCATGCCGCCGGTCGCACCATGGGCGATCATGCCGGCGGCATCAGGCATCGTGTCCGCCGCCTGGCGGACCGTGTCCACCGCTTGTGTCAGCCCGTCGAGGGCCTTGTCGAGTGCTGGGTTGGCCATCATTCAGCTCCCTTGGCTTTGGATGCGGGTTTCTTTGCCGGTGCGGGCTTTTTAGCGGCCGCTTTCGGCGCTTGCGCCTTTGCTTCCTTGACCGGAGCTGCGACTGCGCCAGCGGCCGAGGCAAACGCCGGATGCACAACAGCGCCACCATGTGTCAGCAGCGTTGCCTTGACCAGTTCGTCTTCCGTATTGATCGAAAACAGCTTGGTCTCTTTCGAAACCATGGTCTCGAGGAACGACACCAGGTTCTTGGCGTAGAGGAGCGAGGACGAAGCGGCGATGCGGCCCGGCACGTTCAAATGTCCGATGATCTTCACGTCGCCGACCATCGCAACCTTGCCTGCAACAGCGCCTTCGACATTGCCGCCGCGCTCGACGGCAAGGTCAACGATCACCGAACCCGGCTTCATCGCGGCAACCATTTCCTTGGAGACCAGACGCGGGGCCGGACGACCGGGGATCAGCGCCGTGGTGATGACAATGTCCTGCTTGGCGATATGCTCGGCAACCAGCGCAGCCTGCTTGGCCTTGTATTCCGCCGACATTTCCTTGGCGTAGCCGCCGGCCGTTTCAGCGGCCTTGAACTCATCGTCCTCGACCGCAATAAACTTGGCGCCAAGAGAGGCGACCTGTTCCTTGGCTGCCGGGCGCACATCCGTCGCCGTCACAATCGCACCGAGGCGGCGTGCAGTGGCAATCGCCTGAAGACCGGCGACGCCTGCTCCCATGACGAACACCTTGGCTGCGGCAACAGTGCCGGCCGCAGTCATCATCATCGGCATGGCGCGGTCATATTCGGCGGCCGCGTCAATGACGGCCTGATAACCGGCGAGATTTGCCTGCGATGACAAAACGTCCATCACCTGCGCACGGGTGATGCGCGGCATGAATTCCATGGCGAAGGCGGAAAGCCCTGCATCCGCCATCGCCTTGACATCGTCATTGCGGCCGTAAGGGTCCATAGCGGCAATGACCGCAGCGCCCTTTTTGTAGGATTTGATTTCGGAAGCCGACGGGCGGCGGACCTTGAGGACGACATCGGCGGACTTGCCGTCCGCCGCGGCGCCGATCTTGGCGCCCGCGGCCTTGAAGGCGTCGTCGGTGACGCGGGAATCATGCCCAGCGCCTTTTTCCACGATAACGTCAAAGCCGAGACCGACGAGTTTCTTGACCGAATCCGGAGAGGCGCCGACGCGCGTTTCAACCGGATCGGTTTCCTTGGGAATAAAGACAGTTTGGGCCAATGCGGTCACCCTCGCGTTTCAGCTGCGGTCAACGCGGCGGCTTGGCCGCCGCTTGCGTTCACAAGATCAGAGAATGACGTAGGCGGCGCCAAGGATCAGCGCGTACAGCAACGCACCTGAAAAGAACCCGCCGACAAAGAAGCCGAACGCCATCGCCGCCATCAGGCCGACGCAAGCGACCGTGCCCCACTTGGCAAGTCCGAGAAACCGGCCGTAGGTCTTGTCGTGCTCGGAATAATCCATCGCAGCGCCGACTTCGAGCGGTCCGGTGTTTTGTGAATGATCAGCCATGATGCCCTCCAAAAAAGATAGATTTGGCAATAGACAAAAGCGCGCCGGAGAGCAATCGCAGAAACGCCGCACCAAGCCAATTCGAACGGCTTTAATCCGCTGTTCGCATCACACAAAAAGCTGCGGGTTGGCATAGCGGGCGGATGGCAGGATATTCACCGGCGGATAGTTCAGTTCCGACTCCGGCGCGAACATCATCTTCTGTTCCCAATGCTGCGACTTGAAAAACGGCAGCCGCGTTTCCAGCCGCTCGCGGATGTCTGCAATGCGTGCGCCGAGCAGCATCATGGGCACGGTGAATCCGCGAACCGCTTGCGGCGGCTCCATGTCAACGGAACCAAAACTCCGGCGATAAAACGAGGCCGCGTCTGCCCGCACGAAACTCATGCAATGCTCGGCTTCAAAATAGACAGAAGCCATTGCCGCCGCCCGAAGCGTCAGGAATGGAATCGCCGGGTATTGCCAGAGCATCTGGTGATCAGCGGCAAATCGGGAAGGATCGACATAGCGCCAGCCGTTTTGCACCAAGCTTATTGCCCGCTCCGGAAAGTATGTCGCGGTCGGTCCATGCAAGTGTTGGGCGGAAGCCAGGTGCAGACGCACGGTGCTGGTAAGCTTTTCGTCGACGTAGACGCCAATAACATAGCAATCCGGACTTCCGTCATACTCATCGATGAAAGTGCCAAAACGTTCCGCATCTATAAATTCGCGGCTGTTGTATGAAATACGGCGAAGCCGCTCGACCTCTTCGAAATCAAGAGAGGTCGAGATCCGTCTATACTCAACACGATCCAGCAAATTGAACATGCTGCTGGAAAATGCTTTGTTGGATTGCCCCGAATCCACCGCGTTCATGTCAATTCCGATGCCTGCCTGTGCTCCGTCCCGAAGCAATTTGTCCCGTAACAGGACACAAGCTAAGCATGTTACAACAACTGTAAAGATATTTTTAACCTAGACGCGAAATTTTGGTTAATTTGCCGGAGCGTTTAGCCCAAAGCCATTCCATTAGAGATCTGTTGATCAACTGAAAATTGCGGATTCTCGGTTGAAATAGCGCCAAGTCGGCATCCACAGGCGGCATTTCGTCAAAAATTGCAGATGATTGGGGAGAAGAATCTGCCGCAATGAAGAGTAGCGGCACTGCAAGGGGAAAACCGGAATTCAGGCAAGCCGGGCTTTTTCGGTCACCGGCATGCTAAGCGAAAAGACGCTCGATATGAGCGTTGATATCCCGCGCGACGACAGCGCGGCGCCAAACAGGAAGCCCTGCGCCAGATCAATGTGGGCGTGTTCCTTCAAACGCTCGAACTGCTCAAGGGTCTCGATCCCCTCGACGGTGACAACCAGGCCCAATTCGTGGGCCAGCTGGGTCACGCCTTTAACCAGTTTCAGCGAACGGTCATTGTTGACGATTTCGCGGACAAAGGATTGATCGATCTTCACCTTGTCGAGCGGCAAATTGTGAAGATAGCTGAGGCTGGAGTAACCGGTCCCGAAGTCATCGAGGGCAATCCGTATGCCGGACTTCTTCAATTCGGCGAGCATGGACGAGGCAATATACTGGTCTTCGAGGATTGCGCCCTCAGTGACTTCAACTTCAAGCCGGCCAGGGCTGAGTTTTGAACGCGCCAGCGCAACGCGCACCATTTCACTGATCTGCGAGCCACGGAAATCAACCGCCGACAGATTGACCGCAACCGAAACATTGCCTTCCCAGCTTTGGCAGTCCTCGCACGCCTGCTCGAGCATGAACCGTGTCAGATCGGTGATGGCGCCGGTTTCCTCCGCCAATGGGATGAAGATCGCTGGCGATATCGGACCAAGTTCGGGGTGATCCCAGCGGCAAAGCGCCTCGCAAGCTGCGATTTGCATGGTTTCGGCAGAAATGATCGGTTGATAGAAGACATTCAGCTTGCGGTCCCTGATCGCCTTCTTGAGGTCGTTCTTGAGGCGTTGGCGCTTCTGGTAACGCTCGTCCATCGCGTCCGCGAACAGGGTCGAGATGCCTTTACCGCGCGCTTTGGACTCGTAAAGCGCAAGATCCGACTTGATCATCATCTGCGGCAGGTCGAACGCGCGCGAGCCGGTAATGACAATGCCGGCGGAGATGGTCACGGACAGGTGATGGCTGCCGACATCATAGTTGCCGATCAAGGACGCCAGCGTCCGCCGGGCTGCGAACTCGGCATCGGCTGCGGTGTCGAAATCAGTCAAAAGGCCGACAAATTCATCACCACCAAAGCGTGAGAAACAAGCGGTGTCCTCGGCCATCAGGTTGATGCGGTCTGCGAAGCGGCACAAAAGTTCGTCGCCGACCGGGTGGCCGAGGCTGTCATTGACGTGCTTGAAGTCATCAATGTCGATAACAAAAAACGCCGAAAAGGATTCCGCACGCGCTCTTGAAAGGTATGTGCGAGTCAGTTCCTTGAAATAGGACCGGTTTGGAAGACCACTCAGCGAATCAAATCGCGCCATGCGGTGGATCTTTTCTTCGGCCTTGACGCGCTCCGACACATTTTCAAACATGAGAACGCCGCCTGACGTGCCGGCCCTGTTGCCTGAAAACTCGACAGTTCCGCCATCGCTGGACAGAAGCGTGAATTTTCTCGGATCCGATCCGTCCAGCATTGCCGATAGCCGATGCTCGATATTGCCGGCAACAGCACTTCCCAACACACCGTTGAAACGGCAAAACCGTATAATCGTCCTCAAATTCCGGCCTGTAAGCGTATCGCTGTTTGTTGCCTTGAGCATTTCGACGGCACGCTTGTTGACAACGACCGCGCGGTTTTCATTGTCAAACATGATCAAGCCCTGGGGCATGTTGTTGAGCGCCACGTCGAGCTTGTCGGCAATTTTCTTGACTTCGAGGCGCCCAAGGACCGCCTCTTTCAGAAACTCGCGCACATAGCGCGACATTGAGCTGACCGACATGAAGAACGGCACCAACAGCGCCGCGCCGGCATAGTGCTTCCACCCGCCGACCTGCACCAGCGCGATGAAAATCGGCATGAATGCAAAGAATGTGAACAAATGCACGATACGGGCAGAGGCAAAATTTTTGCCGACAATGGTGACCATGGTCGCCATTGTCAGTGTCATGGCGGCAAATTCAGCGAAGCTGTCGCGAGACAGGATGGCGGTGTATGTCAGGACGCCGATTTGAACCGCAAGCAAATTGACGCCGACCGAGTAGCGGTATTCCCACTTTCGGCTGAGATGGACTGCATCCTTGCCTATTCTGGCACGGTCAAAAAGCAGCGAATCAATCACCCGCAAAGTGCCGGTTACGAGAAACATCACCGAGAATATTTGAAAAACGGGTTCGCCTGTGCTTTCCGCTATCGCGAAAGCAATCAACGCCTGGGCAAGAAAGCCGAATACCACCACGCCACGGTTCGAGTACAGCGACTCAACGAACGGGACATAAATCTCGTCGGGCAGGCCTGCGTTGTTTTTATTCTTCATTATGGTGCTCGCATGCGTGACATCGCATTTGCTAGCAGCAATTCCCTAAGAAACCCCTTAGTGGCCCGCCCGGGGCGGCGTCACTTCCTTAGATTTGGTCACTTGCAAGGAGGTCGTTCAAGATCATCTCTTTTGCCGTCGGGATGGCCAACCAATTCCGGGTTGGGTGTGTAGACAGGCCCGACCACCAATGGCCGATCCGGCAGCACCGTCTGGTCGAGAGTTCCGGTAAGCGTCGATTCCACGGTTTGCAGCATCGCTTTGTCAGGCCCGATGAGGCTGACCGAAAAATGGTAAGGCTTGTCCTTGACCACGCAGGACAGCGGCGGGCTTTCCAGCGCAACCTTGTCTGACAGCGGCCAGACTTTTTGTTCTATACGCAGCGGATCGCCACCGGCCGGGTTTTCGAAAACCGCCAAAACGGTTGATCCGTCCGGAACAGGTTTCGCTTTGGCGAAAGTCACCACATAGGTTGCGGTCGCGACACGGTAGTTGAAGATGAAGACTTTGCCGGTGAGGACCAGATAATCCTCGTTGCCGCTTTCGCGGCAACCACCGGCAAAAGCCAGAAACGCCAAAACTGCCAGTTTCAACCCTGCTTTTTTCAATGCTCCGCCTCACTCGCCACATCCGCGACAGACCGCCGCTTGTAATGCGCCTTTGCCTTTGCCCGATTGCCGCACACCGCCATGTCACACCAGAGCCGGGACCTGTTCTTGCTATGATCGACAAACAGCCAGCTGCAGTTCGGACAGATTCTCGTCCGCGCCCGAACCGCCGGATCAAACAACCGCATGGCTGAAACCGCGCTGGCCCGTCCAAGGGGAAGGGGATCATCATTGCACTCCGTCCTGGTGCAGGCGGCGGCGGCGGCAAACAGGCGTTCGAGCGCAATGGCGCTGTCCGGATGACCTTTCACCTGTGGGCGAAGCCAGTCATTGACCGCTTCACGCAAGCCCAACAGGGCAGCCTGCGCCGCACGGGTTGAAGGCGGCGCCAACTGTGCGCCGCCAAGTTCTCCAATCCGGAACCGCGCCGCCGCTGATGCAAATCCGCGTATATTGTCCGCGTCTTCGAAACGGTCGGCGCGCCGTTTCGCGTCTTCCCGGCAGACCACCGTGTTGACCAGATCCAGCGCCAGCAATCCGCCGGAAAACCTGTGTGCGTTCCATTCAAAAACCATATGAAATTATAACTGGTAAAATAGGCTATGCAAGTTAGAATATGGGCAAGAGGAGAGCGCTTTGGCCTACTTTCTGCAGATCACAGCCAATGGCCTGCACAACGGTGCGCTCTATGCCTTGCTCGCATTTGGCTACGTGCTGACCTATTCGGTCACCAAGCGGGCCAACCTCGCCCATGGCGCGGTTTTTGCCTTCTCCGGCCAGATTCTCGTGCTTGGTGCGACTATGGGGTACACCGCGCTCTGGATGACTTTGCCTGCAGCGCTCGCCTTTGGCGCGCTTGCCTCCGCCATTCTGACTTTCATTGTCCTCATGGTGTTGGCTTTCACCGTCATTCCGCGCTTCATCGACCGTGCGCCGAACATGATGATCACAACGACACTGGGCATCGCCATCATTTTGATGGAAGGCGCACGCATTGGGGCAGATACGCGCGATTACTGGCTGCCGCCATTGCTCGGCACCAGGACCAGCCTGCTGCCCTGGACTGGCGCTCCAACCTTGACTGCCTTGCAGCTTGTCAACATTGCGGCCATCGCAGCCGCAATTGCCGCATCTCAATTCGTCCTGAGCCGCACCATCGCTGGCCGGGCCCTTCGCGCCGTGTCGGACGATCCGGTTGCAGCAAATCTGTGCGGCATTGACGCCGCCAAAGTCCGCCGCAATGCCGTGCTCGCGGGCGGTGTGCTCGCGGCATTCGGCGGCGTGTTGGCGACGCTCTTTTTCGGCAACATGTCATTTGGCGCCGGGCTGACCTATGGCCTGAAAGTCCTGTTTATCGCCTCTGCCGGTGGCTTTTCTAAGCCTATCCATGCCGCCTTTGGCGCATTCGTCTTCGGCGAAGCGGAAGCAATATGGGACGGCTATTTCCCCATCATCTGGCGCGAACTGGTTTTCTACAGCCTCCTTGCGCTGATGCTCTGCCTGCGCACTGAGAACAGGCTCGTGGCCACCACGCGGTTCTGAATATCCCAAGGGATTTCGGCCTCCGCCGCTTGCGCGGTTGGCATCTGCCGCTACACTGGTTTGGCCGGAAGCGGCGCGTCGATCACCTTGGGAGGGGAATTTGACCTTATTGCTCGGACTGTCGCGTTTGATCGACCGCATCAATGAATTCATCGGAAAATCTGTTTCCTGGCTGATTTTGGCAGCGGTTCTGGTCAGCGCCGGAAACGCCATTGTGCGAAAAATGTTCAACATGTCGTCAAACGCCTGGCTGGAAGCCCAGTGGTATCTGTTTGGCGCGGTCTTCATGTTGGCCGCCGCCTACACGCTCAAGCAGAATGAACATATCCGGATCGACATTTTCTACGGGGCGAGGACCAAGCGCACGCAGGACTGGATTGACCTGTTCGGCCACCTGTTTTTCCTGCTGCCCTTCTGCCTGTTGATGCTCTGGCTTTTGACCCCCTACACACTTCACGCCATCCAATCGGGCGAAGTGTCGGCCAACGCCGGCGGTCTGATCCTGTGGCCATCCAAGGCGGTCATCCTTGCCGGTTTCATACTTTTGACCTTCCAGTGCCTTTCCGAAATCATCAAACGCATCGCGATCATGCAGGGGCTGATGGACGACCCCAATCCACATCTGGCCACACACATGCCGCTCGAAATGGCGCCGGAAGTGAAAGGCGACAGCCATGTTTGAGTTCATCGCCACCAACCTCGCCCCGATCATGTTCGCGGCACTCGTGATCTTCCTGCTGCTCGGCTATCCGGTGGCGTTTGCGCTCGCGGCCAACGGCCTGTTCTTCTTCATTGTCGGCGTTGAGCTTGCTCCCTTGTCTGGCGGCGAAATATCGCTGTCCTGGCCGCTGCTCGGAGCCTTGCCGGACCGGATATGGGGGACGATGTCGAACGACACGCTGCTCGCCATTCCCTTCTTCACCTTCATGGGGCTGATCCTTGAGCGGTCCGGCATGGCCGAAGACCTGCTCGATACAATCGGTCAGCTGTTCGGCCCGGTCCGCGGCGGCTTGGCCTATGCGGTCATTCTGGTCGGCGCACTGCTTGCCGCCACCACCGGCGTCGTGGCCGCATCGGTCATTTCGATGGGCCTGATTTCGCTGCCGATCATGTTGCGCTACGGCTACGACCGCCGCCTCGCCTCCGGCGTCATCGCAGCATCGGGGACGCTGGCGCAGATCATTCCGCCGTCACTGGTCCTGATCGTTCTGGCTGACCAGCTTGGCCGCTCGGTTGGCGACATGTATGCCGGCGCTTTGATTCCGGGCCTCGTGTTGACCTGCCTCTATCTCGGCTATGTGCTGCTGATGACGATCATCTACCCGAAATCTGCTCCGGCGCTGCCGCTCGAAGCGCGCACCTTGGGTTCCGGCGTCACGTCTCTTTTTGTAATGGCCATCCTCGTGGCTGCGGTTTCCTGGTTGGGGACCCGCTATTTACAAGCAGCCCATGGCGACAACGCTTCAATACTGGCGGCATCTGGCGCGACCATTCTGGTCTACTTCGCTGCCGTGCTGGACCGTGCGCTCGGCCTCAACCTGTTGTCCCGCCTGACGCAGCAGGTCATCATCGTCCTCATCCCGCCGCTGGCGCTGATCTTTCTGGTTCTCGGCACAATCTTTCTTGGCATCGCCACACCAACGGAAGGCGGCGCAATGGGCGCGGTCGGCGCGCTCATTCTCGCGTTCGGCAAGCGCCGTCTGAGCTTCGACCTCATGAAGCAGGCGCTCGCTTCAACAACCCGCCTGTCAGCGTTCGTCCTCTTCATCCTGATTGGCGCGCGTGTCTTTTCGCTGACCTTCTACGGCGTCAACGGACATCTCTGGGTCGAGCATCTGCTTACCGGGCTTCCGGGCGGCCAACTTGGCTTCCTGATCATCGTCAACATTCTGGTCTTCGTGCTGGCCTTCTTCCTCGATTTCTTCGAACTGGCCTTCATCATCGTGCCGTTGTTGGCCCCGGTCGCCGAAAAGCTGGGGATCGACCTGATCTGGTTCGGCGTGCTGCTCGGCATCAACATGCAGACCAGCTTCATGCATCCGCCATTCGGCTTCGCGCTGTTCTATCTGCGCTCGGTCGCAGCGCGCGTGCCTTACCTCGACAAGATAACCGGCACGCGAATTGAACCAGTTACCACCGGCCAGATCTACTGGGGCGCGGTGCCGTTCGTGATCATCCAAATCATCATGGTCGCGCTTGCCCTGATGTTCCCGCAGATGATCATGCGCTACAAGGGCGAGCCGTCGACCGCCCCGGCCATCGAACTGCAGGCCCCGTCCGGCGGTGGTCTTTCAGCGCCGGCCCAGCCAGGCTTGCCGCCGCTC
>JBGSHY010000090.1:0-14913 GCA_041751995.1 Rhizobiaceae bacterium | reverse complement strand
TGGCGGCCGCGGACAATCGCGGCCGCCGATTCCGGGCCAGATGCCCGGCGCTTTTCTGGAGGGGAGAGCCTGATGGATCCGGTTTCGAAATTCGTTGCCGCCTGGAAGATTCCGGTCGGCAAATGGGGCAAAGCGGTCATCGATTTCATCGTTGACTGGTTCCAGTGGTTCTTCGATGCGTTGAAAATCTCTCTTAATTTTGTCGTCGAGGGCACGACCTCCCTGCTTTTGATGCTGCCGCCGGTGATGCTGGCTTTCATCCTCGCGGGCGTCGCCTACCGGATGCAAAAGTCCTACAAGCTCGCCATCGGCGTCCTGATCGGCCTTCTTTTCATCATCAATCAGGGCCTTTGGAAGGAAACCATCCAGACCCTCGTTCTGGTCGTCGCCGCCACGGCAATCTCAATGGCCGTCGGCATTCCGCTCGGCATCTGGGCCGCGCACAAGCCGCGCGTCTGGCGCGTCATGCAGCCGGTGCTCGACCTGATGCAGACCATGCCGACCTTCGTCTATCTGATCCCGATCCTGATCCTGTTCGGCCTTGGCGCGGCTCCGGCCCTCATAGTCACCATCATTTTCGCCATGCCCGCGCCGGTGCGCATGACCTATCTCGGCATCACGTCCATTCCCAAGCCGATGATCGAAGCGGGCGAGAGTTTCGGGGCCACGAAGCGCCAGCTTTTGTGGAAAGTCGAGCTGCCCGCCGCCCTTCCGTCGATCATGGCAGGACTGACCCAGTGCATCATGCTTTCACTGTCGATGGTCGTTTTCGCCACCCTCATCGGCGCGCCGTCGCTCGGCAACCCGGTCAACAAGGCGCTGGCCAACCGCAACATTCCGCTCGGCATTGAAGCCGGTTTGGCGCTGGTCATCATCGCCATCATCCTCGACCGTGTATTGGCTCAAAAGGCGGAGACAAAGAAATGACCGCCGAATTGAAACCCGCCGTCGAATTCAAGAACGTCGACATCATCTTCGGAAGCCGCGCGAAAGAAGCGCAGAACATGCTCGATCAGGGCAAGACCCGCGCGGAAATTCTCGACGCGACCGGCTCCGTCCTCGGCGCGGCGGGAGCAAACCTTGTCGTCAACGAAGGTGAAATCTCCGTGCTGATGGGCCTGTCCGGCTCAGGCAAATCCACGCTGCTCCGCGCCGTCAACGGCCTCAACAAGGTCACGCGCGGACAAGTCATCGTCCACGGCATCCATGGTGTAACAGATGTTGTCTCCTGTTCGGAAGATGAACTGCGCAAGGTCCGCCGCGGCGCGGTCGCCATGGTGTTCCAGCAGTTTGCGCTTTTGCCCTGGAGGACCGTGCGCGAGAATGTCGGCCTCGGCCTCGAGCTTTCCGGCGTGCCAAAAGAACAATTGGACGCCCGCGTCACCAAGCAGCTTGATCTGGTGGGCCTCACCCAATGGGCCAACAAGTATGGCCACGAACTCTCCGGCGGCATGCAGCAGCGCGTCGGCCTCGCCCGCGCCTTCGCCACCGAAGCGCCGATCCTGCTGATGGACGAGCCCTTCTCGGCGCTTGATCCTTTGATCCGCACCAAGCTGCAGGACGAATTGCTGCAGCTGCAGAAAACGCTGAAAAAGACCATCATCTTCGTGTCGCACGACCTCGAGGAAGCGCTGAAAATCGGCAACACCATCACCATCATGGAGTCCGGCCGCATCGTCCAGTCCGGCAGACCGGAAGACATCGTGCTGCGCCCGGCCAACGATTATGTCCGTGACTTCATCGCCAACGTCAACCCGCTGTCGGTGCTGACCGCATGGAACGTCATGCGCGACGTGCGCGATCTGGAAAAAGGCGAAGACGGCTGGGTCTGGCTCGACCGCCGCAGAACCACCCGCTTCAAGCTCGACAAGACCGGCATGGTCATCGACGCCGAATCCAACGGCAAGAAATCCCAGTGGGTCTCCTGTACCGACGTCGAAAACACCTTCGACGAAGCCACCAACCCTGTCTTCTGGGCCAGCCCCGGCACGAACCTGAAAACCGTCATGCTCGCCATGCACAAAAGCCAAACCGCCCCCGTGGCGCTGTTTGACGATCAGTCGAAATTTGTTGGAGCGATTGGGGTGAGGGATATATTGCAGGCGGTGCTGCGGAGGGGCGGGTGAGATGAAAAGCCCGACAGCCAGAACAGTTCCCATGAATGCATTTGCACCCGATCACGTTGACAAAATTGTTCATCTGCGGTTCACAGGCTTCGGTTTAGCTATTCGCCCTTAGGTTGAGACATCAGCGCTAGGTTGGCATGCAAGAGGGCAGATACCGTGAAGAAATTCGTTTGGACATTGAGTGTCATGCTTTTGACAACCATGGCGCTGACATCAGGGGCGATCGCAGGAAAGGTCAAAGGTAAAGTAGTTGTAGCTGGTGATAAAGGGATGGTGACCTGCATCGATGACGCTGGAGAGGCCGTCGCAGATTCCAAAGGCAAGTGGTCCACGGCCAAGCCGGCCACTGTGGGAAATGCGTGCAAAGCGGGTGGCAAAGTGAGTAGAACCGAAGTTGATTTTAGGGGCACGGAGCAAGTCGGCATAAAGTAGCCACAACCCCGCTGCGTGTCGCCGCTTGCGCACCTGTTCCCAGCGGCACAACTTGCTCGTTGGAATGAAGAGTGTTTGGCCAGCGTTGAAATGCCGTTTCGAGCAGGTTTCACGCCAAAACTGTATTCAGGCACTGTTCACAATCATTGGCCTACCAATCCCCTTGGCAAGTGAGAGTTCAGCGCTAGGCTGGCATATGAGAGGGCTGTTAGTATGAAGATATTCGTATGGACATTAACGGCGGCGCTTTTGACCACCGTGGCGCTTTCATAAGGGGCAGCCGCGGGAAAGATCAAAGGCAAAATAACGACAACCGGCGACATAGGGGCAATGATCTGCGTCGACGATGGCGGAGAAACGGTTGCAGACTCCAAAGGCAAGTGGTTCACGACCAAACCGGCCATTGTGGGAAATGCGTGCAAAGCGAGTGTCAAGGTAAGCAGAACCGAAGTCGAATACCGAGGAATAGACAAGAAGGACATTAGGTGACTTGTCTGCCGGCAAGTTAATGCCCGCTCACCGCCACTAAATGGTCGGCAAATTCGGCTTTGGACATCAGCGCCTTGCAGCGCGCAAACCGTCCTGTCGCATAGGCCCAGAAATCATCCGCCGGATTGTTGTTGGCATGCTGGATGAGCCCCCACAGCGTCCACAACAGGTCGCACATCGCCTTGTAGATCACCACCCGTCCGCGCTCGACCGCTGTCGGTTGCCGGCCGAAATAGGCGGCGAACATTTCCTCGTCTTGCTCGGCTCCGAAAGCTGCCTCGACTGACAAGTCGCCGAGATCCCACAGCGGATCGTTCATGCCGGAATATTCCCAATCGACCAGCCACATCCGCTCGCCGGTGTCGATGAAATTTTCGCAAAGCGGATCACAGTGGCAGGGCGCAAGCGGTGCGGGATTGGCGGCAAGCGCGGAGCGCACGTTTTCCGCGCGCGCAAGCACATCATGATAGCCGTCAGGCAGCGCCGCCCTTAGCTCGGCAAGCAACTCCAGATAATTGTCGATCATCGCAAACAGCTCAAACCGGAACGCGAAGGTCCCGCCACTTGTGTGCAGCGTTTTGAACGCCTGTGCCGCCCGCGCAGGCGCGCCTTCAGCCGACCGGAACAACTCCGGCGTCATGGTCCGGCCTTCGACGAACCGCGTCAGCATCAGCCCGCGCGACACGTCCACGCTTATCAACTCCGGCGACACCCCCGCCCGCGCGGCGGCATTGGCGTTCTGCGCTTCGACCTTCCGGTCGATATAGGCTTCGGTGCCCTCGCCCGGAAGCCGGAGAACAAAGCGCCCGCCATCCGCGTCGATACGGTAAACCCGGTTGGTCAATCCGCCCAGCCGACGGGCTTCGACCATGCCTGCCGTGCCGGTCAGGCTCCTGTAGGCAGCAATTGCTTCTTCACTCATGCTGCCTCCACCAGGTATTTTCTTTCCTTAAGCATGGTCTAATCTGCCGCAAAAGCAAACAGGGGAATGGCCATGAGCGGCAAGGACAAGACCGACCAGTTGAAGGCCGTTTACGCCGCCAAGGCCAAGGAGGACGTCGCGCGCGTTTACGACGAATGGGCCGAAACATATGACCGTGACATGGGTCAGGCGGGTTACCGCCATCCGAGCATTTGCCTTGCCCTCATTGCCCGTCACCTGCCGCGTGGCGCCGCACCAATCCTCGATGCAGGCGCAGGGACCGGCATGATCGGCGAATGGCTCAAGCTGATTGGTTATCCTGTGCTTGAAGCACTGGACATTTCAGAAGGCATGCTCGCGGTCGCCGCGCGCAAGAAGGTCTATTCCGCATTCCACTATGCGGCGCTCGGCACGCCGCTGGACTTCCCCGACAACCATTTTGCCGCCGTAGTCTCGACCGGCGTGTTCACCTCCGGCCATGTCGGCGCAGAAGGGTTGGACGAACTGATCCGCACCACGCGTCCGGGAGGCGTGATCGTTTTGACAGTGAAGGATGCGTTGTGGAGCAACGGCTTCAGCGCCCGGATTTCAGAGCTTTCCAAATCAGGTTCAATAACAGTGCTTGAAGAGACAGAACCCTATGTCTCCATGCCAGGCGAAGCCGGAACAACGCCGAGCCGGGCGTTGGCATTCAAAATCCTCTAGCCTGGAGCATTTTCGAGCTTGGTGGAACATCAAGCGGTTAAGAAAAATGCGACCAAACAAACAGTTAATGCGATTCAACGATTCGAAGAAGCGATGAATCGTTTTAGGCGCTTCAGGCCGGAATGTCCGACACCCAGCCCTCAACCACGCCGAAACAAGCCACCTCCGCTGCCCCGGCCTTGGTCATCTCCGGCGCGCTCTTCCGGCAGACGTCCCGCGCATAGGAACAGCGCGGATTGAACGCGCAGCCTTGCGGCGGATTGAAAGGGGACGGCAATTCGCCGGTGAGCTTGATCCGGTTGCCGCGCCGCTCGGGATCCGCCACCGGTGTCGCCGACAGGAGCGCACGCGTGTAGGGGTGCTTTGGATTGGAAAACACTTCTTCCGCCGAAGCCATCTCGACCGGGCGGCCAAGATACATGATCATCACATCGTCGGCGACATGGCGCACCACGGCAAGGTCATGGCTGATGAAGATGTAGGTCAGACCGAACCGCTCCTGCAGGTCGCCCAGAAGGTTCAGGATCTGCGCCTGAATCGAAACATCCAGCGCCGACACCGGCTCATCCAGCACCAGCACTTTCGGGTTTAGTACCAGCGCGCGGGCAATGGCGATGCGCTGGCGCTGACCGCCGGAGAACATGTGCGGATAACGGCCGGAATGCTCGGGGCGAAGCCCGACCTCCTTCAGCATCGCAGCCACCTTCTCCCGCCGCTCTTCTGGCGAAAGCGTGGTGTTCATGATCAGCGGCTCTTCGACAATGTCGCCGATCTTCTGGCGCGGGTTGAGTGAGCCATAGGGGTTCTGGAACACGATCTGCACCGTCGAGCGCAGCGACTTCAATGTCTCTCCGGTGGCGCCGGTGACTGTCTTGCCGTCGATTACAAGTGACCCGCCGCTGGCGGTCTCGATCATCGTCAACACTCGTGCCAGCGTGGACTTGCCGCAGCCGGATTCGCCGACCACGGCCAACGTCTTGCCCGCCTCGACATTGAACGACGCGCCTGCCAGCGCTTTCAATTCCATCGGCGCGGCGAACACGCCTTTTCTGACCTTGTAGAAGCGCTTGAGGTCCGTCGCGCTCACCATCAGGGTCATGCTGCCGCCTCTTGTGCCTGGACAGGATAATGACACAGCGCCTCGCCCATATCAGGCCCTTGGCGCGGCGGTGCGACGGTCCGGCATTTTTCGTCCGCTCGTGAGCAGCGCGGGTTGAACAGGCAGCCGGCTGGCCGGTCGATCAGCCCCGGCACGACGCCCGGAATCGCCAGAAGGCGCGCGCCATTGGCACGGTCCGGCAGCGCCGACAGGAGCGCCGCCGTATAGGGATGACGCGGGGTGCGGAACAGGTCGCGCACGCTTTGGCGCTCCACCTGCTGCCCGGCATATTGCACAACGACACGCTCCGCAGTCTCGGCGACCACGCCCATGTTGTGGGTGATCAGGACCAGCGCCATGCCGGTTTTTTCACGCAGCGTGACCAGCAAATCCAGAATCTGCGCCTGAATGGTGACATCGAGCGCAGTTGTCGGTTCATCGGCGATGAGCAATTTCGGATTGCAGGCAATCGCCATGGCGATCATCACCCGTTGGCTCATGCCGCCGGAAAGTTGATGCGGAAAAGCGGCCAGCCGCCGTTCCGGCTCGGGAATGCCGACAAGGTTCAACAGTTCGATCGACCGGGCTTTGCGCTGCGCCTTGTCCATGCCCATGTGGACTTTCAGCGACTCGCCGATCTGGTAGCCGACGGTGAAGCACGGATTGAGGCTGGTCATCGGCTCCTGAAAGATCATCGCCATGTCCTTGCCGATGATCTTTCGCCGTTCATGCGCCGAAATGCCGAGCAAATCATGCCCGTTGAATTCCATCTTTTTGGCAGTGACCGTCGCCGTCTTCGGCAGCAATCCCATCAGCGCCAGCATGGCGACCGACTTGCCCGACCCCGACTCGCCGACAATCGCCGCCACTTCGCCCGGGTTTATCGACAGATCGACGCCGTCCACCGCCTTGAACGCACCGGACCCGGTGGCGAAGGTGACAGCGAGATCACGGATTTCGAGAAGCGACATCTCAGCTCCTCCTCAACTTCGGATCAAGCGCATCGCGCAGGCCGTCGCCGACCAGATTGATGCAAAGCACCGTTATCAAAATCGCCAAGCCCGGCATCAACATGATCCATGGCGCAGCGGTAATGAACTCCCGCGCATCCGCCAGCATAGAGCCCCATTCCGGCATCGGCGGCTGGGCGCCAAGTCCGAGAAAGCCAAGGCCTGCCGCTTCCAGCATGCCGTCAGAAATGCCGAGCGCGCCTTGCACGATCAACGGCGCAGCGCAGTTGGGGAACACGGTCTTGGTCATCAGACGAAACGGCTTGACCCCGGAAACCTTGGCCGCGGTCACATAGTCCTTCGGCAACTCGGCCAAGGCGGAGGCACGCACCAGACGGACGTATCGCGGCAGATAAACGACCGTCACCGCAATGATCGTGTTCATCAGGCTCGGCTCAAGCACGGCCATGATCAAAATTGCCAGCACAAGGCTGGGGATGGAGACGATCAGGTCCATCACCCTGATGACAATGACGTCAAAGAGCCCGCCGAACCATGCCGACGACAGGCCGAGCGCCACGCCGAACACCATTGACACGCTCATCACCGCAACGCCTATGAACAGCGAAATGCGCGCACCGTGCATGAGCCGCGAGAGCATGTCGCGGCCCAGCGCATCCGTGCCGAGCAGAAAACGCGGATCGCCATTTTCAAACCAGGATGGCGGCAGCTTGGTGAAGCCGCGGTACTGTTCGAGCGGGTCGTGCGGCGCGAGCACGCTGGCAAAAATTGCGCAGAACACGATAAAGCCGAGCACGACCAACCCGCTGACCGCGCCGCGGTTCTCGCGAAATGCCTGCCAGAACGCCAAGAGCGGACCGGGCGGGACTTTGAGTGGCTCTGCCGTCACATCAGCCATGTCGGATCCTCGGATTGATGAGACCGTAGATGAAATCGATCAGCAGGTTGAAGACGATCACGATTGTGGCAATCAGCATGATGCCGCCTTGCAGCGCCGGATAGTCCCGCCGCCCGATGGATTCGATCAGCCATTTGCCGACCCCGGGCCAGGAGAAAATGGTCTCGGTCAAGACAGCGCCGGCCAGAAGCGTGCCCGCCTGAAGGCCGATCACGGTTACGACCGGAATGAGCGCGTTGCGCAACGCATGGACGCCGATCACCCGGCGCGCGGACAGGCCTTTGGCACGGGCAGTGCGCACATAGTCCTCTTCGAGCACTTCAAGCATGGACGAGCGTGTCATGCGGGCGATGACCGCCAGCGGCACGGTCCCGAGCACGATAGTCGGCAAGATCAAATGCCGTACCGCATCCCAAAACGCGCCTTTCTGACCGGAAATCACGGAATCAATCAGAGCGAATCCGGTTACAGGCGGGTAGAAATATTTGATGAGATCAACACGGCCCGAAACCGGGGTCAGTCCGAGCGTGTTCGACATCACGAGAATGAGAATTAACCCCCACCAGAAAATCGGCATCGAATAGCCGGTGAGCGCCAGCCCCATCAGCGACTGGTCATAAACACCGCCGCGCCGTGCGGCAGCAATGACACCGGCCGGAACGCCAAGCAGCACCGCAAATAACATCGCACAAAGCGTGAGTTCAAGCGTTGCCGGGAACAGCTTCAGAAACTCCTCAAAGACCGGCGTCTTGGACACCAGTGAAACGCCGAAGTTTCCGTGCAGAATGTCGGAAACATAATCGAAAAACTGCTTCCAGATAGGCTGGTCGAGCCCCATCTCGTGGCGCAGAAAGGCCAAACGTTCCGGGTCAATGCCACGCTCGCCGCGCCGGACCTCGATCGGGTCTCCGGGCACAAGCCGTATCATCACAAACGTGATGAACATCAGGGCAATGAATGTCGGCACCGTCAGCGCCAACCGTTTCAAGAGAAATGTGAACATGGGACCCGCCGACAGACAGAATGCGGGCAAGGTTTCCCCTGCCCGCATTCCTTGATGTTACTCGGCGATATCGACGTTTTGGAATTCGTGCGCTCCGAACGGCGAAACCTTGTAACCGGTTACACCCTTGCGGATCGGCTCGAACACTGTCGAGTGTGCGATATTCATCCACATCACGTTGTCATGATGGATCTTCTGCATTTCCTGGTAGAGCTTGGTGCGCTCTGCCTGATCGGAAATCGAGCGGGCCTTCATCATGTTCTCGTTGAACTTGGCATCGCAGATCTTCGACAGGTTCTGACCGGCCGGCTTCCCGTCCTTGTCGCAGCCGGCAAGGAAGAAGAAGTTGTCCGGATCGCCATTGTCGCCGGTCCAGCCAAGCAAGCCCATCTGGTGTTCACCAGCCTGCAGCCGCTTGCGGTACTCGCCCCACTCGTACGAGACGAGCTTGGCGTTGATGCCGACCTTGGCGAGATCCGCCTGCATCATTTCAGCCATGCGCTTGCCGTTCGGATTGTACGGACGCTGCACCGGCATGTACCAGAGGTCGGTTTCAAGTGCGGTCACACCGGCGGCTGCCAGCATTTCCTTGGCTTTTTCAGCATTGTACTCATAGTCGACCGTCGCGTCGTCATAAGACCACATGGTCGGCGGGATCGGGTTCTTGGCCCGCTGGCCGGCGCCCTGATACACTTCCTTCAGGATCGCATCCTTGTCGATTGCCATGGCAATCGCCTGACGCACTTCGACCTTGTCGAAAGGCGGCTTGGTCGAGTTCATAGACAGATAACCGATGTTGAGACCGGCCTGCTCCAGAACTTCGACGTCGGCATTGCCCTTGAGGGCCTCAAGATCCGCCGGGTTTGGCGCAATCATGATCTGGCATTCATTGGCTTCAAGCTTTGCCTTGCGGGCGGTTGCGTCCGGTGTGATCGCGAACACGAGATCGTCCACCTTCGGCTTGCCAGCCCAGCCATCGAACGCCTTGTAGCGAATGACAGCATCTTTCTGGTAGTCGACATAGGAATACGAACCAGTGCCGACCGGAATCTGGTCGAACTGTTCCGGTGTGCCCTTGTCCAACAGGAACTTGGCGTATTCAGCCGAATGAATGGTCGCAAAATCCATCGCGAGGTTTGCGATGATCGGAGCATTCGGCTCCTTGAGTGTCATGACGACCGTCAGGTCATCTGCGCCTTTGACGATGGACTCCAGAAGATCCGGCATGCCCATGTCATTGAAGTAGTCATAGGAACCGGCCGAAACCTTGGAATATGGATGCTCGGCTTTCCACATGCGCTCGAACGACCAGATGACGTCTTCCGCCGTAAGGTCACGTGTCGGGGTGAACCCGTTCACGCCGGAATGGAATTTGACGCCAGCGCGAAGCTTGAAGGTGACAACCTTGCCATCTTCGGAGATCGTGTAGCTTTCAGCCAGTGCAGGCTCGGTTGCCGTCGCGCCGGGCGTGAACTGCACCAGCTTGTTGTAAACCGGGCGCGCAGCGTCAAGACTGGTGCCGGTCGTGTTGATCGACGGTGAGAAGTTTTCCGGCGAACCTTCGGAGCAATAGACAAGCGTCTTTGCAAAAGCTCCGGATGCCATCACGGACATCAGTGCGGTTGCGGCCAGAAGTTTGGAGAATGTTCCCGACATATTTGTGCCTTTCTTTACGGAACGCGTGCGGGGCCTACCCTCCCCGCAACTGACACGCATCGAAAACTCTTTGTCAGGCCTTGGCAAGGGGCTAAAATTGAGGTTCTTCTGTTTTTTTCGACCAAATGGTCAAACGGGTTGGATAAATCGCCACCTTCCCCAAAGTCATGGTTTGAAAAGACAATGTTTGCCAAGCCGCCGCAGTTCAAAGGGAGCGCAAAATGCAAGTTGCCACATTTCACAGCCTGAAGAACAAGACCGCTTTCGTGACCGGCGGCGCAGGAGGCATTGGCGAAGCCGTCAGCCAAGGTCTGGCACGCAACGGCGCGAACGTCGGCATCCTTGATATTGATGGCGACGCCGCTGGCACACTCGCAGCCAAATTGTCCGAAAGCGGCGTCAAAGCGACAGGCGTGAAATGCGATCTGCGCGATATCGATGACCTGAAGGCTGGCATTGCAAGCCTGAAGCAGGCGTTGGGCGCCGCCGACATTCTTGTCAACAACGCCGCCCATGACCAGCGCCACTCATGGCGTGACATGACGCCGGACTATTGGGACGAACGCATGGCGGTTAATCTTCGTCACATGTTCTTCGCCATACAGGCCGTTGCGCCGGACATGATCGACAAGAAGGCCGGTTCGATCATCAATTTTTCCTCCACCTCATGGAAGCTGAAGATGGGCACTTTGCCCGCTTACACCACGGCCAAGGCAGCCGTGCATGGCTTGACCAAATCGGTGCAGATGGAACTCGGCAAGTCCAACATCCGAGTCAACACGGTCTATCCCGGCTGGGTGATGACCCCGCGCCAGAAGGAGCTTTGGTTTGACGACGCCGGGCAGCGGACGCTCGATGAACATCAGGCCATGGCCGGTCTCATACAGCCCGAAGACATCGCCAATCTGGTCATGTTCCTCGCCGCCGATGATTCCCGCTTCTGCACCGGCGCGGAATTCACCTGCGACGGTGGCTGGCTCTGAAGCAACCGCGTTGGAAGCGCAAACGAAGCGCCTTGACGTCTTTTCAATCGATACATATATAAGTTCATATACATGAATTTGGCGCGTCAGGCGCTGATTTTCATGGATTGCCCGGACCCTGTTTCAGGAAAACGGCAAACCGTGGAAATTGGCGGCTGGGAAAGCGCCCAATGTGGGATTTTTTTGCCTTGGACGCTACATTCGCTTGTGCGCATCTGCTGAACAAGTGTTCTGCTGTCACCAGTAGACACCCTGTTCTCGTGCAAGCAAAAGGCAACACAATGCAAACTGAATTTACTCCCTGGCTGTCGCTCGCAGGCGGCGTCCTGATCGGCTCCGCAGCCGTGCTTCTGATGTGGCTCAATGGCCGGATCGCCGGCATGACCGGCATTTTGGCTGGTTTCCTTCCGCCTTTTGAATCCGATTGGATGTGGCGCGTGGCATTCACCGTCGGCGCCATCGTGTCCCCGTTGATCTATATCGCTGCGGGCAACGAAATTGCCTTTGACATCCCGGTCTCGACAACCGCGCTGATCATCAGCGGGCTTGTTGTCGGCGTCGGCGTCACCTACGGCGGCGGCTGCACATCGGGCCACGGCATTTGCGGAATGGCGCGCCTGTCGCCGCGCTCCATCGTTGCGACTGTGGTCTTCATGATCACCACGTTCGCCACCGTTTACGTCGTCCGTCACGTGTGGGGGCAGGCATGAAAAACCTCACAGCACTGTTCGCCGGACTGGTTTTCGGCCTCGGCATCGCAATTTCCGGCATGGCAAATCCCGCCAAGGTCCTGAATTTCTTTGACCCTTTCGGCACCTTTGATCCGAGCCTGATCATGGTCATGGGCGGCGCTCTGGTTACCGCTTTTGTCGGGTACCGGCTGGTGTTCGCAAAACAGAATAAACCTGTTTACGAGCCGACCTTCGCCATTCCCGCACAGCGCAAGATTGATGCAGGGCTTATTGGCGGTTCGGCTGTGTTCGGCATCGGCTGGGGCATTTCCGGTTTCTGCCCGGGCGGCGCCATACCGGCGCTCGGCTTTGGCGGTTCGGGCACACTGGCTTTCGTGGTCGCGCTTCTGGCTGGCCTGCTGCTGGGCCGCGGCCTGATGCACGGTCAGAACATGTTCGCAAAACCCTGAGATCAACCAATGGAGCAGCGATGACAACAGCATTCAGTCCGGACATGGCCGTCAAGCCAGTTGTCATCGCATTCTTTGATTCCCTCACAAACACGATTTCCTACATCGTCAAGGATCCGGGTTCGCCGTCCTGCGCTGTCATCGATTCCGTGATGGACATCGACTATGCAGCGGGCCGCATATCGCATGACGGCGCGGACAAGATCATCGCCCACATCCGCGACAATGAATGGAAGCTCGAATGGCTGATCGAAACGCATGTTCATGCCGATCATCTTTCGGCCGCGCCCTACATCCAGCAGGCCCTCGGCGGCAAGCTCGGCATCGGCGAAAACATCCGCATTGTTCAGGATGTTTTCGGCAAGATTTTCAACGAGGGCACCGAGTTCCAGCGCGACGGCTCTCAGTTTGACCGGCTGTTCCGCGACGGCGACAACTACGCCATCGGCGGCATGACAGTTCGTGTCATGCACACACCGGGGCACACGCCCGCGTGCACCACCCATGTGATCGGCAACGCCGCTTTTGTCGGGGACACGCTGTTCATGCCGGACGGCGGCTCGGCGCGCGCCGATTTCCCCGGCGGCGATGCCCGCACTTTGTATCGTTCAGTGCGCCGCGTGTTGGAGCTCCCAGCCGAAATGCGTCTGTTCATGTGTCACGACTACGGCCCGAATGGACGCGATATTGAATGGGAAACAACAGTCGCCAAAGAGCGAGCTCATAATGTCCATGTGCGCGACGGCGTTTCGGAAGATGAATTTGTCCTGATGCGCGAAAAGCGCGATGCGCTTTTGCCCATGCCCAAACTGATTATCCCGTCACTGCAGGTCAATATGCGGGCGGGACGCATGCCGCCTGCCGACAAGGACGGCAAAACTTATCTCAAAGTGCCGGTCAACGGCCTCTAAACCCGCCAAAAGGAAAGAAAATGCGCCTTACCAAAATCAGCAACGATTTTACTGTCACCGGCCAGATCGCCGCATCGGATGTACCGGAAATCGCCAAAGCCGGGTACAAAACCCTTATCTGCAACCGTCCGGACAATGAAGGCTGGGGCCAGACCAACCATGATGTGATCCAGGCCGCTGCAGAAAAAGCCGGTTTGGACTTCCACTATATTCCGGTCGGCGGCGGGCTGACGATGGAGACCGTGCAGAAGATGAAGACTGCGGCAACGGCCAAGACGCCGTCGCTTGCCTACTGCCTGTCGGGCTCCCGCGCCGCGACCATCTACCAGTATGCAATGAAGGCCTGATCAGACCCCGCAATATAGCCCGTAGAGCGTGCCGACGACGGATGAAACCCGCTCGTCGGCGATGGAGTAATAGATCATCCGGCCATCGCGCCGGGTCTTGACCAGCCGCTCGTTGCGAAGCCGCGCCAACTGCTGCGACAGCGACGCCTGCGGGATGTGCAGCTTGCCCTCAAGCTGCGTCACAGTCATCTCGCCGGATGACAGGTGGCACAGGATCAAAAGCCGGGTTTCGTTGGACAGCGATTTCATCAAATCGCTGGCTTCCCGCGCACGGGCGAACATCGCCGACGGATCACCCATTACCGCTGGCACGTCGGACATCATCATGTCATTCATCTCAATAACTGCTTTCGCCATACATCTAGATGCATGAATATCACAGATTGCTACTCGAACACAATCGACGGCGCAGTTTTCCCACCGGCTTTGCCGATTTGGACCTGTTCCCAGACCTTGTCGGCAATATCCCGATAGATTTTGGCATGCGGACCGTTCGGCGCAGTCGCTGTAAGCGGTGTTCCATTGTCCGAATTCTCGCGCAGCGCCATATCGAGCGGCACCTCGCCGAGGAACGGCGCGCCGATCCGTATGGCTTCAGCTTTCGCGCCACCATGGCCGAAAATATCATAACGTTTGCCGGTATCCGGCGCGATGAAATAGCTCATGTTTTCGACCACGCCGAGCACCGGCACATCCACCTTGCGGAACATGGAGACCGCCTTGCGTGCGTCTATCAAAGCCAGATCCTGCGGCGTCGAGACAATCACCGCGCCTGCCAGCGGCACCTGCTGCGCCATCGTCAGCTGCGCATCGCCGGTGCCGGGCGGCATGTCGACGACCATGACGTCGAGATCGCCCCAGTTCACTTCGCGCAGCATCTGTGTCAGCGCCGACATCACCATCGGCCCGCGCCATATCATCGGCGTTTCCTCGTCCACGAGGAAGCCCATCGACATCACTTTGACACCGTAGTTTTCCATCGGCTGGATAATCCGGCCGTCTACGGTTTGCGGCCGGCCTTTGAGGCCTAACAGCCTTGGCATCGACGGACCATAAATGTCTGCATCCAGAATGCCGACCTTCAAACCAGCGGCACTCAACCCGAGCGCAAGATTAACGGCTGTCGTTGACTTGCCCACCCCGCCCTTGCCGGAAGCAACCGCGATGATCGCGCCGACACCGGGCACGCCTTGCCGCGCCGGAGCGCGGCCATGCTGATGGGCTTGCGGC
>JBGSHY010000089.1:0-41577 GCA_041751995.1 Rhizobiaceae bacterium | reverse complement strand
GCCACATTCTGGAAACCGGAAACGACAGCTTCCGCTTCAAGGCCAGTTCAGCCGCGACAGCCAAGAAACAGAAGGAGAAAGACCATGCCTTGACCCAAGAATGACCGGAATCCATAGTCAGAGGTGGCTCACTTCTCGGTGAAAAACCCGGCTCAGTTCTGAGTGGAAATCAACAATCAATACCTCTAGGCGTGGCGAAATCAATGCCATTGAAGATATATTCAATGTCACTATTGGTAAAATCGGTAAATATATTTAAATATTTACTTTAATATTGACGTTCGTGTGGGATTAACGTCGGGGCCCTCTAAATTCGATTTCTTTGCGTAAGTGCGGACTCCCATTTGAGCGCCGTCTCCACGATGAATTCCAAATCGTCATGCTTCGGATTCCAACCGAACTCTGACCTCGCCCTGTCTGCATTCGCGACGACCGCTGCCGGGTCTCCGGCGCGGCGCGGAGCGAAATCAACCTGGAAGTCATTGCCCGAGACTTTTTTAACTGCGCTGATGACATCCAAGACAGAAAATCCACGGCCATACCCACAGTTTGCAATCAGGCTCTGACCGCCGCTGCGCAGTCGTTGAAGCGCAAGATAGTGAGCGTCAGCTAGGTCAGAGACATGTATGTAATCGCGGCAACAGGTACCGTCAGGCGTCGAGTAGTCGGTGCCAAAGACCTGCATGGACGGCCTTTTGCCCGTCGCTGTTTCGCAGGCGACTTTAAGGAGGTGTGTTGCGCCTTTGGTCGATTGGCCGGTACGGCCGAGCGGATCAGCCCCAGCGACATTGAAGTAGCGCAAGGCGGTATATCGGAAGTCATGCGCGGCCGAGACATCGGCAAGCATCAGTTCCGTCATCAACTTTGAACGACCGTATGGCGATTCCGGCAGGAGAACGTTCGACTCGTTTACCGGCTCATTGCCAACATTTCCATAGACTGCGGCCGTCGAGGAAAAAATGAACTTGTCGACTTTGTTCCTGACCGCATGCTCAATCAGCATTCGGGATTTGACGGTATTGTTGTCGTAGTAGGTTAGCGGATCAGCAACGGAATCCGGAACGACCACGGAACCGGCGAAGTGGATGATCGCCTCAACAGGATAGCTGGAGAAGATTTTTTCGAGAAATGCAGGGTTGCCGATGTCGCCGACTTCAAGCGTTGCCTCAGGCGCGACCGCCCAATCAAATCCAGTTGAAAGCCGGTCGGCGACGACAACTGTTTCGCCATCTGCAATCAATCGCCAGACCATATGGCTGCCAATATAGCCTGCGCCACCTGTCACCAAAATTGCCATTTGCTGATTAGTCCTCCCGAAACGCGCGCGAAAAGGAATCTGTCAAAGGCCTCACCAGATATTCGGCAAAGGTCCTGTCGCCAGTTGAGATAAACGCCTCGACCGGCATGCCCGGAAACACCTGATCTGGCGTGATTTCCTTGGGCAATTTGTCGATGCGGAGCCGGACCGTGTAATAGGGCTGACGGGTGCCCTCGTCGATCAACCGGTCAGGAGAAATGAAGGTGACCTGCCCGGCAACTTCCGGCGTTGACCGTGTATTGAGCGCAACAAATCGAAGGCGGGCATCCTGACCGATGCGGATCGAGTCGACTTGTCTCGGATCCATCTTTGCTTCAACAATCAGGTCGCTGGTGGTTGGCAGCAATTCGAGCATGGTCTCGCCAGGGCGAACAACACTGCCTTTGCTGTTTATATTCAAACGGATCACAATCCCATCAACTGGAGCAGTGACCACCGTTCTATCCAATACGGATTTTGCAGCGATGATTTGCTCTTCGAAATCCGCTTCCTGGCGGCGGACATCGGTCAAATCCTTCGATGCCTGTTCAACACGTTGGGTGGTTGCGCGTTCGATCTGCTGCTTGGCTTCGCCAATCTGGGTTTTGGCGCTGGCAATATCAGATGTTGCAGAACCGATCTGCCCCAGCAATTCCGCCTGATTTCGCATCAATGCTGTAAATTGGGACCGGTCCGTCAGCCCCTTGTCCAGGAGCTTTCTTTTGCGCGATATTTCATCCGCGACGATTGCCAATTGGTCGTCAGCCGCTTTCTTTTGCGCATCAAGTCCGGATATGGAATCCTCCAAGGCCGAAACACGCTGTTGCAAAATACTGATTTCAGATTCGTGCCGCCGCAGGCCGGTCAGAAAATCGTTTGACTGTTCGCTGATGATTTCAATGATGTCCGGGTCTTTCGAGTTCTGAAGCTCTGGTGAAAAGACCAGCGTCGTTTCCCCGTCGCGTTCGGCCTTCAGGCGAGACGCGCGCGCTTCAAAGGACGACTTTGCTTTCGTAAGACGATTCAACTGTGATTGGGGCACAGTCTGATCGAGTTTGTATAACGCTGCTCCAGCCTTAACCCGGTCACCCTCGCGAACAAGGACTTCATCTATATTGCCACCTTCCAGATGCTGGATTGCAAGGTTCTTTCCGGCAGCAGCGACGACACCAGAGGCGATCGCAGCGCCATCCAGCGGCGCCGTTACACCCCACACGCCAAAAGCCAGGACAAATGCCGCGAGTGTTCCATATGCCGCCAATGCGATCTTGCGCGTCGAAGTCGGGACTTCACGTGCCCACTCGGAATACTCGCCCGATGCGCTCATTGAAGTTTGTCCTGATTGACTTGGAGTAGGCTCGGAATAGGCCGGCTTTGCGATTGCGCCGCAGCTTGTTGCTTCTGAACATAGTCCCGCAGTTTTGCATTTTGCTTCTCAACGACCTTTTCGCGCGGACCGTAGTCTTCGATTTGACCCTCGCGGATGATCATGAGGCTGTCCAATTTGTCCGCACTGGTCTTGCGTTGCGTCACGAGCACGACTGTAATCTTGTCTGCCTTTGCCTGCTGCAGCGCGCGCTCAAGGGCGGCGTCGCCTTCTGCATCGAGGTTCGAATTGGGCTCGTCGAGAACCAGAAGCTTGGGGTTGCCAAAAAATGCCCGCGCAAGGCCAATACGCTGCCTTTGCCCGCCAGAAAGCGCCATGCCTCCCGGGCCAAGCAGTGTGCCATAGCCAGCGGGCAATCCAAGTATCATGTCATGAACTTGCGCTTTCTTCGCGGCCATGACGATGCTCTCATCCGGAGTTGCCGGTGAAAAACGTGCGATGTTTTGCGCTACAGTGCCGGGCAACAGATCCGCATCCTGAGCCAGATATCCGATATACATGCCAAGCCGATCCCGATCCCATTGCCTGATATCTGCCTTGTCGATGCGGATATTGCCTTGAGTGGGGTCAATTGCACCACAAATCAGTCTTGCCAACGTCGACTTTCCTGCCCCACTCGGGCCAATGAGCCCGACCGATGTACCCGCCGGAATCCTGAAGGACAGCCGTTTGATCAAGGGTTCAGCCGCTTTTCGACCAGGTGGCATATAAATCAGATTTTCAACCAGTATTTCTCCGCTCGGTTCCGGTAGATCAGTTTTGGCAGCCATCATCGTGTCAACATTGTGCAAGGCTAACTGCAGCCTGTCCCAAGCCAGGCGCGCATCGAAAATCTGGCGCCATCCGGCCACAAGTTGATCGATTGGCTGAAGTGCACGCCCGGAAATCATGGTCGTGGCGAAGATCATGCCTGGTGTCATCTTGCCGTCGATAACCAGCCATGCTCCGACGCCCATAATCGCAATTTGCAGCAGCAGCCGGATTGATCGGGAAAGTCCCCCGTACCAAGCGTTTATTGCTGTGGTCTCATCAATTGACCGCAAGGCATCCGCTTCGGCTTTGCCCCAAATGCCGACAGTGTTCCGGGCCATGCCCATCGCTCTGATGGTCTCGGCACTGCGCGTAAAAGCCTGCGCCGAAGCCATGGCCTTCATCGAGTTTTCCGCAGTCTTTTTGCCAGAATCCTCCACGCCGCGCTGGTTGGCCCACGCGACAAGCGCGACAATCACAAGGCCGGCCAATGTTAGAAGGAACAGGTAGGGGTGAATGAATAGCAGAAGAAGCAGGAATATCGGAACAAACGGCAGATCGAACAGGCTCTGCAGAATACGTGAACTTACAAAGTTCCGGACTGCAGCGAGATCGCGCAATGGCTGGGTGTCGCCAATTTCGGCATTTTGACTATGCGCGCCGGCAAGAAAAGCAGTCGCGCCAAGCTCGCTTTCAAGCCTTATCGCCAATCTTGAAGCATATAGCTGGCGGAAGACCTCCAGCAAACCAAGGACAACTATCGCCGCCAAGGTTATCACGGACAAGAACGCGAGAGTGTTGAGACTTGAGGACGGCAGTACCCGGTCGTAAACTTGCAGCATGTAAATTGGCTGCGTGAGAAGCAATATGCTGATCACAAACGAAATGATGCCAATGTCGATCATGCCACGGAGCAGGAATTTTCGAACAGCGTCTTTATTCATCTGGAAAACCTGATCAAGGAAAGCCTATCACGCATTGGAGCGGAACCGAATTGCTGCAGACATATCGGACAAAATTGCGAAGAAACTGCGAATCTGGGACTCACGCGTTTTTACCAATCCAGTCAACCAATCTGTCTGCCGCTGTCCGGATGTCGTCAAGTTTCCGATTGAAACAAATTCGGAAATAACCGTCTGCTCCACTCCCGAATGCGGTGCCGGGGGCAATACCGATGTTGGCCTGATCAACCATGGAGAATGCAGCCGACATGGAATCCTTAATTCCTTCAAGTCCGAAAAACAGATAAAATGCTCCTTCAGGCGGTGTGACTTGCGCCTTTCCGGTGCTGGCCAAAGCGTCACACAAAATATCGCGTGCCTGCCTGGCCCTACGGACCTGCATATGAATGAAATCGTCGCCGTGGTCCAAAGCTGCCACCGCACCTTTCTGCATGAACTGGGCAACTCCCGACGTAGAGTATTGGATCAGATTTTCGAACACTTGAGCCAGGCTCGGGTGAACCGTCAACCAGCCGACACGCCAACCGGTCATTGCCCAGTTTTTCGAAAAACTATTCACAAATATTACCCGGTCTTCCGGGTCCATTATATCCATGAATGATGCTGCACGATCTTCTGAATATGAAAAAAGCGCATAAATTTCGTCTGCGATAATCCAAATTCCATGCTTGCGGGCAAGTTTGAGAATATCGCGCAGCGTTTGCTTGTCTGCCGTCCAGCCCGTCGGATTGGAGGGGCTGTTGATGAAAATTGCCTTAGTCCGGCTGGTTATCAAAGCTTTCAGCTTTTCAATATCGAGCGCCCAACCGCTATTTCCGTTGTCGAGTTGGACGGCAATCGGTTTGGCACCGCCGATCCCGGCGGCGGCGGCGAAGTTTGGCCACGCGGGCGAGAAATAAACAACCTCATCGCCATGCCCTGCAACAGCTTGCAGCGCCAATTGAATTGACTGCATGCCCGAACCGGTAACCAGAAAATTATCTTCCGTCAGCCGCGTTGAAAAATGCCTGTTGTGATACCGGGCCAGCGCTTCCCGCAATTCCGGAATGCCGCGCTGCCACGTGTAAAATGTTTCACCTGCAAGAAGTGCGTCGGCCCCGGCCTGGCGTATGAAGTCCGGAGTTGGAAGGTCACCCTCGCCAGCCCACAGAGGAATGATGCCTTCCCTCCTGCGGCCATGGTTCATGACTGCCACGATACCGCTTTCTGGCGCCAAGCGGGCTTCGATGCGTAGTGATTCAAAAGGCGTCATTTCCAACTCCAAATGCAATAGTGTCCAGCGCCTCGAATCGCAAACAGCAATAAAAACCCCGGCAAATTAATATGCCGGGGTTTTCCGAATTTCCGACAGTGCGACCGCTATTTCTTGCCGCCCTTGGCAAGAAGGTCACGAATTTCGCCAAGCAAAACTTCCTGTGCTGGAGGCGCTGCGGGTGCAGCTTCCGGCTCCGGCTTCTTCATTTTGTTCATAGCCTTGACGACCATAAATAGAACCCATGCAATAATAAGGAAGTTGATCAACAAAGTGATGAAATTGCCATAGGCCAAGGTTGCCCCGGCTTCTTTCGCCTTTTCAAGCGTCAACTGCTGATCGCCGGCGAGTTGTACAAACATATTGGAGAAATTTACGCCGCCGGTGATGTAGCCGATAATTGGCATCAGGATGTCATTTACGACCGAATTAACCAACCCACCGAAAGCCCCGCCGATGATCACGCCAATGGCGAGATCAACCATATTGCCCTTCATGGCGAATTCTTTGAATTCTTTTAGCATTTTAGGTCTCCGATTATGTTGTCGCCGCTTATGCAGCATCCCCGTTTTTGCAGTCGTTCCTCGGCCTGCTGCGAACGATTAGCACAACCTGTAATCAAAGTAAGCCATGGGCACTTCTGAATAACCAGTGCGTTTTACAGGCAAAATGCCTTAGGACTATCGATATGGTGGACTTTTTCGCCGGACAATGATTGCGTTGATGCTGAAATTTCAAAACGGAGAGCTAAGTGACCGAGTTTGTCGTTCTAACGAGCGCAATCATTTACGTGTTGTTGCTGTTTGCTGTGGCCAGCTATGGCGACCGCAGGGGCCAACGCGGAAACAACAATCGGTCACGCCCTTATGTCTATGCGTTTTCGCTGGCCATTTACTGCACCTCGTGGACGTTTTTCGGATCCGTAGGATTGGCTGCCGAGCGCGGCCTTGAATACATCGCGATCTACATCGGGCCCGTTTTGGTTTTTACTTTTGGGTACCGGTTCTTGCGCCGCATCATTCGTCTCGCGAAATCCGAGCGTATTACATCTGTCGCCGATATGCTTGCCGCGCGGTATGGAAAAAGCTTTGGTGTTGCCTCGCTCGCAACGTGCATCGCTGCGTTGGCGGCAGTTCCCTATATTGCAATCCAATTGAAAGCTATCTCGGGCTCTTTTGACCTATTTACCCGCCATCTTGGTGGTACGATGATGGCAGGCGAGTTTGTGATCGCCGACTTTTCGTTTCTGGTAGCCGCAGCACTTGGCTTGTTTGCAATTCTGTTCGGGACCAGGCACGCCGACGCGACAGAGCATCAAAATGGTTTGATTCTGGCAGTTGCCGTAGAATCGATGATTAAGCTGACTGCATTTCTGGCCGCAGGTGTTGCGGTCTCGTTCTTTCTTTTTGGCACACCAAGCGAGTTGTTCGCTTCGATACAATCCAATGCGGCGGCGACCGCTGCGCTGAATTATCAGACTCCCATTTCAACCTGGTTGGTCTTGATCGGCTTGTCCGGATTTGCAATCATCCTACTTCCCCGACAATTCCATGTGATGATCGTAGAAAACCGGGATGAACGTGAATTGCGCACGGCAGCGTGGCTTTTTCCGCTTTATCTTGTTGCGATCAATCTGTTTGTTTTGCCGATCGCTTTGGCAGGCCTTACGCTTTTGCCATCCGGCACTCCGGCGGATTTGTTTGTGCTGGCATTGCCCCTGAAGGCCGGCGCCAATTGGCTTTCATTGCTCATTTTCATCGGCGGACTGTCCGCCGCAACGGCGATGGTTATTGTTGCGAGCGTCGCCTTGTCTATCATGATCTCGAATGATCTGGTTTTGCCATTGATGCTGCGGCGGTATGCAGGCAAAGAGCGCGGGCGCGATGAAGACTTGCCCGCGACAATTTTGAACGTCCGCCGCGCAGCAATTTTCTTCATCATGATCGCCGCCTATGCATATTACCGGGAAGCAGCCAACAATTACCGCCTGGCTTCTATCGGGCTCATCAGCTTTGCGGCAATTGCGCAATTTGCTCCAGCGTTTGTAGGAGGCCTTTTCTGGCGCAGCGCCAATGCCCGCGGTGCAATGCTAGGCATGGGTGCGGGTATCCTGATCTGGTTCTTTACGTTGCTGTTCCCGACAATTGCAGGAGCAGACAACAGCATCGTCCAAAATGGCCTGTTCGGATTGGCCGCGCTTCGTCCACAGCATCTTTTTGGCTTCGAAACAGATCCACTGACACATGGTGTGGTGTGGAGCGTCTCGATCAATGTGATCATGTTCGCCCTTGGGTCTTTGTCACGCTTGGCAACGCCATTGGAGAGAATTCAGGCCGCCGTTTTTGTCCCGCGCGATATGACGCCAATGCCAAATCTCCGAAAGCTAAGAACAGCTGTCACAGTCGATGACTTGAAAGCGACCATTGCCCGCTATCTTGGCGCCGAACGCACCGAGCGGTCATTTCAAAGCTTCGAAAAACGCGAAGGCAGAACTGTTTCACGCAATGCATCCGCCGATCTTGCGACCATACGTTTTGCTGAACAATTGCTCGCCAGTGCCGTCGGCTCGTCGTCAGCGCGGCTTATCCTGTCTTTGCTGTTCCAACGTAACGACCAATCAAGCCGCAACGCTTTTCGTTTGCTGGACGACGCATCGGAAGCGCTCCAGCAAAATCGCGATCTGCTGCAGATTGCGCTCGACCAGATGGAACAGGGTATTACGGTTTTTGATCGTGAATTCAGACTGACATGCTGGAACCGGCAGTTCAGGACCTTGTTCGAGCTTCCTGATGAATTCGGTCAAGTCGGCACCACTTTAACGTCGATTCTGGATCATCTGATTGTTCGTGGAGACATTGCCGCAGACTCGAGCAAGACAACAATCAATCGGCTCACCCGGTTTGGCGTGCCTTGGCAAGTTGAGTTGGCAACCAGCAACCGCATTGTGGAAATCCGGTCAAACCAGATGCCGGATGGCGGCATCGTTGCGACGTACACGGACATTACACAGAGGGTCCTTGCGGACGAAGCTCTCAAGAAGATCAACGAAAGCCTGGAACAGCGTGTGGTTACGCGCACAGCCGAACTGAGCCGGGTTAATACGGAACTTGCCAAAGCGCAAAGCCTGGCGGAGGAGGCCAATCTTGGGAAGACGCGTTTTCTCGCTGCGGCCGGTCATGACATCTTACAGCCTTTGAATGCAGCGCGCCTCTACAGCGCCTCGCTTAGCGAAAAGCTGGGGAAGAGTGAAAACGAAGATATTGTCGGAAAGATCGAATCGTCACTCGATTCTGTTGAAACCATTCTTGGCGCTGTGTTGGACATTTCGCGCCTCGACACAGGCGCCATGAAGCCAAATGCAACCACTTTTCCGGTTGGCGCGTTGCTCAAGCAGATCGAGACGGATTTTGTACCTCTCGCCCGGAAAAAGGGCTTGAAGTTCAGGGTGGTTCCGTCTTCCGTCCATATCCGGACAGACCGAAACCTGTTGCAGCGACTGGTACAAAACCTTGTTTCAAATGCGATAAAATACACCCGCACAGGCGGAATTGTCGTCGGTGTGAAACGTCGTGGCAGTCACATAGAAATTCAGGTTGTCGACAGCGGGATCGGCATTGCGCAAGACAAGTCGCGAACCGTGTTCCGCGAGTTTACCCGTCTTGAGGAAGGCGCACGCGAAGCAGAAGGACTGGGCCTTGGCCTCTCCATCGTTGACCGCATCTCCCGCGTTCTCAAGCTTACATTGGTCATGAAATCTGCAATCAACAAGGGTACGTCCATGGCGTTGACGCTCTCCCCTGTCGCGCCGGCAAACGACTATGTTGATCAAGCCGCACGACCGGTCGGTGGAAGCTCGATACGGATGCCTTCACTCAAATTACTCTGTGTCGACAATGACAAGCGCATCCTCGAGGGAATGCGGTCTTTGTTGACGCAGTGGGGCTGCCAGGTAACGACGGTGATGAGCGGTCAAGAAGCGCTGAAGATATCAGAGCGACCGGATGCGATTTTGGCAGATTACCATCTGGATCACGAAAACGGGCTGCAGGTTATTTCGCTCATGCGAGACAAATTTGGTAGGGATCTGCCTGCATTGTTGCTGACAGCTGACCGTTCCCATGAAGTCCGATCGCTTGCCGACTCAGCTGATGTGGTGATCATAAACAAGCCGGTCAAACCTGCTGCGCTGCGCGCCGCGTTGATGCGAAACCGGACAGAAATCGCCGCAGAATAATCAACCTGCGGGCTGCAGGACTTCAACGCCAATCTTGCCAAGCCGAATGACAGCTTGTGTCCGGCTGTCGACGTTGAGCTTTTGCAGAACAGCGGAAACGTGGGCCTTGATTGTAGCCTCCGATACGCTGAGTTCATAGGCGATCTGCTTGTTCAGCAAGCCCTCGGCCAACATGCCCAAAACGCGCGCCTGTTGCGGTGTCAATGTTTGAATGCGCTGAATGAGATCGTGGATTTCCGGATCACTTTCCGAACCAAGTTCAACGTTGGACGGGGTCACCACACCGCCTGCCAGAACGGTATTGATCGCCGAGCGTATTTCATCGATACTCGAACTCTTTTTGATGTAGCCGGAAGCGCCGAGCTCCAGAGCGCGGCGAATGGTGGAAACATCGTCAGAGGCGGAGACAATAACCACCGGAACCGCCGCCTGCATTGCGCGCAGCGTGACAAGTCCGGAAAGTCCGCTGGTGCCCGGCATTGTCAGATCAAGCAGAACCAAATCAATGTCGGGCGTTTCCGCCACCAATTTCTTGGCAGTCTCAAAATCACCGGCTTCGAGAATGTGAACATGCTCATCAATCGACTGTAAAGTCTCCTTAATGGCGCCGCGGAAAAGGGGGTGGTCGTCGGCTACGACGAAAGTCAATTTTGCGGTCACGGACCCTCCCAGCATGTTCGTGAAGCATTGCCGGCAGACTATTGCCCATTCGCGGCAATGTTCAAGGCAAAAATGTCCGTTTGGCCGCGAGTTGGGCGTTTTCCGTGAAAAAAGAAACGATCAGCCTCGAAGTCTTCGACGAAGTTCCGGAAAACGCAGCACAAACCACACAACGGTCCAAACATTGCCCAGAAACGGCAGCGGGATTATCCAGAGCAATGCGGTCCAGGTTCGTTCAAAAACCGCAATCAATCCGGCGGAAATCAAAAGCCCCAGATACAGGTCGGCCAACGTGACAATTCCCCAAGGGTTGCTGGTCAGCCAGTCGCCTTCCTGCCAGAAATCTCCCGAACGAATTGCGTAGACAATCAAGCCGGCAAGACAGATGCCAAGCGCTGCATAGGCGAAACGGATCAGTTTCATGTCTTCTGCGGGCCGTTCTCTTTGTCGTTCAATTCTTTCACGACACCCATAAAGCGGCGGAAAAACTTCTCCATGTAACCCATGGTCTTTTCAAACTCTTCGTCAGTCGGCATGCTTTGCTCAGAGGTCAAACCTGATTTTTCTAGCAAGCCGAGCTTGTCCTCGACTGCTGCCAGACGTTTTTCCAGCCTAGCCATCTCATCGTCGATGACCACCCTGTCATCAGCAGCAATTCGGCAAACCAGTTGATCGCCTTGCTCCTTGCAGACCGACATTTCACCGGTTGCCTTGTCCATTCGGACATAGCCGTCCGCAGTCTTTTCCAAAGTGTAGCGGGTTAAGTCTTCTGCGAAACCCGTGGAAGTGAATGCGGCGATCGCGGCAAACGTCAGAACCATCATGCGCACGGCAAGACTCCTGTTGTTCAAAACAATTCTGAAAGCATATTGGCTGACTTGGCCGCAATTACGACCGGTAAATGCAAAATTTTGATGACAAGGACAAAGCAATACATCCGAAGTTTTGTTTTTGGCGCCGAATCCTGCTAGCGCGACCCCAACGAAGGCGGATGGGCGATGGAAAAAAACGTCTACAAGATCATGACTGACGCGCAGTGGGCGGAGCTTGATGCGAACGGCGTCTTTGCTGGTGCTTCGATAGACCTGAATGATGGTTACATTCACCTGTCCACGGAAAGCCAGATGCGCGAGACCGCCGCAAGACATTTTGGTGGGCAAAGGAATTTGATGCTGATTACAATTGCTGGCGAGAAACTTGGCGCCGCTCTAAAGTATGAAGTATCGCGCGGCGGGGAGCTTTTTCCGCATCTTTATACGTCCCTCACGCTGGAACAGGTCCTTTGGGCAAAGCCGTTGCCGCTCGATAGCGCCGGAAAGCATGTGTTCCCGGAGACCTCGAAATGAGTGGACTGTTTTCGTCATTGCTACGGCCGATTTTCTTCGGATTTGATGCCGAACAGGCACATGGGCTAGCTGTCAAGGCACTGAAAACCGGCTTCATACCGGGGTCTCCTTGTTTGCCTGACCCGAGGCTGCGAGCCGATGTCGCCGGCCTGTCCTTTCCGAACCCGCTCGGCATGGCAGCGGGGTTTGACAAGAACGCGGAAGTGCCAGATGCGCTGTTGCGGCTTGGCTTTGGGTTTGCGGAGGTTGGAACTGTCACCCCAATCGCACAAGCAGGAAATCCAAAGCCTCGGGTTTTTCGCTTGGTCGATGACAATGCCGTCATCAACAGGCTTGGATTCAACAATGCCGGCCATGAAGCTGCCCATGGGCAATTGCGGGCACGGTTCGGCAAGTCCGGTATTGTCGGCGTAAACATTGGAGCCAACAAGGACACAGAAGACCGCGCCGAAGATTATGTGCGTGGAATCAACAAGTTCTACGATGTGGCAACCTATTACACGATCAACATTTCGTCACCGAACACACCGGGATTGCGCAACCTTCAGGCGCGAGCCAGCCTTGCCGAACTTTTGGCAAGGGTTATGACTGCGCGGAACGACATGGCTTCGGGGAGTGGTCGGATTGTCCCGGTCTTCCTGAAAATTGCGCCTGATTTGACGGAAGCTGATTTGGATGATGTTGCGGCGGAGCTGCTTGCCAACAAGTTAGAAGGGCTGATTGTCAGCAACACGACCTTGTCGCGCAGCGGCTTGAAAAGCGCGAACGGCAAAGAAACGGGCGGGCTGTCCGGCGTCCCATTATTTGAGCGGTCAACCATTGTCTTGTCCAAAATGCGCCAGCGGATCGGCAAAAATGCAGCCATTATCGGCGTTGGCGGGGTGAGTTCGGCTGAGACAGCGTTGGCCAAGATTGAGGCCGGTGCTGATTTGGTGCAGCTTTACACAAGCTTCATTTACGAAGGGCCAGGACTGGCAAATAAGATCGTCAATGGCCTGTCGCGCGCTTTGGACCAGTCAGGGGCGAAATCAATCAGTGAACATTGCGGGCGCAAGACGGCTGAATGGGCTGCAAAGCCAATTCCGGCTTGATCCTTCAGCGCTTCCGCATCGCGAACAGGCGCATCAAAATGAATGCTGGGATGACGATGGCGGCGCCAAGAATCAGATAATCGGCAATGTCCGCAAACGCGGCAAAACCCATGTTCCAAATGCGCTCGAACAGCGTTCGAATCATGCGCACAACATCGAGAGGCATCCAGCCAAGCGAGCGCATGATGACGCCGACGATCAACGAGATGATTGCGAGCTTTATGAAGACTCGTAATGGCGTATCGCCAAGAAAACCGTCGACGCGATCAGCCATTGAAATCTCCTGCACTTAGATTTTGGAGCGGGTAGCGGGAATCGAACCCGCGCGTTCAGCTTGGGAAGCTGACAAGCTACCATTACATCATACCCGCAGCAGGCCTTTCATCGCCGCGCGGACAGCGCATGTCAAGAACGCGGCTGCAAATGTCCGTCGACATAGACGCTGACGATCGTTGCATCGGGTGGATAGTGTTCGGGCGAGACTGGCGTCAACTGCGCTTGAATGCAAAGCCATGTTTCACCCTGACGTATGTATGTGTCAGTGTAGGTTGTCATCCCGACCACATCACGGCCATCAATCCGACGAACATATTTGTTGGTGGAGCGGACGAGGGCAACATCGCCAAAAACTTCGATCTGTTCATCGCGCGTATCCCAATAGGGGATAGTTGCGGCATCAAAATCAGTCGCCCAATCATGCAGATAGGCGGCGCGCTGCTGTTTGCTGCCATTTGTGGAGATGCAGACAAATTGCGGGTGGATGATCTTGCCGTGGGACTCCACATCGCAAGTGATGAAATTGTGGATGAAGCGGGCATTCAGAGCGCGCAAATCGGCAAGATCATCAATATGCGTCATGGCACTCATTTCCCTTCATTTCCGCGCCGTTCAGGCTGTATTGCTCGGTCTGTCTTGTCCCGCGTACTGGATTCCGCACGATAATAGCCACGGCTACAGCCTGCTTACAGGGAGAAATCAGCTGCCAAAGCAAAGTTGCACTTGCTCATGACAACGGCTGACACGTGAGAGAAAGGACCGAGACGCGCGACCGGGAGACTCGGGCGCAGAATTGGCCGATTACAGCGCCAGGCAGCACATGCCGGAGCGCCAAGGATTGCGGTATCGCTGGCATGGCTGGTAATGGTCGGCTAGAAAGACACTTTCAGGCCGGCGTTGAAGCCGTGGAAAAGAATATCGTCCCGAAAGACATTCGTTCTCAAAAGGCTTGGATTGAGCAGGCTGCCGCTGGCGGCATTGCTGGCGAGTGCAACGTCGTTCACCCACAACAATTGATAGCCCGCAGTCAGACTTACATTCTCAAGAACCTTGTAGCCCGCCGTCACGCCAAGCTCCGCGGCATAATTGGTTTCCCGAACCAAACCGCTTTGGAATTCACCTATGAAGTTGTTGCCCTGGAACTCCCGGATGCCTGCTTCGGAATTGTTGGAAAAAATACCGAGCTTTCCAAACACGTCCAGTTGGAGCGGGTTGGACTGTTCGAAAACCGATAATTGTGCGCCGACCTGAACACCAAGCATGTTGTTGTCGGCCTCGTAGAGGCCGGTTGCAACATTTGCATTGAGCACCGTCGACATGACGTCCTCGATACCAATGCTCCGGAAGCCCGCCAAGACACTCAGGCGATCATTGTAACGATGCCGCCAGTTGGCTTCCCAACTCATCAGCGTGGTTTCGTATTCCGAAACGAACAGGGTCCCACCAGGGCCAGTGAAGCCTACGCCAATGAAATTGCCCGGAGACGTAAAGTTGTAGCCGGAGTCCATTCTGGAATACATCACCCTGGCTTCGATGGCTTCATCGCCGAACAGGCCGACGCCAACGGCAGCATCAATCCCGGGACTCCAGCCGAAATCAAAATCGGCACCGGTCATGAACGGGGTGCCTGCAGGGTTCGCAGCAACAATAGCTCCGCCGTTTGGCGTGCTGCGCTGAAGCGCCAAGGCGGCAAGGCTGATGTACCAGTCGTGCGAGCCGCCCGTTACACTGTCGCCCGCCTGAAAGTCAGCGGCGCGGGCTGCACCAAGCATACCAAAGGCGGCAGCCATCGCCACCGCCGCCGCATTGCGCATTTTTATCATCAAGGATTCCCCGACTGTGACACCGCGTCACGATTCTTACCGAAGGTAAGGACAGGTGTTGTTTAAATTGTCAGGCGGTTGAATGAAACAAATGCAGAGTTGTTCTTCTCAAGATTTTCATCCATTGACCCGATGACATCCTGCTCTGCCACATTGGCATCTTTTGGGGCAATCGCAACAATTCAGGCCAGCCGCTTGTGGGTAACCGCCTGCGGAAAAGTATCCATTGCTCATGACTACGGCTGACGCGTGCGACGATGGGCTAGGCCGTCCGGAAGTGCTTCGACAGCTTCAACCCTTGGGCCTGATAGTTTGATCCGAGATCCGCTCCGTAGAGTGCCGACGGCTTGGCCAGCATGTGTTCATAGACCAGGCGCCCGACAATCTGGCCATGTTCAAGGATGAACGGCACTTCGTGGCTTCGAACCTCGAGCACAGCACGGCTGCCTATGCCCCCTGCCCCGGCGTTGCCGAAGCCGGGATCGAAGAAGCCGGCATAGTGGACGCGAAACTCGCCGACGAGCGGATCGAACGGCGTCATTTCAGCCGCGTAAAGTGGCGGCACGTGGACGGCCTCGCGGGAGACCAGGATATAAAACTCATCCGGGTCAAGCACCAGTTCGCCGGAGCCGCGGTCGTAGAGTGGTTCCCAGAAATCGAGCACGTCGTGCGCAGCGCGCTTGTCGACATCGACGACGGCCGTGTGATGCTTGCCGCGATAGCCGATCAGGCGATCACTTTTGCCGGTGAGGTCGATCGACAACGCCACCCCGCCGCCGGAAATGTTTGGCTTGTCGTCATTGACCAGCGTCTGGCTGGCGTGAAGCGCGGCAAGCTCCAGCTCGTCAATCTGAGCGCGGCCCTTGCGGAAGCGGATTTGCGAGAGACGGGAGCCTTGGCGCACGACAATCGGGAAGGTGCGCGGCGAAATTTCGATGTAAAGCGGGCCGTGGTAGCCTGCCGGGACCTTGTCGAACTCTTGCGCGCGGTCAACAATGACGCGGGTGAAGATGTCGAGACGGCCAGTGGAACTTTTCGGATTGGCAGCAGCGGCCATTTCGGCGGGAAGCGCGAGGCTTTCAAGCAGCGGCACGATGTAAACGCAGCCGGTTTCGAGGACGGCACCGTTGGTGAGATCAATCTCGTGCAGCTTCAACTGGTCGAGCTTGTCCATGACCAGTTTGTTCGGACCCGGCATGAACGAGGCGCGGACGCGGTAGGCCTTTGCGCCAAGGCGAAGGTCGAGGCTCGCAGGTTGAACCTGATCAGCGTCAAGCGGGCGCTCCGACTTCAGCCCGCCGGACGCAAACAGTGCGTGGATATGGTGGTCGGCCAAAATGCCGGATGTGCGCTCAGACATGACGCCTCGATTGGTTTTATCCGTCATACCCGTCAGCCGAATTGACGCAAGAGACGGCAGGGGTTAATACACAGTCCAATACAGTGGTGATTTGGCCGGTCGGCTTGCAGCCACTTTAAACAAGTTGCTAAAGGACCGTGTGGAAACCGGTCATTTGCGCTTGCATGGCCGGTTTTTTGTTGAGGATTTTCAAGATGACAGACCAGAAAAAATGGCGTCCGGCGACCCAGATGGTGCATTCGGGGACATTGCGGTCCGGTTTCGGTGAAACGTCGGAAGCGTTGTTTTTGACGCAAGGGTTTGTCTATGACAGCGCGGAAGCGGCAGAGGCGCGCTTCAAGGGCGAAGAACCGGGCTTCATCTATTCGCGTTATGCCAACCCGACCACAGACATGTTTGAAAAGCGCATGTGCGCGCTAGAAGGCGCGGAAGACGCGCGGGCGACGACATCCGGCATGGCGGCAGTTGCCGCTGCGGTGTTGTGCAGCCTGAAAATGGGCGATCATATCGTTGCCGCACGCGCCCTGTTCGGTTCCTGCCGCTGGGTGATTGAAACACTGGCGCCGCGCTATGGCATTGAGTTCACGCTGGTGGACGGACGCAACCTGGATGAATGGCAAAAAGCGGTGAAGACCAACACCAAGCTGTTCTTCCTCGAAAGCCCGACCAACCCGACGCTGGAGGTGGTGGACATCAAGGCTGTTGCCGAGATCGCCAATGCCTGTGGTGCGACGCTTGTGGTCGACAATGTGTTCTCAACACCATTGTTCCAGAAGCCGCTGGAGCTTGGGGCGCATGTTGTCGTCTATTCAGCGACCAAACACATTGATGGCCAAGGACGTTGCCTTGGCGGCATTGTCTTGTCGTCGAAGGAATGGATCGACAAGAATCTGCACGAATACCACCGCCATTCCGGCCCCGGCATCAGCCCGTTCAATTCTTGGATATTGTTGAAAGGCCTCGAAACCCTGCCGCTGCGCGTCAAACAGCAGACAGAAAATGCCGCGAGGATTGCCGATTATCTGGCCGACCACAGCGCTGTTTCGAGGGTCATGTATCCCGGCAGAGCAGACCATCCGCAGGCGGACATCATCGCCAAGCAGATGACCGGCGGCTCGACCATGGTTTGCTTTGACCTGAAGGGCGGCAAGCAGGCTGCGTTCGCGTTTGAAAACGCGCTGCGGATCATCCGCATTTCCAACAATCTCGGCGACTCCAAGAGCCTGATCACCCATCCGGCAACCACGACGCACAAGAACCTTTCCGACGAAGCGCGCAACGAGCTTGGCATTGTCGGCGGAACGTTGCGCGTTTCGCTGGGTCTGGAAGATGGCGATGATTTGATCGAGGATGTGGCGGATGCGCTGAGTATTGCCGCGAAAGCTTAAACGCTTTGATCTGATCACCGGCCGTTCACCACCAGTATGGCGCACTTCGTGTTATCAAATCGACGTGCCACGGCGCTGGATTTATTGTTGCTAAATTCCAAGACCCCAACTCCGTTTGGGAGGTGGCGCAGGTCGCTTGAAATAACATTCGTTCGGCGACCATATTGCTTGTGCCGGGTTCCTTTGGGCACACGCTGCAACGGTCATTGCGTACACTTCGCTCATTCTTTGGAACCAATCCGTCACTACGACGTTTTGTCATGAGGCCGCACCGGATTTCATTGTCGTTGATCCGGCGGCGGCGGCGCGGGATCGGCAGGCATCAAAGCATGCCAGCCAAATCCTCAGGCGCCCCGCAAATCAAAGGAGAGCAAGATGTACACTGCAAAGGACTTTGATCAGGCATTATTGACACCGGAGAGCATCTTTGACGACCCGATGGATGTGGTGGAAACGGATTCTCTCACGCCAGAGCAGAAAATGACCGTCTTGAAGCGATGGGAAGCCAACGCAAAGGACCTTGAGGTCGCCTCAAGCGAAAGCATGTCAGGCGGCGCCAGATCCAAGCTGGATGAGGTCGGCGCTGCCATCGCCGAGCTCATGAAAGTTGAGCCGATTGACGAAAATGCCATGGTTCAGGTTGAAGCCAGTCCATCCACAGTTCAATCCTGAAGCCACTGCTGGCAACTCCAATAACGAAAGGGTGTGAACCGTGTTTGCACCCTTTCGCTCCTGTCCACCGGTATTGAAGAAGCAATTTGATTCCGGGACGGTTCAACCAAATGAAGCGCGTGCCACCAGTATTCTTGCGCATGCGGTGTAAATGCAGATCGCCGCAAACACCCAGGCGAGCAGCGGGAACCACGATGGCCAAATGCAGGCGGCGAGGAAGATCGCCAGTGTTTCGCTGGCTTCGGCCAGGCCGGTGGTGAAGAATATGGATTTCTTGCCGCGCGCTTCGGTTTGATCGCCGCGCTTTGCCGCAAGTATGGCATAGGCCAGAAAACTGGCGCCGTTCACATAAAAGCTCAGAAGAAGCGCGGCGGCAGCGACTGCGTTTGTCATCGGGTCGGCCAACGCGAAGGCGAACGGGATGATGCCGTAAAAGGCAAAGTCCAGAACGATGTCGAGATAGCCGCCAAAATCGGTGACGCCATTTGCGCGGGCAACGACACCGTCCAGACCATCACACAAGCGGCTTAGAACAATCAGCACAGCGCCAGTCAGGTATGCCTGCTGCATTACTGCAAGCGCCGCAGCCAAGCCGACCAAAAATCCGGCGACGCTGACGGCATTGGCAGAAATGCCACGCCGGGCCAGCGCCGAGCCGAGCGTCACTAAAAGCGGATCAATGACCTTGCGGCCGACACCATCGAGCACGATTTACTTTCCCAGCAGCCATTGCGAACCAACTCCACTTGACCAGACAACAGACGCACGACAAAACAACGAAATCGTGAGCAACGCGAAAGCAGGACAGTTTGTACACGGCCATTACCCACGCGATTGAAGTGACCGCAGAGCCTTGGTATCGGCCCGACCAGTCAGATGCTGAGTCCGGGCGTCATATCTGGTCTTATCGCATTACAATCATCAATCATTCCGAGCGTTCCGTGCAGCTTGTCGCCCGCTATTGGCGGATTGTCGATGAGAACGGTCATGTGGAAGAAGTGCGTGGGCCGGGTGTGGTTGGCGAGCAGCCGATCCTTGGGCCAGATGACAGCTATCAATATGTTTCAGGGTGCCCGCTGATGACTCGCTCCGGCACCATGGCCGGATACTATGAAATGCTTGATGACGCAGGAAATCCGTTTCGCGTGACCATTCCGGCGTTTTCGCTTGATATGCCCGGCGTAAAGCGGGTTTTGAATTAGCCGAGACCGTTTAGGCGTCCTGCTTCAAAAACTCCGACGGCGAAAACACATAATTTGTCGAGCAGAATTCACAGTTCACGACGATTTGCCCGTCTTCGATGCTGTCGCGGATTTCTTCGGCAGAAAATCCAGCCAAAACACCGCGGATCTTTTCTTCCGAACATGAGCATTCATCAAACACCCGCGTTGGCGCATAGGCGTGCACACCGCGCTCATGGAAGAGACGATAGAGCAGCCGTTCGACGCTGACGTCGGGATCGACCAATTCAGCGGGCTGTATGGTCGAGGTCAGGGCTTTGACCTCGATCCATGAATCATCTTCCTGGTGGCCACCATTGCCATCATCGCCGTCACCGCCGGACAGGTCACGCTGGCGCATGCGCTCAGTGGAGTCAGGCAGGAATTGGACGATCAGGCCGCCGGCGCGCCAGCTCGATTTGACTTCGCCGTTTTCCATCCGCTCCATCAGCTTGGCAGTGGCCAGGCGGACATCGGTCGGGATTTGCTCCGACTGGCGGAAATAGGCGCGGGCGACTTCCTCCAGCGATGAACCGTCGAGTTCGACGATACCCTGATAGCGCTGCATGAACTCGCCCTGATCGACGGTCATGGCAAGGTATCCGTTGCCAAGCAGATCCTGCGGGCTGGTGCGGCCTTCTGCCATGGCTTCTTCAAGGCGTTCAGCATTGTAGCGCGCATAGGCGCGCACAGCGTGAGGTGTGCGGAAATCCGCGACGAGCAGTTCGACGGGTCCATCAGACTTGGTCTGCATGATGAACTTGCCTTCAAATTTCAACGACGTGCCGAGGATAACCGCAAGCACAACCGTTTCAGCCACGAGTTTTGCGACCGGCTCGGGATAATCATGGCGTCCAAGAATGCCATCGAGCACTGGTCCAAGCTGCACGGCACGGCCTCGCGCGTCTAGCGTTTCGACATGGAACGGAACAACGGCATCGTCGCCAGAGAAGATGTGTGTCTGGGCCAGCTCAGCCATATCAGCGCGCACCATCAAGACACCAGGCCAACACGGCCTTTTGGGCATGAAGGCGGTTTTCGGCTTCGTCAAAGACGACCGATTGCGGGCCGTCGATGACGGAGTCCGTCACCTCTTCGCCGCGGTGGGCCGGAAGGCAATGCATGAACAAGGCATCCTTGGCAGCGTGGCGCATCAGATCATCGTTGACCTGATAGGGCAGGAACACATTGTGACCGCGGGCCTTGGACTCTTGACCCATCGAGACCCAACAGTCCGTGACCACGCAATCGACACCAGAAACGGCTTTGACAGGGTCTGTGCCGATGTTCACCGCCGCACCGTTCTTGCGCGCCCATTGGACGTAGCGATCCTGCGGCTCGGAGCCTTCGGGAACTGCGATGTTGAGGTTGAAGCCGAAACGGGCAGCGCCTTCGGCCAGCGAATGAAGGACGTTGTTGCCGTCGCCGGTCCAGGCAAAAGTCTTGCCTTCGACCGGACCGCGATGCTCTTCGTAGGTCATGATGTCTGCCATGATCTGGCACGGATGAGTGTCATCGGTCAGGCCGTTGATAACCGGAACGGTTGCATGTTCGGCGAGCTCGAGCATGCGGGCGTGATCGGTGGTCCGGATCATGATGATGTCTACATAGCGCGACAGCACCTTGGCGGTGTCGGCGATGGATTCGGAGCGTCCGAGCTGCATTTCCGATCCGGTCAGCATGATGGTTTCGCCGCCGAGTTGGCGCATACCGACATCGAAGGAGACGCGGGTGCGGGTCGATGGCTTGTCGAAAATCATCGCAAGCACCTTGCCTTCAAACGGCCGGTCGGGCTTGCCGGATTTCTGCAGGCCCTTGAGGCGCTTGGCGTCGTCCATCATGAGGCGCAGGTCTTGCGCGGAAATGGTGGACAGGTCTGTAAAATGGCGAACAGTCTTGGATGTCATTTTGTCTTTCAGCCGGCTTTGCGATGCGCAGCAGCCCTGATTTCCTGTGCAACAGTTTCAATGCCCGCAAGCCCGAGGCGGACTTCTTCGGCCGTGACTGTAAGCGGCGGCAGAAGGCGCAGCGCGTTGTCGCCGGCGACCACGGTCAGGATGTTGTGTTCGCGCAACCGGTTCATGACCTCGACGTTCGGCACAACACATTTGAGGCCGCAAAGCAGGCCAAGACCGCGCACTTCCGAAAAGACATCCGGGTAGCGGTCAACAATGCCCGCCAAGCCCTGTTTGAACTGCAGCGACACATCGCGGACATGCTCTAGGAAGGCGGGATCGGTGATGACCTCCATGACAGCGTTGCCGACAGCCATGGCAAGCGGATTGCCGCCATAAGTGGTGCCGTGGGTGCCTGGTGTCATGCCCTTGGCGGCCTCGTCAGTGGCAAGGCACGCCCCCAGCGGGAAACCGCCGCCAATGCCTTTGGCGACCGCAAGTATATCAGGTTCGACGCCAGCCCATTCGTGGGCGAAAAGCTTGCCTGTGCGTCCCGAACCGCATTGGACTTCGTCGAATATCAGCAGCAGACCATTGTCGTCGCAAATCCGGCGAAGGGCGCGCAGGGTTTCGACTTCCAGCGGGCGGATGCCGCCTTCGCCCTGCACCGGCTCAACGAGGATGCCGGCTGTAAATTCGTTGATCGAAGCTTTGACCGCTTCAATATCACCGAATGGAACCTGATCGAATCCTTCGACCTTAGGCCCGAAGCCTTCAAGATATTTCGCCTGTCCGCCAGCAGCGATGGTCGCGAGCGTGCGGCCGTGGAACGCGCCTTCCATGGTGATGATGCGGAATTTTTCCGGGTGACCGGACACAAAATGATAGCGGCGGGCGGTCTTGATCGCGCATTCGAGCGCCTCGGCGCCGGAATTGCCAAAGAACACCTTGTCGGCAAAACTCGCAGCCGTCAGGCGGTCGGCAAGCTCTTCCTGGCCTGGCACTTCGTAGAGATTTGACACATGCCAGAGGTTTTCGGCCTGTGATTTCAGCGCCTCGACCAGTTTCGGGTGCGAATGGCCAAGCGAATTGACAGCGATACCCGCCGCGAAATCGAGATAGCGGTTGCCCTTCTCGTCAATGAGCCAGACACCCTCACCTTTGACGAAGCGCAGTTTTGCGCGCGCAAAGGTTTGATAAAGCGTTGAATTTGCTGCGTTCATGGTCTTGCCGTTTGCCCGTCACGATGTGCTGGCGCAAAGGCCAGAAATGCCAAAAAACAAAAGACCGCCAACAGCGGCGGCCCTTTGGCTGCAATATCGTGTTTTCGCTGGTTAAAGTCAACAAACGGCCCGAATTGTGTGTTCCCAGAGCGGATGAGATTAAAAATTTCCTGCCGAACGCAAGTTTCCCGACTTGCGGTGTGACAACTTGGGGAAAACTCGAAAAAGGTGATTCTGTTGCCGTTCGGACTCTTGTCATGGAGTCACCAATAATTGTAGTTTCAAGTCAACAAGAACTATATATCGCGTGGCGGTCCCAGTCCTCTTGCAGATGTTGTGTGTCCCAATTGGTTCGTCCGGTTGGCGGGGTGGGATTCAAGGCTATTCGCGCAGCCGGAGATGGATTGAATGAACTGGACAGATGAACGGGTGGAACTGCTGCGCAAGCTGTGGAGCGAAGGTCTGAGCGCAAGCCAGATTGCAGCCCAGATTGGCGGCGTCAGCCGCAATGCCGTGATCGGCAAGGTGCATCGTTTGAAATTGTCCGGCCGCGGCAAGCAGACTGCAGCACAGCCCCGGGTCAAGAAGCCTGCTCAGGCAACCCAGACGACACGGCCCGCGTCTTCGGGACGCACCACGTCGTCCGGTGGCTCGTCGCGGATCAGCAGCCATTCCCATGCTGTCGGTGCAACTGCGCTCAAAGCGGACTATGAAGTGCGGGCCATTGCGGCGACAGTCCTGGATTTCGCTCCGTCGCTGACGCCGCCTGTGTCCAAGGCATTGAAGCTCGTGGAACTCTCCGAGCGCACCTGCAAGTGGCCAATTGGCGACCCGCTGGCTGCTGACTTCAATTTCTGCGGTAACGATTCCGGCGATGCCGGCCCCTACTGCCAGTTTCATGCCAAAATGGCATATCAGCCGGCATCAGACCGACGCCGCGTGCGCTGAGAAGAACTCAACCGACTTCCAAGGAATAACCCGATCCGCGCACGGTGCGGATCGGATCGCGTTCCTTGCCGCGATTGATGGCTTTGCGCAGACGGCCAATGTGGACGTCGACTGTCCGGTCATCGACATAGATGTCCTGCCCCCAGACGTTATCGAGAAGCTGCGTGCGCGAATAGACCCGGCCCGGTGCAAGCATGAAAAACTCCAACAGGCGGTATTCGGTCGGCCCAAGCTTGAGCTCGCGCTCTTCGCGGCGGACACGGTGCGTCTCGCGGTCCATTTCGATTTCGCCAGCCTTCAGTATGGTCGATACTGTCTGCGGCTTCATACGCCGCAGCATGGCTTTGACGCGGGCCATCAGCTCAGGCGTTGAGAACGGTTTGACGACATAGTCATCGGCGCCGGTGGCAAGGCCGCGCACCCGTTCGCTTTCTTCGCCGCGCGCTGTCAGCATGATGATCGGCATCTGGCGGGTTTCGGGCCAAGCGCGGAAACGCCGGCAGAGTTCGATGCCAGATACGCCTGGCAGCATCCAGTCGAGGATGGCAAGGTCGGGAACATTGTCCCTGATGACAATTTCAGCTTCGTCGCCATTGGCGACTGTCACCACCTGATACCCTTCCGCCTCAAGGTTGTAGCGCAGAAGGATGCTCAAAGCCTCTTCGTCTTCAATCACTGCAATGCGGGGCGCCAAAGCCATTTGTGCCTTTTACCTGTTATTTCTCTGTCGTAATCTGGTGCGTCGTGTCATCTTTCGCACGCTCAGGCGGCATCTGCGTGCCGGTGGCAATGTAGTAGACTGTCTCGGCAATATTGGTGGCGTGGTCGCCGACGCGTTCCAGATTTTTCGCGCAGAAAAGCAGATGCGTGCAGGCGGTAATGTTGCGCGGGTCTTCCATCATGTAGGTCAAAAGTTCGCGGAAAAGTGACGTGTAAAGAGCGTCGATCTCATCATCGCGGTCACGCACCTGGCTGAGTCGATCAACGGTGCGTGAGGCATAGGAGTCGAGAACGTCCTTCAGCTGATTGAGGGCAAGTTCGGCCAAGGTTTCAATGCTGCGATAGAGCTTGACCGGGTGGCGGCTTTCGGCAACGGCATAGGAGCGTTTGGCAATGTTCTTGCCCATGTCACCGATGCGCTCGAGGTCGTTGGAAATACGGATCGCTCCGATGATTTCACGAAGATCAATTGCCATCGGCTGCCGGCGAGCAATGGTCGAAATGGCTTTTTCGTCGATTTCGCGCTGTGCAACATCGAGAATATAGTCATCGGCGATAACAGTCTGCGCCAGCTTTTCGTCGCCCTTGACCAGCGCCTGGATTGACAGTTCGACCATGCGCTCGGCTTGGCCGCCCATCTCCGCGATTTTACCGGCCAGAAAACTCAAGTCCTGATCATAGGAACGGACCGTGTGGTGTGTTTGCATCATCTGAGTTGTCCTTCGCCTGCGGGCTTAGCCGAATCGGCCGGTAATGTAATCTTGTGTACGCTTGTCATCCGGGTTGGAGAACATTTTCTCCGTTGGCCCTTCTTCAACCAAAATTCCAAGATGGAACATGGCGGTGCGCTGCGAAACACGGGCAGCCTGCTGCATTGAGTGCGTGACAATGACAATTGTGAAGTTCTCGCGCAGTTCGTCGATCAATTCTTCGACCTTGGCGGTTGCGATCGGGTCAAGCGCTGAGCATGGCTCGTCCATCAGGATCACCTCCGGATTGACCGCGATGGCGCGGGCAATGCAAAGACGCTGCTGTTGGCCGCCGGAAAGGCCGGTGCCCGGATTGGACAAGCGGTCTTTCACTTCCTCGAACAAGCCAGCCTTGCGAAGGCTTGATTCCACAACTTCATCGACTTCTGACTTGGTGCGAACCAGACCATGGATACGCGGGCCATAGGCGATGTTTTCGTAGATTGATTTCGGAAATGGATTTGGCTTCTGGAACACCATTCCGACACGGGCGCGCAACTGCACGACGTCCAGATCCTTGTCGTAGATGTTCTTGCCGTCGATCTCGATGTTGCCGGTGACCCGGCAAGACGGGATCGTGTCGTTCATGCGGTTGATGGCGCGCAGGAACGTTGATTTGCCGCAGCCCGAAGGGCCAATGAATGCCGAAACAGAACGTTCCGGAATATCAATCGACAGGTCATCGATTGCGTGCTTGTCGTCATACCAGACGTTGACGTTGCGCGCCTTGATCTTGAAATCCGGCGATTTTGCCTCGGCGACCGTGGCCATTTGTGCCATCGCGTTCATGTCATTCCTCATGGGCCGCTTACCAGCGGCGTTCAAAGCGTTTGCGGAGATAGATGGCGACAGCGTTCAGGCCGAACAGCACAAACATCAACAGGATGATCGCTGCAGCCGTGCGTGACTGGAAGCCAAGTTCAGGAAGGTCTGACCACAGATAGATTTGGACCGGCAACAGAGTAGCTGCATCGGTGACACCGGTTGGCACGTCAACAATGAAGGCGACCATACCAATCATCAGGAGTGGCGCCGTTTCACCGAGAGCGCGGGCTACGCCGAGAATTGTGCCGGTCAGAATGCCAGGTACAGCGAGCGGCAGTATATGGTGAAACACGGCTTGCTGATGAGAAGCGCCGACGCCAAGCGCGGCTTCCTTGATGGATGGCGGCACGGAGCGGAAGGCCGCACGGGAGGCGATGATGATAGTCGGCAGAACCAGAAGCGCCAGAACCAGGCCGCCGACCAGTGGCGCTGACCGCGGCATGTCGAAGAAATTAAGAAATACCGCCAAACCGAGGAGGCCAAATATGATCGACGGAACAGCAGCAAGATTGTTGATGTTGACCTCGATGAGGTCAGTCAACCGGCCTTTTTTTGCAAACTCTTCCAAATAGACCGCTGCCGCAATGCCAATCGGCAGGCTGATCGCAAGCGTAATTGCGATGGTGAGCAATGAACCGACGAGCGCACCTTTGATGCCGGAAAGCTCGGGCTCCCGGGAATCGCCAGACGTGAAGAAGCGCCATGCCACGCCTTGTGAAACGAGGCCTCGCTCCTGCAGTGTTTCCAAAACGACCGCTTCCTTGTCAGAGACACGGCGGTCGGCTTCCGGTTTGGAGAAGCGAAGCTGTTGCCACTTGCCAGCATCCACCTTGCCAATGGAAGTCGGCTGGATCAGGACTTCGGCCTCAAGTGTGGAGCCGGTGACCGACTTTACCCGAAATGCGCCGTCGTTTGCACGGATGACTGTCCCGGCGCTCTCTGCTTCAAAACTGCCGTTGATCGCAAACTTGTCGCCAGTCTGGACAATTTCAATCGGAGAACCGCCAACCTGCCGATCCACGCCTGTCTGGCTTCCCTTGAAATAGAGGTCTGCATCGGCGCTCATGAGCAGCGGGATTTCAACCGTCTTGCCGATAAGAGATGGGTCAGCTACGACCTTATCACGCAAATCGTCTGACGCGCCGTTGGACAAAAGCCCGAGCAGCGCTTTCCGGTCCGTGCGTCCCGACAGTGCCGGAAAAGCGGCCTTAAGCGCGTCTCTTGCGATTGTGCCATAGTCGCCTTTGACTGGGTCGGTTGCATCGACCTTATCGGCTGCCACCGTAACGGGGAGCGTCACGGTGTGTTCGAAAAATGCCGGAAAACCCTTGCCGACAATGTCGACAACAAGGAATGCAAGGAACAGTGCGGTTATGCCGAGCGAAATCAATCCATAGGCGCGAAAGCGGCGCTCGGCGCGATAGCGCTTGGCAACCAGATCGGCACTGACTTCGGTAATGCGCGGTGCGGCTGTCATGGCAATATCAGTCATATTGTTCCCGGTATTTCTGCACAACACGCAGTGCGACGAAGTTGAGGGCGAGGGTTACGAGGAAGAGAACAAGACCGAGGGCAAAGGCGGACAGGGTTTTTGCGGAGTCGAATTCCTGATCACCGACAAGCAACGTTGCAATCTGGACAGTGATCGTGGTCACCGCATCCAGCGGGTTGAACGACAGGTTGGCGGCAAGACCGGCTGCCATCACGACGATCATGGTTTCACCGATGGCGCGCGAGATGGCGAGGATGAAGGCCGAGACAATGCCTGGAAGTGCGGCAGGCAGTACAACCTTCTTGATTGTCTCCGAGTGCGTTGCCCCAAGGGCATAGGAACCGTCACGCAAGGACTGGGGCACGGCGTTGATCACGTCATCCGAAAGCGATGAAATCAAAGGCACGATCATCATGCCCATCACGATACCGGCGGCCAAAGCCGATTCCGATGCGACGCTCAGGCCAAATGCTTCACCCCAGCCGCGGATAAGCGGAGCAACAGTTAGCGCAGCAAAAAAACCGAGAACGACGGTAGGAACCCCGGCCAGCATTTCGAGAATGGGCTTGGCATAGGCGCGCATTGTCGGCGTTGCATATTCAGCCATATAGATGGCGGCGAACAGGCCAAGCGGTCCGGCTATGACAATGGCAATCAGCGTGATCAGCAGAGTGCCGACCAGAAGCGGGACAAAACCGAATGAGGCCGGGTCGGATGTCGGCGACCATTGCAAGCCAAAGAGAAAGGAAACCGGCGAGACCTGCGAGAAAAAGATGAGCGCCTCAAACAAGACCGAAAGCACTATGCCGACTGTCGTCAAAACGGCAAAACCGGAACAGACCGCGAGTACTACGAGGACAATCCTCTCGACCGTGTTTCTGGCGCGGAAATCCGGCGCGATTTTCGGGAAGGCATATGTGGCGGCACCAGCCGCAGCAATGAGTGCTGCATATTGTCCGTAAGGAAGACTTGCGGCAGTGGCTGCGCCGTAAACCGCTGCTGCAGCAATAATTGCGAAGAGGGCGACATACGCCCCATGATAGAAAGGCAACGAGTGCATGCTACCTGGCTTGTCAGCCAGAAGCGTTATCGCTTTGGAACGTCCAGCAAAAAAACCGGCGGAGGCAAGGAGCAGAAGACCAGTGTAGAAAATCAGCATTGGAACCCCACCACCCCGAACAGATTTGATCCCAAATAAAGTCAACACTGCCCATACGGATCAAAAAGGCAGGCAACATTCCACAATACGCAACTCAATGTCGGCGCAAACCGGGCAAGGCGATCGGTACATCCGCGATCGCCCCGCCCTCATGCGCTGATTATTTCAGCCCATCAGCCGTGAGGACAGTCATGGACGCGACAGCATCCTTGGTGGCCTTCAACTGGTCTGCCGGCAGGGTCACGAGACCCTTGGCGCCGAGGTAACCGTCTTCACCAAGTGCGGCATCAGAGGTGTATTCGGCAAGGAACTCAGCCATGCCCGGAATTACACCAACATGCTGCTTCTTGGCATAGATGAAGAGCGGACGGGCGACCTTGTATTCGCCAGCGGCAATGGATTCGTAGGTCGGAACAACGCCTTCAACCGAAGCGCCCTTGATCGTCGCAGCGTTTTCTTCGAGGAAGGAGAAACCGAACACGCCGAACGCATCCTTGTTGGCCTGAAGCTTCTGAACGATCAGATTGTCGTTTTCGCCGGCTTCAACATAGGCGCCGTCTTCACGGATCGACTTCCAGACCTTTTCAAAAGCCTTGGCGTCTTCCTTCTTGAGTGCAGCGAGCGATTCAATGCCTTCTGCGCCTTTTTCCATCACCAGTTCAGCGAACGAATCGCGGGTGCCGGATGTCGGGGGAGGACCAAGCACTTCGATCTTGGTGGCCGGGAGGGCCGGGTCGATTTCATTCCACATCTTGTATGGGTTGGCGACGAGCTTGCCGTCGGCGCCCGGGATTTCCTTGGCGAGAGCGAGGAAAATCTGGGTCTTGGTCAGGGCAACGTCAGCCGCTTCTTTCGACTGGGCAACGGTCAGTCCGTCGAAGCCAACCTTGACTTCAACGACATCTGTCACGCCGTTCTTGACGCACTCTTCGAACTCGCTCTTCTTGATGGCGCGCGAAGCGTTGGTGAAATCAGGGTGTGCTTCGCCGACGCCGGCGCAGAACAGTTTCATGCCGCCGCCTGTGCCGGTCGATTCGACAACCGGGGTCTTGCCGGAAGCCTTGCCGAACGTTTCAGCAACTGCGGTGGTGAAGGGGTAAACGGTCGACGAGCCGACGATACGGATCTCATCGCGGGCATGAGCAACTGTGGCGAACGCGGTGGCGGCCAGCAAAGTCGCGGCAGCGAGGTTGAGAATTTTCATTGTAGTCTCCCTGTGGGGCTGTTTAGCGTGACCGGCCTTGAGCGGCCCGTCTGCAGCCTTCCTAAGCACTTCCAACCAAGGGAATATGACAATCAGGAAACGGTTTTATGACAGTTTAAGTATCTGTATTCGTTAATTTATTCGAAACCGTCCTTTGCGCCGCCGTCGTTTGCCGGGAGAAATATGGCAAAAGTCGAGCCTTTGCCCGGTTTTGAACTTATCGAAAGCCGGCCCTTATGGCGGGTCACAATATGCTTGACGATGGCAAGGCCGAGCCCGGTTCCCTTCTGGGTTGAAGCCGACAGGGAATTTGCGCGGTAGAAGCGCTCCGTGAGTCGCGGCAAATGCTCGGGTTCGATGCCTGCTCCAAAATCACGAACCGAAAGCATGATCTCCGTGCCATCATCATTCTTGCTTCTGGAGATTTCGATAATGATCTTCTTACCGCTCTTTCCATACTTGCAGGCGTTCTCAACCAGATTCTCGATGACCTGAACAATTTCGTCGCGCATGCCGCGAATCTGAAAATCACCTTTGCCGAAACGCCGCTCGATCTCAACGCCGCTGTCTGCCGCCACTGGCTGCATAGAATCAATCACTTCACTTGTGACCGCAACCAAATCAATAGTCGCGGCGTCATCGGACATGCTTCGCATTTCGAGGCGCGACAGGGACAGAAGATCGTCAATCAAGCGCGACATGCGGTTCGCCTGTTCCTGCATGATTGCCAGAAACCGCTCACGCGCCTTCGTGTCGTCCTTTGCAGGCCCGCGAAGCGTGTCAATAAACCCGCTCATCGACGCCAAAGGCGTTCGCAATTCATGACTGGCGTTTGCGACAAAATCGGCACGCATGCGATCCAGCTTGCGGCTTTCACTGATGTCCCGGAACATGACAAGATACTTGGGTGATTTTCCGTCTGGTTCCTGAACGGGGCAAATATCCACGCGCATCCAACGCTCCAGCGGCACGCGCTCATGCATTTCAAAGTGGGTTGCGCGGCCCTGCTCCATGACGAACTGAAACGCAGAGCGCATTTCCGGCGCCCTGAACCTTAGAAACAACAGCACACCATTTTCCACTCGGCCAAAGTCGGCAAGCGCTGATTTGTTGGCGGCAAGTATGTAGGCGTTTGTGTCCACGATGAGGACCGGAAGCGGCAACACATCAAAGGCCCGCATCGAAGTGGCCAAAGTTGCGGCGACTTCGACTGGAGGCGACGACAGGTCCGGCTTCAGCTTCGTCACATTCCAGGCGTTGCGCCAGATGACCCAACCTACCAGCAGCGCGGCCGCGCATAGCAGCAGCGGCAAGAAGGACGGATCGGCCACGAAATTTGACAGCTCGAATCCAAAAGCGGCAAGCACGAAGGCAAACGCAGCCATGGACAGGCGTTGGCGCCAGACTGACCGATCACCATCATCATTCGTTGTTGGGATGCTCATTTCAAATTGCTATCCGCCGCCGCTGCATTTCAACTGGACGTGTTCCAACCATGCAAATAGCATGGCCGCAAAACACACACCAAGGTGAATTCCATGTCGAAAAAAGCCGGCAAAGTACGACAGGCTGATGACAAGCCCAAGAAAAACAAAGAGCCCAAAGCGGAGATCAGCAAAACAGCGAACACTCCCGTTGCCCCTCCGGTGGCAGCCGGTGCGCCTGTGCCAGTAATCATTGAAGGCAAAACCTATCAATTTGACATCAATGACCCTGTTTTGCCTGCGTGGATAGAAGAAAGCGCACTTGGTTCAGGCGGTTACCCCTACGATAAAAAGCTCGAAGAAAAGCTTTATCTGAAAGAGCTCGAAACGCTGCAGATTGAACTCGTCAAATTGCAGGAATGGCAAATCGCGACCAAGCAACGCGTTGTCGTTGTCTTCGAAGGACGCGATGCAGCCGGCAAGGGTGGAACCATCAACGCAGTTCGCGAGAACATGAATCCGCGCACAGCCAGAAATGTTGCCTTGCCCAAACCGAGCGACACGGAGCGTGGTCAGTGGTATTTTCAGCGCTACGCGAACCAGATGCCAACTGCAGGCGAGTTCGTGACTTTTGATCGCTCCTGGTACAATCGGGCTGGCGTTGAACCGGTGATGGGGTTTTGTACGCCCGAACAGCATGAGGAATTTCTGACCGAGGCGCCGAACTTTGAAAAAATGCTGATCAGCGACGGCATTCATCTGTTCAAAATTTGGCTTGAACTTGGCCAAACCATGCAGTTGAAGCGCTTTCACGAGCGGCGCCATAGCCTGCTGCGCCATTGGAAATTTTCACCCATGGATGTGGCCGGCATATCAAAATGGAACGACTATTCGGAGAAGCGCGATTTGATGTTCAAACGCACCCATTCGAAACACGCTCCCTGGACCGTCATTCGGTCAAATGACAAACGTCGCGCCCGTCTGGAGGCCATTCGGCTGATCCTTGCAAACATCGATTACACAGGCAAAGACAAGAATGCGGTTGGCAAGGCGGATACGAAAATCATCAAGAGCGACTTCAAGCAAATGCCGTAAAGCTGACTTTAATTTGATTTTCTGAATTCATGCTTTAGCCTTGAAGGCCGGTTCGTGCGCTGTCTTCTCCCAATGATGTGGCTCGACAACCAATTTCCAGATCGCACGCCATGCTGCCACGCTCGCCAATAGCCAGTAGGCCGGCAGCGTAAGCACTGCGACAGCCGCAGCCCGGCCTTTCAAACGTTGCCAACAGGCTACGCCGAGCATCGCGTACCCTATGTGCCCAACAATGAATATTGCTAAATCCACGCAGATCACAAATACTTTCGATATATTCATATTATCAAATGTATATATAAAGTAAATAATTTCTAATATTGAAATTCCATACAACAAAGGAGATAAAATAAAACTAATCATCAATATCTGAAAAATTGTATTGTTCCTTGAACCTATACACTTATTTAATTCACTGTAATTTCTGTTGTGTACCAAAAATGTTTGCATCCATCCTTTTAACCATCTTGTCCGCTGTGGAATCCATTGATCAATTCGTTCCGGCGCGTCTTCGAGAGTTGGAAACCTCAGGACGCCGCAACGATAGCCAAACCGGTAGAGCCGTATGCCAAGATCCGCGTCTTCGGTGACATTGTAGGGATCCCATCCCATGACCTCGGCAAGTGCGGATCGCCGAAAGTGATTGGAAGTGCCGCCCAATGGCAACGGTGCACCAACTTTGGCGAGGTAGGGCAAAAGGCCATGGAAATGTGCCGCGTATTCAAACGCAAAAAGATGTGCCAGCCAGCTCTGTCTTGCGTTTGTAATATCCAAAGGCGCCTGCAGGCAGGCGGTGCTTTCTGGCTCTTGCCGAAACCGGGACCATGCCTCTTTCAATTGCTGCGGATGCGGGCGGTCTTCTGCGTCATAAACGACGATAAACTCACCAGTGCATTTTGCCAGGGCATAGTTGAGTGCTTTGGGTTTGGTGCGCGGCAGCGCGGCAGGAACGCAAATGATATGGTGAGAATTCGGGAGCCTGATTTTGTCTAACGCCGATATTGTCTCCGTATCATCGGCCTCACAAATATACAGCACTTCCAGCCTCGACATGGGCCAGTCCAGGTGCGCCATTGCCCGAACGAGTTGGGGAACAACCAAAGCTTCTTTATGCAGCGCAATCAATACGGAATAGACCGGATAATCCCGCGGGCCACCCGCCTGTGTTTCAGTGCGCGAATCCTTTCCCATCGATTTCCATGCAGCGACCCTGAGGGCGACACTCACGCCGAACAATATGATCGCAAGCACATGAACGGCAAAAACTGTTGGCCAAAATGCAGTCCAAAGCGCCAGCGGAAAGACTGTCAAGAATATCCCCAGGACGAAGGCTTGCGATGGTATCAGCGTCTCTTTTGCCGAAAGGTGGAGTGCCTGTTCATGCAGATGATTGATTGCGGTTGATACATCACGTTTGGCCGTTTTGTGTTCAATTGCTCTGGCGATTGTCTGCGGGTCACTTATGGAGAAACGAGCGCGCATGTCGGGTTTCTTAGCAAACAACGCGGTCAATTGGGTTTCAACCCGCAAATCAGGCGCCACGCAAAATACCAGACTTGCGCTTTCATCCCTGAAACAAACCTGGGCGGTACGCCCAGGGATGACATGCGCGCCGCTCATGTCCGTAATTAGACGTGTCGGGTCAATGGAACACTGAAAAGGCAAATCCAGGTCTGACGCCAGCAAACTGTAATATGCAGCCTGATCCAGTTGCGCGCTGCTTACCAATTCATGGACAAGTGTTGCCCCGCTCGTCTTTGCACGCCGCAAGCCGGCCATGACGACATGATCTGAAACTCCCAATCGCCTGAGACGGTCAAATGCCGTTGCATGCAGATCACTCGTCTCGTTGCGCATTTCCCGGATTTTCTCGAGAACCGGGCGCCGGGGGCCATGAACAAATCCACCGGCCGTTTCCAATGCCGCCGACAATTCCGCAATGTCGCGGGCAGTCGAAATCCCTTGCAGTTCAATTCCGGCAGGATTGCTGTCCATTTGAGTAGCCTGTCTGCTTACGGATCTTTTTCTGTAATGAATGCGACCAAGCCAATTTTCAGGCGGCGAAGACGCGCATCCGGCTTTCTTCTTCAACGAGCGTCGGGCGCAGATTCCAGACCCGCTTGAATGCATCGAGTTGGATCGGATCGACATTGAACAAGCCTGCGTAAGTCTGAACGCGCCCGTAGCGCACCGGCTCACCGATCAGAGTTTCCGAACAACCGGTTTGGCGAATGATGCGCCGCAAAAAGGCATCGTAGACAGTCACGATGTGATCAAGACCGGCAAGAACGCCAACCTCCCCCATCCCTGCAATCAATTCGACTGTCGCCTTTGATATCAGGTGGCTTTCGCGCTGATCGCGCTCACCGGAAAACCTTATGCAGAACCGGCTGCTTTCCCAGACCTGGGGATTTTCCACAGGACCTGTTCCCTTGGTCAATTCAGAGAAGACGTCGCGCAGCATGTTGGGACCGGTGGTCGGCAATAGCCGGAGCGACCCCTGCAGCATGCCTTTGTCATCCAATGAAAGCACGTAAAGCGGGTCTTCCTCGTCGAAGGAATCTATTTCCCAGTCACCCGATACCGGAACCTCCCACCGCAACCTGTCATGAAAGACCTGCTTGCGAAGGCGATGCATTGCATCGATGAGTTCCGGAAACTTTTCCCTGTCGCGGCCGTAAACCAATTTAATCATTCTACACCCCCAAATGTGTCAGGGGATATTGCGTGTTCAATCGACCGATTATGCCTATCCAAAAGTACAGGCGGATCATTTTGGCACAATATTTTAGGTTGGCGTCGAATTTCAAATACAAATATGAATTTTCAATACACAATCTTACAATTATAATATAGTTATTATTCCGAATTTTATCGCCTTGGCAACGGCGTGGGTTGTGTTGAGTACATTCATTTTATATCTAATTTGATTCAAGAAATACTTCACAGTTGAAATCGTAATCTGCAAATTTTCGGATATTTGTCCGGCAGTCATGCCCAATGCACAGTACTGCAAGATGTCTTTCTCGCGCTCACTCAACTGAGGCGCGCCTTCGGCGAGTGATCCACTTATCCTTTTGTGGAAAAAATTCGCAAGGATCACGAAATCACGCAGATATTGGCGCCGCATGTCCTGCCAATCACGATCATTGTAGTCTCCGGTGACACTAAACAAGGCACGCGCGCCAGATGTGCCCCGGATAGGTATGGAAAGCCCCTGCTTTCCGACCCCGTATTCACGGGCGACGCCCAGCATTATGTCACTTTCCGGAACAATAGGGGTCAAACGGCGCCAATCAAAAGGGAGCATTTCTGACAGACCAGCCAATAAAACAGGGTCCTTGCGCTCCGCGAATGATTTTTTATATTCCTCCTGCCAAGAGACAGGGTATGTAACAAGAAATTTTGGCTTTCTTGACGCAAAAGATCGTTTATCAACAGTAATATAGGCCGTATGCTTCAAACCATATATTTCGCACAGCGATTTCATGAAATTTGAATCAGCCGATTCCTTTTCGAAATCATTGCCAATGGTCTCTCGAGAATAAAAGGCGTCCAAGACGCGTTCCATTGCTATTGATGTCATGGCTCGCCCATTTTCAAACACGATCAACTTATCCAATCACTTCTGATTGTAAAAATCCACGGTTTAAATGCAAATGAAGGAATAACCAAAAGGTGCAAGCACGTTGCAGTCAAACAGGAAGATACGGCACCTATCCACTTCAAAAAGTGATCAAATCGGTGCATAGGCAGGCAATGAAAAAACTTGCCGCCAAAACTGTCGTTGCGTTGCTGTTTAGCCTGCCGATAACAGCGGAGGCGCAGAGCGTGAATACCGTTCCGAATTTTTTGGGCCCGCACGATGCTTCCGGCATTGAGGCATCAGACGCCAATCGCGGCATCAAATTTTTAACAACGCTGGACTTCCCCCCATTCAGTTTTCTCGACGCCAACGGCAAGTTGAGCGGTTTCAACGTTTATCTTGCCAGATTGATATGCGCTGAGATCAAGATGGAAATGAATTGCACTGTGCAAGCAATGCCGTGGGACCAATTGGAGCCTGCCCTGGAGCAAGGACAAGGCAACGCCATCATTTCCGGGATCGCGTCAACAGAGGCAAGCAATTCGGCATTTTCCTTCACGAAACCCTATTTCCGTTTGCCCGCGCGGTTTGCCGTGTCGAAAGCAAAGAGCGACAAGCTGGACTTTGATCGCGGTTTGACTGGAGCACGGATAGGCGTCGTCGCAAAATCTGCCTATCAGGCTTTGGCGAGCTCCTATTTTCCCGAAGCATCGGTAACCGGCTTTGCCAATGATGCCCTCCTGTTGGCAGACCTTGAAAGTGGAAAAGTCGATCTGGCATTTGGCGATGCCATGCGACTGTCATTTTGGCTATCCACTGCAGAAGGCGCCACTTGCTGTCAATTTGCAGGCGGCCCGTACTATTCCACACCATTTCTCGGCGAAGGGATACGCATCGCGGTTGCGCCGGGTGATGACAGGCTTTTGAAGCAATTGGATCACGCCTTGGTTTCGCTGCAGAGAAAAGGCAAAATTGACGAACTTTACCTCCGTTTTTTCCCGAACGGATTCTTCTGAAAAGCAAACTCGCTCACAAACTCCGCCGGTTTGGACAATTGACTGGAATGCCTAGCTTCCATAGGGTCCGCCGCGCTCGAATACGCCTGCCGGCAAAGGACAATCATGACTTCTGCAACGCTTCCAAACCTTCATATCACACCGGAAATCCTGGCTGTTGCCGGGGCGACGAAAGCGTGGCCGTTTGAAGAAGCGCAGAAGATCATCAAACGTTACGAAAAGACCGGCTTTCCGGAGGTGGTCTTGTTCGAAACCGGATACGGACCATCGGGACTGCCGCATATCGGCACGTTTGGTGAGGTTGCGCGCACGACGATGGTGCGCAATGCGTTTCGCGTGCTCACTGAAGACAAGGTCAAGACCAAACTTCTTTGCTTTTCGGACGACATGGATGGCATGCGCAAGATTCCGGACAATGTTCCGGACCGCTCTTTCCTCGAACCTTACTTGCATATGCCGCTGACCGTGGTGCCGGATCCGTTCGGCGGCGAATTCGAGAGTTTCGGACATCACAACAATGCCATGCTGCGTCGCTTCCTCGATACCTTCGGTTTCAACTATGAATTCGCCAGTGCGACCGATTACTACAAGTCCGGCCGCTTTGACAAAATCCTGCGCCATGCGCTGGAAAAGTATGACGCGATCATGGAGGTGATGCTGCCGACGCTTGGCGCCGAGCGGCAGGCGACCTATTCGCCGTTCCTGCCGATTTCGCCAAAGTCCGGGCGGGTTCTCTACGTTCCCATGAAGTCAGTTGATGCAAAAAATGGCACGATCACCTTTGACGATGAAGACGGGGTGGAAACCACGCTCGAAGTGACCGGCGGCCGGGTCAAGTTGCAGTGGAAGCCGGATTTCGGCGCCCGTTGGGCGGCTCTGGGTGTGGATTTTGAGATGTTCGGCAAGGATCACGGCCCGAACATGAGTGTGTACGACCGCATCTGTGCGGTCTTGGGCGGACGTCCGCCGGAACATTTCGTTTATGAGCTGTTTCTTGACCAAGAAGGCCAGAAAATCTCAAAATCGAAGGGCAATGGCCTGACGATTGATGACTGGCTGAAGTATGCGCCGACTGAAAGCCTCGCGCTTTACATGTTCCAGAAGCCGCGGACTGCCAAGCGGCTGCATTTTGATGTCATTCCCCGCGCGGTGGACGAGTATTTTGCATTCCTCGCCGCTTACGACAAGCAGGATGCCGGGCAACAGCTTTCGAACCCGATTTGGCACATTCACAGCGGCAACCCGCCGAAACTGGACATGCCGGTGCCGTTTTCGCTGTTGCTCAATTTGGTCAGTGCCTCGAACGCGCACGACAAGGACGTGCTGTGGGGTTTCATCTCCCGCTATTCACCCGGAGCCAGCGCAGCCACGCATCCCAAGCTTGATGAATTGGTCGGCTTTGCGATCCGTTACTTCGACGACTTTGTGAAGCCGAGCAAGGTGTTCCGTGCGCCGGACGATTTAGAGATTAAGGCATTGGCGCAGTTGGAAAAGGCCCTCGCAGCTTTGCCGCAGGGGGCCAGCGGCGAAGAAATCCAGAATGCGTCACTGAATGTTGCGCGCGCGATCGAACGCTATCAGGACCACGACAAGAAGAGCCCGGAAGGTGGCCCGGGCGTTTCCGGGGCGTTCTTCCAGATGATTTATCAGGTGCTGATCGGGCAGGAAAAAGGGCCGCGGTTCGGATCATTTGCAGCGCTGTTTGGCGTAGACAAAACACGCGAGTTGATTAGCAAGGCGCTGGCGGGCACCCTCACCTGAATTGATCAGGGCATTATGATTTCGACACCGACGGGCGGAAGCCCGTAAATTCCTCGATTTGCCGCCTTGGCATCTTGGGCGAGTTCAGAGAATTGACTGCCGGGCTTTGCGCGGGCCCAGCCTTGTTCCACAAGCCATGCGGCAGGATCTTGCCCCTGTAACAGGCATTCGGCGACAATGGCCTTGTCGCCTGAATTGTCGGGCAAATGGCAGTTCAAGGCACGGCCCTGCAGATAGTTGCGAAACGCCGTGCGCGCGACCATGCCGCACGGCCAGATCACGCCCGAGGGGGCAGTGCAGTCTTCATCAGCAGAAACAGCATCAATCCCGGGAATGACAATAGCTGTGTCAGCCGTTTGAAGAATTCCGGCAGATGTGGCGACTGCATTGAAAACCAAGCGCCATCGTACGGCTTTATTCTCCGGTCCGGACGCCGCCTCTGGTTCTGGCTCGGCAGGGGGAGTCGGCTGTGGGAGCGGTGCGACCCGTTCCAATGGACCCGCCAGAACAAGGGGAGAGGCAACAATGCCGCCGCCGACATTTCGGGCATTTGTGGTTTCAGGAATTGGCTTGGTTACGACAGTGCGACTTGTTTCCAATCGCAATGCTGATTTCGGCGGCTCATTGAGTCCAAAAACAGGCACTTCGGTACTGATGACGTCGCGGCCTTTGTATATTGAAGCCAAGATCACGCCGGCAAGCAGCAAAGCCAGGAATATCTGGGCGGATCGCAACATGCGCTATTGGCTCGCCCAGACAATGCGGCCGATCCAGTCTATTTCGGAAGGCTCGAAAGACCGGTTAGGATGTGCCGGGTTCAGCGATACCAATTCAACAGCTTTGCCGGTCTGTTTGTGCAGCAGTTTTGCCAGAACTTCACCACCGCATGTACGAACCACGACCCGGTCGCCTTTGCGGATTTGTGCGGATTTGTCGACCAGAAGCACATCGCCATCGCGGTAGAGCGGCATCATCGATTCACCGGACACTTCGATAGCCATGACATTTTCGCTGCTCGGGCCGGGGAATGAAATCTCATCCCAACCCTCACCGACCGGATAGCCAGCGTCATCAAAATAGCCGCCATTGCCTGCCTGCGCCTGTCCAATAAGCGGGATGACGACATTGCGCGACGAACGGACCGCCTGGGTTCCAGCGCCCATAAGGGCAACAAACTCATCTACGGTCGCGCCTGTGGCTTCGAGGATTTTCGCCAAAGACTCTGTTGACGGCCAGCGGGGGCGGCCATCGCCACTGGTGCGCTTGGATTTGTTGAATGAGGTCGGGTCTAGACCTGCGCTTTTTGCCAATGCCGAGGCAGACAAGTCGTTGCGCGCGGCAAGACGGTCTATCGCAGCCCAAACCCGGTCATGTGAAAGCATGATCAACATCCATAAAGGAATATATGCCTCTAATGACTATTGGACGCACAGCGGATTGTCCAGCTTGTTTGATTGGTCTTGGCCGCGTTGGTCAAACAAAAACGGCGGCTAAATCAAAAGCCGCCGATTCTCCTCACGATAATCTGTAAAGCCTAAGCCGCCTTTTTAGGTGCGGAATACGGATTATAGCGCGTATAGAAGGTGTCGCCCTTCTCAGCCATATCTTCGAGCAGCCTGTTCACCTTGTACTGCGGGCCATATTTCTTCTGCAAAGCCTTTGCCCGTTTGACAAAGACAGCAGCCCCCATGCCGTCGATATAGGAAAGCGTTCCGCCGGTGTAGGGCGCAAAGCCGAAAGCGAGAATGGAGCCGACATCCGCTTCACGGGGATCGGTGACGATTCCTTCTTCCATCACGCGGGCCGCTTCCAGCGCGATGACGGTCAGGAAGCGCTCCTTCAACTCGGCGACATTGACCTTGTCAGGGTCCTGTTGCGTGAAGAGGTCCTTCAGGCCCGGCCAGATGTGCTTCTTGGCAGGCTTGGCCGGATAGTCATAGAAGCCCTTGCCGTTCTTGCGGCCCTTGCGATCATGCTTGTCGACAAGCGCATTGACCAGATCCAGATGTTTCGGGTTGATTGCCTTTGTGCCGAGATCGCCGACTGCGGCTTTCAGGATTTTCTGGCTCAGATCAATTGCCGTTTCATCGTTGAGCGCCAACGGGCCGACCGGCATGCCTACCATCTTGGCGGCGTTTTCGATCATGATGGCCGGAACGCCTTCGATCAGCATGTTGTAGGCTTCAGACATGTATTGGAGAACACAGCGGTTGACATAAAAGCCGCGCGTGTCGTTGACGACAATCGGGGTCTTCTTGATCGCCCGCACATAGTCGAGCGCCACTGCCAGCGCCTTGTCGCCGGTTTTCTTGCCCATGATGATTTCCGTCAGCATCATGCGGTCAACCGGCGAGAAGAAGTGGATGCCGATGAAATTCTTGGCATTGGGGAAGTTTTTGGCAAGGCCGGTGATCGGAATGGTCGAGGTGTTGGAGGCAAAGATCGCCCCGGCCTTCATGTGTTCGGCAGCCTTTTCGGTGACGATTTTCTTGACGTTGGAATCTTCGAACACTGCTTCAATCACCAGATCACAATCGGCCAAAGCCTCGTATTTGTCCGTTGCCTTGATCAGTTCGAGCAGTTTGGCTTTTTGCTCCGCGCTCGACGAGCCACGGCCAATGGCCTTGGTTTCCAGATCATCGCAATGGGCAATGCCCTTGTCTGCGCTGGCCTGATCGCGGTCGAGAAGCACGACCTCGATGCCGGCTTTCGCCGTCACGTAGCCAATGCCAGCCCCCATGAAGCCGCCGCCACCCAGAATG
>JBGSHY010000088.1:0-6150 GCA_041751995.1 Rhizobiaceae bacterium | reverse complement strand
GGCATCCCGCAGGAGGCGACCGCTTGGGGCCTCAACCAGCTGTGCGGCTCCGGCCTTCGCGCCGTGGCGCTCGGCATGCAGCAGATCGCCATGGGCGATGCTAAGATCATTGTCGCGGGCGGCCAGGAATCGATGTCCGGCGCGCCGCATGTCGCGCATCTTCGCAACGGCACCAAGATGGGCTCGCTCGAACTGATGGACACGATGCTGAAGGACGGTCTGACCGATGCCTTCTTCGGCTACCACATGGGCACAACGGCTGAAAACGTCGCCAAGCAGTGGCAGCTGACCCGCGACGAGCAGGACAATTTCGCCGTAGCCTCGCAGAACAAGGCCGAGGCCGCGCAGAAGGCTGGCAAGTTCAAGGACGAGATCATCCCGGTCACCATCAAGGGCCGCAAGGGCGACGTCATCGTCTCGGACGATGAATACATCAAGCATGGCGTCACGCTTGACGGCATCGCCAAGCTGCGTCCGGCCTTTGACAAGGAAGGCACCGTCACTGCCGCCAACGCTTCGGGCATCAATGACGGCGCGGCCGTCACCGTTCTGATGAGCGAAGCTGAAGCTGTCCGCCGCGGCCTGACACCGTTGGCGCGCATTGTGTCCTGGGCCACGGCGGGTGTTGATCCCGCCATCATGGGCACCGGCCCGATCCCGTCCTCCCGCCGCGCCCTGGAAAAGGCCGGCTGGTCGGTTGGCGATCTGGACTTGGTTGAAGCCAACGAGGCCTTTGCCGCGCAGGCCTGCGCCGTCAACAAGGAACTGGGCTGGGATCCATCGATCGTCAACGTCAACGGCGGCGCGATCGCCATCGGCCATCCGGTCGGCGCATCGGGTGCACGCATTCTCAACACGCTGCTTTATGAACTGAAGCGCCGTGGCGGCAAGAAGGGCCTGGCCACGCTGTGCATCGGCGGCGGCATGGGCGTTGCCCTGTGCGTGGAAGCGCTTTGATTTGAAACTTCGGGACGCCCCGTTGGGAGGCGAGGCGTTCCATTCCATTTCTCAACAGTCTGGGAGGACACTATGGCACGAACAGCATTGGTCACCGGTGGTTCGCGCGGCATTGGCGCGGCGATTTCCGTAGGCTTGAAAGCCGCCGGTTATACCGTTGCGGCAAGCTATGCCGGCAATGATGAAGCAGCGGCAAAATTCACGGCCGAAACCGGCATCAAGACCTACAAGTGGGACGTCGCCAACTATGCCGCCTGCGCTGCAGGCATTGCGCAGGTCGAGGCTGATCTTGGCCCCATCGACGTTTTGGTCAACAATGCCGGCATCACCAAAGACGCCATGTTCCACAAGATGACGCCGGACCAGTGGAATGCCGTCATCGGCACCAACCTCACTGGCCTGTTCAACATGACCCACCCGGTCTGGTCCGGCATGCGCGACCGCAAGTTCGGCCGCGTCATCAATATCTCGTCGGTCAATGGCCAGAAAGGCCAAATGGGCCAGGTCAACTATTCGGCATCCAAGGCCGGTGACATCGGCTTTACCCGTGCGCTGGCGCAGGAAGGCGCAAAGGCGGGGATTACCGTCAACGCCATCTGCCCGGGCTATATCGGCACCGATATGGTGAAAGCCATCGACGAGAAGGTGCTGAACGAGCGCATCATCCCGCAAATCCCGGTTGGCCGCCTTGGCACACCGGAAGAAATCGCCCGCTGCGTGGTGATCCTCGCGTCGGACGATGCCGGCTTCATTACCGGCTCGACCATCTCGGCCAACGGCGGCCAGTTCTTCAGCTAGGCCTTCTTGCGCTCGCGCAGAATTGAATTCGAAGGGTGGAAAGCCAGTTCCGGTTTCCCGCCCTTCTTGCTAGCGTGCCTTGTACCAGACCGTTGGAAGGGGTTCCGGCATGCGCGTGACAATACTCACTTTGACCCTCCTGTTTTTGGCCTCACCCGCCGTCGCTGATGCCATCGACGGTGACTGGTGCAACAAGGATGGCTCGCATTTGCGCATCGACGGCCCGGCGATCACGCTTGGCGCGGGGCAGAGCATCATGGGCAAATACGGACGCCATGCCTTCAGCTACATCGCGCCACAAGGCGATCCTGAATCCGGCAAGGAAATTCTTTTCGTCCAGCGCTCGGAAACCGAAATGCGGCGCGTGCGCGATCCAATGGCCATGCCCGAGCACGAAGACATCTGGCAGCGCTGCGAGACAATCAGTCTTGCGCCCAATCAGTCGAAAAACCGTCCCATTTTGGCACAATTCGTATTCAACGGTTAACACCGGTTGCCGCGCCCCTGCGCGAACCATGAAAATCAGCCTGCACCGTTGTGCTGCGCCACGGCATGACCCACAACATGTTGCGCGAACGAACGGCCAACTCGGCGCCAACTCTGATTCGTCGCTGATTCGTTCCCGCTATGGGCTTGATGTTAACGAAAATGCCGAAACCGCCCGCGCCCCGGTTAGAAACGGGGTAATCTTCATTGCCGATAAGTTAATTTTTTCAAGCTCTTGCGGTCAAATGTGAAGAAGACGTTTAACCGGTTGGCCAAAGGTTAACCGCCAAGTCCGGAATCGTCCCGGTGCTTCGCAACCCGATTCAGCATCTGGCGAACGAGGCGTGCCAAGGCACAACATCTAGCCGTGAACGAAACCTGAATCTGGCTGAGTCAGTGATTCGTCGCTGATTCGTTCCCAACCCGTTCCAATCCTTAATTTGGTCAGCATTATTGCCATATTTGGCAGGGTTTGACGCCGAATATCGGGCAAATTCGCCAATCCGCCGCCGCTGGGCTAAGTGCTCGCCTGACAGTCTCCGGAGCCACTCATGAATTTGATCTTTCGCATGTTCCTGACGATCTTCCTTGCCAAGCGTGCGGCAAAGCTTGGGCCATTGGGTGTGTCCCACAAGCCGATGCGCGTCCTGCCGAATGATCTGGATGTGCAGATGCACATGAACAACGGCCGCTTCCTGTCGGTCATGGATCTCGGGCGTCTCGACCTGATGGTGCGCACCGGCTTCTGGACCATCGCCCGCCAGCGCGGCTGGTTCCCGCTGGTCGGCAGCGTGCGCATTGACTACCGCCGCCCGCTCACAGTCTTCCAGCGCTATGACATGACCAGCCAGATTGTCGGCTGGGACGACCGGTGGATATTCATGGAGCAGCATTTCCTCGCGGGCGGCAAAGTCTGCGCAAAGGCCCTTTTCAAAACCATGATCCGCAGCAAGGATGGGCTGGTGACGCCGCAAGAGGTGATGAGCGCAACGGGGTTTCAAATCGAAAGACCGGACCTATCTGAGGACATAAAGCATTTGCTTTGATGTCACGGTCCAGATGCTTTTGCATTCGTCAAACTCGGGTGTTAGGCCGAAACCGGAACTGCCACTGACCCGTCTTTGCCACTTCCTCCAGATATGAAACAGACATACAGCCCCGCCCATGACCATGATCCGCCCCATCAAAGATCCATTGAATCTGTCCGGGCGCGGCGTGACGGCGGTGCTGGGGCCGACGAACACGGGAAAGACGCATTATGCCATCGAGCGGATGGTCTCGCATCCGACTGGGGTGATCGGCCTGCCACTGCGGCTTCTGGCGCGCGAGGTTTACACACGGGTCTGCGAAAAGGTGGGCGTTGAAAACGTTGCCTTGATCACCGGCGAGGAAAAGATCGTGCCGCCCCGCGCGCGCTTTTCGGTGTGCACGGTGGAAGCCATGCCGCGCGAGACCAAGGCTGCCTTCGTCGCCATCGACGAGGTGCAGTTGGCAGGCGACCTCGAGCGCGGGCATATTTTCACTGACCGAATCCTGCATCTGCGCGGTTATGAGGAAACGCTGCTGCTCGGCGCGGAGACGATGACCGGCATTCTGCAGCATCTGTTGCGCGGCATCACCATCGTCAACCGCCCGCGTCTCAGTCAAATTGTCCATGCGGGCCAGAAGAAGATCACCCGCCTGCCGCCGCGCTCGGCCATCGTCGCCTTCTCGACGGAGGAGGTTTACGCCATCGCCGAACTCATTCGCCACCAGCGCGGCGGGGCGGCCGTGGTCACCGGCGCGCTGTCGCCGCGCACCCGCAATGCGCAGGTCGAACTATACCAGTCGGGCGACGTGGATTTTCTGGTGGCGACCGACGCCATCGGCATGGGGCTCAATCTCGATCTCGACCATGTCGCCTTCGCTCAGACGCGCAAATATGACGGCTTCCAGTTCCGCCAGCTGAATGCCGGCGAGCTTGGCCAGATCGCCGGGCGCGCCGGGCGACATGTGCGCGACGGCACGTTTGGCACCACAGGCCGCTCCGAACCGTTCACCGAGGAACAGGTGGCGCGCATCGAAAGCCATGAGTTTGATTCGGTGCGTGTATTGCAGTGGCGCACCGCGCAGTTTGATTTCTCTTCCGTCGAGGCGCTGGTGCGCTCGCTGGACACCATCGCGCCGGTCGATGGCCTCACCCGCGCGCTGCCATCTGTCGATGCTGAGGCGTTGCATTTCCTCATCAAGGACGAGGACATCCGCCGCATCGCCGACAAGTCGCACCGGGTCGAAACGCTGTGGGACGCCTGCGCCCTGCCGGACTACCGCAAGATCGCGCCGGCCCAGCACGCGGAAATCGTCGGCCAGATTTTCCTTGATCTTGCCAAGCGCGGCCATGTCGATGAGACCTATATGGCCGAACAGGTGCGTCGGGCGGACAATCCGGAGGGCGATATTGATGCTCTTTCGCAACGCATTGCGCAAATTCGTACATGGACCTATGTGTCGCACCGCCCGGGATGGCTTGCCAAGCCGCTGTCTTGGCAGGAAAAGACACGTGAAATAGAAGACCGCCTCTCCGATGCGTTGCACGAGAGGTTGACGAAACGCTTCGTAGACCGCAGGACAAGCGTTCTCATGAAGCGGTTAAGAGAGAAAGCGATGCTCGAAGCAGAAATTACGGTCAACGGCGACGTGCTGGTTGAAGGACATATTGTCGGCCAGCTGCAGGGATTCCGGTTTGCCGCCGATGGTCCCGCCGATGGCGAAGATGGCAAGGCGATCCGCGCGGCGGCGATGAAGTCGTTGGCGGTAGAGTATGACGCCCGCGCCTACCGCTTTGCGGCATCCGCCAATGGCGACATTTCGCTTGGCTCGGACGGCTTTGTCCGCTGGCTCGGCGCGCCCGTCGCCACGCTTGCCGCTTCGGATGATTTCCTCAAGCCGCGCGTGATCCTGCTTGCCGACGAACAGCTTTCCGGGTCGTCTCGCGACATGGTGGAACAGCGCGCCGCGCGTTATGTCCATTTCCAGATCGACCAGCACCTGAAGCCGCTGGCAGACCTTGCCGTTGGGGAGGGCCTGGAGGGCGTCGCCAAGGGTCTCGCATTCCGCATTTACGAAGCGCAGGGCGTGCTGAAGCGCCGCGATGTGGCGGACGAAGCCAAGTCGCTCGATCAGGAAGCCCGCAGCGCATTGCGCAAGCTCGGCATCCGGTTCGGCGCCTATCATATTTTCCTGCCGGCGCTGCTCAAGCCTGCCCCGGCGCAGCTGGTCACATTGCTCTGGGCGCTGAAAAACGACGCCAAGGACAAGCCGGGCTACGGCGACGTGGTGGCGGCGCTTGCCGCCGGGCGCACGTCCATCGTCGCTGATCCGGCGTTTGACCGCGAGTTCTACCGCATTGGCGGGTTCCGCTATCTGGGCAAGCGCGCCGTGCGCATCGACATTCTCGAGCGCCTCGCCGATTTCATCCGCCCGACGCTAGCCTGGAAACAGGGGCAGGGCGCCCGACCTGCCGGTGGTTATGACGGCGAACGCTTCATGGTCACGCCGGCCATGATGTCGATCCTCGGCGCCACTGCAAGCGACATGGAGGAAATTCTCAAGGGTCTCGGCTACCGCTCCGAGACGCTTCCCGCCGAGGAAGTGGAGAAGAAGACCGCAGAGATCGACGCAGCCGTGGCGGCCGCCGCGCCTGCGCCGACGACACCGGAAGTCATCGTCGAGCGCATTTCGCGCGCTGAACCGGCCGAAAAGGCTGAAACTGAAACGGCAACCGACGAGTCAGCCGCGCCAGCTGTCGAGGGCGAGGCTGTGCCTGCCGTGGAGGAAGCGCCGAAGGTCGTTCTGCTGTGGAAGCAGTGCAAGTTTGAACCGCGCCAGCACGGCGACCGCAATGGCGGCAACCGCCGTCCGGGCGGCCAG
>JBGSHY010000087.1:0-19407 GCA_041751995.1 Rhizobiaceae bacterium | reverse complement strand
TTGTCGCGGTGCGGGCGGTGGGCGGCGTGGCGGAGGAGCGTTGCACGCCGGTGTTCATGTAGCCCTCGTTGTCGTAGCAAATATACAGCACGTCATCATTGCGCTCGAACATGCCGGAGAGGCAGCCAAAGCCGATGTCTGTCGTTCCGCCATCGCCGCCCTGTGCAATCACCCGCACGTCGCTCTGGGTCTTTCCTGCCTTGCGCGCCTTGACCGCCAGCGCCGCCGCGATGCCGGAGCCGACCGCCGCCGCATTGCCGAACAGCGAATGCAGCCATGGCAATTGCCAGGATGTTTCCGGGTAGGGCGTGGAGAACACTTCAAGACAGCCGGTCGCGTTGGCCGCGATCAGCTGGTTGTTGGTCGCCCGCATTGCGGCATCGACAGCATAGCGTGCGCCCAGCGCCTCGCCGCAGCCTTGGCAGGCGCGGTGGCCGGATGTCAGCGAATTGCTGCGCTCCTGCGATGATTGCACGCTGCGCTGTTCCGGGGTGAGCAGCCGGTTGCCGATCGTGAACGTGCCGGTCTGGTAGAATTTGACTTCCTGGTTCATGTCAATGTCCTCAACCGGATTTGGCCGCGCCGATATCGCGCAGCAGGTTTTCGGCAATCGGCCCGCTGCGCCGCATCGACGCCTCGCGCGCCAGCTGGCGGTTGACGATGGACCAGTCGAGGTCAAGGAAGGTCAGCGGCTTCATCCGGTCTTCGACCGCCTCGTTCAGAACGCGGGTCAGCGAGGCCTGCGTGATCGCCCGCCCGCCAAGGCCTGCGATAATGGAATAGCTGCGCATATGCAGCCGTCCGGCCAGCGCCATCCGCACATCGGCTGAAACCACACCGCCGAGGCCCACCGAAAAGCTTTTCTCCAGGATCACCACGCGGTGCACCCGCGCCAGCGCTTCGCGTACCGCTGCGAGCGGAAACGGGCGGAACGAGCGGATCGACAGGATGCCGATTTTCACGCCCTCAGCCCGCATGGCGTCAATGGTTTCCTCCAGCGTGCCGACCACCGAGCCGAGCGCCACGACAATCGTCTCGGCGTCGTCAATCTTGTAGCCGCGCACCAGACCGCCGGCATCACGTCCGAAAATCTCGGCGAATTCTGCGGCGATTTCCGGAATGCGCTCCAGCGCCATTGTCTGCTTGGCGTGCGCCAGATAGCGCACTTCCATGAAAGCGTCCGGCCCGACCATCGCGCCGATCGACACCGGTTCGGCAGGATCCAGCACCTGCCGCGGCTCATAGGGCGGCAGGAAGGCGTCGACCTGTTCCTGTGTCGGCATGTCGACCCGCTCGTAGGCATGAGTCAGGATGAAACCGTCCATGCACACCATCACCGGCATCGACAGCTCTTCCGCCAGCTTGAACGCCTGTATGTGCAGATCCAGCGCCTCCTGATTGCTCTCGGCAAACAGCTGCAGCCAGCCGCAGTCGCGCTGGCTCATCGAGTCGGAGTGATCGTTCCAGATGTTGATCGGCGCGCCAATGGCGCGGTTGGCGACGGTCATGACAATCGGCAGCCCGAGCCCTGATGCATTGTAAACAGCTTCCGCCATGAACAAGAGGCCTTGGCTGGCGGTTGCCGTATAGGTCCGCGCGCCGGTGGCCGAGGAGCCGATGGCGACACTCATGGCGGCAAACTCGCTCTCGACATTGAGGAACTCGCACGGCGTCAGCGTGCCGCTTTTCACCAGCCGCCCCAAACCTTCGACAATATGGGTCTGCGGCGAAATCGGGTAGGCGCAGATTACCTCCGGGCGGCACAGCGCCACCGCTTGGGCGACCGCTTCGGAACCTTCAATTTGTTGGATCATGCCTTAGCCTCCGCATGGGTGGACGCCTCAACGATGGCATAGGCCTCGCTGGCGGCGGCATCATTTTTGTCGGCGATGGCGCCCTTGAATTTGTCGTGAATGGCGTGGACCACGGCATCAAGCGATATCATGCCGGTCAGCGCCGCAAAGCCGCCAAGCAGCACCGCGTTCGGCAATGGCCGCCCCAGATGCTTCAGTGCGATGTCGCTCGCCTCGAGCATGACGAAATGGCCGTGTGGCAGGCGGGCAGCAATCTCGCCGACGCCGAGCTCTTCGGCAGTCCGCTTTGAATTGATCAAGACATAACCGTCCGCCTTCAGTCCGCCGAACACGTCAACCTGATGCAACAGATGCGCGTCCTGTACGATGATGACATCTGGCGCGGAAATCGGCTCGCGCGAGCGGATCGGCTTGTCGTCGATCCGGCAAAAGGACACCACCGGCGCACCCGTCCGTTCTGAGCCGAAACTCGGAAAGGCCTGCGCGTGCCTGCCCTGTTCAAATGCCGCAATCGACAACATTTCAGCTGCCGTCACAACGCCTTGGCCGCCACGGCCATGAATCCTGATCTGTAAAATGGCACGATCCTCCGTTGGCGTTTTGCCAAAACCTTGCCCCGCGCAAACATGCGCCATCGCTGCGATGCGGCCATGATATGGATCAAAGGGCGTCGGCAGTTTGCCGGATGAAGCGGATGCCGGTACATCAGCCACAGCAATTCCGTCACTTCCCTGCGGTGTCCACTGGAACATTGGCGCCCAAAGGCCCATGTAGGGCACTGCTGCCGCAAACTGAATTCAAACAATCACAGCTTTAGGAACACGCCATGCAATACCGCCGTTTGGGAAAATCCGGACTTCAGGTCAGTGAGTTCTCGCTGGGTTCCTGGGTTACCTTCAGCAAGCAGGTGCACGAAAGCGATGCGCTGAAGCTGATGACCACCGCCTATGACGCAGGCATCAATTTCTTTGACAATGCCGAAGGCTACGAGGCCGGTGAGTCCGAGGCCCTGATGGGCAAGGCATTGAAGAAGCTCAACTGGACCCGGGACAGTTACATCGTCTCCAGCAAGGTGTTCTGGGGCGGATCGAAGCCAACCCAGCGCGGCCTTTCCCGCAAGCATGTCACCGACGCCTGCCATGCCGCATTGAAACGCCTGCAGGTGGAATATCTCGATCTCTATTTCTGCCACCGCCCCGATATCGATACGCCGATCGAGGAAACGGTGCGCGCCATGCATGACCTCGTAAGCCAAGGCAAGGTGCTCTACTGGGGCACGTCCGAATGGTCCGGCCAGCAGATTACGGAAGCCTATTCTGTCGCGCGTGCGTTGAACATCACGCCGCCGACCATGGAACAGCCGCAGTATAATTTCTTCGAGCGTGACAAGGTCGAGCGCGATTATTTGCCGGTTTACGATCTCGTCGGCACCGGCACGACAATCTGGTCCCCGCTGGCCTCAGGCGTTCTGACCGGTAAATACAACAAGGGCATTCCCGCGGACAGCCGTCTCAACCTGCCCGGCTATGAATGGCTGAAAGCCGAGTGGGAAAGCGTCGGCGGCAAGGCAAAACTTGCCAAGGTCGAAAAGCTTGCCGCGCTTGCCGAAAAGACTGGCCTGCCGATCCACCATATGGCCTTGCTCTGGTGCCTGTCGAACCCGCATGTCTCGACTGTCATTCTTGGCGCTTCAAAGGAAAGCCAGTTGAAGGACAATCTGGCGGCACTTGAAAGCCGCCACTTGATGACCGATGCCCTAAAGGACAAGATCGAGAAAATCCTCGTCAACAAGCCTGAAGCGCCGCGCCGGTTCTGACCGCAAATCAAAGCGAAGCGGCAGGATCAGTCCTGCCGCTTCACCAGTTCAAGATAGAGCGCCGAATGGTCGAGCATCGCGCCATCCATGTCATTGACCAATGAAGCGAACCGGTCGCGCAGCGCCATGGCCAGCGGCAAGGTGAGGCCAAGAGCCTCTCCCGCGCCGAGCAAATTGTTGAGATCCTTCAACTGATACGCAGATGGCCCGCCGGGTGCGAAATTCCGCTCCTCCATCCGCCCGCCATGCTGCTGGAAAATGACCGAGTCGGCAAAGCCGCCAGCCAAAGCCTGCCGCAACGCGCCCTTGGCAAGGCCCGCCCTTTCGGCCAGCAAAATCGCCTCCGCCACCGCGCCGATGGTCACAGCGACGATGCCCTGATTGGCAAGCTTGGCAATCTGACCGCAGCCGGATGGCCCGACATGGGTTGGCCGCCCCATCGCCTTGAGCACCGGTTCGGCTCTGGAAAATGCCTCTGCCTCACCTCCCGCCATGATCGCCAGCGTGGCGAGATCCGCCCCTTTAGTGCCGCCGGAAACCGGCGCATCCAGCGCGGCAATGCCGAGCGCTGCCAACCGTTCGGCATGCGCCCGCGCTTCGTCGGGCTTGATCGAACTCATGTCGATAAACATGGCCCCGCGTTTCATCGCACCTGCCAGACCTTGCGCAAACAGCATATCCGCGACGGCCGGTCCGTCCGACAGCATGGTGATGACCATATCTGCATCCCGCACCGCATCGTTAGCCGACAAAACTACCTTGCCGCCAAATGGCTCCAGTGCCTTTGCCTTGTCCGGCGAGCGGTTCCACGCCGTGACGTCAAACCCGGCCTTGAGCAAATTGCGCGCCATCGGAAAGCCCATCAGCCCGGTGCCGAGGAAAGCGACTTTCAACGATTGTGCGATCATCCTGCCGATGCTCCGTTGGCGACAACAAACACCGAGTAAAGTGAGGTACGCGCGGTGATGAACAGCCGGTTGCGTTTTGCTCCGCCAAAACTGACATTGGACACCAGTTCCGGAATCCGGATTTTTCCAATCAGCGTGCCGTCCGGATCAAAGCAATGCACCCCATCCGCCGCGCTCGTCCAGATTCGCCCGTTTCTGTCGACCCGGAACCCGTCGAACAGACCGGCGCTGCAGGTGGCGAACACACCCTGATCCTTCAGCTTCGTCCCGTTCACGCCAAATTTGCGGATATGCCTCGGCGCACCGCTGTCAGCGATATACAGTGTCTTCTCGTCTGGCGAGAAAGCCAGCCCGTTTGGCTTGTCGAAATCATTGGTGACCCGGGCGACCACGCCGCTTGACGGATCAACGCAATAGACATGGCAGCCGTCCTGCTCCATCTCCGCCCTGTCGCCCTCATAGTCCGTCATGATGCCGTAGCTCGGGTCGGTGAACCAGATTGTCCCGTCGCGCCGTACGACCACATCATTGGGCGAATTCAACCGTTTGCCATTGTAGGTGTCGGCAATCACTGTGATGGACCCGTCATGCTCGGTGCGGGTCACCCTGCGTGTGAGATGTTCGCAAGTCACCAGCCGCCCTTGATTGTCGACCGTGTTGCCATTGCAATTGTTGGAAGGGTTGCGGAACGCGGAGACAGATCCGTCTGTCTCGTCAAATCGCATCAGCCGGTTGTTTGGAATGTCCGAGAAAACCAGATAACGGCCCGCGCCAAACCATGCCGGACCTTCCAGCCACCGGGCTCCGGTCCAAAGCCGCTCGATTGCCACATGCCCGACAAAGCAGTTGTTGAACCGCTCGTCCAGAACCTCAAATCCTGCGCCTTCCACATCGCCGAACATTTCGGAATTTTCCCCGTCTTTGCGCCGCCTGAAAACGGCATGTCATGTTAGCGCTATCATTAACACGCGTCCGGAAGCCTGCAAGCATTTCGAGCACCAATTCCTACCGGTTCGGAGCGCATTTCGAGCAGGTTTGGAATTGCGTTTTGTGCACTTGAGCATCACAACTGGTATCGCTAACATGAAACCCCGAAGGGTAGCCGCAAACGCAGATGAACAAGCCAGAACAGCCACGCAATCCGGACGGCCAGATGCCGACGATGGCTGATGTCGCCCGTCATGCCGGGGTCTCGTCCATGTCCGTTTCCCGCGCGTTGAAAAATTCCGATCTTGTTTCCGAAGCCACCCGCGAGCGGATTTTCAAGGCGATCGACGAGCTTGGTTATGTGCTGGATCTGTCAGCAGGCAGCCTGTCCTCCAAACGAACCGGCTTCGTTGCGGCCATCGTCCCGTCGATCAACAATTCCAACTTTGCCGACACCGCACGCGGTATCACCAACGAGCTCGAAAACACCGGCCTCCAACTGCTCCTCGCTTACAATGAATACTCCGTCGAGCGTGAGGAAAGTCTGATCGAAGCCATGCTGCGCCGCCGCCCCGAAGGCATCATCCTGACCGGCGGCATCCACACCGGCCGTGCCCGCCGCATGCTTGAAAATGCCGGAATTCCTGTGGTCGAGACCTGGGATCTTCCAGCCAAACCCATCGATCAGGTCGTCGGATTTTCCAATGCCGACGCCATGTCACTCCTGGTCAAGACTTTGGCCGCAAAGGGTTATCGCAAGTTCGCCTACATTGGCGGCACCACCGAACGCGACACCCGCGGCAACCAGCGCCGCGCCGGATTTCAGGCAGCCATCGCTGAACTTGGTCTGCCCGAAGGCCGCGTCGTTTCCTTCGGTGTCCCGCCTATCTCAATGGAGCAGGGTGCGCAGGCGATGGGCAGTGTCCTGTCACAATGGCCGGACACCGAAGTCGCCATCTGTGTCTCCGACCTTTCCGCATTCGGCGCCTTGATGGAGTGCCACCGGCGCGGACTCAAGGTTCCCAAGGACATCGCCGTCGCCGGATTCGGCAATTATGAAATCGCCGCTTGCTGCCACCCGCGTATCACTTCCGTGGATATTGAATGCTATGAGATCGGCCGTCTGGCTGCACGCAAGTTGATCAACACGATCCAGAACCCTGAGCATCCCAGCCGCAGCGAACTTGTGCTGACCAACATTCGTGTCATTGAAAGAGAAAGCACATGAGCGCCCATATCGTTGAAACCATCAAGCTGACCCACGACGGCGCGCTGGCGATGATCCACGCAGGCGTTGCAGAAGCCGCAGCCATGGGCGTGCCGCAATGTATCATCGTGGTGGACGCCTCTGGCGAGGTGTTGGCTAGCGTGCGCATGGACGGGGCGAAATTCCTGAGCTTGCGCACAGCCCACGCAAAAGCCCGCACCGCCGCCTCGTCCAACAACGCCACGGGAGCCTTGGGCAACGAGGCGGCGATGGCCGCGTCAATTTCGTCCAAAGGCGGGATGACCCTGCTCAAGGGCGGCCTGCCAATCCGGTTCGGCGGCAAGCTTTCCGGCGGCATTGGCGTCGGGTCGGGAACAGGTGATGAAGACGTTGAAGTGGCAAAGGCCGCGCTGGCCGCAGTTGCCGCGGACCAAATCTAGCTGAAATCCAGTTGCACCTTCATCGATTTTAACCGGTCATTGGCCGCCTCAAATGCCGCCACCGCATCGCCAATCGGGTAAACGCCTGTCAACAGCGGCTTCAAATCCACGCGCTTGCGGTTGATGAGATCAACGGCGAGCGCAAACTCTTCGTGGAAACGGAAGGATCCACGGATTTCCAACTCCTTGGAAACAATCAGGTTTTGCGGAATGGAAATATCGCCGCCAAGCCCGAGCTGCATGAGAATGCCGCGTGGCTTCAAAACGTCGATCCCTGCGCGAAGGCCGCGCTCATTACCGGAAGCTTCAAACATCACATCGAATGAACCTTTGTTTGCACTGTAGGCAGCAAGGTCCTCCGGTCTGTTTGCAACGTTTATGACGCGGTCCGCTCCCGCCTTGAGCGCCATCTTCAACACACCGTCCATCACATCGGTCGCCACGATTTCCTGCGCCCCGTGCGCCCGCGCCGCGACGATGCACAACGTGCCGATCGGTCCGCAGCCGGTTACCAAAACGCGCTTGCCCAAAAGCGAACCTGCGCGGTTGACCGCGTGCAGTGTCACGGCGAACGGTTCGGCAAAGGCGGCTTCGTTGATTGAAACATCATCGGCCACCTTGTGGCATTGCCAATGGTTTGCCACGAGTTTTTGCGAGAATGCACCCTGAACATGGGGCATGCGCATGGCCGAGCCATAGAAGCGCATGTCGAGGCACTGATTCTGCTGGCCCTTGAGGCAGTAAAGGCATTGATTGCAAGGCTTGGACGGCGACACGGCCACCCGGTCTCCAACGGCAAAGCCGGAAACGCCGGCACCCAACGCTTTGACAGTACCGGCAATCTCATGGCCCAAAATCATTGGCTCTTTCAGCCGGATCGCGCCGAAGCCGCCGTGATTGTAATAATGCAGATCCGACCCGCAGATGCCGCCAGCTTCGATGGCGATCTCGACTTCGCCCGGACCGGCAATTTCGGGATCGCGTTCTTCAATGCGCAAATCCTTGGGCCCATGAATGACGACGGCTTTCATTGGACTTTTTCCTTATGCGACCGGGGTCAAAAGTGGCTTGCCGGCAAAGTGCGCCGAAAGATTATCCCGCACCAACTGCCCCATCGCCTTGCGCGTTTCCACTGTTCCCGAAGCGTGGTGCGGCTGCAGCACGGCATTGTCGAGCGCGAAGAAGGCCGGATTGATGTTGGGCTCGTTCCAGAACACATCGAGACCCGCGCCCTTGATGGTTCTGTTTTGCAAGGCCTCAATCAGCGCCGGTTCATCAACCGTTGTGCCGCGCGAAACATTGACCAGTATTCCATCCTGCCCAAGCGCTGCCAGCACGTCGGTATTGATCATGTCTTTGGTCGATTCGCCGCCGGAAAGCGTAACAATCAGGAACTCACTGGCGCGTGCGAGTGTCAAAAGATCCGGCTCAAACCGGAAGGGCGAACCGTCTTTCTCCGACCGTGCGAAATAGGAAATTTTGCAATCAAAACCGTTCAGTCGCTTGGCCACCGCCGCACCGATACGGCCCATGCCGACGATGCCGACTTTTTTGCCGGATACGCGGGTGACCAAAGGCAAGCCGCCCTGTGGCCAGGTTCCGGCCCGAACCAAACGGTCGTTTTGCGGTACTTGGCGGGCGGCTGCCAAGAGCAGCGCCACGCCAAGATCGGCAACATCATCCGTCAGGACGTCCGGCGTGTTGGTCACCTTGATGCCGCGCGTACGGGCGTATGGGAGATCAACGCTGTCGGTGCCGACGCCAAACACCGAAACGATTTCCAGGTTGGGCAGACGCCCCATCAGTTCGGCGCTTGCGCCAAGGTCGCCGCGTGTGGCTATGGCGCGGATTCTCGCGGTATTTTCTGTTATGAATGCGTCCTTGTTCGCGACGTCGAAAAGGCAAAGCAGATCATACTGGCTGGCCAGCGCATCCATGTCCCATTGCGGATAAGCCCCGGTCATCAGGACCGCTGGACGCGCGTTTGAACCGGACATGATGCCTCCTGATCACTTTGCTGTTGATTATGTTATCGCTAACATTTATGTCAAGCCAATTCGCTTGTGCTAGGCTCGGCTTCAAGAATTGAGGACATATCCGATGAGCAAACTGTTTGATCTGACCGGCAAGCGCGCACTGGTCACCGGCTCCGGACAGGGCATCGGCATTGCTCTGGCGGAAGGACTGGCCGCCCACGGCGCCGAGATCATACTGAACGGCCGTACGGCTGGACCGGTCGAAGCTGCAGCCGAACGACTGGCGAAAGCGGGCGCGAAGGTTTCAACATCCTTGTTCGACGTCACGGACGGCGATGCCGTCGCCAAGGCTGTCGATCACATTGAAGCCACGCTCGGCCCCATCGACATTCTGGTCAACAATGCCGGCATGCAGTTCCGCGCGCCGCTTGAGGATTTTCCGGCCGACAAATGGCAGCAATTGCTGCAGACCAACATTTCCAGCGTGTTCTTTGCCGGCCAGGCCGTCGCGCGGCACATGATCAAGCGCGGGCGCGGCAAGATCATCAACATCGCTTCGGTGCAAAGCGAACTCGCCCGTCCCAACATCGCCCCTTATACAGCCACCAAGGGCGCGGTGCGAAACCTCACCAAAGGCATGGCGACCGACTGGGCCAGGCACGGTCTCAACATCAATGCCATCGCGCCCGGCTATTTCAAGACACCGCTCAATCAGGCGCTGGTCGACAATCCCGAATTTTCGGCATGGCTTGAAAAGCGCACACCGGCCGGACGCTGGGGCAATGTCGATGAGCTGATCGGCGCCGCCGTTTTTCTTTCCTCCGATGCTTCCACCTTTGTGAATGGACACGTGCTCTATGTCGACGGCGGCATCACAGCCTCGCTTTAAGCTCCCGCCGCTCATCGTCATGGGTGTTTCGGGCTGCGGCAAGTCCAGCGTCGGCGAAGCCTTGGCGGCGCGTTTTGCCGTGCCCTACATTGAAGGCGACGCGATGCATCCGCCGGCAAACATCGCCAAAATGAGCGCGGGATCGCCGCTCAATGATGACGACCGCTGGCCGTGGCTCGATGCCCTTTCTGCGTGCCTGAATGCGGAGGCGGCAACAAACGGCGGCGCCATTGCCAGTTGCTCCTCGTTGAAGAAAATCTATCGTGACCGGCTCCAGGCGGGTTCAGGGCCACAAACACGCTTCATTTTCCTCGATTGCAGCCGAAAAACGCTGGCACGCAACCAATCGGCTCGAAAAGGCCATTTCATGCCGCCGTCTCTGCTCGACAGTCAGCTGGCGACACTGGAAGCCCCATATGATGAAGCACGCGCCATTGTGATAGACGGCAACCAGCCGTTTGATGCGGTGATACAGTCAATTGTTGCAAAGCTGGAACAGGGAGCCTGACATGGCGGACAGCAAGGTCTCAGTCGCCGTCATCGGCGCAGGCATCATGGGCAGCGCCATTGCGACCCGCTTGTTGGAGCGCGGCCTGGATGTGCGGGTCTTTGATCTGGACAAGGACAAAGTGGCAGTGCTCGTCGCCAAGGGCGCAAAGGCATCCGACACGGTTGCCGGTGCGACGCGTAACAGCAGTTTTATTGTCCTCAGTCTCAACCATGCCAACATTGTCCGCGCCGTTGTGTTCGGCAACGACGGTGTTGCCAGCGCCGCCACGCCGGAAAAACTCCTCATCGACATGAGCTCGATCGACCCCGGCGACACCCGGAAGATGGCCGACAAACTTGGCGCGGAGACGGGCATGAAATGGGTTGATTGTCCGCTGTCAGGCGGCGTGCCTGGCGCGCTGGACGGCAGGCTCACCATCATGGCGGGCGGGGACGCTGCCGACTTCGAACGTGCCCGCACAGTCATGCAGCACCTTGCCGCCAACTACACGTTGATGGGTCCGAACGGCGCTGGCCAAGCCGTCAAACTGATCAACCAGCTCTTCTGCGCCGTGCAGTTCCAGGCAGTCGCTGAAGCGGTGAAACTGGCCGAGGCCGGGGGCGTGGACGCCGCAGCAATACCTGCAGCGCTCAAGGGCGGCCGTGCAGACTCCGCGATCATGCAGGAATTCATGGTCAAGTTTGCCCGGCGTGATTACACGCCGACGGGGCGCATTGACAACATGATGAAGGATCTGGATTCGCTTCAATCCTTCGCGCTTTCCACCCGCACGCCGTTGCCGATGACCGGCCAGCTCGTCGAAATCCACCGGCTGCTTTGCGCCGCCGGTTTGGGCGCAAAAGACTCAGCCGAAATGATGCGTCTGCTCGATGGCGACCTATCCTGATGCCATCGAATTAGTTTGAAAGCGTTCAGAATCGCTGTTGACTCCCGTCGAATGTTATCGCTAACATGTTATCGATAACGGCGCTCAAACGCCGTCCAGCCGGTCTTTGGGAGGAGCAGGCGCGTTGCAGGAAAACCTGATCCAGTTCAGGTCCATCACCAAGCGCTTTGGCGGGACCAAAGCGCTGAGCGATGTTTCGCTTGATCTGAAGCAGGGTGAAATTCTCGCGCTGCTCGGCGAAAATGGCGCCGGCAAATCCACGCTCATCAAAACGCTGGCAGGCATTCACAAAGCCGACGAAGGCGAAATCCTGTTTCGCGGCGAGCCCTATGCCCACCGTCCGCCCAAGCCCAACCAACGCCAGAAGGTCGCCTTCATCCACCAGGATTTGGGCCTGATCGAATGGATGACGGTCGCCGAAAATGTCGGGCTGGCGCAGGGCTTTTCGCTCAGGAACAAATTGATCGATTGGCGCGGCACCGAAGCGCGCGCCAGGGCGGCGCTGGATCTGGTCGGCTGTGAATTCGACCCGACCACCCGCGTTCAGGATTTGAGCCGCACCGAAAAGTCGCTTGTTGCCATTGCCCGCGCACTGGCGGTCGAGGCGGATGTTCTGGTGCTCGATGAGCCGACCGCAAGTCTCCCGGCAGATGAGGTGGAGCGGCTATTTGCGGCGTTGCGACCGCTGAAAGACCGCGGCGTCGGCATGATTTATGTGTCGCATCGGCTGGACGAGATTTTCAAGATTGCCGACCGCGTCGCCGTCCTGCGCGACGGCAGGCTGGTTGGTGCAAAACCGGTCAGCGAAACCTCGCCGCGTGATCTGGTCGAAATGATTGTCGGACGCCCTGCATCAGACCTGTTTGTCAAAGCCAAGACCAGCGCGGGCGCCGTTCGCCTTGCCGTTTCCGGTCTGGCCACAGGCGACGCCGGACCGGTATCGTTTGAACTGCGCGAAGGTGAGTTGCTCGGCCTTGTCGGTCTGCGCGGCGCGGGTCAGGAGTCCGTTGGCCGTGCGCTGTTTGGCGCGGAAGCTTTCACCGGTTCGGTCAAGCTGAACGGGCAAACGCCGGATCTGACCTCGACCATCACGGCGATGAAATCTGGCGTCGGCCTGATCGCGCGCGACCGGACAGAAGAGTCAATCGCCCTGTCGCTCACCATCCGTGAAAACATGTACATGAACCCCGGCGCATCTGGCCGGGGGCTTTTTTCATTCATGTCGCCACGCGTTGAAGCGGAAAAAACCCGCATTGCCGGCGCCACGCTCGGTTTGCGTCCCAACGATCCGTCGCTGCCGATCGAAGCCCTGTCCGGCGGCAATCAACAAAAGGTCGTCGTTGGCCGCTGGGTGCTGACGGGCCGCAAATTGCTGATTGCCGAAGACCCGACGGCCGGTGTCGACGTCGGCGCCAAAGCGGAAATCTACAAGCTGATCGCCGGTGCGCTCGAGGCGGGCCTCGGTGTGATCGTCGTGTCCACCGACTTTGAGGAAGTCGCGCACATTTGCCACCGCGCGTTGGTCTTCTCGCGGGGACGCATCGTCCAGGAACTTGAAGGGCAGGGCCTGACCACTGCCTCGCTGATCCACGCGGCCTCGGCTTCTGAAGCCGCATGAACAACGGAACCTTGAGATGAACTCGATCCAATCCACCGCCCTTGAGCCCACGAAAAGCGAGCTCGCAGGACTGACATTTGGCCAAAAACTCGGTCGGCTCATCCCCGTATACGGGTTGGTGATCCTGACGGTTGTCCTGATGGTGCTGTTCTCGCTCCTGCTGCCACGCACATTTCCGACACTTCTCAACTTGCGCTCGATTATATCCGACAAGGCAATCATTGCACTGCTGTCGCTGGCGGCGATGATCCCGATGGCATCGGGACGCATTGATCTGACCGTCGGCTACGGCATCGTGTTGTGGCATATTCTGGCCATCAGCCTGCAGACGGCCTACGGTTTTCCCTGGCCCCTCGCGGTGCTGATCGTTCTGGTGCTGGGGGCTGTCACCGGCTTTCTCAACGGACTTCTGGTGGAAGTCGCCAAGATTGACAGCTTCATCGCAACGCTGGGCACCGGCACCATCCTCTATGCCCTTGCGCTCTGGTACACCGGCGGCCGGCAGGTGGTCGGCGAATTGCCCGACGGATTCCTGGCGCTGAACGGCACGATGGTTTTCGGCCTGCCGATCACCGGCTTCTATGTGCTGATCATTGCCTTCGTGCTGTGGCTCATCCTCGAATACACGCCCATCGGGCGCTATCTTTACGCCATTGGCGCAAACCCGAAGGCTGCAGCACTGAACGGCATACCCGTGCAGAAATTCGTCATGGGCGCATTCATCACATCCGGCCTTCTGGCCGCGCTCACCGGGGTGCTGCTGGCGTCGAAACTGCGCATTGGCCAAGCCAGTGTCGGCCTTGAATATCTGTTGCCCGCGCTCGTCGGCGCCTTCCTCGGCTCCACCACCATCAAGCCCGGACGCGTCAACGTATGGGGCACGATGATCGGCGTCATCATTCTGGCCGTCGGCATATCCGGCATCCAGCAATTCGGCGGTTCGTTCTTTGTCGAGCCGCTGTTCAACGGCGTGACACTGCTGATTGCCATCGGCATTGCAGGCTATGCCCAAAGAAAGCGCGGGGCAGTCGTCAAGCTGCCCCGGCCCACCCAATCCCCGTCCGGTGACGACACCGCGCAGGGCTGACTTCAAACTTCAACGGGAGGACTACCATGATCCGCAGAGACATTTTGAAATACGGCGTTGCCGCCCTGGCATTGATCGTCTCGGCTCCGGCATTTGCTGATGCCATGGCCGATGCACAGGCCGTCGTCGACAAATACGCCAGCAAGGTCGACAAGTGGGACGGTCCGACGACCGGCCCTAAGGGCGCGGAAGGCAAGACCATTGTCATCCTCGGCGCTGACATGAAGAACGGCGGCATCCTTGGCGTGTCCAAGGGAGTCGAAGAAGCTGCAGCCGCCCTCGGCTGGACGGTCAAGACACTAGACGGCGCGGGTTCCATCGGCGGCCGCACCGCTGCCTTCGGTCAGGCGCTCGCGCTGAAGCCGGATGGCATCATCATCAACGGCTTTGACGCGGTCGAACAGAAGCCGGCCATGGAAGAAGCCAAGAAGGCAGGCATTCCGATGGTTTCCTGGCATGCAGGTCCAGGCGTTGGTCCGATTGACGAAGTCGGCGTCATGGCTAATGTAGGCACGGATGCAATGGAAGTCTCCAAGTCCGCCGCCGACTGGGCCTACATCGATGCCAAAGGCAAGCCTGGCGTCATCATCTTCACCGACTCGACCTACGCGATCGCCATCGCCAAGGCCGACCGCATGAAGAAGGAAATCGAGGATCTCGGCGGCACTGTGCTCGAATATGTCGATACCCCGATTGCCGAAACCTCGCAGCGCATGCCGCAGCTCACCACCTCGCTGCTGCAGAAATACGGCGACGCGTGGACCCACTCGCTGGCCATCAACGATCTCTACTATGACTTCATGGGCCCCTCGCTGGCAGCTGCCGGCAAGAAGGGCACCGATGCCCCGATCAATGTTGCCGCCGGTGACGGTTCGGAATCCGCCTACCAGCGCATCCGCAAGGGTGAGTTCCAGAAGGTTACGGTCGCCGAGCCTTTGAACCTGCAGGGCTGGCAGCTTGTGGACGAGCTCAACCGCGGCATGGCCGGTGAAAAATGGTCCGGCTATCTCTCGCCGCTCCATGTTGTCACCGCAGACAATGTAGAGTTCGATGGCGGTCCGAACAACGGCTTCGACCCGGGCAATGGGTACCGCGACGAATACAAGAAAATCTGGGGCAAATGAGAATTCGCTTTGGTGGCCATCTGATGTGGCTTTCTGCGCTTCCGGTGCTCACGTACCCAAAAGTACGCTCCGCTCCGGTTCTCGAAAGCCGCACCAGCTGACTCACCAAGCCAAATTCTCGCATCGCGCTTGAACGATCAAAACAAACTCCGGCGGCAAATATGCCGCCGGAAATGGTTCTTTTCCCGAAAGTCCGGCCATGATCATCCGCTACGCTTTGTTTGAAGGTGAAATCCGCAAAGGGCGCGAAGCCGAATTCCGGGCTTTCGTGAAAGACCGCCTCGTGCCGCTTTGGGCGCGGTTTCCGGGCGCTGAGGAAGTTCGCGTCATGGACGGCATGGACCGCGACGAGGGCGCGCCGGTTTATGCGATGGCGCTGGCCATCCGCTATCCGGACATGGCAGCGGTTGAAAAAGCGCTGCAGTCAGACGTTCGTTCGCAAAGCCGGGAAGTGACCGGTGAATTGTTGAAGCTGTTCACCGGCAAGGTCCACCACCATTTGTTTGCAGCCAACGAATATGCGACTGCCTGACCGTTGGTCGTGACGGTCGCAATCGCACATTCCTCTTGACGGAACCCGACTGCGCGGCGCTCAATTGGCGCATTGGCAGGAAAGGCGTTTGTCATGAAGGCTCCGCGGTTGCGTTTTCACGGGGCGGCGCAGGCCGTTACCGGATCATGTTTTGAAATCGAAACCGAAAAGTCGCGCATCCTGATCGACTGCGGCATGTTTCAGGGCTCAAAATCCGAGCGCGAATTGAACTATGGCGCGTTCCCGTTCCCGCCTGACAGGATCGATGCGGTCGTCCTCACCCATGCCCACATCGACCACAGCGGCCTTTTGCCGAAACTCGTCAAGCACGGCTTTTCCGGCCCCATTCATGCAACGGCCCCGTCCGTGGACCTCTGTTCGGTGATGCTGCCGGATTCGGCGCATATTCAGGAAATGGAAGTCGAGAACCTCAACCGCCGCAATGCGCAGCGGGGACGCGATCTCGTTGAACCGATTTACACCAAGGATGACGCCGCCGCCTGCATGCTTTTGTTCCGTGCCTCGGACTATGACGAATGGTTCAAGGTGTCCGACGACATCCGCGCCCGCTTCTGGAACTCAGGACATCTTCTGGGCTCCGCTTCGGTCGAGCTGGAAATCGGCAACATGGATGATACCAAGCTGCTGCGCATTCTCTTCTCCGGGGATCTGGGACCACAGCACAAGCTGCTCCAGCCGGACCCGCGCGCGCCGGCCGACCTCGATTATCTGATCTGCGAATCCACCTATGGCGACCGCGATCGCGGCGAGGTGACGCCTGATAGCCGCCGGGCCTTGCTACAGGCAGAAGTCAAGCGTGCCGCCGACATGCGCGGACCTTTGATCATCCCGTCCTTTGCCGTCGAGCGGACCCAGGAATTGCTGGTTGATCTGCACCGGCTGATGCTGTCAGGCGCGATACCGCCCGCGCCAATCATGGTCGATTCTCCGCTTGCCACCCGCGCCAGCGCGATTTTCGAGCGGCATGCGAGCGAAATTGAAGAGGGCGCGGCTTTGGTCAAGGCGCTGAATTCGGGCGATATCCGCTTCACCGAAACGGTTGAACAATCCAAAGCCATCAACAAATTGACCGGCTATTTCATTATCATCGCGGCCTCAGGCATGTGCGATGCAGGGCGCATACGCCACCATCTGAAAAACAATCTCTGGCGGCGCAACGCCACCATCATGATGGTCGGTTTTCAGGCGCAAGGCTCGCTCGGGCGCATTCTGCTTGATGGCGCGGAACGGGTGCGCATCCAGGGAGAGGAAATCCAGGTCAAGGCCTCGATCCGCCAACTCGACCTCTATTCCGGACATGCCGATGCGACAGAATTGGTCGACTGGGTGCAGGAGCGCATGCCCGTATCCTGCGGGATTTTGCTGTCCCACGGTGAACCGGAAGCCATGAGCGCGTTCAAACAGCGCCTGAAGCATCTGGTACCTGCTGACCGCATCATCATGCCGCAAATCGATGAAGGTTTCGAGCTCACCGAAACCGGCGCCCGGCAGGTGGAGGAGGGCAAGGTCCCGCGTCTTCAACCGGAGAAAGTCGCGCATCTCGATTGGCACAATGACCTGTCGAAGCTGCTTCTTGATGTCAACGAGACGATTTCCAGGGAGGCTGACGAACGAGGTCGTCAAGCCATCATCAGGCGTTTGCGCCGTGCGCTGACTGGGCACGAAGGCTGAGCATTCGAGGTGAGGTCACCTTCCGTTGACGCACATCAACGCCGGACAGCATCATGCCGCTATTGTCCGTAAGGGCAGCTGGAGGCCCTGATATGTCGGCTGCAGTCTTCACAGCGCGCAACGTCACAAAAACCTACCGCTCCGGCGATGTTGAGGTTCAGGCCCTGCGCGGCGCGGACATGGAGCTGTTTGAAGGCGAAATGGCTGTGCTGCTCGGCCCTTCCGGCAGCGGCAAGTCGACGTTGCTCAACATCATGGGCGGCATCGATCAGGCGACTTCCGGCACCGTGATGTTCCGCGATGAAGATCTAACCGCTTGTTCCGAGCGCGAACTGACCCGCTACCGGCGCGACCATGTCGGTTTTGTGTTCCAATTTTACAATCTCATTCCAAGTTTGACCGCGTGGGAGAATGTCGCGCTGGTCACCGAAATCTCGCGCAATCCGATGAAGCCGGAAGAGGCGTTGGAAATGGTTGGCCTCAAGGAGCGCATCGGCCATTTCCCTGCGCAGTTGTCCGGCGGCGAGCAGCAGCGGGTGGCCATCGCCCGCGCCATTGCCAAGCGTCCGGAAGTCCTGCTGTGCGACGAGCCGACCGGCGCGCTGGATTCCAAGACCGGCATTCTGGTCTTGGAAGCGCTGGCGCGGATCAACGAGGAGCTGAAAACCTCAATGGCAATCATCACCCACAATGCCGCGATCCGGCAAATTGCGCATAGGGTGTTCACATTCAAGGATGGCATGGTCGCGCAAGCAGAAGTCAATACGCACCGCGCCAAGCCGTCCGAGGTCAGTTGGTAATGGCAATCCTCGACCGCAAACTTTATCGTGACGTGGTGCGCATGTGGGCGCAGGTGTTGGCTGTCGCGCTGGTCATGGCCTGTGGCGTCGCCACGATTATCATTTCCATCGGCGCGTCCCGTTCACTCGAGGAAACCCGCGCGACGTTCTACGACCGTTACCGGTTCGGAAATGTCTTCGCTGGCGCTGTGCGTGCGCCGCTGACCTTGCGCGACGAGATTTCGTCCATATCCGGCGTCAATGGTGTGGAACTGCGGATTGTCTCCCCTGTCCTTTTGGATATTGACGGCATGCAGGAGCCCGGGACCGCAATTGCCGCTTCCATTCCCGACAGCGGCGAACCGTCGGTCAACCGCCTCTATCTCCGCTCAGGCCGGATGCCGGAGTCGGGGCGGATGGACGAGGTTGCGGTTACTGAGTCCTTCGCCAACGCGCACCACATGACAGCCGGAACAGAGTTCCGGACCATCATGAACGGCAAGCGCATGGTGTTGACCGTCACCGGCATCGTTTTGACGCCGGAGTATATCTATGCGCTCGGCCCTGGCGACATGGTGCCGGACCAAAGACGGTTCGGCGTGTTCTTCATGCCGCGGTCTGCCATGGCTGGACTGTTCAATATGGACGGCGCGTTCAACGACGTGGCGTTGCGGACTGTACGCGGCGCGAATTCCGACAATGTGATAGATGCGCTGGATGTGGTGCTCAAACCATATGGCGGTACGGGCGCGCGCGACCGTACCGGGCAGATTTCGCATCAGTTCCTTGACAATGAGTTGCAGCAACTCAGAGCCATGTCCTCGGTTATTCCTCCGATATTCTTGTTCGTTTCGGCCTTCCTCGTCAACATGATCCTGACCCGCCTGATCACGCTGGAGCGCGAGCAGATCGGCTTGATGAAGGCAGTCGGATACGCAGACCTTGCCATCGGTTGGCACTATGCAAAATTTGCGTTGGCAATTGCCATTGTGGGCGTTGCCGTCGGGGCAGCGGTAGGAACATGGTTCGGTCGCGAAATGGCGGCACTTTACGGCAAGTTCTTCTCGTTTCCGTTCTTGGTTTTCCGCCAGGAATTGGACCTCTATGTGATTGCCTCTGCCGTCACAGCCGCCGCGGGCCTCATCGGCGCAGCCAGGGCAATCGCCAGCGTTGTTGCGCTTCCGGCCGCTGTCGCCATGCA
>JBGSHY010000086.1:0-62674 GCA_041751995.1 Rhizobiaceae bacterium | reverse complement strand
CCACCCGAGCGAAGTCATCAACATCGGTGACACCGTCAAGGTTCAGATCGTTCGCATCAACAAGGACACGCAGCGCATCAGCCTTGGCATGAAGCAGCTCGAAAGCGATCCTTGGGATGAAGCGGTTGCCAAATATCCTGTTGGCACGAAGCTTAAAGGCGCAGTCACCAACATCACCGAGTACGGCGCGTTCATCGAGCTTGAAGCCGGTATCGAAGGGCTGGTCCACGTTTCGGAAATGTCCTGGACCAAGAAGAACGTCCACCCGGGCAAGATCGTTTCGACTTCACAAGAAGTCGACGTAGTCGTTCTTGATATCGACATGGAAAAGCGCCGCATTTCGCTTGGCCTTAAGCAAGCGCACGACAATCCATGGGCATCGTTCGCTGACAAGTTCCCGGTCGGGTCGACCGTTGAAGGCGAAGTCAAGAACAAGACCGAATTCGGCCTGTTCATTGGCCTCGACGGCGACGTTGACGGCATGGTCCATCTGTCCGATCTCGACTGGAACCGTCCGGGCGAGCAGGCGATCGAGGACTTCCAGAAGGGCGAAATGGTCAAGGCTGTCGTTCTTGACGTTGACGTCGAGAAGGAACGCATCTCGCTCGGCATCAAGCAGCTGTCGAAGGACGCTGTGGGCGAAGCGGCGACATCCGGCGAACTGCGCAAGAACGCCATCGTCACCTGTGAAGTCACGTCGATCACCGATGGCGGCATCGAAGTGCGTCTGGTCGATCAGGACCTAGCCTCGTTCATCCGCCGCGGCGACCTGTCGCGTGACCGTGACGAACAGCGTCCGGAACGCTTCCAGGTCGGTCAGAAGGTAGACGCCCGCGTCATCGCCTTCGACAAGAAGACCCGCAAGCTGCAGGTCTCGATCAAGGCGCTGGAAATCGCTGAAGAGAAGGAAGCTGTCGCCCAGTACGGCTCGACCGACTCGGGCGCTTCGCTCGGCGACATCCTCGGCGCTGCGCTGAAGGCCAAGAAATAATCCGAACGGTCAACGTTCGGAAGATTGGAGCCCGCCGGGGATACCCGGCGGGCTTTTTCGTTTCTCGGACTCATGTCGCAACTGATGCGGGAACAAAGGAAGCCGCTGTGCGTTTTCCAGATGCATGGAAACCCCTGAAAGGAAATCCGATGTCCAACCGCTTGGCAATTGCCGCCTTGATTTACATGATGGTCAACGCTGTCGTATTCGGGATCGGCGCAGTTACCGTGCTGTCCATCCCCTCGCTTTCGGAAAATGCCACTGTTTGGCTCCCAGCGGTGGTGGTCGCATCTTTCATCCTCTCCGCGCCGCTTGCATGGTTCATCGCTCCGCGCATGCGAAACCGTGCCGACAAGATGACGCACTGACCGCAGCAAAATACGGCGGACGCTTTTCGCGACCGTAACGAGAAGCGTCCGGAATGTTCCCAGGTCGGCCAGTAAGCTATTTCGTTTAGAATTTCGAAACCCGCCGGGGAAACTCGGCGGTTTTATTGGTTGAGCACACTTTGCCTTTATCGCGCCTGCTTTCGCATCCGATCATTTCAAAGATCCCTCGACCATTTTGTTTTGCTGACGCAAAAATGTTCCTTAACTGCGCCGGCCCGTGACAGACCTTTAGCGCCTCTGCTTGGGGGCTCATCACCCAGCGAGCTTCCGAAACTCGGCAACAAAGCACCGGCCTTTGCCACGTTCACCCGGATCATGATCCCGCGTTCCCTTTGCAAAGAGCACAGGAATTATGCGGGAGGTTTCGGAGAGGTGGATAGATTTTTCAATTTTCTATTGAGTGATTTCAAGCACGGATCATCCAGGTGGAAAATCTCCGTCCAATTGCGCACGATTGCGGCAATCAAACCTCTTTGCCACTTCGGTAAAATCAACTAAGAACGGGCCAATTCCTCGGAGATTTAACATGGCTAACGGCGGCAACAACAAACTCGTTACGGTGTTCGGCGGTTCGGGTTTTCTCGGGCGGCATGTGGTGCGGGCGTTGGCAAAGCGCGGCTACCGCATCCGCGTTGCGGTGCGCCGTCCCGATCTTGCCTTCCATCTGCAGCCGCTCGGCGGCGTCGGCCAGATTCAGGCAGTGCAGGCCAACTTGCGCTTCCGCTGGTCAGTGGACCGGGCGGTTGAGGGTGCGGACCATGTGGTGAACCTCGTCGGCATTCTGCATGAAAGCGGCGCACAGAATTTTGACTCGGTGCAGGAATTTGGCGCCCGCGCGATTGCGGAAGCGGCACGTGCCGCAAAGGCCGGCCTGACCCATGTTTCGGCCATCGGCGCGGACAAAGAGTCCAAGAGCGACTACGCCCGCACCAAGGGTTTGGCCGAGGCCGCCGTACTGGAGACGGTCAAGGGCGCGGTGATCCTGCGCCCGTCCATTATATTTGGCCCGGAAGACGGGTTCTTCAACAAATTTGCCGCGATGGCCCGCTATTCGCCAATACTGCCGCTGATCGGCGGCGGCGAAACGAAGTTCCAGCCGGTCTATGCCGGCGATGTGGCTGAAGTGATCGCCCGCTCTGTGGAAGGGCAGCTTTCCGGCGGCAAGGTCTATGAACTGGGCGGTTCGGAAGTGCGCACGTTCAAGGAACTGATGCAGGAAACGCTGACGGTGACGGAGCGCAAGCGCATTCTTTTGCCAATCCCATTCTGGGCAGCCAGAATCATCGGCTCGATTGCCGGCATGTTGCCAAGCCCGCTGCTCACCCGCGATCAGGTCACTTTGCTCGAGAGCGATAATGTCGTTTCCGACAAGGCGGTCAAGGACGGTCGCACGCTCGAAGGCATCGGCATCACGCAGCGCACCATGGAAGCCATCCTGCCGACTTACCTCTGGCGTTTCCGCGCCCGCGGCCAGTTTCCGGCAGCAAGCAGCACCACCGCTTCCTGATCCATGTTTGATCCGGCACTGATATTGCCGGCAAGCCTTTTGCCAGAAAACCTCAGCGCAGGTATCGCCGCGCTTTTGATCATTGCCAGTTTTTTCACCTCGGCCATCACCGCCAGTTTCGGCATTGGCGGCGGCGTGATGATGCTGGCGCTGATGGGATTGTTTGTCCCGGTGGCGGCGCTGATTCCGGTTCAGGGCCTGGTGCAGTTCGGTTCCAACGCCGGCCGGACCTTTGTCCAGCGCGCCCATGTCAACCGGTCATTCCTGAAGCCGTTTCTGGCAGGCTCGGTCTCCGGTGCGGCCATCGGAGCGGTGACGGTGGTTCAGCTGCCAGATGCCTTGATGAAGATCGTTTTGGGCGCGTTCATCCTGTTCATCACCTGGGGCAAGGTTCCGGGGATGAAGACGCTGACCGGAACAGGGCTCGGTATCGCCTCGGCCATCATTGCGTTTCTGACCATGTTTCTGGGGGCAACCGGACCGCTGCTGGCCTCCGTCGTCGCAGCGATGATACCTGGCGACCGGAAGGCTGTGGTGGCCACCAGCGCCGCCGGGCTGATCGTGCAGCATGGGCTGAAAGTCATCGCGTTCGGGCTGGCGGGCTTTGCCTTCGGTCCATGGCTGCCGCTGATCGCGGCAATGATCTGCACCGGCTATCTCGGAACGGTCACCGGCTCAAAGCTGCTCAACCGCATACCGGAGGAAAAGTTCCGGCTGGTGTTCAAGCTGATCCTGACCATGCTGGCGCTCGACATGTTGCGCCGGGGCGTATTCAGCCAAACGTGAACAGGGCGGCCAAACCAGCCGCGCCGACGATGATGCGCCACCACGCGAAGAAGGCGAAGCCATTGTTCGAGATGAAATCGAGCAGGTAGCGCACAACAATCACCGCTGTGACGAAAGCGCAGATGAAGCCGGTGACGATCAGCATGCTGTCGTCGAACGACAGCAGCGCGCGGTTCTTGTAAAGGTCATAGGTGAACGCGCCCGCCATGGTCGGCATGGCGAGAAAGAACGAAAACTCTGCAGCCGAGCGCTTGTCGGTTCCCATTAAAAGCGAACCGACGATGGTGGCGCCGGACCGTGAGGTGCCGGGGATCAGCGCCAGGCACTGGAACAGGCCGATCTTGAAGCAGAGCGACAGCGGGTAATCCATGATGTCCGTGTAGCGCGGCTGGAAACTCATCTTGTCGACGGCAAGCAGGATCAATCCGCCGACAAGCAGCATGGTGCAGATCAATATGGGGGATTCGAAAAACACCGTCTTGATGATGTCATGGCCCAGCGCCCCGAGAACGGCAGCCGGCAGGAAAGCGGCAAGGACGCCGAGGACGAAACGCTGTGTGCGCTTGTCGGATGGCAGATCGGTGAGGATTTTCCACAGGCGGGCGAAATAGACGGTGAGGATCGCAAGGATCGCACCAAGCTGGATCAGGACCTCGAAGGTCTTTCCGGCAGAATCAAAACCGAGAAAATGACCCGCAAGCAGGATGTGGCCTGTCGAGGAAACCGGGATGAATTCGGTAAGGCCTTCCAGCACGCCAAGCAGCCCAGCGTCAAAAATTGTTCCGCTCGCCATGTAAGATTCCCGAATTGGCGCAAAAAAAGCGCGCTTGCTTGTCAGATACGGCAGTTCACCCTATAGCTCGGACAAGACGAATCCGGCGGATGGCGGCCGCTGTTGCCGGATCAAAAAGACCCGAATCACCAGCGCCAGCAGGCCGATGCTCACACTATTTCACCATGCCATGTCCACTCCCTCCCGCTTCGCAAGGCTAGGCCTTGGCGAATATGCGGTCGAGTTTGATCTGGTGGAGGAGAAGCCGTGGGCGCGGCGGCGCGAATTCCTGTCGATCAATCCGGCCGGGACCTTGCCGGTGCTGGTCGCGGAGCGCAGCCACATCATTTCCGGTCCGATGGTGATTGCCGAGTATCTTGATGAAACGCGAGGTGCGCTGAAGCGGGAACGGCGATTGCTTGCCGAAGACCCGTTTGAACGGGCCGAGGCGCGACGTCTGTGCGACTGGTTTTTGCTGAAGATGGAAAACGAAGTCACCCGCCACCTGATCCGCGAGCGGGTGTTCAAGCTTTTGATGACTGCGGAAGAGGGCGGCGGCGCACCGGACTCCGCCTCGATCCGCTCCGCGCGCGCCAATATCCGCCAGCACTTGAAATATCTCAACTGGCTGGCAGGCACCCGCGACTGGCTGGCCGGCAGCCGCTTTTCCTTTGCCGATCTTGCCGCAGCTGCGGCGATTTCCGTGCTCGACTACATCGGCGAAGTGTCGTGGAAAGAGGCGGATGCCGCCAAGGACTGGTACACCCGCATCAAGTCACGCCCGGCGTTCCGTCCGCTTCTGAACGACCGGGTGCGGGGCATGGCGCCGGCTTCGCATTACGCTGATCTGGATTTTTGAGTGTGCCGGGCCGCGGCCTTGATTTGAAACGCATCCGCCAACGGCTCGAACAGGACGCCGGTGATCTCGGCTTCAGCGCCATCGGCATTGCGCCCGCGCGGATGGACGAGGCGGCAAAACAACAGCTGAAAAGCTTCGTTGCCAATGGCTGGCATGGATCGATGACGTGGATGGAAGAGACGCTTGAAAGGCGCTCGGATCCCGCTCGATTGTGGCCCGAATGCCGCTCGGTCATCATGCTGGCGATGAATTACGGACCGGATATCAATCCGCTTGAAAATCTGAGCCAAAAAAGCCGCGCGAACATTTCGGTCTATGCCCGCAACCGCCACTATCATGACATCGTCAAAGGCAGGCTGAAAACCATCGCCGACCGGTTGAAGTCAGTGACGGGCAAGGATGTCAAAGTCTTCGTTGACACTGCCCCGGTGATGGAGAAGCCTCTGGCGCAGCAAGCGGGGCTCGGCTGGCAGGGCAAGCACACCAACCTGGTCAGCCGCGTTCACGGTTCGTGGTTCTTCCTCGGTTCGATTTTCACCGAGGCCGAACTGGCAAAAAGCGAGCCGGAAACTGATCATTGCGGCACTTGCCGCGCTTGCCTCGATGTCTGTCCAACCGATGCGTTTCCCGAACCTTACAAACTCGATGCGCGGCGCTGCATTTCCTATCTGACCATCGAACATGAGGGTCCGATCCCATATGAGTTTCGCAAGCCAATGGGAAACCGCATCTATGGCTGCGATGATTGTCTGGCGGCTTGCCCGTGGAACAAGTTCGCGGAAATTGCTAAAGAGGCCAAACTAAAGGCACGGGCGGACCTTGTTTCGCCGGCTGTTGAATCTTTCTTGGCGTTAGATGACGCCGATTTCCGCGAGCATTTCATTGGCTCGCCGATCAAGCGGATCGGCCGTAACCGGTTCCTGCGCAATGTGCTGATTGCGGCGGGCAACAGTGAGGATGCCTTGCTGGTGGCTCCGATTGCTGCACTGTTGAAAGACGGGGATGCGCTGGTCCGCGCAACAGCGGTCTGGGCACTTGGCGAACTGGTTGGCGCGGACGGATTGATGCCCTATTTGGCGGGCATTGATTTGAATGACGCGATGATCCGCGCTGAACTGGATCAAATCGCAGGCAGGACAAACGCATGAGCAAACCGGACTGGTTCATTTTCGGCGCAGGCTTTTCAGGGCTGGAGATCGGAAGACTTCTGGCGGCGCAAGGCATTGCAGTCGCCGGGACGACGCGCAGTGACGCCAAGTTCGCCAGACTGGAAAAGGCAGGACTGGAGCCGCATGCCTTTGATGGACAGACATTGGGGGATGCTGTCCTGAAGCGCCTTGGCAGGGCGACACACCTCCTGATGTCGATCGGGCCGGACGAGGGCGGTGATCCGCTGGTTCCGGTGCATGCAGACCTCATAAAGCGCCATGCGCCAAACCTGCAGTGGATCGGCTATCTCTCAACCGTCGGCGTCTATGGCGACCATGATGGCGGCTGGGTCGATGAGAGGACGCCGTGCAAGCCGGTGTCGCGTCGCTCGATTGACCGGCTGCAGGCGGAAAAGGCCTGGGCGGCGTTTGCACAGGACCTTGGCGTGCCTTTGGCGATATTGCGCCTGTCCGGCATTTACGGACCGGGCCGCAACACTTTCCGCAACCTTGCCGACGGCAGCGCCAAGCGCATCATCAAGCCCGGCCAGGTGTTCAACCGCATCCATGTCGCTGATATCGTCCGTGCGGCGCTGCATCTGGGCGCCAGCCGAACTGGCGGTCTGTTCAATGTCACCGACAATGAACCGGCCGCGCCACAGGATGTGGTGGCCTTTGCCGCCAATTTGATGGGCATCGCCCCGCCGGAAGAAATCGCCTATGATGATGCTGCAATGTCACCGATGGCGCGGTCTTTTTACGGCGAGGTCAAGAAAGTGTCGAATGCCAAAATCCGGGAGACGGGATTTTCGTTCGATTACCCTGATTACCGCACGGCGCTGACGGCGATGTGGGATAAAGACAATTGGCGCGGCTGACGGCTAAGGTTAGCGTCGGCCGTTAACCATTGGGTAACCATGTTCAGGTGTAGCATTCGCTTTATCGCGTCCCGGAACCGCACGAGGGCAGACATGATGCCGCAAGTCTTGAAGAAAACCATCCGCCTTTTTGCAGTGTTCGCCTTGAGCTTGTCATTTGCGGAAAGCGCGGTTGCCGAGGAAGTCGCAGCCAAGAAGCTGTTCGGCGCGCAGGCGCTCCCTGCGCTGTTGCCGCCGCAGCCGGCCGGCTTCTATTCTAAGGGCTGCCTTGCCGGCGGCGTCGCCATTCCGGTTGACGGCCCGGCCTGGCAGGTCATGCGTCTGTCGCGCAACCGCAACTGGGGCCATCCGGACCTCATCAAGACCGTGCAGCAGTTGGCGCTCGACGGGCGCAAGGCCGGATGGAACGGGCTGCTTGTCGGTGACATTTCGCAGCCGCGCGGCGGCCCGATGCTGACCGGCCATGCTTCGCACCAGATCGGCCTTGATGCCGACATCTGGCTGACGCCGATGCCGGGCCGCAAACTGACCCGCGACGAGCGTGAAAAACTCTCGGCGACGTCGATGCTGAAAGGCGATTCGCTTTACGTTGATCCCGACATCTGGACCCTCGGACAGGCGGCAATCCTGAAGACGGCGGCAAGCTATCCGCAGGTCGAGCGGATTCTGGTCCATCCCGGCATCAAGAAAAAACTGTGTGACACCGTCAAGGGTGACCGCGCATGGCTTGCCAAGGTCCGCCCCTATTGGGGCCACAACTACCATTTCCATATGCGCATAAAATGCCCGGCAGGCGCTGTCGGCTGCCGGGGGCAGGAGCCGGTGGCCAAGGGCGACGGCTGTGGCGACGCGCTGGCCTGGTGGTTCACCGACGAGCCATGGAAACCCGCCAAGAAAGACCCTAACAAGAAGCCCGTGAAGCCGAAAGTGGTCACCTTGAAGGATCTGCCGCCGGTGTGTGCACAAATTCTGGACGCTGCGGCCCCCGCATCAGCGGCGGAGGCTACTCTCGGTCTGCAATAAGCACGGCGCTTTTCATCCCGCGCAAGGTTTGTTACAGGATTTAAAGCGGTTTCAACCGGAACCGCGCGGGAGGACCATTTCGGCGTGAAACTCGCACTCATTGCCCATGACCAGAAGAAGGACGACATGGTGGAATTCGCCGTGGCGCACCGTGTCCTTCTGGTGGCGCACGAATTTGTGGCGACAGGCACGACCGGAAGGCTGGTCATGGAAGCATGCCCCGAACTCAATATCCGCCCCCTGAAAAGCGGCCCGCTTGGCGGCGACCAGCAGATCGGCGCGCTGATCGCAGAAGGAAAGGTTGACGCACTGGTGTTTTTCGTCGATCCGCTGACGCCTATGCCGCATGATGTGGACGTCAAGGCCTTGATGCGGCTGGCACTGGTGTATGACATTCCGATGGCGCTGAACCGGGCGACGGCGGAAATCCTGTTCAAGACAATCCTGTTGCCGAACGGCGACAGAAAACAAGGCAATTGAGAGCATGGCAGGTTTCGAGTTTCCCGTACTGGTCGGCGACATTGGCGGCACCAATGCGCGCTTTGCGTTGCTCCTGTCAGCCGACGCGGAGGCTATCCAGTTTGGCAATGTCCGCACGGCGGACTTCGCCAACATCGACGTTGCCATCCGCGACGCGATACTGCCCAACTCGCCGGCAGCGCCGAAAACGGCCATTCTGGCGATTGCCGGTCCGATCAGCGGTGACGAAATCGAGTTGACCAACTGTCCCTGGGTGGTTCGGCCCTACGTGATGATGGACATGCTTGGCCTCAAGGACATCATTGTCATCAATGATTTTGAGGCGCAGGCGCTGGCCGTTGCCTCGCTCGGGCCGGAGCATCTGGAGCAGATCGGCGGCGTCAAGGCAATCGAGGGGGCGAGCCGTGTCGTTCTGGGCCCGGGCACCGGTCTTGGCGTTGCAGGCCTCATCAACATTTCCGGAACCTGGTATCCGGTTCCCGGCGAAGGCGGGCATGTGGACATGGGCCCGCGCACTGAGCGTGACTATCAGGTCTATCCGCACATCGAGGAGCTGGACGGGCGGGTGTCCGGTGAGCAGATCCTGTGCGGACGCGGACTGGTCAGCCTTTACCGCGCGGTATGCAAGGCAGATGGAACCGGGGCGAAATATTCCGAACCGCAGGAGGTTACGGCTGCGGCGTTTGGCGGCTCGGACCCTCAGGCGACTGAAACACTCGACTTGTTCGCAACCTACCTTGGCCGACTGGCCGGGGATCTGGCGCTGGTCTTCATGGCGCGCGGCGGCGTTTATCTCTCGGGCGGCATCGCGCAAAAAATCATTTCGGTGCTGAAACAGGGCGGCATGCGCGATGGATTTGAAAACAAGGCGCCGCACAGCGAATTCATGCGCGAGACACCGGTATTTGTGATTACCCATCCTTTGGCGGCAGTTGCCGGCCTGTCGGCCTATGCGCGGCACCCTGAAGGTTTTGGCATCAAGCTCGACGGAAAGCGCTGGCGGTCTTAAAACCTCGCCAGCGGTCAGGCGCAGGCATCTTTTGACGCGACCCGAATTTTCAAATGCGTGTCGGTTTTGGAGCACCTTGCCCATGTGCGACGGGTGCAATGTCCTCCTGACCCTTGAAGGGTCCCGTTTCGTCCTCCCGCGAAACGTCGCACCGGAACCTTGACCCATGACCACCGATTCCGATCTCCTGCTGCAGCTTTTGTCGCGCAAGGCGGGCACCTCGCTGCCGCGTGATTTTTACGTCTCCTCCGCCGCGCATGAAGCGGACCTGCGCCACATCTGGACCAGGGAATGGGTCTTTGCCGCCTCCGCTGCCGAGCTGCCCAAGGCCGGCAATTATGTGACTTTGCAGATCGGCCAGTATCCGGTCGTCATCGTGCGCGGGACGGATGGCGACGTCCGCGCGTTCCACAATTCCTGCCGCCACCGCGGCAGCCGGATCTGCTCGGCCGCGCGCGGCTCGCAGCCAAAACTCGTTTGCCCCTATCACCAGTGGACCTACGATCTTGACGGCAAGCTGTTGTGGGCGCGTGACATGGGGCCGGAATTCAAGCCGGCCGATCATGGCCTGATGCCGGTCCATTGCGATATCGCTGCCGGAATGGTGTTCGTTTGCGTCGCCGATGCCGCGCCGGATTTCGCGCCGGTGAAAGCTGCCGCCAACCGCTATGCCGCGCCGCACCGGATGGATGACCTGAAAGTCGCGCACCAATCGACCATCATCGAGAAGGGCAACTGGAAGCTGGTGCTGGAAAACAACCGCGAATGCTATCATTGCGCCGGCCAGCACCCGGCGCTCTGCCGCACCTTCAATGACGATCCGTTCCTGGTAGGCGGTGATGACAGCCTGTCCTCGCCGGTCGGCGCGGCGCATGTCAACCGCTGCGAGGCGGCAGGCCTCCCGTCCAAATATCTGATTGATCCATCCGAACAGTGGCGGCTGGTGCGCATTCCATTCGTCGGTGATGCTGTCAGTTACACGATGGATGGCAAATCTGCCGCGCCGCTCATTCCCGGCATGCCGTTTGCCAATGCCGGAACGCTGCTTTTCTTCCATTATCCGAACACATGGAACCATTTTCTGTCGGACCATGTGCTGAATTTCCGGGTGCTGCCGGTCAGCGCCATGGAAACCGAAGTCACCACCACCTGGCTGGTCCAAAAGGATGCGGAAGAAGGCCGCGATTATGATCTGAAGCGGCTGACGGAGGTCTGGGAAATGACCAATGACGAGGACCGCCGCATCGTCGAAGAAAATCAGGTTGGCATCACTTCGCCCGCCTACCGGCCTGGCCCCTATTCGCCGGGGCAGGAAAGCGGCGTCATCCAGTTCATCGACTGGTACACCAGCGCCCTTTCGCGCGCCATGACAGGCCGCAGTGCAGCGCTGATCGCTGCGGAGTAACGCCATGATCCCGATGCCGCGCGAGACGACGCCGCTCTGGTCTGATGACGAGCCGCTGGAATGCGTCATGGTGGTGCCCGAAGCACAGGATGTGAAGACATTTGTCTTCCGCCCGCCATCAGGCGCGACTTTCCTTTACCGGGCCGGCCAGTTCGTGACGCTTGACCTGCCGCTGCCGGGTGGCACGGTCAGCCGCACCTACACCATCTCGTCTGCGCCGACGTCGAACGTCTATCTTTCGGTCACGGTGAAGGCTCAGGCAGGAAGCACGGGCACGCGCTGGATGCTCGACCATCTCAAGCCCGGCATGCGGCTGAAAGCGCGGGGACCGGCAGGCGTATTTCACCTGCCGCGCCAGCCGGACAGCAAATATCTGTTCATCAGCGCCGGATCGGGCGTCACGCCGATGATGTCGATGGCGACATTCCTGTTCGAGCGCGGCGAGGAGCCGGACATCTCGTTCGTCGCCTGCGCCAAAAAACCCTCAGAACTGATTTTCCGCAAGAAGCTCGAATACATGGCCAGTCGTGTTCAAGGGCTGAAGCTGCATTTCGTCGTCGGCAAGGACGAGCCCTACGAAGTTTGGACCGGTTACCGCGGCCGCTTTAACCAGCTGATGCTCGGGCTGACCACGCCGGACTATCTGGAGCGCGATATCTACTGCTGCGGGCCGGACAGCTTCATGCGCTCGGTGCGCGACATGCTGCATGCGCTCGGCTACGACATGGCGCGCTACCATCAGGAAAGTTTCGGCGCGCCGGTCGAGCGGGAGGAAGACATTGTCATTCCGACGGACGTGGTGCCATCGGAAATCGCCATCGCCTCGGTGCGGTTTGCGCTCTCGGACAAGACTGTTGCCTGCACACAGGCCGACACGGTGCTGAAACTGGCCAAGTCCGCCGGACTGAACCTGCCCTCGGGCTGCAATTTCGGCCTTTGCGGGACCTGCAAGGTGAAGAAAATCTCCGGCGAAGTACATATGGTCCATAATGGCGGCATCAGCGAGGACGACGTTGTCGCCGGTTATATCCTTGCCTGCTGCTCGCATCCGATGGGCGATATCGAGGTGGCTGTATAGGGACGCGAGCCGTTTGCCTTGCGCATTGCAAATGTCCGTTTTAAGGGATGCCGGACAGAAGCATTGAAGGTTGCCGGGCATGACGGACATGAGGCTGGTTGTGGTTGGCGCGGCAGGGCGCATGGGGCAGGCTTTGATCCGCGCCATTCATGCGGCAAGCGGCGTGACAGTGTCCGGCGCGGTTGAGCGCAAGGGTTCGCCCATGCTGGGCCGTGATGCAGGCGAGATCGCTGGTGTCGGGCCGCTTGGCGTTGCCATCACTGATGATCCGCTGCCAGTGTTTGCCGCTGCCGACGGTGTGCTTGATTTCACCATGCCGGCGGCCACCGTCGAATTTGCCGGCTATGCCGCGCAGGCGCGCATTGTCCACATCATCGGCACGACCGGCTGTTCGGCGGAAGACGACGCGAAAATCGCCGCTGCCGCGCGCCACGGCATCATCGTCAAATCCGGCAACTATTCCCTCGGCGTCAACATCCTGTCGGCACTGACGGAAAAGGTCGCCAAGGCGCTCGGAGCGCAGGAATTCGACATAGAGATCATCGAAATGCACCACAAGCACAAGGTGGACGCGCCATCCGGTACCGCGCTTTTGCTGGGTGAAGCGGCTGCCAAAGGGCGCGGCATTTCGCTGGGTGACCATTCGGTGCGCTCGCGCGATGGCCACACCGGCGCGCGGGTCGAGGGCACGATCGGCTTTGCCACGCTGCGCGGCGGCGCGGTTGTCGGCGACCATTCGGTGATCTTTGCCGGGTCCGACGAGATCATTACCTTGTCACACCACGCTGTGAACCGCTCGATGTTTGCCGGTGGTGCGATCACCGCTGCAAAGTGGGCCTTCCACAAGAAGCCCGGGCTTTATTCAATGCGCGACGTCCTAAACCTCAACGACTGAACAAAGGAACTCCCATGTCCGGAACACTTGTGCTCGTGCGCCACGGCCAGAGCGAATGGAATTTGAAAAACCTGTTCACCGGCTGGCGCGATCCGGATCTTTCGGAGCTTGGCCACACCGAAGCCAAGGCAGCTGGCGCGGCGCTGGCTGCGCGCGGGCTGAAGTTCGACATCGCCTACACCTCGGTGCTGCAGCGGGCGCAAAAGACTTGTCAGTATATTCTGGACGCGGTCGGCCAGCCTTCGTTGACCACCATCAGGAACTTGGCGCTCAACGAGCGCGACTATGGCGAACTGTCCGGCCTCAACAAGGATGACGCCCGCGCCAAGTGGGGTGAGGATCAGGTCCATGTCTGGCGCCGTTCCTATGACGTCCCGCCTCCGGGCGGCGAAAGCTTGAAGGACACCGGTGCGCGCGTTTGGCCTTATTACATGCATGACATCCAGCCGCATGTACTGCGCGGCGAGACGGTGCTGGTCGCCGCGCACGGCAATTCGTTGCGTGCACTGATCATGGCGCTGGACGGACTGACCGGCGAAGAGATCGTCAAACAGGAACTCGCGACCGGTGTGCCGGTCATCTACAGGCTCAATGCGGATTCGACGGTGAAGTCGAAGGAAATAATCGCGGGCTGATCTGCCCTGCCTAACCGGGCCGGCTGATTTTGCGGGTCCGGAAAGCATGTCGCCGGTTTTGATTTGCCGGACAACCCAGCATATTACAAATTGATTGCAAGTTTACATCTTGGGCGCTAGCTTTCTTCCATGAGGGGAGACGGCAAGCTGGCACAGGTTCAAGTCGCATTGGTCGCAGATGACCTTACGGGCGCACTGGATGCCGTGGCGCCTTTTGCCGAGGCTGGCCTCCGCTGTGTCGTGGCAACGGAGCTCGGCAGCTTGAAGGACGCGCTGGCAAGCGGCGCTGCGGTCGTGGCGGTCTCCACCAACAGCCGCGAAATGCCGGAAGCTGACGCGGTTGAAGCCGTGCGGCCGGTGGCGGAAATGCTGGTTTCTGTTCCCCGGGTGGTCAAGAAAATTGATTCTCGGCTGAAAGGCCATGTGGCGCAGGAAACGACGGCGCTTGCAGCCGCGCTTGGCTTGCGCAAGGCGCTGGTTTGCCCGGCCATACCGGCGATGGGAAGAATTGTCCGCAACGGCAATGTGGATGGCTTTGGTATCGATGAGCCAATCCCGGTGGCCGAGCACATGAAAAACAATACCGGTCTGGCTATGACAGCGCCTGATGCCGGGAGCGACGCCGACATTGACCGGATCGTGGAAACAACGACGGATGACGTTTTGCTCGTCGGCGCCCGGGGGCTGTCGTCAGCGCTGGCAAGGCGCATGGCGCTGCCGGATCACAAGCCCCGGACCCTGTTGCCACTGCCGCTGCCGATCGCGATTGGGATCGGGTCGCGCGATCCGATCACGCTGGCGCAGGTAGAAGCTGTGCGACGGGTCAGGGAAGATGCCATTTATGTGTCCGCACCAGACGGGATATGCCCGGAGGCAATTGCCGATACTGGATTGCTGATTGTCCAGACTACAAAGGGTCCGGGCGAAGCGAAACCGGCGGATGTGACGGCGGCTTTTGCCGATGGGTTTGTCAGGCTGGCGGCAAGCGGGCGGGCAAGTCTGGTCCTGACCGGCGGGGAAACAGCCTCGGCTGTCCTTGCGCTGATGGGAATTCGACTTTTGGAAGTTCTCGGTGAACCGGTTTCCGGCCTGCCGCTTTGCCGGGCGCTGGATTTTTCAGGTTCCCCGCTTATTCTGACCAAGTCAGGCGGTTTCGGGGCATCGGATGTGCTCAGCCGCCTTCTGCCGCCGCCAACAGTCACCAAGAGGCAATGAGCATGAACAAGCCGGAAACCGACATGACGGGACGCTTCACCGATCGGCCAAAATCCATGCTACTGGCCGAGGTGGTGTATGACAGCATCCGTCGCGCCATCGCCAACGGCGCCTATGCCGAGGACGAGCGCCTGCCGGGCGAGAATGCGCTGGCCGATCAGTTTGATGTTTCGCGCCCGGTCATACGCGCTGCGCTCAAGCGCTTGCGCGAAGAAGGCATGGTGACATCGCGGCAGGGGTCTGGAAGCTATGTCTCGAATTCCGGCGCGCCCAAGCCGCTGGCCTTCCAGCCATTGGAAACCATTGCCGATCTGCAGCGCTGTTATGAATTCCGCCTGACCATCGAGCCGGCCGCCGCAGCGCTCGCCTCGCAGCGGCGCAGCGAGGCCGATCTTGCTGAAATCGAAAAGCTGCTGCAGATGATGCGCGACGCCACAGAGCGGCGCAGCCACCGCGAGGATGCGGATTTCGGCTTTCATCTGGCCATCACCGCTGCTGCCAACAACCAGTATTTCGAAACGTCCATGCGGGCGCTGAAGGACCATATTGCCGTCGGCATGAAATTCCATGGCCTGTCACTGCAAACCGTGCGCGGCGGGCTCGACCATGTGCTGGATGAACACGCAGCCATCTTCAAAGCCATCGCCAATGGCGAAGCCGAAGTGGCACGAGCGGCAATGGCGGCCCATGTCGGCGGTTCACGCGACCGGTTGTTCGAAGGCCGACTTCTCGACCTGTCTTCGAAACGCTAGTACGCCACCAGTTGCCGTTTTTGCTGATTATGCCGCGGACGCGAAATCAGAAGGCGGCGCGATAGATTGCCAGGACTTCGTCAACGCTCATGTCGCGTGGATTGTTGTCCATCAGGCGGCGTATGGCATGAGCCTCCCTTGCCCAGTCTTCCAGCTGGCTTTCATTCGCGCCGAGTTTGGAAAGCTGCATTTCAACGCCGAGCAGACCGCACCATTGCGAGGCATCTTCAAGCAAGGCTTGGAGACTGTCGGCACGAAGGCCAAGCGCGGAAGCAATCTCCGCAGTCTTGGCTGCCGCAACCGGGTGGTTGAAGGCCAGCACATGCGGAAAGATGACCGCATTGGCGAGACCATGCGGCAGTTTCAGCCGCGTGCCGAGCGGATAGGCAAGTGCGTGACCTGCCGCAGTGTTCACCGGACCAAGGCAGATGCCACCATAGTAGGCCGCGAGCAGCAGAGCGGCGCGGGCCTCAGCATCCAAACCGTCTTTCACCGCGCGTGGCAGATAGCGGGCCACGAGATTGAAGCCGGTGCGGGCATAATTGTCGATCAGCGGATGGGCCTTCTTGTTGGTGAAGGCTTCCACGCAATGCGCCATCGCGTCAATTCCGGTGGCGGCGGTGACGGCAGGCGGGACGGACATGGTCAGATCCGGATCAAGCGCAACCATGTCAGCCATCAACCAGGGGCTTTCGACGGCGACCTTGTTCAGTGTTGCAGAATCCGTCACCAGGGCACGGATACCGGCTTCTGAACCTGTGCCGGCGGTTGTTGGCACCAAAGCCAACGCATTGCACCGGCCCGCAACCCGGTTCGCTCCAACCACATCAGCCAAGGCAACACCGCCGCGCAGCACAGAGACAAGCTTTGCAACATCCATTACCGAGCCGCCGCCAAAGCCGATGATGATTTCGGGATCGGCATCGCGGGCGGCAGCGACGGCGTCGGCGAGATTGTTGGTATCGGGCTCGGGCTGCACGTTATCAAAAACCGAGATATCGCCTTTCAGCTCCATCCGGTCGATCATGCCGGCCACCGTGCCAGTGGTGATCACCATGATCCGGCGATGTCCGGCCTCCGCAGCATGGCTTCCGACTTGCGCGGCCGTGCCCGCCCCGAATTCAAAACGGCGCGGCTGATAAAGGCGGATCGGGCGGGCGTAGTCGGTCATTGTCATTGTCCTTGAACGGTTGCGCCGATGGCCAGAAGTTTTGCCCGAAGGTCCGAAGTCTCCGTCTCGGTCAGCGCAACCAGCGGCGGCCTCATTCGCCGCCAGCCGGCGTCACCTGTCAGGTAGCTGATCATGCTCTTGATGGCCGGAAGCTGGACATAGGAATTGGACAGATTGCGGAAGGCGACAATGCGCTCCTGCGCGCGCGCAACCGCATTGGCCTGACCGGGATCTTTGGCACCGCGGAAAACGGTGGCAAGATCCCGCCCGACCAGATTGGATGTCGCCGTGATGCAACCCGCACCGCCTTTTTGCATGAGCGGCAACAAAAGCGGATCCGCGCCCGCTAGCACCGAGAAGCCCGGAAAGCGGTCAATCATGGCTTCCATATTGTCAAGTTGACCGGCGGAATCCTTGATCCCGACCACGGTCTCCGGGAAGGCCTTGACCAGCCGTTCAATGAGTACATGGCTGATCGAAATGCCGGACATTTGCGGGATGTGATAAAGAATGACCTTGAGACGGCCATCCGCCACGCCCTCGATCACTTTTGCATAGGCGGCAAATAGACCCTCGTCGCTGACGCCCTTGTAGTAAAATGGCGGCAGCAAGACGACACGTGTCACGCTGACCGACAACGCATGGCGTGTCAGGTCCACGGTGTCGGGAATGTTGGCGACGCCGGTGCCGGGCATCAGCCTGTCGGGCGAAACGCCGCCGGCAATTGCCGCCTCAAGGATCGACTTGCGTTCCGACCCGGAAAAGGAGTTGGCTTCACCCGTTGTTCCCAGCAATGCCACACCGTCGCATCCCTCTTCGATCAGCCAGCGGCAATGCGCTGCAAAGGCAGGCAAATTGGGCGAAAGATCCGCATGGACGGGGGTGGCGGAGGCGCAGTAGACGCCGCTGACTTGAAAGGTCATGACTTTGCTTTCGGGTGGGTGGCCAGCTTTTCGCCGTAGGCCAACGCATGATTGAGATTTGTGTTGTTGGCGATGCCCTTGCCTGCAATGTCGAACGCGGTGCCATGATCGACCGAACACCGGTCGATGGGCAGCCCTACCGAAACATTGACGGCGGTATCGAAGGCAACAAGCTTGATCGGGATGTGGCCCTGATCATGATATTGCGCGACAACAAGATCGAACCCGCCGTTGTAGGCACGGTGATAGACGGTATCGGCCGGGATCGGGCCGAATGCGTTGATGCCTTCCGCCTTTGCCAACTCCACTGCCGGGCCGATGGCCGTGTCATCTTCGGTGCCGAACAGGCCGCCCTCGCCGCAATGCGGATTGATGCCGGCAATGGCGATTCGCGGGTTTTTCATGCCAAGGCGGATGAGGTGGGCGTGGCCGGCGCGGATTGTTGCAAGCACCCGTTCGGTCGTCGCGCGGCCAATGGCGTCACGCAGCGATATGTGCGTCGAGACGTGGATCACGTTCAACCGCTCGGATGCAAGAAGCATGAAGGATGACTTGCTGCCTGTCAGCGAAGCGAGCATGCCTGTATGGCCGTCATAATGGTGGCCGGCGGCATTGAGTGCGGCCTTGTTGATCGGCGCGGTGACAATGCAAGCAATCTTGCCGGCCTCCGCATCGCGCACAGCGGACTCGATAAAGCGGAAACAGGCCTCGCCGCCGCGCGGATCAAGCTTGCCGAACGGGATGGGATCGCCTGGAATGTCGGTATGGTGAAGTTCGGCGCCATCGGCCCCGAACGGAAATGCGGTGTTGAGGACCTTGGCAGCAGCCTCAAGGCTCTGACGGTTGCCGTAGACACGCAGCCGCTGGCGTTTTGCAGGTTCCATTGCCGCCAGCGACTTGATGATGATTTCCGGACCGACGCCTGCAGGCTCGCCCATTGTAATGCCGATGAGTGCATTGCTCATGACGCGGCGTCCTCCCAGTTTGTTTTGTCGATGGACGTGACGGCATGGCAGGCCACGTGATGATTTGCGGACACTTCGCGCCACTCCGGAACGTCTGCACGGCACACATCCCGCGCAATCGGGCAGCGGGTATGGAAGCGGCAGCCGGCGGGCGGGTTGAGCGGACTTGGCACTTCGCCCTGCAGCATTTGCCGGTTGCGCGCAGCGCGCGGATTGGCTTCCGGCACGGCCGACAACAAGGCGCGGGTATAGGGGTGCAGCGGCTTTGCAAACAGGCCCGCCGACGGCGCAAGTTCGGCAAGGCGGCCAAGATACATCACGCCGACCCGGTCGCTGATGTGGCGCACGACCGCCAGATCATGGGCGATGAACAGATAGGTCAGGCCATACTTGTCCTGCAGGTCCAAAAGCAGGTTGAGAATCTGCGCCTGCACCGAGACATCGAGCGCCGAGATTGCCTCATCACACACGATGAAGCGCGGCTGGCAGGCAAGCGCGCGTGCGATGGCCACGCGCTGGCGCTGGCCGCCGGAGAGTTCATGCGGGTACCGCTTGGCAAAAGCCTGCGACAGGCCGACATCCGCAAGCAATTGCTTCAGCCTCGCAGGCAATTCCGACTTGGTGGCCAGCTTGTGGAACAGGATCGGTTCGGACAAGGCCTCGCCTATGGTCATGCGCGGGTTCAGCGTCGAATAGGGATCCTGGAATACGATCTGCAGATCACGGCGGAACGGGCGCATGCCGTCCTCGTCGAGCTTGGTCAGGTCGGTGCCCTTGTACAGGACCGTGCCGCCGGTCGGGCGGTGGAGGTTCAACACGCAAAAGCCGTTGGTGGATTTGCCGCAGCCGCTTTCGCCAACCAGGCTGAGTGTTTCGCCTTCCTCGATATCGACCGAGAAATCATCCAGCGCATGGACGCGCGCACCGCGTTCGCCGAATGCTCCCAGACGAAGATCGAAGTATTTTTGTAGGTTGCGGATGGAAAGGAGAGTCGCGGTCACGCTGCGGCCTCCACTGCGGCAGTGGCGACGAAGCAGGCGACCTTGTGGCGTGGATCGCTGCCCGGAACCGGCATCAGCCGGGGCACTGCGGCATTGCAGGCGGCGACAACCAGCGGACAGCGCGGGGCGTAAGGGCAACCGGGAGGCCGGCGACCGGGTTCCGGAGGTGTACCGCCGATCGAAGCCAGACGCGTCATCGGCTGATCATCGAGTTTCGGCAGCGAAGCCAGAAGGCCGAGCGTGTAGGGATGCGTCGGCCGGTCAAAAATCGTCTCGGCCGGTGCATCCTCCACCACTGTTCCGGCGTAGAGCACGGCGATCCGGTCCGCCAATCCCGCGATCAAGGCGAGGTCATGGGTGATCCAGACCACTGACATGTTCGACTTGGATTTCAGCGCCCGCACGAGATCGACAATCTGCGCCTGAATGGTCACGTCAAGCGCGGTGGTCGGCTCATCGGCGATCAAAAGGCGCGGCGAACCGGCAAGCCCCATGGCGATCATCACACGCTGACGCATGCCGCCGGACAATTCATGCGGGTAAGCGTTCATCCGCTCCTTGGCCGCGGGAATGCCAACCATTTCCAGAAGTTCAACCGCACGCGCAAGAGCCGGCGCCCTGGCCATGTTCTTCTGGTATATAAGAGCCTCGGCAATCTGCTCGCCGATCCGCATGACAGGATTGAGCGAAGTCATCGGATCCTGGAAGATAAAACCGATTTCCGAGCCGCGCACGGCGCGCAGCTCCTTGGCGTTCATTTTAAGAAGGTCGCGCCCGGCAAATTTCGCAGTACCGCCGGTTGCGTGTATGCGGTTCGGCAAAAGCCCGACCAGCGAAAGCATGGTGAGTGACTTGCCGCAGCCTGATTCGCCGACGATGCCGAGGCTTTCGCCCTGCTGAAGTGCCAGATCAATACCGTCCACCACGCGGGCCGGACCGGTGTCGCGGTCGATGTCGATGGTCAGGCCGCGAATGTCGAGAAGGGGCGTTGTCATTTTTGCCCTTTCGGATTGAGCGCGTCGTTCAGGCCGTCGCCAAGGAAGTTGAAGGCGACCGTGACAATGGCAAGGACAAGCGCCGGCGCGACAAGAAGATGCGGATGGTTTGTCCAGACACGAAGCCCGTCTGAAATCATGTTGCCCCAGCTCGGTGTTGGCGGGTTGACGCCGACGCCGAGGAACGAGAAGGCGCTCTCCAGCACCATGGCAGTGCCTAGCCCCGCGCTCACCGCGACAATCAAAGGGCCCATGGCATTGGGCAGGACATAGCGGCGAAGGATGATGCCATTGGTCAGCCCGAGCGCGCGCGTTGCCGTTACATAAGGCCGGTTGCGGATCGACAGAACCTGCGCCCGCACCAGCCGTGCATAGGGCGGCCACGAGATCAAAGCCATCGAACCGAACACCAGCACAAAATCCGCCAGGGCGGAATTGCGCCAGATCGGGTTCATCGTCTGCAGATAGGTCGCCTCCATCCACTGCGCGACCGGCTGCTTCAGCGATGCGTTGATGACGACGACGAGGAGCAGTTGCGGCACGGACATGGTCATGTCGGTGAACCACATCATGACCTTGTCAAAGATGCCGCCGTAAAAGCCGGCAATCGCGCCCAGTATGATGCCGATGAGCAAGGCAATGATGGTGACCGTGACAGCGACCAGAAATGCCGTGCGCGCGCCATAGATCACCCGGCTCATCACATCGCGGCCGAGATCGTCCGTGCCGAAAGGGTGGGCTAGAGAGGGCGTGAGATTGCGCGCATCCAGATTCTGGCTGAGAAAATCATAGGGCGTGAGCCAGGGCCCGAACGCGGCAACCAGCATCAAGGCGAACACGATGCCCAGACCCGTAACGGCCAGTCTGTTGCGCTTCAGCCGTTTCCAGGCGTCGGTCCAAAGGTTGGTCGGCTTTTCGTCAGCAATGGACATCAGCGGGACTCCTTTGCACCCGAAGCGCGTGGATCAAGGAGGGGATAAAGCACGTCAACCAGAAGGTTCGAGGCCATCACCAGAAACGAGCCGATCAACGTGATTGCGAGAATGACCGGATAGTCGGAATTGGTCAGCGCCTGCACCGTGAGACGGCCAAGGCCGGGCAGGCCGAACACCAGTTCCACAAAGATCGCGCCGTTGACGATCGTGATCATGATCAGGCCAAGCTGCGTGACAACCGGCGTGAGAACGGGGCGCAGAATATGGCGTAGCGCCACCACATGTTCGGGAACGCCTTTGGCGCGGGCGGTGCGGACATAGTCTTCGCTCATGACCTCAATGACCGCCGCGCGCGTCTGGCGCAGGATGAGTGCGATCGGCTGGAAGGAGAGGACGAGGAGCGGCAAAAGGATGCGCGCATCCAGAAGCCCGCCCCAGCCGTAGGGCACCGAGCCTTCCGGCAGAACCATGATGAGGAACACCATCAACAGCGGACCTGCCACATAGGCAGGGATTGCCCAGAGAAAAACTGCAGTGCCGAGAATGAAATAGTCGGTCTTGGTGTTCTGCTTCATGCCGGCAATCATGCCGAGCGGAATGGCAACGAGCGCGGTCACGATCATGGCGCACAGGCCAAGCGAAAGGGAAACCGGCGCGGCGGCCTTGACCATTGCCCAGACCGAGCGGCCGGAGGTCAGCGAGTTGCCGAAATTGCCGTGCAGAAGATTCCAGATATAGCTGCCGAACTGGACAATGAAGGGCTGGTTCAAGCCGGCCTGCTCGCGGATCACTTCGATCTTCACCGGATCATAGGCGACGTCACCAGGCGCCCTCAGGAAGATCAGCTTGATCGGATCGCCCGCACCGAAGAAAGCCAGCGCATAAACGGCAAGCATCACAAGCAGTACCGAGGGAATCCAGAGAAGCAATCGTTGCAGGATATGGCTGAACATGACCGGGATTCCCTGTGCGCGTTTGAAAAAGGGCGGAGCAAAAGCCCCGCCCGCTTTCATGAACATGGCATATCAGGCGATGGAAATCGCCCAAGGCGCGACAACCTGCCAGTCAAGGTTCTTTTCCATGCCTTTGACATTGGCATTGGCCCAGCGTGACATGGTCTGCTTGTACCAGGGGATGAAGCAGTAGTCATCGCGGAACAGGCGCTGGGCTTCTTGCGCCAAAGCAACACGCGCCGGATCATCGACCGGCTTGGTCAGGGCATCGGCAATCAGCGCATCCACCTTGTCGTTCTTGTAGCCGCCCATCTTGCCTTGTGCGTTGCCGGAAGAAGAGGCAATCGAACCGGCCAGATAGCTCGGCGCATCAGGAACGCGCGTGCCGACGTCATCGCGGAAGATCTGCACCGCGTTCTGGTCCGGACCGGCGTACTGGTCCTGCTGCGGTTTCATGTCGACAGCGGTGATGCCAAGGTTCTGGCGCCATTGCTCGGCGATATACTGCGCCGCAGCCTCGTTGGCCGGCGAGGAAATGCCGACAAACAACAGCTTGGGAAGCCGGTCAGGGCCGCCATAGCTCGACTCGGACAGAAGCTGCTTTGCCTTGGCTGCATCGAACGGGTAGGGCACGAACGCCGGATCGTCTTCTCCCGGCACTGAATTCATCACCGTGTCGGTCTTGGCATGCGGTCCGTTGGGGAACGATGCCTTGATCAGCCCGTCGCGGTCGATGGCAAGGATGAGTGCTTCGCGCACCTTCGGATCGTCCATCGGGGCACGGGTGATGTTGAACCAGAAATGCTGTGCAGTCGGGATGGTCGGACCGGAGGCAAATTCAGCGCCGAGATCTTCCACCATGGTGGAGGTGACGAGCTCGACGTGCGCCTGGTACTCGCCGGACTTCAACATCTGGGTTGCCGTCACATTGTCTTCGACCGAGGTCAGTTCAATGCCTGCCAGCGCCGGCTTTGTGCCGAAGAAGTTTGCGTTCGGCTTAAACACCAGCTTGCCGGCGTCGAGATCGATTTCCGTCAGCGAGAACGGACCGGAGTTTATGCCGCCATTGGCCGGCTTGTAGAATTCGGCAACTTCATTGCCGTCCGCGCCGCGTGCCTGTGACACTTTCACAATCGGGGCAATGTGGTTGGCAAGGCGCTGGAAGAAAATCGGATCCGGACCCTTGAGTGTGACGGTGAGCGTTCCTTCGCCAGCAACGATGCCGGTGATGTCGGTGCCTTTGCCGTCCTTGACTTCGGCATAGCCGGCGACATTGGCCAGCACCTGGTCAATGCGCTGGTTCTTGGTGGCCGGCATGGAAGACAATTCCCATGAACCCTTCACGTCGGCGGCGGTGATCGGCGAGCCGTCGGAGAACTTGGCAGCTGGATTGACCTTGAACGTCCAAGTGGCGAAATCGGCGGACGGGGTCCATTCCGAAACGACGTAGGGCTGGATGACGCCCTTGTCGTCGAAATACATCGCGCTGGCGTTCCAGAACGAATTGAAACGATACGGCACACCGCCGCCGCGTAGCGGTGACCAATCCTGGCTGAAGGCCGGGCTGATGTATTTCAGGATCTGGCCTTCCTGAGCCATCACAATGCGGGAGCCCGCACCGAGGGTAGCCACGGCGACCATCGAGCCGAGACCGAGTTTCAGGGCGTTGCGCCGCGAAATGCCGGCAGCCTGTTTGTGTATGTCTTGCATTTGATCGTCCTCCCAAACGGTGGGCGGGCAGCGGGGGAGGCTCATGCCTTGCCCAGACCGGCTGTCCTGCGCGACGGAAAACGAACAACTTTACCCATATCCTGTCAAGTTGTTATTTCCAAGTTGACAAGTTGGCCCGAAGTCGGCGCGTTGTCATGTTTTTGGAAAATTATAACTGTTTAAAATCAATGATATAAACAGGAACATCTAAAATTCCTTCGAAAATTCAACTTGACAACTTGTGCGTCATGCTGCCGTTTTGAATAAATTATCGGGAATATGCGGCAATTTGGCCTGTTCTTGACTGATTTTTGGGTGGAGAAAACGAGCGATGTTTGACAGCACGCCAGAAGCTGAACTGGCTCCGGAAGAAATCGTCCGCCGGATGGACGGCGTCATTCGCCCGCACGCTGCTGAAGCCGACAGGAACGAGGCCTATCTGCCCTCGCCGGTGATTCAGAACCATGCGGCATACATGCATTTCCTGCCAAATGGCGATCTCGCCTGCGCTTGGTTCGGCGGCACAATGGAGGGCCGCGGCGACATTTCGATCTGGATGTCGAGGCTGGCCAAAGGGGCAGGCAAATGGAGTGAGGCCGAGCAGCTGTCGGATGATCCGGACCGGTCCGAACAAAACCCGGTGTTGTTCAACGCGCCGGATGGCACGGTTTGGCTGTTCCACACATCGCAGCCCGGCGGGAGACAGGACGAATGTGAAATCGTCGCGCGCATATCAGGCGATGGCGGTTCGCGTTTCGGTCTGACAAAGCGCATCGGCCAGTTTCAGGGCGTGTTTGTCAGAAGTCCGGTTCAGGTGACACCGTCCGGCCGCTGGCTGCTGCCCGGCTTTCACTGCATTGCCGCGAAAGGCGAAAGGTGGACCGGCGGCGAGGACAAGGCGGTCGCGCTGTATTCTCCCGACCAGGGTGAAACATGGACGTCAGTGGAACTTCCCGACAGTCTGGGCGCAGTGCATATGAACCCGGTCACCGACCGGAACGGCTCGATGCCGGCGTTCTTCCGTGACCGGTTTGCCCAGAGCGTCAAGCGCGCGCTGTCGCTTGACGGCGGCGAAACATGGTCCGCGCCGCGGCCCACCTCGCTGCCCAACAACAATTCGTCGGTTCAAGCTGTTCGGCTGCAAGACGGGCGTATCGCCATGGTGCTCAACCCGGTCAATGCGCACATGTCGGATCAACGCCGCGCTTCGCTTTATGACGAGATTGAAACCGACGCGGTTGCCGGAACCGGCGGCGCAATCTGGGGCGTTCCGCGCGCACCGCTTTCACTTGTCATTTCCAGTGATGAAGGCCTCAGTTTTCCGTACCGCAGGGACCTCGATACGGGAACCGGCTATTGCCTGTCGAACAATTCCGCCGAAGGGCTGAACAAGGAATTGTCCTACCCGTCGATCCTGCAAGATCCGTCAGGCGATTTGCATGTTGCCTACACCTATCACCGCCGCGCCATCAAATATGTCAGGCTAAAGCTGCCAAACTGATTCTCCGGAAAAATATCGGGCCCGATGTATGGACAAATCCCTGAAATTCATACTGATATAACAGTTATGAAGCGGAGGATTGGCAGTGAAACGCAGGCATTTCGACCGGATCGGGAATGGCGGGATCGAGTTTACGGAACTGGGGTTTGGCTCCGCCCCGCTCGGCAACCTGTACAAGGCCGTTTCAGATGCAGAGGCGCATGATGTGCTGGAGGCTGCCTGGAATGCTGGCTGCCGCTACTATGACACCGCGCCGCTTTACGGTCTTGGGCTGGCCGAAACCCGGTTGAACAGTTTTCTGCGTTCAAAGAAGCGCGACGAGTATGTCGTGACAACCAAAGCCGGCCGATTGCTGAAGGTGTGCAAACCGGAGGAGCGGACCGGCATTGGCAAGTTTTTCGAAACGCCAACGCGCCGCGAAGTGTTCGACTACTCCTATGACGGCGTGATGCGCTCGTTTGAAGCCTCGCTTGAACGGCTGGGCCTCGACGGCGTCGAGATTCTGCTGGTGCATGACCTTTGCATATTCACCCATGGCAGCAAGGAAGCCTCCGATACGCGGATCGAAGAGTTCATGCGCTCGGGCTATTACGCGATGCTGTCTCTGCGCGATCAGGGCGTGATCAAGGCTTTCGGCGCAGGCGTCAACGAATGGCAGGTCTGTCAGACGCTGGCCGAGCGCGGTGATTTTGACCTGTTCCTGCTCGCCGGGCGTTACACGCTGCTTGAGCAGGAATCGCTGCAAAGCTTCCTGCCGCTGTGCCAAAAGCGCGGCATCGGCATCATTCTGGGCGGACCCTACAATTCCGGTATACTGGCTTCCGGTCCGAAGGCAGGGGCTTATTACAACTACTCTGCAGCGCCCGCAGACGTGATCGAACGCGTGAAGCGCATACATGCGGTTTGCGTCAGACACGGCGTGGCGATGATCAGCGCTGCGCTGCAGTTTCCGCTGTTTCATCCCAGTGTCGTGTCCGTCATTCCCGGTGGCCAGAGCGTGGCCGAAGTAATCCAGAATCGCGAAATCCTAAACGTGAACATTCCGGCCGGCCTCTGGCATGAGCTGAAGCATGAGGGGCTGATCAGACAGGATGCGCCAACACCATGACCGCAAGGAGCAAGTGGTCATGATCAAGGTGGACGCCCATCACCATTTCTGGGATCCGGCGCGCAAGGATTATCACTGGATGCCCGATGATCATCCCGTGCTGACGCGCCGCTACGGTCCGGGCGATCTCGAGCCCTTGCTTGACGCGTATGGCATCGGCAAAACCATCCTCGTCCAGGCGGCGCAGACCATTGAAGAGACAAACTATTTGCTCGCCATTGCCGACGCCACGCCTTCAGTGGCAGCCGTTGTCGGCTGGATTGATTTTGAGAACAAAGACCATTTCAGCCAATTGCAGCGGTGGAAAAACCATCCGAAATTTGCCGGTGTCCGGCCGATGATTCAGGACATTGCTGATGACAACTGGATGCTGCGAACGGATGTGCAATGGGCATTTGCGGCTCTGGTCGATCTGGACCTGACATTCGACGCGCTCGGCTTTCCGCGGCACCTCGAAAACTTCCTGACCATTCTCAACCGCTACCCGGATCTGCGGGCCGTCATGGATCACTGCATGAAACCGCAGATCGGCGACGCGGGAACGAAGGATGCCGGGTTTGACTTCTGGGCGAAAGGCATGACGCAGATCGCGCGGGAGACGGGAGCCTTTTGCAAGCTCTCCGGCATCGTCACCGAAACGCAAGACGGATGGTCGGTTGAAAAGCTGCAGCCTTTTGCTGGGCATGTGCTGTCCACATTTGGACCGGACCGGGTGATGTGGGGGTCGGACTGGCCGGTGTGCCTGCTGCAAGCCAGCTATGGCGATTGGCACCAAGCGGCGCTGGCGCTTTGCGAAGGGCTTGATGACACCGGCAAGGCCAAAGTCTTCGGCGGCACTGCGCTGGCGTTTTACCAGCGCCGCTGAACCTCTAAACCTACATCGTCGCGCCGATCTGCCAAGGCACGAACTCATTGTCGCCGAGACCAAGCGCTTCGCTCTTGCTCTTCTTGCCGGATGCGACAGCGATCACCTCGTCGAGGATTTCCCGGCCCTTGGCGGCAATCGTCACGCCGCCGTCAATGATATCGCCGCAGTTGAGATCCATGTCCTCGTCCAACATGCGGAACATGGCCGAATTGGTCGCCAGCTTGATCGTCGGTGCGGGCTTGGAGCCGAAGGCCGAGCCGCGGCCTGTGGTGAAGACGACAAGTTGGGAGCCGGATGCAATCTGGCCGGTGGCCGAGACCGGATCATAGCCGGGCGAATCCATGAACACAAAGCCGCGCTTTTTCACCTTTTCACCGTAAAGAAGGACGTCGGCCAGCGCCAGCGTGCCGCCCTTGGCCGCCGCGCCGAGCGATTTTTCCAATATGGTCGTAAGGCCGCCCGCCTTGTTGCCGGGGGAAGGGTTGTTGTCCATCGAGCCGCCATTGACGGCAGTGTAGTTTTCCCACCAGCGGATGCGCTCGATCAGCTTTTCGCCGACTTCCTGTGATGACGCGCGGCGCACCAGCAATTGCTCGGCGCCGTAGATTTCCGGCGTTTCCGACAGGAGCGCGGTGCCGCCATGCCGGACCAGAAGATCCGTCATCGCCCCGAGCGCCGGATTGGCGGTAATGCCGGAGAAGCCATCGGAGCCGCCGCATTGCAGGCCGAGGGTCAACTCGCTGATCGGGATCGGCACGCGCTCAACATCATTGACTGTTGGCAGCAAAGCCTTGATCGCTTCGATGCCGGCGGCGATGGTTTTGCGGGTGCCGCCGGTTTCCTGGATGGTCAGGCCGTGGAAACGCTCCTGGCCCGACGAGCCGAACATGGCTTTCATCCGGCCGACCTGCATGACTTCACAGCCGAGGCCGATAAAAATGGCCGCCCCGACATTCGGGTGGGTGGCGTGTCCCCACAGAACCCGCTGCAGTGCATCATACCCGTCGCCGGACGAGGCAATGCCGCAACCCGTGCCGTGGGCCAGCGCGATCACGCCGTCGACATTCGGGTATTCATCAAGAATGCCGGAGCGGTTGAAGTGGTCGGCGATGTGGCGCACCACCGTTGCCGAGCAGTTCACCGTCGCGCAAAGTGCAATGTAGTTGCGCGTGCCCGCTCCGCCGTCGGCGCGGCGGTAACCAAGAAAGGTCGGGCATTCGGCTTCAGGGAAATGGTCAACCGGCTTGAAATCCTCGCCGATCCGGTAGTTCTGGTCATGCGCGCCCATTGAGCAATTGTGGGTGTGGATATGATCGCCCGTCAGGATAGGCCCGGATGCATAGCCGATTATCTGCCCGAACTTGATGACCGCCTTGCCGACAGCAATGTCAGCTGTCGCAACCTTGTGGCCAGAAGGTGTGTTGCGGGTCAGCGCATTGCCGGCGCCAGCGGGCCTGGAGCCAGCCGGGAACGCCTTGGTCAGCACAATGACATTGTCTTTCTCGTGAAGGCGAATGGTGCCTTCCGCTGCGCCAGCGCTCATACCCAACTCCCAAATCTTTGCATTGTTTGCCGGCGTGTATACGGACGGATGCCTGCACCGCCAACCGCCAATTGCCTGAACAGCATGGTCAAGTATCCGTCCTTCATTGCCGCTATGGGCGGTGCGATGCCTTTACGCATCGGCTTCGGCCGGCAGAGGGGCGTCGAGCACGGCAACGGCGCTGCGGTAGGCTGAATCAAGATGCGCCCGCATGGCGGCTCCGGCCCGTTCGGGGTCACCGCTGTTGAGCGCGCGGATGATTTGCCGGTGCTGCTCAAGGGTGGCCTCTGCCTGACCGGCGAGAGGCAGCATCATGTGGCGGCAGCGGTCGATCTGCGCCTTGGAGATTTCAATGGTTTTCCACAGGCGTGGCAGATTGCTGATCATGGCGATGTGCGAATGGAACTCATCGTCCGCCTTGATCGCCTCGACATAGAGACGTCGCTCCATAGCGCGGGCATGGGCGTGCAAGATGTCGGAAAGTCTGTCTGCATGCTGCTGCGTCATGCGCGTTGCCGCCTGCGAGGCGCTCTCCACTTCAAGCGCTCGCCTGATCAGGTAGGATTCCTCGATTTCATGACGGTCAATGCGGGCCGCGCGGGTCGCCGACTGTGCAACAACGTCAACCAGGTGTTCGTCGCTCAATTTCTTGACCGCTTCCCGAACCGGCGTGCGCGAAACTGAAAGTTGGGCGGCGATGTCCTTCTCGTCAATCGTTTCGCCGGGCTTGATTGCGCCGCTCAGAATCAGGGTCCGTACGATGGCATATATCTGCTCCCGCAAGGAGTAGCGGCGGTCCAGCTGTGTGTTTGACAAATCGAACGGCATGACTGTGATACTAATATAATAGTTCTGGACAGCAAGGAAAAATTGGGCTTACCTTATGGAAATATCGGGATCAGTCAGGGTGGTGACATGAGCGCGCAAGCCAATTTTCCGAAACTTCACAACGCCATGTGGCCGGGTCTGGTCGGCAAGGGTTCTGACTCGGAGCCACCGATTGATCTCGACACGATGATTTCGCTGACGGTCAACGCGGAGGTTGACGGCGTCAAATTCGATGGCATCGATATTTTTCTGATCGACCCGCACACGTCCATCGATGCGACCGATGACGAGATCAAGGCGCTTGCCGAAAAGGTGCAGAAAAACAATTTGAAAATCGGCTCTGCCGTCGCGCCGATCTGGGGCAACCCGGCCTTCGGTTCTGCGGACGAACGCAAGCAATTTGTCGAGGTGATCAAGAAAGCCTGCCGGATCATGGGCAAGCTGCGTGATCTGGGCGTACGCGACTATGGCATAATCCGCATCGATTCTGCCGGCAGCCCTGCCGATTTTGACAAAGACCCGGTCGGCAACACCAAACTTGTCGCACAGACATGGCGCGAAGCTTGCGATGTCGCTGAAGGCTTTGGCGAGCGGTTAGCGGCAGAAGGCGAGATCTGCTGGGGCGGAATGCATTCCTGGAAAGCGATGCTGGCGACGCTTGAAGCCGTCGATCGGCCTAAGGTCATCGGGTTCCAGGCCGACATGGCCCACACGCTGCTTTACACGCTTGGCTACAATGCGCCCGAGGCGCGCATCCTGCCGGAAGGCTATGACTGGAAGGATAAAGGCGTTCTCGATGCAGCGATGAAAACCATGACCGACGCGCTGCGGCCCTGGATGATTGATTTCCATGTGGCGCAGAATGACGCGACGGTTAAGGGCATGGGCAGTCATGACAAGACCGGCCGTCATTGCCTCGCCAACGATCCGAACGGCAAGCTCGACATCGCCCATCACGCCGGCTTCTGGCTGCGCGACGGCAACGGCAATTTGACCAAGGCGGTGCAGCACATTTGCTGGGATGGTTGCATGTTCGCCAACGACATCATGCTGAAGCAGCAAACGTGGAATGACATACTGGCGGCCATGATCAAGGTTCGCAACGCGCATGGGTGGGCCGCCTAAATGGCAAGGAAAAAACTCAACGTCGGCATGGTTGGCTACGGATTCATGGGCCGCACCCATTCCAACGCTTTCTCGCAAGTCGGGCATTTTTTCGATACGGGCTATCAGCCGGTTCTCAAAACCATCTGCGCCCGTGATGCTGAAAAGGGCAAGGCGTTTGCCGATCAATGGGGATATGAATCCTCCGTGACGGACTGGCGCAAACTGGTTGACGACAAGAGCATTGATCTGATCGACATCGCCAGCCCCAATGACACGCACATGGAGATCGCCATTGCCGCCGCCGAGGCCGGCAAGATGGTGATGTGCGAAAAGCCGCTCGGACGCTCCGCCACGGAATCGCGCAAGATGGTCGATGCGGTCGAAAAGGCCAAGGTCGCCAACATGGTCTGGTACAACTACCGCCGCGTGCCTGCGGTGACACTGGCCAAGCAGCTGATTGACGAAGGCAAGCTCGGCAAGATTTTCCACTACCGCGCCAAATTCCTGCAGGACTGGACCATATCCAAGGATCTGCCGCAGGGTGGCCAAGGCTTGTGGCGGCTGGATGTTGGCGTCGCCGGCAGCGGCGTCACCGGCGATCTTCTGGCGCATTGCATCGATACGGCGATGTGGCTCAACGGCGGCATCGACACGGTTTGCGGCATGACCGAGACCTTCATCAAGGAGCGCCATCACAACATAACCGGCAAGACAGAGAAGGTCGGCATCGATGACGCCAGCCTTTTCCTTGCCCGCTTTTCCAACGGCTCGCTCGCAAATTTCGAGGCGACCCGCTATGCGCGCGGCCACAAGGCTCTCTACACATTCGAGATCAACGGCGAGCACGCCTCGATTGCCTGGGACCTGCATGACCTGCACCGTCTGCAGTATTTCGATCACCGCGACGAAGGCCGTGAGCGCGGCTGGCGTTCGCTGCACATCACCGACAGTGACCACCCTTACATGTCGCACTGGTGGGTGCCGGGGCTGCAGATCGGCTATGAACATTCATTCATCCACCAGGCCGCAGACTTCCTGTCCGGCCTTTCAAGCGGCACGCCGGCAGCGCCGACATTCAGAGACGCGCTGGCGACGGATCTGGTGACGGATGCAGTTTTGAAATCGGCGCGGACGGGTCATTGGGAAGACGTCGCCTGACGCAAGGAAATTTGGGTTCGGTCACAGGAGGTAGCTGAAGGGACCAGCCGGAATACGGATAACCTGGAGGAGCAGGATATCCGGAACAGGAGGCCAAGCCAAAGGCCGCAACGCCAACATGACGCAAGACCAAGAAACGCGGCCTCAAGGCAAATGGCCGGCAACGAAATGGGAGAGAGAGCATGTTAAGACGCACATTCATGTCGCTGACTTTGGGCACAGCAATGGCCCTGACCGGCGCATTCAACGCCGCCGCGCAGGCGGAAGAACTGACAATTTTCTGGGCGGAATGGGATCCGGCAAACTATCTGCAGGAACTGGCCAACCTGTACACCGCCGAGACCGGCGTGACTATCACGGTCCAAACTACACCCTGGCCTGATTTCCAGACCAAGACTTTTGCCGAATTCAACGCCAAGGGCGACGCATTCGACATGGTTGTGGGCGATTCGCAGTGGGTTGGAGCGGGTTCGACAGGTGGTCACTACGTTGACCTGACGGACTTCTATGCCAAGCATAAAGTCCTTGATTCGATGGCGCCGGCCACAGTCAAAGCCTATGCCGAATATCCCGGCAACAGCGGCAAATACTGGTCGATCCCGCTGGAAGGCGATGCAGCAGGCTGGGCATACCGCAAGGACTGGTTTGAAGACCCGAAGGAAATGGAGGCGTTCAAGGCCAAGTACGGCTATGACCTCGCCGTGCCGAAGACCTACAAGGAACTGCGCGATATCGCCGAGTTCTTCTATCGCCCCGATGAAAAGCGCTATGGCATCGCGATCTACACCGACAACAGCTATGACGCGATGCTGATGGGCATTGAAAGCACGATCTTCAGCTATGGCGGCGAGCTTGGCGACTACTCAACTTACAAGGTCGACGGCATCCTGAATTCGCCGCAAAACGCCGAAGCGGTTGAAATGTACAAGACGCTATACGGCTTCACGCCGCCGAACTGGGGCAAGACCTTCTTCCAGGAAAGCAATCAGGCCATCACTGAAAATCTGGCGGCCATGAGCCTCAACTTCTTCGCCTTCTTCCCGGCGCTGGCCAACAAGGCGTCGAACCCGAATGCTGATGTCACCGGCTACTTCGCCAATCCGGCCGGCCCCGGCGGTGCGCAGCACGCGGCGCTTGGCGGACAGGGCATCTCCATCGTGTCCTATTCGAAGAAACAGGAAGAATCGATGAAGTTCCTTGAATGGTTCATCAAGGACGAAACCCAAAAGAAATGGGCCGAACTTGGCGGCTACACCTGCAACAAGGCCGTGCTGGAGTCGGAAGCCTTCCGCAAGGCTACGCCTTACAACGAAGCCTTCTACCAGACCATGTTCAGCGTGAAGGACTTCTGGGCGGTGCCGGAATATGCCGAACTGCTGACCCAGATCAACAACCACGTCTATCCATACGTGATCAGCGGCGAAGGCGGCAGCGCACAGGCTGTTCTCGACAACGTCACCAAGGAATGGACCGAGACGTTCAAGAAATACGGCCGCGGCGGTTAATCCTCCGACCAAAGCGGGCAGGAGGGGGTCTCCTCCCTCCTGCATTTCAACTGAACATGCGAGGACAAGATGGCAGGACTGGCCACACTTCATCCGTCGTCCAAGGCGGCTGCCCGCGGTTGGAGCGATCTGACCATCAGGAACATCTTCATCATCCCGACGATCATGTTCCTCATCATCTTCAATGTTTTTCCGCTGCTTTACTCGCTCGGCTACTCGTTCACCGATTTCCGCGCTTCGGTGAATGAGCCGGTGAAATTTATCGGGCTCGCCAACTACCGCGAGCTTCTCAATGATCCGCGCATCTGGAACAATTTCTGGGTGACGGCGAAATATGTCATGGTCTCCGTGTTCGGGCAGATGGTGATCGGCTTCGGCCTTGCGCTGTTGCTCAACCGCAAAATTCCCGCCAAGGGCCTGATCACAACGCTGTTGATGCTGCCGATGATGATGTCGGCTGCGGTGGTCGGCCTTTTCTGGCGTCTGCTTTACGACCCGTCGTGGGGTCCGCTGAATTATGTGCTCGGGCTTGGCAATCTTGCCTGGCTGTCCGACGCGGATCTTGCTCTTTACGCGGTGGCAATCACCGACATCTGGATGTGGGCGCCGTTCGTGATGCTCTTGTCGTTGGCCGGCCTGTCAGCCGTGCCGCAGCATCTTTACGAGGCCGCCGCCATTGACCGGGCCGGATCCTGGTACACCTTCTTTCACATCACACTGCCGCTGGTGTCGCCGCTCTTGTTGATCGCCCTGATTTTCCGGACGATGGAAGCGTTCAAGACGTTTGACATCGCCTACATATTGTCGACGCAGCCGACCACTGAACTGGTCTCGATCAAGCTCTACAAGTTTGCGTTCCAGGAATGGCAGACGGGCAAGTCCTGTGCGCTCGCCTACATCGTCCTGATCATGGTCCTGGCGATCACCAACATCTACGTGAAATATCTCAACAAGGCGAAGGAGCGCTAGTCATGGCTGTCGTCACTTCGTCACGCAAGAAAGTCTGGAACCGGGTTGCGATAGCCGCGGTCATTGTCATCGCCATTGCGTTCCTGTCGCCGCTCTACTGGATCGGCTCAACAGCGTTCAAGCCACGCAGCCTTGCAACGACTGTCCCGCCAACCGTGTTCTTCCAGCCGGAGATTACCCCGTTCATCAAGCTTTTCACCAAGCGCGTGCAGCTGACCAAGCCGGTTGACCCGGCAGTCTATGATGCCGCGCCATGGTATGAGCAGCGCATCTATGACGGCGGCGAGCGCATCCTGCGCGTCGGCCCGAACATCCAGCTGTCGCAATATCCGAACCGGTTCATGAACAGCCTGATCGTCGCGATCATCAGCACATTCATTGCGGTGTCGATGGGGACAATCACGGCCTATGGCTTCTCGCGGTTCAAGATGGCGGGGGAGGCCGACTGGCTCTTCTTCATCCTGTCCACGCGCATGCTCCCACCCATTGTCGTCGCAATCCCGATGTATCTGATGTACCGCGTGGTGGGCCTGAACGACAGCCACGTCGGTCTCATCATTCTCTACACCGCCTTCAACCTGTCCTTCTCGGTCTGGCTGATGAAGGGGTTCATGGATGAAATCCCGAAAGAGTATGAAGAAGCCGCGCTGGTCGACGGCTACACGCGCATACAGTCCTTCTTCAAGATCGTGCTGCCGGAAGCCGTGACAGGCATCGCGGCGACGTCGGTGTTCTGCTTCATCACCGCCTGGAATGAATATGCCTTCGCGCTGATCATGACGAACCGGCGGGCGCAGACGACGCCGCCGTTCATCCCGAGCCAGGTCGGCTCGGGCCTGATAGACTGGACGGTCATCGCCGCCGGAACTTTGCTGTTCATCATCCCCGTTGCCGTCTTCACCTTCATGCTGCGCAATCATCTGCTGCGCGGGGTGACATTCGGCGCGATCCGCAAATAGGAGGTTGATCATGGGTTTTCGCGAAATGAGCGTGAAGTATTTCGAGCCTGCCTCCATCTGGATCATGGTTTTCGGGATCATTGCCCTTTGCCAACCGGTCAATCTGACACTGCACAGCTATGGTGTGACCATCATCCTGATCGGGCTGGTCGGCTTCAACATTTTCTCGAAAATCAAACCCCTCCCGTCCAAGGAATAGTTGTCCGCAAATGGCAGAGATCATCCTAAAGGACATCGAGAAGTTTTTCGGGTCCGCATATGTCATCCGCAAGCTCAATCTCACGATCAGGCATCGCGAGTTTGTCGTGCTGCTTGGTCCCTCCGGCTGCGGCAAGACGACGACTCTGCGCGCCATCGCCGGCCTGGAGGAAATCGACAGAGGCGACATTCTGATCGACGGCAAACCGGTGCAGGGGCTTGAGGCGGGCGACCGCGACATTGCCTTCGTGTTTCAGTTGTTTGCGCTCTACCCGCATCTGACCGCTTATGAAAACATCGCTTTCCCCTTGCGGGCAACACGCGAGAGCAAGGACAATATCGACAAGAAAGTCCGCGCCGTCGCACGTTCGCTGCAGATCGAGCATCTGCTCGACAAGCGCCCCTCATCGCTGGCAGGCGGTGACATGCAGCGTGTCGCCATCGGCCGGGCCCTCGTGCGCCGGCCCAAGGCCATGCTGATGGATGAGCCGATGGGCGCTCTCGATGCCAAGCTTCGCGAGGAAATGCGCACCGAGCTGAAACGGCTGCATCTCGAAAACGAGGCAACCACCGTTTACGTGACCCACGATCAGGTTGAAGCCATGTCCATGGCCGACCGGATCGCCATCATGAATGACGGCATACTGCAGCAGGTCGGAACGCCCGATGAAGTCTATCATCATCCGGCCAACCTGTTCGTCGCCCAGTTTGTCGGCAGCCCGGTGATTAACATTGCGCCTGCCGCCATCAAGACCAAGGGCGTTGCGCTGGAAGTCGGTTTCGGGGACGACGCTGCGGGGTTTGACTTTCCGCAGGAGCTTGCCGCGCAGATCAAGGCCTCGCCCGCAGGGTCGGGTGACCTGACGCTCGGCATCCGTCCGGAAGGCGTGCTGCTTTCGCACAGCGGCGGCGAGGGATTCGTGCCATCGAAGGTCCATCTAATCGAGCCGCTTGGCGCCTATGACATCGTTGACCTGCGGTTTGGCAACACGCTGCTGCGGGCAAGAACAAAGAGCGGGTTTGCCGGGAAAGCAGGCGAAAACGTCTGGGCGCGGCTCGATCCTTCGCAGACCCATTTCTTCAATTCAAAGTCAGGCGATTCCCTGCACGTAAGGCTTGGCAATGGCGCAAATTAAGTTCCAGTCTGTCACCAAGAAGTTTGGCAGCAACACAGCGCTCGACGCGCTGTCGCTTGATGTTGCGGACGGTGAGTTTTTCGTGCTGCTCGGGCCGACTGGCGCGGGCAAGACGACGGCGCTCCGCCTGATTGCCGGCCTCGACACCCCGGACAGCGGAACCATCGAAATTGCCGGCGAGGACGTGCATGACCGCACCGCCGCCGAGCGCGATGTGGCTTTGGTGTTTCAATATTATTCGCTCTATCCGCGCTACACGGTGCGCCAAAATCTCGAGTTCCCGCTGCGCTCGCGCACCCGCAATTTCACGCAAGCCGAGATCGACCAGCGTGTCGATCAGGCGTCAAAGACCTTGCGCATCACCCATCTGATGGACCGCAAGACTGACCGGCTTTCTGGGGGCGAGATGCAGCGCGTCTCCATCGGCCGCGCCATCGTGCGCGAACCGCGCGCGTTCCTTATGGACGAACCTTTGTCCAATCTCGATGCCAAGTTGCGCGAAGCCCTGCGCTCGGAACTCAAGGAGCTGCAGATCCGCCTGAAGGCGACGTTCGTGTTTGTCACCCACGATCAGGTCGAAGCAATGTCGATGGGCGACAAGGTAGCCGTCCTCAACAAGGGCAAGCTTGTTCAGGTCGGCACGCCCTGGGAGATCTACAATCGTCCGCGCGATCTTTTCGTGGCTTCATTTGTCGGCTCCCCGTCGATGAACCTTTTGCCCGGTACCGTGTCGGGCGGAGAGTGCAGCCTGTTTGGCGGCGCGCAGAAACTGAAAATGCCGGTCAAGTCGGGCGCGTCGCATGTAACGGTCGGCATCCGTTCCGAAGATGTTGAAGTCGGTCCGGATGGTCCGGTCGAAGCTGTGATCCACGATGTGGAAAATCACGGCGTTGAAAAGATCGTGACACTGCGGGTCAACGATGTGCTCCTGAAGGCGACTGTTTCATCGAAAATGCAGACATCTGTCGATGCCAATGTGAGGTTCGGGCTTGATCCGGATAAAGCGCATTTCTTTGATCCAGCCTCCGGCGTGAACCTGTCCGCATAATTTGCGGACGACAAATTGAATGAAGAAAGTGGATTGAATGCGGTTTTCAGGGCGTAGGGCGGTGGTCACCGGCGGAGCATCAGGCATCGGCGAGGCAGTGGCGAACCGGATCAGGGGCGAAGGCGGGCAGGTCGCTGTCTGGGATTTGAACGGCCCGATCAAAGTCGACATCTCTGACTATGCCTCGGTCGAGAACGCTGTCAAGGAAACGCTGGAGCAGATGGGCGGGATTGACATTCTCGTCAACAGCGCAGGCATCACCGGCCCGACCGTGCCACTCGCCGAGTTCCCGATTGATGGCTGGATGCAGGTGATGGCGATCAACGTCAACGGAACCTTCTTCACCAACCGCGCCGTTATCCCGTTGATGATCGCGCAGGATTACGGACGCATCGTCAACATCGCTTCCATCGCCGGCAAGGAAGGCAATCCGAATGCCTCCGGCTATTCTGCATCAAAAGCTGCTGTCATTGGGATGACCAAGTCGCTGGCCAAGGAAGTTGCCAAAAACAACATCTCGGTCAACGCAGTCACACCCGCCGCCGTGCGCACCCCGATCTTCGACCAGATGCCGCAAAGCCATATTGATTTCATGCTGTCGAAAATCCCGCGCGGCCGCTTCGGCACGGTCGACGAAGTTGCAAACCTTGTCTGCTGGCTGGCGAGCGAAGAATGCTCGTTCTCTACCGGCGCCGTGTTCGACGTCTCGGGAGGCCGCGCGACCTACTGAAGCCCTGATATGCCTGCAGCCTGTTTGGTCAGGAATGTCTTTATGGAGTGAAGGCGATGAAAACCGGTATAAATCTGTTGTTGTGGACACCGCATGTGACCGCCGAGCATTTCCCGATCTTGAAGGATCTGAAAAAGACCGGCTACGACACGGTCGAAATCCCGATCTTTGAAGGCACGCCCGACCACTACGCCATGCTCGGCGCCGAACTCGACAGATTGGGGCTGGAGCGCAGTGTGGTCAGCGTCATCGGGCCATCGGGCAAGAACCCGCTGTCACCCGACAAGGCCGCGCGTCAGGCAGCAGTTGACTACACCAAGTGGGTGATCGACTGCACGGCAGCGCTTGGCGCCAACATTCTTGCCGGGCCTATGCATTCGGAACTCGGCTATTTTTCGGGCAACGCCCCGACCGCCGCCGAGCGCAAGCACGGCATTTCCTTCCATCGCAAGGCCGGTGACTATGCCGCGAAGAAGAAGGTCCGTTTTGCGCTCGAGGCGCTCAACCGGTTCGAATGCTACTTCCTCAACACAATGGAGCAACTGGCCGATTATCTGGATGAGGTCGATCATCCGGCGGTGAAGGCCATGTACGACACGTTTCACGCCAACATCGAGGAGAAGGATCCGGTCAAGGCGATCAAGACCATCAAGAAGCACATGATCCATGTGCATATCTCGGAAAATGACCGTGGCACGCCGGGCAAGGGCCATGTGCCATGGGAAGCGACGTACAAGGCGCTTCGCGCGGCAAAATATGATGACTGGATCACCATCGAGGCCTTTGGCCGGGCAATGCCGGAACTTGCCGCCGCAACGCGCGTGTGGCGCGACTTCTTCCCGACGCGCGAGAGCGTTTACCGCGAAGGGTTCAAGCAGATGAAGAACGGTTGGGCCAAGGCGCAATGAGCACGGTTCCGCGCATCTACGTTGTCGGCACATGCGACACGAAGGCGCCGGAACTTCATTATGCCGCAGATCTGATCAGGAAGGCCGGGGCCGAAGCAGTCGTCGTTGATGTTTCCACCGGCCCCGGCCAATTCGAATCTGACATCGGCCCGGAAGTTGTTGCCGAATTTCATCCGGATGGTGTCTCAGCCGTTTTGGGTCTTTCTGATCGTGGAGAGGCCGTGACCGCCATGGCAGAGGCGCTGACCAGGTTCATTCTGTCGCGCAATGATGTCGCCGGCATTCTCGGCATGGGCGGATCGGGCAATTCGACCATCGTCACCGCGGCGATGCGCGCCCTGCCGATCGGCTTGCCGAAGCTGATGGTGTCGACACTCGCATCCGGCAACGTCGCGCCGTTTGTCGGCCCGTCCGATATCACCATGATGCACTCGGTCAGCGATGTCGCCGGCCTCAACGCCATTTCGCGCAAAGTGATCGGCAATGCGGCGCATGCCATCGCCGGCATGGTCCTGAATTCCGTTCAGGAAGTCAGCGACGGCAAGATGCCGGTCGGCATGACCATGTTCGGCGTCACGACTGCTTGTGTCAGTCAAATTCGCCAGATGCTGGACGAGACGTGCGAATGTTTCGTCTTCCATGCCACCGGCACCGGCGGCCAATGCATGGAGAAGCTGATCGATTCAGGCTATCTCGCAGCTGCCATCGACATCACCACGACAGAAGTCGCCGACCATTTGTTCGGCGGCATCTTGCCGTGCACAGATGACCGGTTCGGCGCGGTGATCCGCACGAAAATTCCCTATGTCGGATCTGTCGGCGCTGTCGACATGGTCAATTTCGGGGCGCGGGAAACGGTCCCTGAAAAATTTGCCGACCGGAAGTTCCACGTCCACAATGCGACCGTCACGCTGATGCGCACGACGAGGCAGGAAAATGCCGCCATCGGAACCTGGGTTGTCGAGCGGCTGAACAAGATGGAGGGTCCGGTGCGGTTCCTGTTGCCGCTGCGCGGCGTTTCGGCAATTGACGTCGAAGGCATGCCGTTCCACGATCCGCAAGCGGATCAAGCCTTGTTTGATGCCATCCGCTCGGGCTGGAAACCGTCGGCCAACCGGCAACTGATCGAGATCGACAACCACATCAACAGCCCGCAATTCGCCGAGGCGGTTGTCAAGGCATTCAGGGAAATAGCGTGAGACAACATGGCCAGAATTGAACGTTCCGCACTTCTCGAAAAATTCCGCGACATGGTGCGCCGCCGCCAGCCGATCATCGGCGGCGGGGCGGGGACGGGACTTTCGGCAAAGTGCGAAGAGGCGGGCGGCATCGACCTCATCGTCATCTACAATTCAGGCCGCTATCGCATGGCCGGGCGCGGCTCGCTCGCCGGGCTGATGGCCTATGGCAACGCCAACGAAATCGTGCAGGAGATGGCGCGAGAAGTCCTGCCCGTCGTTAAGCACACGCCGGTGCTGGCCGGCGTCAACGGCACCGATCCGTTTGCGCTGATGGATGATCTACTCGACAGGCTCAAGCAGATGGGCTTTTCCGGTGTGCAGAACTTTCCCACCGTCGGCCTGTTCGATGGCATCATGCGCCGGAACCTTGAAGAGACCGGCATGGGGTACGGGCTGGAAGTGGATATGATCGCCAAGGCCCACCAGCGCGACATGCTGACAACACCGTACGTGTTTTCCGCTGACGAAGCCGTAGCAATGGCCAGGGCCGGGGCCGATATCATTGTGCCACACATGGGCTTGACCACGGGGGGCACCATCGGAGCGGAAACGGCAGTCAAGCTTGAGCAGTGTCCGGCCATCATCGACGAATGGGCGGAAGCGGCGATGAAGGTGCGCAAGGACATCATGGTCATCTGCCATGGCGGCCCGATATCCTCGCCGTCCGATGCCGAGTACATCCTCAAGAATTCGCGGCATGTGCACGGCTTCTACGGTGCAAGTTCGATGGAGCGGCTGCCGACCGAAATTGCCCTCACCGCACAGACCAAATCTTTCAAATCCATTTCCTTTTGAGGATATCCAAATCATGGCTCGTGCCTATGCCAGCGCCATCATCAAGGCTCCCGTTGAAACCGTCTGGAGCCTGATCCGCAATTTCAACGGCCTGCCGGACTGGGTGCCGATCATCGCCGATTCAAAGATTGAGGGCGGGTTGGACCCCGATGTTGTCGGCTGCGTCCGCTCGTTCCATACCAAAGATGGCGGCCACATCCGCGAGCGGCTTTTGACACTGGATGATGCGAACCACACCTTTGCCTACAATTTCGAAAAGCCCGCCTTTCCGGTCAAAAACTACATCGCCACAGTCCGGTTGATACCGGTGACCCACACCGACCAGACCTTCGCCGAATGGGAAGCCGTGTTTGATGAAGCGCCGGGCGATGAAGGCAAGTATGTCGACATCATTTCCCGTGATGTGTTCGCCGCAGGCTGGAAGGCGCTGAACGAAAAAATCAAGCGCGAGAAGCCGTCTAAACCGGAAGGCGCCGAGCGCTGGAAGGCATGGTCACCCAACAAGGTCTGGACCTCGCGGGTCGTGAAAGCGCCGGTTACGGACGTCTGGAAAGTCATGCGCGATTTTGCCGGCATGGGCGGTTGGCATGATGAAATCACCAAGATGAAGATGCTTGGCAAGGCGCGCTCTGACAAGGTCTCCGGCGTGCGCGACTTCTATTTCGGCGATGGTCATCTCAATGAGGAATTGCTGTCACTTTGCGACCAGACCCGCTCGTTTCTCTATCGCATCACCAAGTCGGAAATTCCCTGGATGAACTATGTTTCCGGCCCGCGCCTGTGGCCGGTGACTGCGGACGATTCGACATTCGGGGTCTGGACCGGAGACTGGGTGTCCAGTCCTCAGGAGGACCTCGTTCTCATCCCGCGCACCGAAGCCAACGTCTATCAAAAAGCCTTCGCCACGCTGGAGCAGAAACTCAAGGCGAAGAAAAAGGCTTGATCAGCAAGGAGAAAAACCATGGAGCGAATGGGTCACGTCATTCATCTGCGCGCTGAAGTCATCGACGAATACAAGCGCATCCACGCCGCCGTCTGGCCCGCCGTGCTGAAAGGCATTTCGGATTCCAATATCCGCAACTACACGATCTTCCTGAAAGAGCCGGAAAACCTGATGTTTGCATATTGGGAATATCACGGCACGGACTTCGCCGCCGACATGGCCAAGATGAAACTGATCCCCGAAATGCTGGACTGGTGGAAAATCACAGACCCGATGCAGGTGCCGTTCGAAACCCGCAAGCCCGGCGAGTGGTGGGCGGGCATGGAGAATGTATTCCACACCGATTAGGTGATCTTGACGGTCCCGAAATTTAAAGAAATGGCCCTGCAGTTTGCGCCGCAGGGCCGGGGCTTTGTGGTGCAAACACCCCGCCGGATAAATCCGGTAAGGCATTATGATCGGTTGGCGACCACTCTGCCAGCACCCATTGCGCCGCACCCTTGTCTTTGTGCGAAGAAAACCACCTTAACTTCTGATTAATTTTTTCGCAGCGCACAAGAATTGTGCATTCCTGCAGGCAGTGGCGGCTGGCTGGGGCTGGCCAATTTGATTGCGTAAATTCCTGAAGTTGCGATGCCTATGCCAGGTTTCAAAGAAAATACTGACCAATATCAGAAAGATAAGCCTTGTTCGCCAAATGGTTGCCGCCTGTTTTTTGAATCTGGCACAGGGTTTGCACAGCTTGCTCCGGTGCAAACAAACCCTGTCGGAGGTTCTCTATGGGTATTCTTACCAGACGCGTATTCCTGTCCGCATCGGCCGCGCTTCTTGCCGCGACCGCATTTACGGCTCCCGCTTTTGCGGCAGACGACACGATCAAGGTCGGCATCCTTCACTCGCTCTCGGGCACGATGGCGATTTCGGAAACGACACTGAAAGACGCCATGCTGATGCTCATTGAAGAGCAGAACAAAAAGGGCGGTTTGCTCGGCAAGCAACTTGAAGCCGTCGTCGTCGACCCGGCATCCGACTGGCCGCTGTTTGCTGAAAAGGCACGCGAGCTGATCGAAAAGAACAAAGTCGCCGCCGTGTTCGGCTGCTGGACATCCGTGTCGCGCAAGTCGGTGCTGCCGGTATTCAAGGAACTCAACAACATCCTGTTCTACCCGGTCCAGTATGAGGGCGAAGAATCCGAGCGCAACGTGTTCTACACCGGCGCTGCGCCGAACCAGCAGGCCATTCCGGCTGTCGACTATTTGATGTCGGATGAAGGCGGCGCCGTGAAGCGCTGGGTTCTGGCCGGCACCGACTATGTCTATCCGCGCACGACCAACAAGATCCTTGAAGCCTATCTGATTTCCAAGGGCGTCGCACCGGCTGACATCATGATCAACTACACCCCGTTCGGTCACTCCGATTGGCAGACGATCGTGGCGGACATCAAGAAGTTCGGCTCGGAAGGCAAGAAGACCGCCGTGGTTTCGACCATCAACGGCGATGCCAACGTGCCGTTCTACAAGGAACTCGGCAATGCCGGGATCAAGGCAGAAGACCTGCCGGTCGTCGCCTTCTCCGTTGGCGAAGAAGAGCTTGCCGGTCTCGACACCGCGCCGCTGGTCGGACATCTTGCCGCCTGGAACTATTTCCAGTCCGCCGATGCGCCGGTCAACGCCGAGTTCATCAAGACCTGGAAAGCCTACACCAAGAACGACAAGCGCGTGACCAACGATCCGATGGAAGCCCATTACGTTGGCTTCAACATGTGGATCAAGGCAGTGGAAGCTGCCGGCACCACCGATCCGGACAAGGTGATCGACGCGTTGCCAGGCATTGAAGCGCCGAACCTGACCGGCGGCGTGTCCAAGATGCTCCCGAACCACCACATCACCAAGCCGGTGCTGATTGGTGAAATCCAGGCCGACGGCCAGTTCGAAACCGTGTGGAAGACGCCGGACCTCGTGCCGGGCGATGCATGGACCGACTTCCTGCCGGAATCCAAAGTGCTGGAAGCTGACTGGGTCACGCTCAAGTGCGGCAACTACAACACTGAGACGAAAGCGTGCTTGGGTGACGTTCCCGCACAGTAATTGTTTCACTGACGACCGGACGGGCGATCTCCTCCCCGCCCGTCCGGTCAATTTTCTGAACAACACGGGAAATATTCATGGCTTGGCGCTTGGCTCTCCGGTTTGTTTTGGTGGCGATGGCCGTGGTGTTTTCGACACTGGCAGCACGCGCCGATGAGGCTTCCGTCCGCGCCGCCATTTCAAAATTTGCCGAAGGCAATGGCTATGCGTCCATTGAAAGCGCGATAGATGCGCTCAGTGCGACTGGCGATCCGCTGGCGACAAATTCACTCAATGCGCTCAATGACGGTCTGCTGGTCCTGCGCAAGGATGACGGGCAGATTTTCATCACCGATACGGCAGGCGCAAAACTCATCGACCCGGTCACCGGCGAAACTGTTGGCGATACCGCTGGCGCGACGATTGAAAAGCTGAAAATCAAGAACTCGATCCGGCGCAAGATCGCGACAGCGCTGTCCGGAATGACGCTGCTCGCCAAGGACCGCAAAGTCCGGCTGGAAGCGGCCAACACCATCTTCGCCAGTGCCGATGCGACCCAACTCGCGCCGTTGGAATCTGCAATTGCGGGCGAGGCGGATGCAGGCGTGAAAGCGCGGATGCAACAAGCCCGCGCGGCCATCCTCCTTGCCACCTCCAAGGACCAGACAGTGCTGACCGAAGCCATCAACACGATTGCCGCGCGCGGCGACCGTGATGCGCTGCAGACATTGAACGGTGCCGTCGGCAAGATCGAGGGCGAGGCGGCGACGCTCTTGACCAACTCGATCAACGGCATCAACAACCGCCTGCAAATCTGGAATGCCGGGCAGAACATCTGGTACGGCATTTCGCTCGGTTCGGTGCTTTTGCTGGCCGCCATCGGCCTTGCCATCACCTTCGGCGTCATGGGCGTCATCAACATGGCACACGGCGAAATGGTGATGCTCGGCGCCTACACCACCTTTGTCGTGCAGCAATTCCTGATCGCCAACGCACCGGGGCTAATTGAATGGTCGCTGGCTTTTGCACTGCCGTTGGCATTTCTTGTGGCGGGGGCCGCGGGGCTGATCATAGAGCGGTCGGTGATCCGGCTGCTCTATGGCCGCCCTCTTGAAACCCTGCTCGCCACCTGGGGCGTATCGCTCATCCTGCAGCAGACCATCCGCACCATTTTCGGCGCGACAAACCGCGAGGTGTCGAACCCGCAATGGATGTCGGACGGCTTTCAAATCGGCCAGATTGCCATAACCTGGAACCGCTTCTGGATCCTGATTTTCGCTCTCACCATTTTCTTCACTTTGTTGGCCGTTCTGAAGCGCACGTCCTTCGGCCTTCAAATGCGCGCTGTGACACAAAACCGCCGCATGGCGGCATCCGTTGGCATCCGCACGCCATGGGTTGATGCGCTGACCTTCGCGCTCGGTTCCGGCATTGCCGGCATTGCTGGTGTTGCGCTCAGCCAGATTGACAATGTCTCGCCGGATCTTGGCCAGAGCTACATCATCGACAGTTTCATGGTCGTGGTGTTTGGCGGCGTTGGCAATCTCTGGGGCACGCTGGTTGGTGCGCTGACGCTTGGCGTGGCCAACAAGTTTCTCGAGCCGTATGCCGGGGCGGTGCTCGCTAAAATCCTGGTGCTGGTGCTCATCATCCTCTTCATCCAGAAACGCCCGCGCGGCCTGTTTGCGCTCAAGGGCCGGGCGGTGGACGCATGATTTCCAAATGGCTTTTCCCCGGCAGGCATGACCGGCGGATCCTGATCCTGTGCGCCTTAATTCTCGGCTTTGCCATCTTGGTGCCGGTACTCAATCTTGCGGTTCCGTCGGACAGCGCCTTCCATGTTCCGCCTTATATTGTCGCGCTGCTCGGCAAATATCTCTGCTATGCGCTGTTGGCTTTGGCGCTTGATCTTGTGTGGGGCTATTGCGGCATTCTCTCGCTCGGCCATGGCGCATTTTTCGCGCTCGGCGGCTATGCGATGGGCATGTATCTGATGCGGCAGATCGGAGCGCGCGGCTCTTACGGCAATGCGCTGCTGCCGGATTTCATGGTGTTCCTCAACTGGAAGGAATTGCCGTGGTTCTGGTATGGCTTTGACCATTTCTGGTTTGCCGCGCTTATGGTGCTGTTGGTGCCAGGGCTGATGGCTCTCCTGTTCGGCCTGTTCGCTTTCCGCAGCCGCGTCTCGGGCGTCTATCTCTCCATCATCACGCAGGCGCTGACCTACGCCCTGCTGCTGGCCTTCTTCCGCAATGAATTCGGCTTTGGCGGCAACAACGGCTTGACCGATTTCAAGGACATTCTCGGCTTCAACATCCAGGCGCCCGCCACCCGCGCGGCGTTGTTTGTGTCCAGCGCCATCGCGCTTGTGACAGGCATGCTGATTGCCAGTGCGATCACCTCCTCGAAGTATGGCAAGCTGATGGTGGCGGTGCGCGACGCGGAGATGCGCACCCGGTTCCTCGGCTACCGGCCCGAATATGTGAAGCTGTTTGCCTTCACCGTGTCGGCGATGATGGCGGGTGTTGCCGGCGCGCTTTATGTGCCGCAGGTCGGCATCATCAACCCGGGCGAGTTTGCGCCAGCCAACTCGATTGAAGTGGTGATCTGGACGGCGGTTGGCGGACGCGGCACGATTTTCGGGCCGGTCATTGGTGCGTTCCTGGTCAATGGCGGCAAGAGCTGGTTCACCGGCATCCTGCCGGAGTATTGGCTGTTCGCGCTCGGCGCGCTGTTCATCTTTGCCACCATCTTCCTGCCGAAGGGCGTCGCAGGCCTGTTCGAAAAATTCAAAACGAAGAAGGCCAAGAAGCCTGCCGCCTTGCCTTCGGCAGCCGAACCGGCAGCGGCGGAGTAGACCATGGCGCGCAAGGAAAGCCTCCTTTATCTCGACGATGTCTCTGTCGCCTTCGACGGATTCAAAGCGATCAACGACCTGTCGTTCATACTGCAAAAGGGCGAGATGCGCGCGATCATCGGACCGAACGGCGCGGGCAAGACAACGATGATGGACATCATCACCGGCAAGACAAGGCCTGACAAGGGCGAGGTCTTTTTCGACGGCGACCTGGACCTGACCAAGCATGACGAAGCCGAGATCGCGCAGAAGGGCATCGGCCGCAAGTTCCAGAAGCCCACAGTGTTTGAAAGCCATACGGTTGAGGACAATCTGGTGCTTGCACTGGCCGGTCCGCGCAATGTTTTTGCCGCGCTGTTTCACACGGGAAGCAAAGCGCAAAGTGAGCGGATTGACGAGATCTTGACCACGGTGCGCCTGACTGCGCGGCGGCATGATCTGGCTGCAAACCTCAGTCATGGCCAAAAGCAATGGCTCGAAATCGGCATGCTTTTGGCGCAGGAGCCGAAGTTGCTGTTGGTCGATGAGCCGGTGGCAGGCATGACGGATGCCGAAACGGAAGAGACGGCGAGCCTGTTGAAGGAAATCGCCAAGACCCGTTCTGTCGTCGTTGTCGAACATGACATGCATTTTGTCCGCTCGCTGGGCGTCAAGGTGACATGCCTGCACGAGGGCTCGGTGCTCTCGGAAGGAAGTCTCGACTTCGTCAGTGCCGATCCGCGCGTCATAGAAGTGTATTTGGGGAGATAGCCATGCTGAGCATCGACAAGGCCGTTCTCCACTACGGCGCGGCAGAGACGCTGCGCGGCGTGTCGCTGGATGCCAAAGACGGACAAATCACCTGCATTCTCGGGCGCAACGGCGTCGGCAAGACCAGCCTGATTCGCTCCATTGCCGGCCATCACAAATTGACCTCCGGCAGCATATCCTTTGACGGCAAGCCGCTCGACGGTAAGCCGGCCCAGGACCGCGCGCGCGGCGGCATCGGGCTAGTGCCGCAAGGGCGCGAGATTTTCCCGCTGCTCACCGTCGGTGAAAATCTGATCACGGGCTATGCGGCGGCGCCGAAGGACGAGCGCACCATTCCCGATCATGTGTTCGAACTTTTTCCGATCCTGAAGACCATGCTCAACCGGCGCGGCGGGGATCTGTCTGGCGGGCAGCAACAACAGTTGGCCATCGGCCGGGCCTTGGTGATGCGGCCAAAGTTGCTGGTTCTGGACGAGCCCACAGAAGGCATCCAGCCGTCAATCATCAAGGACATCGGCCGCGCCATCCGCTATCTGCGCGACACGGCGGGCATCGCCGTGCTGCTGGTCGAGCAGTATCTCGATTTCTGCCGGGAACTCGCCGACCAGGTCCACATCATGGATCGCGGTCAAGTGGTCCACTCAGGCCCGGCATCGGATCTCGATCTGCCGGAGGTGCGGCGTCATTTGACCGTCTGAGGCGGGGAAACCTAGACAATGCCCCCGCCAGCACCCGTGATGGCCGGGCGGATGCCGGCTGCTTTCTGCCGGTAACCGGAAGCTCGGTAGGCGCTGATCGGATCAATCGCCCCGCCATTCTCTGTCCGCGCCATCGCCAAAATCGGCTCGACATCGGTGCGGAAAGCATCCTTCAACGTCTCGGACGCCATCAGCGCGTCATTGTCGCTCTGGTATCCGGCAAGCGCCTTGCGGTCGACCAAAAGCGCCTGCGCATAGGCGCGGCGCACCTCGTTGGCCGAGCGCATCAGGCTCTCGATCGGGTCGGTGACATTATGCGACTGATCGAGCATGTGTGCCGGTCTGAAGCCCTTCACTTTGCGCACTTCAGCATCGACCAGTTCATTGAACACGAGGAACAGCCTGTAAGGATCAATCGACCCGGCATCGAGGTCATCATCGCCGTATTTGGAATCATTGAAGTGGAAACCGCCGAGCTTCTGCGCCTGGACGAGCCGTGCGACGATCATCTCGATGTTGACGTTCGGCGCATGGTGGCCAAGGTCAACAAGGCAGTACGCCTGCGGTCCGAGTTCCTGCGCGATCATCAGATTGGTGCCCCAGTCCTGCACCACGGTGGAATAGAAAGCCGGCTCATACATTTTGTGTTCGGAGAAGATCCGCCAATCCTTTGGCAGTGCCTTGACGATTTCCTTCATCGCATCGAGATAGCGCTCGAAGCTTTTGGTGAAATTGGTCTGGCCGGGGAAGTTCGAGCCGTCGCCGACCCAAACCGTCAACGCCTTGGAGCCGAGCGCCTTGCCGATTTCGATGCACTCGATGTTGTGCTCGATGGCCTGATTGCGCGTTGCCTTCTTCTCGTTCGACAGCGAGCCGAACTTGTAGGAATGTTTCTGGCCCGACTGGTCCTGAAATGTGTTGGAGTTCATCGCGTCAAAGCCGAGGCCGAGCGATTTGCCCTTCTGCACCAGTTCCTTCGGGTCCCTGGTCTTGTCCCACGGAATGTGCAGCGACACGGTCGGCGTGGCGCGCGTCAGCTCATGGATGACCGAACAGTCTTCCAGCTTGTCGAAGATGTGGCGCGGCTCGCCTGCGCCCGGAAAGCGGGCAAAGCGCGTGCCGCCGGTGCCGACTCCCCATGACGGGACGGCGACGCCAAAAGCGGCCACTTTCGCCTTCACAGCGTCAATGTCGATACCGCGCCGCGCAAGCCGGTTGCCGAGCGAATGGTAATCTTCCTTCAGCGCTTTCGCAGCCTTGGCGTTTTCTCCGTCGATGACGGATTTGTCGATCATGGACATGGTTTCCTCCCTTGCCCTGTCAGCGCGTGAATGATTGTTGGTTGCCGGCGTCCACGTTGATGATGTTGCCGGTGGATTTGGACGACAGGTCGGACGCAAAGAAATAGGCGGCTTCGGCAATGTCCTCAGGGTAGACAGAGCGCTTGAGCATCGAGCGCTGGCGGTACATTTCCTCAAGCCCGTCCTTGTCGGTCTTGTATGTGGAGGCGCGTTGCGTCAGCCATTCGCCGGACCAGATTTTCGAGCCGCGCAAGACGGCGTCCGGATTGACCACATTGACGCGGATGCCAGCTTCCGCCCCTTCAAGCGCGAGGCACCGGGCGAGGTGGATTTCGGCCGCCTTCGCCGTGCAATAGGCCGATGCATTGGGGCTTGCGGCAAGGCCGTTCTTGGACGCGACGAATATGATCGAACCGCCAATGTTCTGGGCGCGGAACAGCTTGAATGCTTCGCGGCTGACCAGGAAGTATCCCGTGGACAAAATGTCCATGTTCTTGTTCCAGAGTTCCAGCGTCGTCTCCTCAACGGGCGCGGAAGAGGCAATGCCCGCGTTGGAAACCAGAATGTCCACGCCGCCGTATTCAACCGATGCAAAGGCGTAGGCAGCAGAAATTTCCGCTTCGCTCGTCACGTTCATCCTGACAGTGCGGACGACGTCCTTGCCATGGCGCGAGACGAGATTGGAGGCCGTTTCCGCAAGCGCTTTCTCGTCAATGTCCGCGATCACCACGCAAGCGCCTTCCGCCAGAAAGCGCTCGGCGGTGGCGGATCCGATGCCGCCGGCGCCGCCGGTGACCAGCGCAATGCTGCCGGCGAGTGACTTGGCCTTGGGCATGCGCTGCAGTTTTGCCTCTTCGAGCAGCCAATACTCAATGTCGAAAGCCTCCTGCGCCGGAAGTCCCTGATAGGTCGAGACTGTCGAAGCGCCGCGCATGACGTTGATGGCGTTGACGTAAAATTCGCCGGAGATGCGCGCCGTCGCCTTGTCCTTGGCGAACGTGATCATGCCGACGCCAGGCACCAGATAGACCACCGCGTTCGGGTCGCGCATGGCGGGCGAGTTGGCGTGTTTGCACTGATTGTAGTAGGCGGCGTAGCCATCACGGTAGTCGGACACCGCCTGCGGCAAGCCTGCTATTGTTGCATCAATGTCTGGTTTCGCCGGGTCAAAATCCACCACCAGCGGACGGATCTTGGTACGCAGGAAATGGTCCGGACAGGAAGTGCCCAGTGCCGCCAGTTCCTCCAGCCGGTGCGAACCGACAAACTCGAGCACGGCCGCGCTGTCATCAAAATGGCCGGCCTTTTTTTCCGTGGCGCTGATCATGCCGCGGATCACCGGCATCAACCGCTGCGCCACAGCCTTGCGCGCGCCGGCATCCAGCGCCTTGACCTTCTGGCCGCCGAAAACCGCCTTGCCACTGGTCTTTTCGTCCAGCCATTCCATCGCCCGGTTGATGATGCGCACGGTCATTTCATAACAGGCCTTGGGCGTATCGCCCCAGGTGAATAGACCGTGGCTTTCCAGCACAACGCCATTGGCCTTCGGATTTTCCGCGCAGAATTTCGACAGCCACAGGCCAAGCTCATAGCCCGGCTTCTTCCACGGCAGCCAGCCGATCTCGCCGCCGAAAATCTCCTGCGTCAAAGCGTGCGAATCGGTTGAGGCGGCAATGGCGATGATCGCGTCGGGGTGCATGTGATCGACAAATTTGCGCGGCACATAGGCATGCAGCGGCGTGTCGATCGAAGCCGCACGCGGATTGAGGTTAAACGTGCAGTGCGGCAGATAGCCGACCATTTCATCTTCAAAATCCACACCGCGGTATAGCTTTTTCAGGTCGTTGAGCTTGTCCATGTAAAGGGTGGAGAAGCCATCAAGCTTGATGGTCCCGACATCGCCGCCGGAGCCCTTCACCCATAAAACCTCAGCCATCGCGCCGGTCAGCGGATCCTTTTCCATGATCTTGGAAGACGTGTTGCCGCCGCCATAATTTGTGATCCGCTTATCGGAACCCAGAAGGTTCGAGCGGTAGACGAGGCGTTCCGCCTCGTTCATTTGATCTGCCTTGGCGTCATCCCAAAGATTATCGAGGCGCCCTGAATTGCGCTGAGCCGTCATCGTCTTCCTCCCGAAGACCGGACGCCATTACCCGCCCGGCAGATATAGGACACGCCCGCACAACAGCGGCCGCTTTCCCTCAGAAATAGCCGGACACCGGCAATTGTCAATCAGTTTCGATCAACTTCAATCATGTTGCGCTGCACAATGACTATTTTTGATCGAAGTTGATTGACAATGCGCGGATTGAATGGAATGTTTGTTTTTCCGTGGGAGGAAACATGCACGAAAAAGAGCGCCACAGACTTATTCTGTCCACTGTCCAGGAAAAGCCTGTTGTGACGGTGCAGGAGCTTGTGGACCTAACGGAATCGTCCGAAGCCACCATCCGGCGCGACATCGCGGCATTGCATTTGCAAAAGCGCCTGCGCCGTGTGCGCGGCGGCGCGGAAGCCATCACCCCGCCGCAGTTTGTCGGTCTTGCCGGGCGTACGTTCCGCGTCAACGAAACCATCAACGCATCACAAAAACGCGCCATTGCCCGCGAAGCTGCAAGCCTTTGCAAAGACGGCGAAGCGATCATCATCAATGGCGGCACGACCACCTGGCAAATGGTCAACTTCCTTGGCCAACACCGGCTGCAGGTTTTCACCAACTCGTTCCCGATCGCCGAGCATTTGCTGCATCACACCAAGAACACCGTGATGGTTTCGGGCGGCATGATCTACCGCGAACAGAACATAATCCTGTCGCCGTTCGAAAACGATGTGACACGCAATTTCTACGCCCAGAAAATGTTCATGGGCGCGCAAGGGCTTGGCGCGCTTGGCCTGATGGAGGCGGACCCGCTCCTCATCCAGGCCGAGCAGAAGCTCATCAATCAGGCGGACGAGCTGATCGTTCTGGTCGACTCGTCAAAATTCAGACAGCGCTCAAGCCTGATCCTGTGCCGTCTGGATCGCATTTCGACCGTCATCACCGATGACGGAATCACGGAAAGCGAGACGCGCATGCTGGAAGAGGCTGGCGTGAAGCTGATCGTTGCAAAGGCCGGTGCGCAAGCACTGGGGAACGAAACTGCCGTCGCGTGAGCGCGGTGAAACCAATCCGCTGTCGCGCTAGCGCAGCGGGAAAGTATCAATGCCGGCGGCATGACCGGCGCTGATGAGAATGAAACGCTCTAAGGGAGGAAATACCATGGGCAAGATGACAACACTTTTGGCAAGCACCGTGTTTGCCTTTACCGCATTGACGGCGATTGCCTCGGCAGAAGCCATCACGGTCAAGCCGGGCGGCGCGGCAAACATCGTTCTGCTGCCAAAGTTCCTCGGCATTCTGCCGTTCGATCAGGCAAACCGCGGCGCTGAGGAAGCTCATAAGGAATTGGCCAACACCGGCACGCTCCAGTACATCGGCCCGACACCGGAAAATTCCGTCGCCGGCCAGATCGAAATGCTGACCACCGCCACCACGCAGAAGCAGAATGTCGTGATGCTGTCGAACAACGCAGGTGACCAGATCGCCGCCGCTGCCGAAGCCGCACAGGCCGCCGGCACCAAGGTCGTGACCTGGGACTCGCCGATTCCGAACGGCAAGGGCGAATCCGTGTTCGTCGCTCAGGTTGATTTTGCCTCGATCGGCGTTGTGATGGCCGACATGGCCCACTCGATCATGGGCGGCGCCGGAGAATTTGCCGTTCTGTCGGCAACTCCGGATGCAGCGAACCAGAACGCCTGGATCGAAGCGATGAAGAAGACCCTTGCCGATCCGAAGTACAAGGACATGAAGCTCGTTGACGTCGTCTATGGCGATGACCAGTCCGAAAAGTCCTACAACGCCGCGCTGGCGCTCGTTGACAAGTACAAGGACCTGAAGCTGATCATGTCCCCGACCACCGTCGGCATTGCATCGGCTTCGAAGGCCCTGCAGGACGAAAAGCTCTGCGAAAAGGTGAAGGTCTCCGGCCTTGGCCTGCCTGCTGAAATGGTCAGCTACACCATGAACGGCTGTGCGCCCGAGTTCGCGCTCTGGAGCTTCGTCGACCTTGGTTACCTCACCTATTACACCAGCTATGCGCTGGCGACCGGTGCGATCAAGGGCGATGTCGGTGAAGAGTTCACCGCAGGCCGCATGGGTCCGTTCAAGATCGAGGAAGATCCGGGCCGCGCCGGCGCCAAGCGCATCCTGATGGGACCGTTCACCGTGTACAACAAGGACAATGTCGAAGCCGCTTCCAAGTAATCCGTTACAAGCAAGCGCTTCCGCCTTTTCTGATGCCAGGGCCGCCTCGAAACCGGGCGGCCCTGTGCAGCCTTGCCGGCATTTTCCCAAGGATCACTGACTTGACCAGCCCCGTTCTTGAACTGCGCAACATATCCAAGAGCTTCGCCATGACGGCGGCGCTGTCGGACATGTCATTCTCGGTGTTGCCCGGAGAGATTCACGCCATCGTCGGCGAAAACGGTGCAGGCAAATCCACGCTGATCAAGATCATGACCGGCGTCCATCAGCCCGATCACGGCACAATTTTGGCTGACGGCAAACCCGTCACCGTGCGCTCGACCCAGGAGGCGCAAGCCATCGGCGTTGCCGCCATTTTCCAGGAGCCGATGGTGTTCCCGGATCTGGATGTCGCCGAAAACATTTTCATCAGCCATCAGCAACTCGGCGCTGTCATGAACTGGCGTGAACTCTACAAGGCCTCCGACGAGCTGATTTCAAGACTTGGCGTCACGCTTGATGTGCGCCGCGCCGCCAGTGGCCTGACGCTGGCCGAGCAACAGACGGTGGAAATCGCCCGCGCCCTGTCGCTCAACGTCAAAGTGCTGATCATGGACGAACCGACGGCTTCGCTCTCCGCGCATGAGGTCGAACGCCTGTTGACCATCGCCCGTGCGTTGAAAGCCAGCGGCGTCGCCGTTCTCTACATCAGCCACCGTCTCGACGAAATCTTCCGCATCGCAGACCGCGTCACCGTACTGCGCGACGGCAAGCACATCTCCACCCGCCCGGTTGCCGAAGTCACCGAGGACGGCATGGTTCGCGAAATGGTCGGCCGCGCCATTGATTCCTTTGCGCTGAAACTGAAGCCAAATCCGCATGGCGAAAAGCTGCTCGAGGTCGAAAACCTTAACCGCGACGGCGTGTTCCGCAACGTGTCGTTTGATCTGCACAAGGGCGAGGTGCTGTGCTTTGCCGGTCTCGTCGGCTCGCGCCGCACCGATGTCGGCCTTGCCTTGTTCGGCGTAGAACCGGCCACATCCGGCCGCATCACGCTTGGCGGCAAACAGGTTGCCATCACTTCGCCGCAGCAGGCGATGGCGGAAGGCATTGCCTATGTCAGCGAGGACCGGCGCAAGCTCGGCCTTGCCATAACCATGCCGATCTACGCCAACGCCTCGCTGCCGAGCCTGAAGAAATTCCTCAGCCGCTTCGGCCTGATCGACCGCAAGGCCGAGAATGCCATGGCAGAAACCTATCGCCAGCAACTGTCGATCAAGTCGCCGGATGTGGTGATTGAAGTCGGCAAACTGTCTGGCGGCAACCAGCAGAAGGTGATGTTGGCCAAATGGCTGGAAACCAAGCCGCGCCTTTTGATCTTCGACGAGCCGACCCGCGGCATTGACGTCGGCGCCAAGGCGGAAGTTCACAACATCATCCGCGACCTTGCCAAACAAGGCGTCGCCATCATCGTCATATCATCCGACCTGCCGGAGGTGCTGGCGCTCGCCGACCGCATTCTGGTCATGCGCGAAGGAAGCCAAATGGGCATTTTCTCGATTGCCGATTCGAGCCAGGAAAACATCATCGCCGTTGCCACCGGCCAGGCCTCCACCGAGCACATGGCGCTGGCGTCATGAGGAACTTTCATCCCCAGACCCTGCGCCTCATCGCGCTCGCGCTGGTGCTTTTGGCAACAGTCCTGTTCTTCTCATCGCAGATCGACAATTACTTTTCCACGCGCATGCTCAACCGCATCGCAACCTCCGTCGCCGTCATCCTGCCGATCGCCATCGGCCAGGCCATGGTGGTGATGACGCGCAACATCGACCTCTCCATCGGTTCCGTCGTCGGCATTGTCGCCTACATCATTGGCGACTTCCTTGGCACGCACCCCGACCTGCATCCGGTTGCCGTGGTGTTTCTCGCCATGGCGCTCGGCGGCTTTTTTGGTTCGATCAACGGATTGCTGGTCTCCTATGGCCGCGTGCCCTCGATCATCGCTACCTTGGGCACGCTGGCCCTCTTCCGCACCTTTCTGGTCGAATATTCCGATGCCCGCACCATCACCACATCAAGCCTTCCCAAATGGCTGGTCGACCTGCCGCAGCAGACGCTGTTCTCCATCGGGCCGATTGATTTCCGCACTATCGTCGTGATGGCGCTTGTTGCGGCCGCCGTTTTTTGGGTAGCCTTGTCGCGCCTGCGGGTTGCCCGCAAGATTTATACCGTCGGCTCCAACCCGGACGCCGCCGTCATGGCAGGCATCAACACCGCGCGCGTGGTTTTCGCCACCTTCGTACTGTCCGGAGCACTGGCGGGTCTTGCCGGTTTCATCTTCCTAGCCAAGTTCGGCAACATCACTGTCGTGGCCGGCCTTGGCTTCGAACTGAAAGCCGTCGCCGCAGTCGTCGTCGGCGGCGTCAACATTTTCGGCGGCTCCGGCTCGATTGTCGGGGTGCTGCTTGGCACGGTTCTTGTGGACACGATTGACAACAGTCTGACCCGCTGGGCCGTGGTGTCGGAATTCTGGCGCGATGCGCTGCTCGGCATGCTGATCATGACCGCCGTCGTTGCCGACACCTACATGAGTCGCTCTTTCGGACGCATGAAAAGCAAGGCGGCACTGGAAGCCGCGAAACCACAGCAACCGGCAAAAGCAACGGGAGCATCAAGCTGATGGCCATTTCATCCCCATCAATTCTGGCGCGCCTCGGCACCTGGGAAGGTCTGCTGTTGATCATCCTGATTGTCACCGTCTCGGTGAACGCGGCTATCGTGCCGCAGTTCCTGACGCTGCAGAACCAGATCAACCTGTTCCAGTTGTCGATCGAAAAAATCATCGTTGCGCTCGCCATGACGTTCATCATCATCAACGCCGAGATTGACCTGTCAGTCGCCTCGGTGATGGGCCTGTCGGCCTGCGCCTTCGCTGTGCTTGTGCAGGCCGGTGTTCCGGCGGGACTCGCCATTATCCTTTGCCTTGCGCTCGGCGCACTCGCAGGCAGCGTCAACGCCTTTTTCATCGCCTATGCCGGCATCCCCTCGCTGGTCGTCACGCTCGCCATGCTCATCGGGTTCCGCGGCTTTGCCCGCGTCCTGCTCGAAGATCAGGGCATCGGCGGCTTCCCCGAATGGTTCAACAGCCTCGGCCGCGATCCGTTCCTCGGGCCGTTCCCGTTGTCGCTGGTCACGTTCGCCGTCCTGTTCGTCATCGCCGCAATTATTCTGCACCGCACGGGTTTCGGGCGCGAAGTGTTCGTCATCGGCAACAATGCCGACATGGCGCGCTATTCCGGTGTTCAGGTCAAACGCGTCAAGGCAATCCTGTTCATTGGCACTGGCGTCATTTCCGCCCTTGCCGGCCTGTTCTATGCCGCACGCCTCGCCTCGGTGCGCGGCGATGCCGCCAACGGTTTCGAACTCGATATCATCACCATGGTGCTGCTTGGCGGCGTCAGCATTTTCGGCGGGCGCGGCTCAATCATCGGCGTCCTGTTTTCGATCCTGATTGTGCTCAACCTTCGCAACGGCATGGCGTTGATGAACATCACCGGCCATATCCAGACCGCCGTCATTGGCATCCTCTTGATCCTGTCGGTGCTTGGGCCCAATCTGGCCGAGCGGGCCAAGAGCTTCGGCAAAGCCGGGGCTTCGGCCTGAACCACAGAGCGGAGCAAGCCATGGAGCGGTATGCGTTCAAAATGTTTCTCAATCCCGGCATGGAGGCCGAATACAAGCGCCGCCATGACGAGATTTGGCCGGAACTGGTCGATCTTCTGCATGAGGCGGGCGTGTCCGACTATTCGATCTATCTCGACCCGGACACCAACATCCTGTTCGGCGTGCTGCAGCGCCACCAGAAGCACGGCATGGATTCGCTGCCCGAGCATCCGGTGATGCAGCGCTGGTGGGCCTATATGGCCGACATCATGCGCACCAATGACAAAAGCGAGCCGGTCGCTATTCCGCTTGAATCTGTCTTCTACATGAAATGAGCGACGCAGCGCCGCGATACGTCGCCGTCTTCGATGTCGGCAAGACCAATGCCAAGCTCGCCATCGTTGACACGGACGCCATGGCCGAATGCGCCGTGCGCAAGACCGCCAATACGGTGCTTCGCGATGGACTATATCCGCATTTCGACATGGAGCGGCTCTGGTCTTTCTTTCTCGCCTCTTTGCAGGAACTCAACACGCAATTCCCCGTCGACGCCATATCCATCACCACCCACGGTGCAAGCGGCGCGCTTGTCAGAAAAGACGGCACACTCGCGCTGCCTGCGCTGGATTATGAGCATAACGGGCCAGACGAGTTGCAAGATGTCTACGATGCAATCCGCCCGCCTTTCAGTGAAACCTTCTCCCCGCGCCTGCCCATTGGCTTGAACCTAGGCGCGCAGCTTTACTGGCTTGAGCAACGCTTTCCCGATGCGTTCGCCGATGCCGCCCACATGCTGACCCTGCCGCAATACTGGGCCATGCGCATGACCGGCGTCGCCGCCAGCGAAGCCACCTCGCTTGGCTGTCACACGGATTTGTGGAACCCGGCAAAATCTTGCCCGACCACAATGGTTGACACCCTCGGCTGGCGGCATATGTTCCCGCCGCTGCGCTCTGCATTCGATGCGCTCGGTCCGCTCAAGCCAGACCTGTGCGCCCAGACCGGTGTTAAGATTGGTATGCCGGTGCATTGCGGCATCCATGACTCGAATGCCTCGCTGTTGCCGCACTTGATGTCGCGCAAGCCGCCCTTCTCGGTGGTCTCGACCGGCACCTGGGTGATCATCCTGTCGTCAGGCGGCGATCTTCAACACCTCGACCCGGCGCGAGACACGCTCGCCAACAGCGACGCCTTCGCGCGCCCTGTCGCTTCGGCCCGCTTCATGGGCGGGCGCGAATTTGAAATGCTGACCGCCGGCATTGCGGAAGATTCGCAGGCGGGCCTTGTCGAAGTTCTTGAGACACCAATCCTTCTGCTGCCCTCAATCGAGCCCGGATCCGGCCCGTTTCCCGGCCGCAAGGCTAAATGGCAGCCCGCGCAACCTGCGCCAGCACTCATCCCCGCCGCCGCGTCGCTGTATCTGGCCATGATGACTGCCACCTCGCTGGCGCTGACCGGGGCAAAGGGTCCAATCATCGTCGAAGGTCCGTTCGCGAAAAACCGCGCCTACCTCGACATGCTCGGGGTCGCAACCGGCCGCAAGGTCTTTGCCAGCGGTTCTTCCTCCACGGGTACCAGCATCGGCGCAGCCCTGCTCGCGCTCGGGCCAAAGACCGGCTTTGCGCTCAAATCCGAAGAGTTTGCCGCACCCGAAACGGTGATGGCCGCCAAGTTTGCCGCGTGGCGGGATAGGTGGCAGGAAGCGGTCAGCTGATTCTGTCTGACGCAGATCACCCTTCTTCCGGCACCATGTCGATCGCTCCGCACGGGCATTCGGCAGCGCAGATGCCGCAGCCTTTGCAATAGTCGTAGTTGATCTCGAACCGCTTGCCGGGCCCGAGCTTGATGACCGCATTGTCCGGGCACACGCCGTAGCAATTGTCGCACTCGAAACAATTGCCGCAAGACAGACACCGCCGCGCTTCAAACAGAGCCGTGATTTCCGTCAGCCCGCCCTGCACCTCGTCAAAGCTCGACGTGCGCCGCGCCATATCCAATTGCGGCCGCACGGTTTGTGGTGCGTCGGAATAGTACCAGCTGTTCAACTTGTCGAACGAGGCCACAGTATGGGCCGCCTTTTCACCAAGCCTTGCGCCGCGCAGCCACGCATCGATATGCCGTGCCGCCTTCTTGCCATGACCAATGGCGACCGTGACATTGCGCTCGCCTGGCGCCATGTCGCCGCCGGCGAACAGACCCGGATGGCCGGTCATCATCGTTTCCGGATCGACCTGCACCACGCCGTCTTCGGTCACCAGACCATTGATGCCTTTGAGCAGCGACATGTCCACGTCCTGCCCTAGCGCCAGCACCAGCGAATCCGTGTCCAGTGTCTCAAACTCGCCGGTTGGCTGCGGCTTGCCGCTTGCGTCCAGCACCATCTTTTCAATGGTCAGCTTGCCGCCTTCCGCGCCAGTGATCGTCGAAAGCCACTTGACCTTGACGCCTTCCTCCAGCGCCTCTTCCAATTCGAAATCATGCGCCGGCATCTTCTCGCGGGTCCGCCGGTAGACAATGATCGCCTCCGTCGCCCCAAGACGCCGCGCGGTGCGGGCAACGTCGATGGCAGTGTTGCCGCCGCCGTAAACCACCACGCGTCGGCCCAGCATCGGCGGGGCTTCCCCTTCCATCGAACGCAACACGGACACAGCATCGAGAATGCGCGAGGAATCCTTGGCCGGTATGAAGGCACGCTTGGCGATATGCGCGCCGATGGCCAGAAACGCCGCATCGGCTCTCAAATCTCGCATTGTCACGGCAATATCCGCAACCTTCTCGCCATAACGGAAGACAACGCCCATTGCGGCAATGCGGGCGACTTCGGTATCCAGCACGTCGCGCGGCAGCCGGTATTTCGGAATGCCGAACCGCATCATGCCGCCCGGCTTTTCGCCCGCCTCAACGACAGTTACCTGATGCCCCATGCGCCGCAGCTGATAGGCTGCCGACAGGCCGGAAGGCCCCGCACCAACCACCAGCACATGCTTGCCGGTCTCGCCCGTTGGCAATGCAAATTTCCAGCCCTGCTTCAGCGCCTCGTCGCCGAGAAACCGCTCGACTGAATTGATGCCGACGGCCGTGTCGAGTTTGGCGCGGTTACACGCGCCTTCGCAAGTGTGATAGCAGACGCGGCCCATGATCGCCGGAAACGGATTGTCGCGCGTCAGGTGCCGCCATGCGGCTTCATAGTCCCCGCCCTCGGCATGGAACAGCCAGCCCTGAATGTCCTCGCCCGCCGGGCATTGCTGGTTGCAGGGCGGCAGATGGTCGGCGTAGACCGGCCGCTCGGTGCGCCACGCGCAGGTCTTGTTGGCGAGCGACGAGCCGGGATCGAGCGTGATGGCGAAAGGTTTCTTCATGGTCATGCCTCGCTCTCCAACAAGCCGAAGCGCTTGATGTTCTTGTCCGCCATCGCCTGAATGCGCGCCACGATGTCAGGCCGCGGATGTGCGCCGTAAAGATGGGCGAAGCGCTTCTGCAGTTTGAGATAGGCATCCACCGGCTGGCGATGCCGGATCTTGGTGACCGAAGTGATCTCGCCATGCTCGGCTTCGAACACCGGGAACAATCCAGTCTCGCGCGCCAGCCGCGCCAGCTTGATCGTGTCGCAGCTTGCCGCGCCCCAGCCGAGCGGGCAGGGCACGAAAATCTGGATGTAGCGCGCGCCGCGCAGCGCCATCGCCTTTTCGACCTTGGCCTCAAGGTCGTGCAGATCGGCCACGGTGGCGGTGGCGACATAGGGGATCTCGTGCGCCATCGCGATCAGCGGGACGTTCTTGCCCTTGCCCTTTTCGGCGCCGGGCTGCGGGCCGACCGGCATGGTTGTGGCGGTGCGGGCGAAGGCGGGCGTCGCGCTGCTGCGCTGCACGCCCGTGTTCATGTAGGCCTCGTTGTCGTAGCAGATATACAGCACGTCGTCGTTGCGCTCGAACATCCCCGACAGACAGCCGAAGCCGATGTCGGTGGTGCCGCCGTCGCCGCCCTGCGCGATCACCCGCACGTCGCTGTGCGTCTTGCCCGCCTTGCGCGCCTTGACC
>JBGSHY010000085.1:0-31034 GCA_041751995.1 Rhizobiaceae bacterium | reverse complement strand
GGGCATGGGCGTTGCCTACGAGCTCGACGCCATCGCGGCGGCCGTTATCGGCGGCACATCGCTGGCGGGCGGTGTCGGGCGCATCACCGGCACCGTGATCGGCACAATCATTCTTGGCGTCGTGACCTCCGGCTTCACCTTCCTGAAGGTCGGTGCTTACTACCAGGAAATCGTCAAGGGCCTCATCATTGTCACCGCGGTGGTCATCGACCAACATCGCCAGAACAAGAAGCGCAAGGCCTGAGACATTCTGTGTAATTTTGGAAGTTTGCAGCCGGCCCTTCGCGGGCCGGCTATTCTTTGCCCAAGCGCAGCGCGCCAGCAAACGCCCTGATCATGGACACGACAATTGCCGATGCAGTGCAACGCTTTCGCTGTATCTGAATGTCTCGGATACCCACCTGTTTGATTGTGGCGGGGCATCATTGCCACGGCTTAAAGTGCCGGAAATCGTCCGCTTCAAACGAGCCGGTTAAAGCCACAATTGAGAGTGACGGAACAGAGAATCTTTTCACGCTTTCCTTTAACTCATTGAATTTGTTTACTTATAAATCCAATCGGATTTGCAGGCGCCTGTCAGCCTTTTGTCATCTGGGCGGGAGCATTTTCGGATCAACGCATGAAAGCCATGCTGATTTGAAAAGGTGAACCATGAAACATTTCTCCCGCTCGGCCCTGTTTGCCACGACGCTCGCCCTGCTCTCCGGCGTTGCGTTGGCTGCGCCGCTTGACCCTTCAGCCATCATGGATCCGACCGCGCCCGACGCTGTCGCCGCTCAGCCGGTCAAGTCGACCAAGGGCATTGCCGACGGTGCTTACAAGGGCGCCGCCTTTGATGCCTACTTCGGCATGGTGCAGGTTCAGGCCAACATCCAGGGCGGACGTCTCGCCTCCGTGAAAGTGTTGAAATACCCGTCCGGCAAAAACACCAGCCGCCGCATCAACCGCACCGCATTGCCTATCCTTGAACAGGAAGTGGTCCGGGCGCAGAGCACCAACGTCAACCTTGTCTCGGGCGCAACGCTGACCAGCCGCGCTTATCTTCGTTCGCTGAAAAGCGCGCTCGCCAAGGCGGCAGGCTGATCATGCTGCAGGAAACACGCGTCATCATGGGCATGCCGATCTCCGTCGGCATTGCCGACGCAATGGCGACACAGTCCATGCTGGATGAGGTGTTTGCCCATTTCACGGCCGTCGACCTGCGCTTCAGCACTTACAAGGCCGACAGCGAAATCAGTGCGCTTAATGCCGGAAGGCTGACCCCGACCGAAATCAGCGTCGAGATGCGCGAGGTGTCTGCCCTTGCCGAACAGACCAAAAACGAAACGGACGGCTATTTCGAAATCCGCATGGCGGATGGATCGCTGGACCCGTCCGGCATCGTCAAGGGCTGGGCGATCCGCAACGCGGCAAACCTGATTCGCTCGCGCGGATTCGAAAACTATTTTGTCGATGCTGGCGGCGATATTCAGACCGGCGGCAAGAATGCTGAAGGTCAGGACTGGCGCACCGGCATCCGCAATCCGTTCAATGAAGACGAAATCATCAAGGCGGTCGTATTGAAGAACAAGGGCATCGCCACCTCCGGCTCCTATGTCCGCGGCAATCATATCTACGATCCGAAAAACCCGTCAGCAAAAATTGACAGCATTGTCAGCCTGACTGTCATCGGACCCGACGTTCTGGAAGCCGACCGTTTCGCCACCGCCGCTTTCGCCATGGGCGATGACGGCATCTACTTCATCGAGGACGTGTCTGGCCTTGAGGGCTACATGGTCAATGCCAAGGGCATTGCCACACAGACCAGCGGTTTTGGAGCATTTGTTATATCATGAACACCCTGAACGCGCTGATCAAACCGGTCGACGATTTTCTCAACCATGTCACCATGTACCGGCTGGTGCTCTACTATGTCTTCGGCCTGTTGACTGTCGCCTTTGTCATGGGCTTTGCCGGTTGGGCCCCGGTTGAACCGGCACAATTGGCCATGTCGGTCGTTGTGGCCAGCGCCGTGTCCTATCTGACCAACCGCGCCTTCGCCTTTGTCTACCAGATCCCGGTCAACACCGAATCCATCTGGATCACGGCCTTCATCCTCGCGCTTATCATGCCGCCGGTCGCGTCGTCCGATCTTGCCGGCTTGCAAGGCATTGCGCTCGCCTCGTTTGCCGCGATCGCTTCGAAATTCGTGCTTGCCATTGCGCGCCGTCACGTCTTCAACCCGGTCGCTATCGGCGCTGTCGCCGCCACCTACCTTCTCGACCAGCCGCCGACCTGGTGGGTCGCGGGCAATCTTGAACTGATGGCCTTTGTGGTAATCGGCGGCCTGCTGGTCGTGCGCAAGGTGCAGCGTTTCGAGATGGTCAGCGTTTTCATTCTGGCCAATCTCGCCGCCGCGCTCGCCACAACACAGGCCGAAACCTGGCTTGAAGGCTTGACGCAAGCAGCGCTTTATTCGCCGGTGTTTTTTGCCGGGTTTGCCATGCTCACCGAGCCGCTGACCGCGCCGCAGAGCCGCAAATGGCAATTGGCTTTTGCCGTTATTGTTGGCGTCCTGTCTTCGCCGGACATCCATTACGGCGACTTCTATGTGACACCGGAACTGGCCTTCCTGATCGGCAACGTGTTCGCTTTTGCCGTGAGCCAGAAGCGCAAGTTCAAGCTTACGCTGGTGGCCATCGAAAAGACTGCTGCAGGCTGCTACGACTATGTCTTCAACAGCGACCGCAAACTTGACCACAAGCCGGGCCAGTACATCGACTGGACGCTGGGCATGCGCGACACCGACGACCGCGGCAATCGCCGCCCGTTCACCATCGCGTCAGCGCCCGATGAAGGCGTCGTGCGGCTCGGCGTTAAGTTCTACCCCAAGCCCAGCGCCTTCAAGCGTGCGCTTCTCAACATGAAGCCGGGCGACGTGATTTATGCTTCGCATACAGCAGGCGAATTCACCCTGCCGGAAGACCGCGCTGAAAAGCTCGCCTTCATCGCCGGCGGCATCGGCGTCACGCCATTCCGCTCGATGGTGCAGGACATGCTCGACCAGCGCGACATGCGTTCGGTGGTCATGCTCTACGGCAACAACAAGGTGGACGAAATCGCCTACACCGATGTGTTCAACCGCGCTGAAACCGAACTCGGCATGCGCACCATCTATGCCGTCAACCAGGATGGCCTGCGCGGTACCAACATGCATCGCGGGTTCATTGACGCCAAGCTGATCACTCGCGAAGTCCCCGACTTCCATGAACGCACTTTCTATATCTCCGGCCCGCGCGCCATGGTGACGAAGTTCCAGGATGTCCTGAAGGAGCTCGGCGTCTCCCGCTCGCGCATCAAGGTCGATTTCTTCCCCGGCTTCGCCTGAGGAGGACCTGCCGCACGGCCGTCGCGATTTGCGGCTTGCCATGTCGCTTGCGGTGAAGAAGATGGCAGGCTGATCGCCCAATCTGGGTGAGACAAATCCGGGACCCGCCATGCAGACCGCAGACCTCATCATCATCAATGCCCGTGTCCTGACGATGGACCCCGGCAACCCTCATGCCGAAGCGGTGGCCATCCGGGACGGGCGCATCTTGCTTGCCGGTTCGAACGCCGACATCCAAGGCCTGGCAGGCGCCCGAACAAAAATCATCGACGCACAAGGCGGCTCTGTCCTTCCCGGCTTTTCCGAAAACCACATGCACGTCTTTTCGGGCGCTGCGGAGCTCGACCATTTGCAACTGGGGGGCATCCACGGATTCGAAGCGCTTTCGAGCGCCATTCGAGCCTATTCCGATCAGCGCCCGGACCAGAAATTCCTGTTCGCGCAAGGCTGCGATTATGCCGTGCTCGGGCTTTCCAAATCGCTCGACCGGCATATCCTTGATTCCATCGTGACCGATCAGGCGCTGCTGGTGATGGCATCCGATCACCACACCGCCTGGGCAAACACCAGGGCGCTGGAGCTGTCCGGCATCCTGCGTGGAATGACGCTCAACACCGGCAATGAAATTGTCATGGGGGACGACGGTCTGGCAACCGGCGTGCTTCTGGAAATGGAGGCGTTCGGACCGGTGCAGGTTGCAGGCGGATTCGACCGCTACCGGCTGGGGCTGTCAACCGGCGGCGAGCCGGAGCCCTATCCGGATGAGGCCACGTTCCGCATCGACATGGCCGTCATGCGCACCGGCCTTGCCTATTGCGCCCGGCACGGCATCACTACAATCCATAGCATGGACGGAAATCTCTATCAGCTGCAACTTCTCGAAGCGATTGAGAAGGAAGATGGATTCCTGCCCTGCCGGGTGAAAATACCGTTGCATTACAAGGGCTACATGCCGCTGGACATGCTGGACAAGGCAGTCGAATGGACAAAGCAGTACGACAATGACTTCCTGTCCTGCGGCATGGTCAAAGTGTTTTATGATGGCGTTTTGGACAGTCACACGGCGGTGATGGTTGATCCCTATGCCGACCAACCGGGCACTGCCGGCGAAGGCCTGTTCACGCCCGAGCAGTTCGCCAAGGTCGCCATTGAGGCCGACCGGCGCGGGCTGCAGATTGCCATTCACGCTATCGGCGATGGCGCGGTGCGAGCGGTGTTTGACGGGTACGAAGCGGCGCAGAAAGCCAATGGCAAGCGCGACTCCCGCCACCGGATCGAACATGTAGAAGTCATCCACCCCGACGACATTCCCCGCTTTGCGGACCTTGGCGTGCTGGCCTCAATGCAGCCGCCGCATTCGCCGGGCGCGATGGATTTTCCGCTCGAGCCGACCGTCTCGATCATCGGCCAGGAACGCTGGCTTTATAGCTTTGCCTGGCGGACCTTGAAGAATGCCGGTGCGCGCATCCCGTTTGCATCTGACTGGCCGGTTTCGGACATCAGTGTCCTTCGCGGCATTCAGGCAGCGGTAACCCGAAAGCCCTGGGGCGATGAGCCGGATCAGCGCTACACCCTCACCGAGGCCATTGAAGGTTATACGGTCGAAGGGGCATATGCCGAGTTCAAGGAAGACCGAAAAGGCCGTATCAGGCCCGGCTTTTTTGCCGATTTGGTGATCCTGAACGGCGATATTGAAGTCGCTGCGCCAGAAAGGCTGCACGCGCTGCACCCTGTCACAACCATATGCGCCGGACGGGTGATTTTTTCCGTTTGATAAATTTTAAAGGCCTGATGTCGCGATTGGGGATTGCCAATGCCATTGCGGCATGGTGACTTTGCCGGAGCGGCACCTAGGCTCAAAAACAACAAACAGGGGAGTGCGTCGCAATTGGCAGGCAAAAGCGCGATTGACATTCGCGGCGTCTCTAAAGTGTTCGGCTCCGGCGATCAGGCTTTCGCTGCGGTGGACAACACAACCGTATCCATTCGCGAAAACGAGTTTTTCACGCTCCTAGGCCCTTCCGGCTGCGGCAAGACGACTCTGCTCCGGCTGATTGCCGGGTTTGAATTCCCGACCTCCGGCGAAATCCTGCTTTACGGCGACAATATCGCCGCCATGCCGCCGTTCAAGCGGCCGATCAACACGGTTTTTCAATCTTACGCGCTGTTTCCGCACATGACCGTGGCGGAGAACATCGGCTTTGGCCTGACGATGCTCGGCAAGCCCAAAGCCGAGATCGACAAGCGCGTGAGCGAGATGCTGAAGCTGGTCAAGATGGAGGCTTTGGCTGGCCGCAAGACCAGCCAGATATCCGGCGGCCAGCAGCAGCGCGTGGCGCTCGCCCGCGCACTGGCGCCGCAGCCGAAGGTCCTGCTCCTTGATGAACCCCTGTCGGCGCTGGACTACAAGCTGCGCAAGGACATGCAGATCGAGTTGAAGCGACTGCAGGCAGAAACCGGCATCACATTCATCTTTGTCACCCATGATCAGGAGGAAGCGCTGACCATGTCTGACCGTATTGCTGTCATGTCATCCGGCAAAATCCTGCAAGTGGGCAGTCCGCGCGAGATCTATGACCAGCCGTCCGACCGGTTTGTCGCGGATTTCATCGGCGAGACGAATTTCCTGACCGGCAAGATCAAATCGCTTGCCGGCGGCGCGGCCGAGGTTGACCTTTCCATCGGCGGTATGATCAAGGCATCCGTCGCCGAAGGCATTGATGTGTCCGGACCGGTCACTGTGGTGATCCGGCCGGAACACGCAAAAGTCACTTTGGCCAAAGACACTGGCTCGAAGGCGCAATTTACCGGGACAATGGCAAACATTGTCTATTTCGGCACGGATACACACTACCATATCAGGCTATCCGACGGTTCAACCTTCATCGTTCGCGAACAGAACAAGCCGCACGAGGCCGGCGGGTTTGCGGAAGGTAATGCGGTGGCCGTCAGCTTCCCCGGCAATGCCGCCCGCGTGTTGAGGAACTGAACGATGTCCAGCGCGGCAGAGGTCATGGAAGGCGAACGCAAGCGAGACATCCGCACCCGTTGGCTCCTTTCCGCCCCTGCCCTCTTGGCGATATTGCTGGCCGCTGTCGGACCGCTGTTCATCGTGCTGGTTTATTCATTTCTGGCACCCGGCCCTTATGGCGATGTCGTGCGGAAGTTCTCGACGGATGCCTGGGTTAGCGTTTTCCTTGAGCGGGATATTTTCGACGACACGATTTCGCTGGCTGATGCCCATGTTTCCATTTTTCTGCGCTCGTTGAGGCTCTCGCTGATCACAACAGTGTTGACGCTTCTGATCGGCTTCCCGACGGCCTATTTCATTTCGACGCGATCAGAAAAAACCCGCGAGCTGTGGCTGTTCCTGATCACAATTCCGTTCTGGACCAACCTTTTGATCCGCACATTTGCGATCCTTGAAGTCATCCGCAATGAAGGACTGATCAACACGCTGATGATCGAGGCCGGCTTTATCGACAAGCCGATGCAGTTGCTCTTTACCGATGGCGCCATTCTCATCGGCATGGTCTACGTCTACCTGCCGCTGATGGTGCTGCCGCTTTACGCCAGCATGGAAAAACTCGATTTCCGGCTGGTTGAGGCAGGTTATGACCTTTACGCGACGCCGTCCCGGGTGCTGCGCAAGATCATCATCCCGCTGGTCAAACCGGGCATGATCGCCGGCTCTATTCTTGTGTTCATCCCCTCGCTCGGCGCTTACGTTACGCCGAGCATTCTGGGCGGTGGCAAGAATCTGATGCTCGGCAATCTGATCGAATTGCAATTCGGCCAAGGGCGCAACTGGCCTCTCGGCTCTGCCTTGTCGATCACCTTGATGATCATCGTCATGGCGGCCCTGCTCGCCTATGTCCGCAACGCTTCGAAAACAGGGGCTGGACATGGCTAGGCAATTCGACATCCGCCGCCAGCGCGGCTTCACCGCCATCGCCATCGCCTGTTTTGCAGCGCTGTATCTCCCGATCCTGATCCTGATCGTCTATGCGTTCAATTCCGGGGAATCGCTCGCCAACTGGGAAGGCGTTTCGCTGCGTTGGTTCGCAAAGGCCTGGTCGAATGAACAGGTGATCGACGCGACAATCCGTTCGCTCAAGATTGCCGCTACTGCAGCGACCTTCGCCACCATTGCCGCCACCATGGCAGCTTTGGCGACAACACGCACCGAAGGCTACCGCGGTCTTACCTTCAAATATGCGTTCATCAATGTGCCGCTGATGATCCCGGAAATCGTCACGGCTGTTGCGCTGCTGATCTTCTTTGCCCGCATCAAGGAGTGGACCGGGTATTCAGGCCTTGGATATTTGATCGTTGCCCACACGGCCTTTTGCATTCCGTTCGCTTATTTGCCGATCCGGGCCCGCCTTGAAAACATGGATCTGACGCTCGAGCGCGCTGCGGCTGATCTTTACGCGACGCCGTGGAAAGCCTTCCGCCATGTCACCTTGCCATTGTTGTGGCCAGGTATTTTGGCCGGGCTGATGCTGGCGTTTGTGATATCACTCGATGATGTGGTCATCACCAACTTCGTCAAATCCGCCGGACAGGATACGTTGCCGACCTACATGCTTGGCCAGATCCGCCGCTCCATCACACCGGAAATGAACGCCATTTCGACAGTCTTCCTGTTGATGTCGATTGGCGTCGTCACGGTGTTTTTCTTCGTCACCAACAAACGGACTTAAGGAAAGGAACTGTCATGAAACTGAAATCAACCATGACCGTGCTGCTGTCAGCGATGCTGGCATCAACCGGCATTGCGCTCGCGGACGGCGAACTCAACATCTACAATTGGGGCAACTACACCAGCCCGGACATGATCAAAAAGTTCGAGGAAAAGTACAAGGTCAAGGTCACCGTCACTGACTATGACTCGAACGACACGGCGCTCGCCAAGGTGCGTCAGGGCGGTCATGGCTTTGACATTGCCGTTCCCTCGCAGAGCCATCTGCCGATCTGGATTGCCGAAGGTCTGCTGCTTGAAACCAATCCGGGCCAGATGGAAAATGCCAAGAACATCTCCAAGGAATGGGCAAACCCCGACTTCGATCCGGGCCGCAAATTCTCGGTTCCATGGCAGTGGGGCACGGTTGGCATCGTGGCCAACACGGACGTGTTCAAGGGCGACGCAGCAACCTGGGGCATTCTGTTCAACACGCCCGAAGAGCTGAAAGGCAAAGTCAACGTCGTTCCCGAAATGAACGATGTGATGTACGCCGCAATCAAATATTCCGGCGGCGATTGGTGCACAGACGACAAGGAGCTTTTGAAAAAGGTCCGCGACCTGATGGTGGCCGCCAAGCCGAATTGGGTGGCGATGGAATACGGCACAATCGAAAAGATGGTTTCCGGCGATTTCGCCGCCTCCAGTGACTGGAACGGCTCAGCCCTGCGCCAGCGCCTGCAGAAGCCGAACATCAACTACTTCTATCCGAAGGAAGGCATCACCTATTGGTCCGACAATCTGGTCGTCCTGAAGGACGCCAAGAACGCGGAAAACGCCAAGCTGTTCCAGAACTTTGTGATGGATCCGGAGAACGCCGCGATGATTTCCGCGTTTGCGCGTTACGCCAACGGCATTGCCGGCTCTGAAGCCTTCATGCCTGCCGACATGAAAGGCGCGAACGAGCTGAATGTTCCGGCTGATATCGCTGCGAAAGCCGAATTCATGCGGCTTTGCGATCCGGCCGTCATGGACATCTACACCAAGATCTGGACCGAAATTCAGAAGTGACTATCCACCTGCCGCCCGGAGCAATCCGGGCGGCTTTTCCATTTCCGGACAGACAAGCATGAAAACCGTTTTCTCGCCGCGCCATCACGGCCATTCCAATCAGGTTGAACTGGTCGCCGGGGCGATCGTTCCCGCCTTTGAAAAACCGTCGCGCGCAGAATATGTACATGATCGAGTCAAGGCCGTCGGCCTTGGCGAGATTATCGGGCCGGACGAGCACTCGCTGGCGACAGCTGCCAAGGTGCATCGGCAGGATTACCTCGATTTCCTCCCAACGGTCTGGGACCGCTGGACGGCTGAAGGGCGCAGCAGCACGGCTTTGCCGTTCTGCTGGCCGACACGCGGCCTGCGCGGCGACAAGCGTCCGGAATTCATTGACGGGCTGCTCGGCTATTATTCCTTCGACGCCGGTATCGGCTTTGTCCCCGGCACCTGGGACGCAATCAAATCATCGCATGACGTGGCGTTGACAGCTGTCAACCTGCTAAATAACGGAGAACGCTCAGCTTTTGCGCTTTGCCGCCCGCCCGGACACCATGCAGGCGCGGGCTTCATGGGCGGTTATTGCTACATCAACAATGCCGCCGTGGCGGCGCAGCGGTTCCTAGACCTTGGCGCGAAACGCGTTTCGGTTCTGGATGTCGACTATCATCACGGCAACGGCACGCAGGAGATTTTCTACACGCGCGCCGATGTGCAGGTGATCAATTTCCATGCCGATCCAATGCAGGAATACCCCTATTTTCTCGGCCACAGGGATGAGACAGGCGCGGGCGCGGGCGAAGGGTTCAACATCAATTACCCGATGCCATTCGGCACGGAATTTGAAACCTGGTATGCGGCACTTGAAGACGGTTGCAACAGGCTGGCGGCTTACAAGCCTGATGTTGTTGTGGTTTCGCTCGGAGTCGACACGTTTGAAAAAGATCCGATCAGCCGCTTCAAACTGCGCAGCGAGCATTATCCGCTGATTGGCGCGCGGATCGCCAAGCTTGGGTTGCCGACGCTGTTTGTCATGGAAGGCGGCTATGCGGTGGCGGAGATCGGGGTCAATGCAGTCGGTGTCCTGACCGGCTTTGAAGGCCGCTGATGGATCAGCGCCCAAATCTGGTGACGCTCGGTGTGGTGCAGTTTGCCTGCTCGGATGATGCTCGGAACAACATCGAAACCGCTACGAAACTTGTACGCAATGCGCACGGAAAAGGCGCGAACATCGTTCTGGTGCAGGAGCTGTTTGAAGGTCACTATTTTTGCCAGGAACAGAACCCGAAACATTTCGGACGGGCAACCGGGATCAGTGACAATCCGGCGGTCAAGGCGTTTCAGGCGATTGCAAAGGAACTTGGCATTGTCATCCCGGTCTCGGTCTTCGAGAAAGCCGGACAGGTGTTTTACAACACCGTCGCGATGATTGATGCGGACGGGTCACTGATGGGGACTTACCGCAAATCGCACATTCCCGATGGTCCCGGGTACAATGAGAAATATTACTTCCGGGCAGGCGATACGGGTTTCAAGGTCTGGGACACGCGGTTCGGCAAGGTCGGCGTCGGCATATGCTGGGACCAGTGGTTCCCGGAAGCCGCGCGGGCGATGGCTCTGATGGGGGCAGAGTTTTTGCTGTATCCGACCGCCATCGGTTCAGAGCCCGGGCAACCGGACTTTGACACGATGGAGCATTGGCGCATCACCATGCGTGGACATGCCGGGGCGAACATGATGCCGGTGGCGGCTGCGAACCGGATCGGCACGGAAGTGGTCGCGGGCAAGAGCCAGACCTATTATGGTTCGTCTTTCATTGCAGGCGCTGACGGAGCGCTTTTGGCAGACGGGCCGCGGAAAGGCGAGACGGTGCTGACGGCAACATTTGACCGGGAAAAGCTTGCGGCGAACCGGGCGGCATGGGGGCTTTACCGAGACCGGCGACCGGAGCTTTATGGCGTCCTGACGACGGCGGATGGACGGACATGACCGGATTCAAACGTTCTGACATCAATATCGGCAACTGGCGCACGCCGCCGTATGCACGCTGGACATTCCAGAACGTGCAGGAGATCGTGCCGTCGGCCATCATCAAGGGTGGCGGCAAGGCGGAAAGCCCGGCCAAACCGCTCGGCGCGCTCGCTTCATTGGCGATCTTGGACGAGAATAGCCAACCCTCAACCATTGAAGCGTTTCTGGTTTCGTCGAAGGCCGACTCGCTGGTTGTCATGCGCGACGGCGAGTTTGTGGCCGAGTGGTATGCGCCAACGTGTGACCGGTTGAAGCCGCATCTGTGCTTTTCGGTGTCCAAGTCGGTCGCCGGCATTCTTGCCGGTATTCTCGTGGACAAGGGTTTTTTGTCGGCGGATGATCCGGTGGTCAAGCATGTCCCTGAAGCTGCTGGCGGGGCTTATGGCGATGCGACGGTGCGGCATTTGCTCGACATGGAAGCGGCGCTTAATTTCAACGAGGATTACCTTGACAACACCGGCGGGTTCGACCGCTACCGGCGCTCGACGAGCTGGAACCCGGAAGACCTGAAACATCCTTCGACGGACCTGAAAACATTCCTCTGCACCATCGGCAAAAAAGGCGAGCATGGCGAAATCCACCGCTATTATTCGCCCAATACCGATATGGTCGGTGCGGTTCTGGAGCAGGCGTCCGGCTGCAGGGTTGCGGACATGCTCAGCGAATTCATCTGGAGACCAATGGGCGCGCATGGCGATGCGTTCATCACCGTGGACCGGATCGGCAGTCCGCGCACTGCGGGCGGCATGTCAATCACCCCGCGTGATCTTGCCCGCTTCGGCGACCTTGTGCGTCACAGAGGCAAGGGCATTGTCAGCGAAAGCTGGGTAGCGGACCTTTGGTGCGGCAGCCGCGAGACATGGCTGCGCGGCGATCAGGTCGATTTGTTTCCGAAAGGCTCCTATCGCTCTTTTTGGTACGAGACCGGCGAAGGCGAGATCGCGGCCCTTGGCATTCATGGCCAATGGATCTGGGTCGACCCGGCAAACGCAACGACCATCATTCTGCAGTCTGCACAGGACGCGCCGGTGAGCCGTCCGCTGAAATTTGCCGCCATCGACATGTTCCGGGCCATCGCCCGGCATGGTTGACAAGGGCCGCCACCGCACCGGGCTGTTGCTTACCGCTTTGGCGGCGACGGCATGGTCGCTGTCTGGATTCTTCACGCGGCTGATTTCGGCGGACCTTCTGACCATGCTGTTCTGGCGCGGACTGGCGAGCGGCACGGCCGTGATGCTGGTGGTGCTCTATCTGGAGCGTGGCAATTTCATTGCGACCATCCGGGCGATGCGCTGGCCTTCATTTGCGGTGATGTTCTTTTCCGCAGCGGGCATGATCACGGGGATCGGCGCGATGCGATACACCAGCATTGCCGAGGCCATGGTGATCTACGCCACGGCACCCTTTGCGACTGCTGCGCTGGCCTTTGTCTTCATCGGCGAAAGGCCGTCGCGCTCAACCTTGATCGCGGCTGCGGTGGCGCTGATCGGCGTCATCGTGATGGTGAGCAATGGCGGAGGCGAAGGTTCGAACTTCGGGCGCGTGCTCGCCGTTTTCATGAGCCTGTCGCTGGCCGGAACCGCAATTGTGCTGCGGCAAAATCATGACGTCCAGATGCTGCCTGCGATGGGCGCGTCGGCATGGCTGTGCTCGGCCTTCTGCTTTTGCTTTGCCTCAAGTCTTGCAATCACACCGGAAAACTTCTGGCTGACGATGGTTTTTGGCGTGGTGCAGAATGCGGTCGGGCTGGTTCTGTTCACGTTTGGCTCAAAGCGCATTCCGGCATCAGAGGCTGCCTTGCTGGCAGCGCTTGAAGTGCCCCTGGCGCCATTTTGGGTCTGGGTATTTTTGGCCGAGCGCCCTGCCCTGACCACGCTTGTCGGCGGCGCTATCGTTCTGACTGCATTGTTCGTGCATATTGCATCGGAAGTGCGCAACACACGCCCGGCCAGAGAACAGGTCTCTATTTAAGACCGGCGCGGATCAACGCGAATGGAACGGCTGCATAGCGTGCGATACGCTGCGGCGGCTCCAATTCACGCAACTGCCGGCTGGGCCTTGATTCGACCGTGATCCGGCCACCCGGCGCGGCACCGATGTTGCCCTTCACGATGATGCGGCTGGGATTCTTGCGCGGGCGAAGGATGCGGACCATGAAACGCGCCAAATGGGCGGTTTCACCGTTCAGCTCAAACTCAATGCGTCTTGGCGTCGTTATCGGGCCGATCTGCAATTCGAGTTCGACGTCGCCTGCGAGACTTTGATTGACCGGATTGACCTCGGCCACCAAGCCAAAGGCAACGTCAGCCGGGTTTGCGAACCGGTCTGTTGACGAGTTGAGATAGCGGGCCGGCTGTTTCGGCGAGGGCGCGAGCGCATTGTCAGCGCGCATCCGGTTTGCCTTGACGATGCCGCGCAACAACTGACCGGAGCGGGAAAACCGGGTGCGTGGCCTCATCTGAACCAGCGTCGACAGATAGCTGGCAGGCGAGGCCTTTGTTGCCTTGGCGAGTTCATCAACAACAGGCTGCGGAATGGAAATTCCAAGGCCTTGCGAAAGATAGGCCAGCGCCAGATAGCTGGCAGCAGCAAGGCCCCGGCCGGATATGATGTCCAACACCAATTGCCAATTGACGGTTTCGTTTGTCACCAACCGGGCCGCATCAATCAACCAATCGGAATGGGCATGACCGTCCAAACCGCCATGACCAATGGCGAGCACAATTGCATCTTCGGCCGAGGGAATGTGGACCGGGTGGCCGCCCAGATTGCCGGTCCGGATGCGGCCCCACAAGGCGTCGTCCTGTTCAGTGCCGCCCTGGGAAAAATGGAATGGGCGCGAGTGCAGGTCTATGTCGCCGAAATGCCCGCGAAACAGATTGATGCTGCGCAGCGAGGGCAGATGATTTTGGAGGCTCAGCCGGCTTTGCCCGGACGACGGGAGCCAGCCTTCCTTGTTCAAAAGATCAAACGCGTTGGAGAAATCGGAAGAATGGACGACGATATCCAGATCGTGTGAGACGCGATGGCGCGACGACACATAGGGCAAGGCCGCCATGCCCGCGCCCTTGATGAAAAGCACCGGAATTCCGACGGCTTCCAGCATCCGCACGGAAGGCAGATTTTGCCGGGTTGCCATTTGCGCCCGGGTCCAGAGCATACGCTGAAGTCCGGTGAGCCTGCCATTGAAAGGATCATCCTTCAGGGCGGCGCCAAAGCGGGCAAATGCGGCAAACAGCAATCTTTGTTCGCGGAATGCCGCGATGTCGATGTCATGACAGGAGAGCCAGTTCTTCAAGCCAGCAAGGGCGGCAACAGCATCCTGACCGGCGACGGCATAAATCAGCTGATGATGATCGCCGACAGGCCAGGCCCATTTTGTGCCGGACAGCAATGCGGTCATGATTTTTCGTCCAATTTGGCTTGCTCAGCGGCACGGCGGCGCAAAATCGCCTGGCGCGCGACGTGGAGATAGCCGACATCATTTCCGGGCGCGCGGGTGAATGTCAGACTCCCCGGATGTATGCGCCGGTGGGCCACAATCCGGTTGGCCATATCAAGGCGAAAGTCCGCCTCGCGGGCACGGGCCATCCAGTCTATCAATTCACCACGGCGGCCGGGGGGGTCAACGATTGCACCAAGCGTTTCGAACACACGTCTTTGTACGGCCATGGTCGTCCGGGTCCAGCCATCTTCAACTGCGTCAAGGAGCTTGCCGTCGCGAAAATGGCGGACTTTCCCGAAAACGCCGGCGCAATCCGGGTGTGCTGCAAAATGCGCCAGTTGGAACGCCATCTTGTCTTCGAGCCAAATGTCATCGGAGTCGAGCGTCGCAATCACCGGACTGGTACAGACCAACAATCCGGCAGTGGTCGCCGCTCCGGGGCCCAGGTTTGCCTGTTTCAGAAGACAGACTTCGGGAGCAAAGGCGCCAACGATTTCCGCCGTTTGATCCGTTGATCCATCATCAACGACAATGACACGGGCTGGCTTTACCGTTTGGCCAAGGATTGACCGAAGGCATTCGGCAATGGTGCCCTGTGCGTTATAGGCGGGGACAACAACATCATAGGCCGGAAAATCAGCCATTGCGCATCTCCGTCAATGATTTGAAATCGAAAATATTCTCCGGAATGATTGCTGCCGGATTTGCTTTTCGACGGGCAACAGACTTCTTGATTGCCAGTATGAAGTTGCGCTTTACGCCCTTCATGTTGGCCGTCATGTTGTCTTCATGCCGCCGGTAATAGACGCAAACGGTTTCGGTCAGAACGTGATGCGCACCGGACTCGAACAGACGCAGCAGGTAGTCGGTATCTTCGGACTGCTCCAAGGTTTCATCAAAGCAGCCGATACTGTCGATCAAGCCTTTACGGTATATGCCGGCACTCAATTGTATGCCGCGAAACGTGGCTTTTTGGGCCGAAGGCGTTGGTTCACCTTCATTATCCAGTTGATCGGTCCATGTCATTTTTCCATAGGCAAATTGAATTGACGGATCCTTGTCAAACTCCGGAAGGTCCGCGGCAAAGCGGCCCGGTGGAGAAATGTCATCCGAATCGAGGAAGGTGAAAAACTCAGCTTCTGCCGGCACCGCAGCCAATCCGACGTTTCGGGCTTTGGAGACACCCTGGTTCGCGGTTGAAATCATGCTGATGGAAGGATGGGTGACCATCAGCTTTTCGACGATTTCAGGTCCGCCATCTGTCGAACCGTCATTGACGACGATGATTGAAAGGTCACACGCATCCCGCTGGTCCAGCAAGGATTTCAACGCCTGCCCGATGAATGCTGCCCTGTTGTAGAGCGGGATGATAACCGATAACCGTTTCATTCTTTTGCTTCCAGAAAGTTGCGGATTGCAGCGACGATACCGGCAGGATCGCGGCCGAGAGTCAGGCGATGGCAGGGAAGCCTTCTGACAAGATCCGCAAAAAACGCCATGCCGCTGATCCGCTCGCCGGGCATTTGCAGCACCGTACTTGGCGCCAGTGCCAACATGGCCTCCTTTTTCGAAGCCGGTGTGATCGTCGTGTCATCACGGTTTCCGATCACGGGTATCAAGATCGCCATCACTGCAAGCGGCCCGGTCATCGGCAGGCCTCCGACATCCTGTGCGCCAAACTCATATTTGGCCTGCCAATTCGCGGTGCTTTTGGCGGATATGTCGTAGAGACCCAGGCGGTCGAGACCGGCGGCATCCTGCTTCATGACCGAAAAGACCGGATAGACATTTGTGCCAAGGCCGTCGTGCCGGACATGAACATAGTCATCACCGGCTGACTGCATGCGCTGGGCGATGCCGGCAACAACCGTCGAGGATTTTCCGGACCCGCCGCGCCCGACCATCAGCACGGCCTTGCCGTTCTGTCCGAGCGTGCCGGCATGAATAAGGCGGCTTTCCGGCGTGGACAGCGCCCAGTGTATGAAATTGCGCAGCGGTCCGGCCGGTTCCCACGGCGGAAAGGCGACCGGGCTTTGCATCCACTGAAGGCCTGTTGCGCTTTCGTGGTCATAGATGTGCCAAATGCCATATGCGTCATTGTAGCTGGCGCGGAGAGGCGTCTTCTCCAGCATCGCCTCAATCTTCGCAGTCTGAAAGGTTTCCTCGTTCCAAAGCGGCGGCGAGCCAAGCAGTCCGTCTTCTGGCGATGTCACGTGGATGTCGATGATTTTTTGCGATTTCATCGCAAACGCCGGGTCATTGACGATGTTGCTCAGGCAATGACCGAGGAATGCCGGGCTTTTGCAGTGCAGCCTTATTGTCAGTCCGTGAAGCGTCATTATCGCGTCCGGGACAGCGCTTTTCACGCGGCAGGTTTCAATTGCCCGCCGCATGGTCGCAACGAGATCAGCGCCGGTCACCGAAGCGCCGCCGGCGGCAAACGATTTCGTCTCAGGCATCTGCCTTGCGGATTGGCCAGCCGCGTTCCTCGTCAACCTCGTGGATCGGGTCGGCCATGATGAGATCGGCAAGATCGTCAAAGACTTCAACAACCGGCGGCTCATCGACGGGAGAAGACACCGCCTTATCGGCTCGGTATCCGGTTGACGGTGCGGGCGTCTGTTCAATCAGCCCGTAAGCGACAAGTCGCTGCAACAGCCCGTTGACAGAGGCGCGGCCAAGATGGTTGGCACCCGCGCACTGTGCAACGGTTTCGTCGACGCTTGCACCACTCAGAATGGACTCGACAATGAAAGATGCCGACTTCGACAGGGAAAAATACTTTCCTGTTTCAAAGTCCAGCATGACGGATTCGCCGTCAAAATCCTCATGCGCTGCGTTAGGCTCGGAGAGCCTGTAATATGTCATTTTAAAGCACCCCTGCCAAACCAGTTCCGATTACCAGCCTCAAAGATTCGATACAAGCTGAACCGGTGTCGAAGATGACCTCATCGGCATTCTCATCTTCGCTGCACTTCGCCCTTGAGCCACAGCCGGAACCGCTCCAGCGGCGGGTAGCCTTCGCGGGTTGAGGGCCAGACGAGCCAATAGGAACCGACGGATTTCATCGGCAAAGACAGCGCCGGGACCAGCTTGCCGGTGGCGAGTTCGTTTTCGATGAGGAATTCCGGCAGCAGCGCAAAGCCGATGCCGTGGACCGTCGCCTGCGCCATTGTCGCGATCTGGTCGAACACCATGCCGCCGGTGCCGGTCCCAGTCACGCCCTGCTGGGACAGCCAGACAGGCCAGGCATCGGGGCGGGTGGCCAGATGAAGCAGCGGCGCCTTGAGCAGATCATCCGGTTTTGCGATTTTCTGCGCGGCCAGCACTTCCGGTGCGCAGACGGGAATGACGGTTTCGTCGAACATGTAGTCACTGTCAGTGCCCTGCCAATCATTGCGGCCAAAATGGATGGCTGCGTCCTGACGGTCATTGTCAAACTGGAAGGGCTGGAGGCGCGTGGTCAGGTTGACGGTGACGCCGGGATGCTTTGCCAGAAAATCCGGCAAGCGCGGGGCGAGCCAACGCGTGCCGAAGGTTGGCAGGATGGCGAGATTGAGCGTGCCGCCCTCCGGGTTGGCCTTCAGCGCCAGCGAGGCGGAGGCAATCGATTTCAAGGCGGCGCGGATTTCGTTGGCGTAGCGCTCGCCGGCAAGTGTTAGCCGGACACGCTTGCGGTTACGGACGAAGAGTTCAACGCCAAGCTGGCCCTCCAAAGCCATGATCTGGCGGGAAACGGCGCTCTGGGTCAGGTCCAGTTCGCCTGCAGCCTCGGTGAAGCTTTGGGTGCGCGCGGCGGCTTCGAAGGCCGACAACAGGCTGATGGATGGCAAAAAGCGGCGAGGCGCGAGCATGTCATTCCATTTCAGAATGAAGTGATGAAGGAATAGTGATTTACCGCATCAAAAATGCCGTGCATAGGCTCTTTCCAATGATATTTCGGAATGTCTTCATGCCGCAGTGGCAAGTGAGCGCCGAAATGTGCAAACATCGATCGTTCGAATGCAAACCGCTGGAAGACTATAATGGAACGCCCTGCCCTGAAAGCCAAAGACGCGCCTGACCTTTCCCGTTTCAACTGGGAAGATGCACTTCTCATAGACGGGCAGCTTTCGGACGAAGAGCGGATGATCCGCGATTCGGCGCGAGCCTATGCGCAGGAAAAACTGCAGCCACGCGTCATCGAAGCCTGGCGTGACGAGAAGACCGATCCGGCAGTGTTCCGCGAGATGGGCGAACTTGGCCTTCTCGGCGTCACGATCCCGGAAGCTTACGGCGGGCTCGGGGCATCTTACGTTTCCTATGGGCTGATCGCCCGCGAAGTCGAGCGCGTGGATTCGGGCTACCGCTCGATGATGTCGGTGCAGTCGTCGCTCGTCATGTATCCTATCTACGCCTACGGCACGGAAGAGCAGCGGCTGAAATATCTGCCGAAGCTTTCGTCGGGCGAATTCATCGGCTGTTTTGGCCTGACCGAACCAGATGCAGGTTCCGACCCCGGCTCCATGAAGACCACGGCGAAAAAGACGGCCAACGGCTATGTGCTGAACGGCTCGAAAATGTGGATTTCCAACGCGCCGATCGCCGACGTGTTTGTGGTCTGGGCAAAGTCCGAAGCACATGGCGGCAAGATCAAGGGGTTTGTTCTCGACAAGGGAACCAAAGGCCTTTCCGCACCAAAGATCGGCGGCAAGCTGTCGCTGCGCTCATCAATTACCGGCGAAATCGTGATGGACAACGTCGAGGTCGGCGAGGACGCATTGCTGCCGCATGTCGAGGGGCTGAAGGGTCCGTTCGGCTGCCTCAACCGCGCGCGCTACGGCATCTCGTGGGGCGTCATAGGCGCGGCGGAATTCTGCTGGCATGCGGCGCGCCAGTACGGCCTTGACCGCAAGCAGTTCAACCGGCCGCTGGCGCAGACGCAGCTTTTCCAGAAGAAGCTCGCGGACATGCAGACGGAAATCACGCTTGGCCTTCAAGGCTCCCTGCAGCTTGGCCGCTTGATGGATGAAGCCAAGGCGGCGCCGGAAATGATCTCGATGATGAAGCGCAACAATTGCGGCAAGGCGCTCGATATCGCCCGCCAGTCGCGCGACATGCATGGCGGCAACGGCATTCAGGAAGACTATCAGATCATGCGCCACATGGTGAACCTTGAAACGGTCAACACCTATGAAGGCACCCATGATGTGCATGCGCTTATCCTCGGCCGCGCCCAGACCGGGCTGCAGGCTTTCTTCTGAGCAAAACCTTCTTCTGAGATTGATTCAAGCGCTTGAAAGTCTGATTCCGCAAAATGTCTGATCGTGCTGAAATCGTTCATGAAAATTTCCTCCGTCGCGTTGCGTCGGGGGATTTTCCATTGTGGCATACCGGTGTCACGCTTGCCGAGAGCGGGCTTGATGGAGAGGCGCTGGCCGGCATTTTCCGCAGTCAGGTCCTGAGCCGCCAGCTTGACCGCATCGCCCGCAAACTGCAGGCGCGGGGCGAGGCTTTCTACACAATCGGCTCTTCGGGCCACGAAGGCAATGCGGCGATTGCCGCTGCGTTCCGCGTGACCGACATGGCGTTCCTGCATTATCGCGGCGCGGCGTTCCAGATCGAACGGGCGCGTCAGGCAGGATATGGCAACATGATGGAGGACATGCTTTTGTCCTTCACGGCATCGTCCGATGATCCGATTTCCGGTGGGCGTCACAAGGTTCTGGGTTCCAAGGAACTGTTCATTCCGCCGCAGACATCGACCATTGCATCGCATCTGCCGAAGGCTGTCGGCGCGGCGGTTTCGGTGGGTCTGGCCAAGCGCATCAAGCCCGAGCACAAGCAGTTGCCAGACGATGCCATCATGCTCTGTTCGTTCGGTGACGCATCGCTCAATCACTCGACCTCGCAAGGCGCGATCAACACAGCGAGCTGGACTTCCTATCGCGGATTGCCGGTGCCGATGGTGTTCATCTGCGAAGACAATGGCATCGGCATTTCGACCCGTACACCTGATGGCTGGGTGCGCGAAAGCATCATGGCGCGGCCCGGCATTGAGTATTTCCATTGCGACGGATTGTGCATTCTGGACACCTACAAAAAGGCGCAGGAAGTGGCTGAGTTCGTGCGGACAACGCGCAAGCCGGCGTTCCTGCACATGCGCACCGTTCGGCTATACGGCCATGCCGGGGCGGACGTGCAAACTGCCTACATGTCGCGCGAAGCGGTTGAGGCGGACGAGGCTAATGACCCGCTGCTTCATACAGCGGCGCATCTGGTGCGCGAAGGCGTTATGGATGCGGACGGCATTCTTGATGTCTACAACAGCATCGACGCGGACGTGCAACGCACCGCAGAACAAGTCATCACCCGTCCGAAACTGCAGACTTCCGCCGACGTCATCGCAAGCCTTGTGCCGCCGAAAAGGGCCAACGCGCCGACCAACGGTCCATCCAAAGAGGTGCGTGAAAAGACGTTTGACAGCGACATGCGCCTGATGGAGCAGCCGCAGCCGATGTCACGGCTGATCAACTGGACCCTGACAGACCTGATGCTGGAGCATCGCGAAATCGCGCTGATGGGTGAAGACATCGGACCGAAAGGAGGCGTTTACGGCGTGACCTTGAAGCTGCATGACCGCTTTGGTCCGGGCCGGGTGATGAACACGCTGCTGGACGAGCAGAGCATTCTCGGCCTTGCCATCGGCATGGCGCACAATGGATTTGTTCCAGTGCCGGAAATCCAGTTTCTCGCCTATCTTCACAATGCGGAAGACCAGCTGCGCGGCGAAGCGGCGACGCTGTCATTCTTCTCCAAAGGCCAATACACCAACCCGATGGTGCTGCGCATTGCGGGTCTGGGTTACCAGAAAGGCTTTGGTGGGCATTTCCACAACGACAATTCGCTGGCCGTGCTGCGCGACATTCCGGGCATTATCCTTGCGGTTCCATCCAACGGCCAAGATGCGGCGCTGATGCTGCGCGAATGTATTCGTCTGGCGCGCGAGGAACAGCGCGTGGTGGTGTTTGTCGAGCCGATTGCGCTTTACTCAGCGCGCGACCTGCACGAGCCCAAGGATGGCCTGATGACATTTCACTATCCGCAGCCCGGCAGCGGCGAAATCCGGCTGGGCGATATCGGAATTGAAGGCAAGGGCACCGATGTGGCGATTGTCACCTATGGCAACGGCGCATTTCTGTCGCGGCAGGCGGCTAAACTGCTCGCGGACAAGCATGGCATCAATGTGCGGATCATCGACCTGCGCTGGCTGAACCCGCTCAACGAAAAAGCCATCATCGAAGCGGCGGCAGACTGTGCTAAGGTTCTGATCGTCGATGAATGCCGCCATACCGGATCTCAATCGGAAGCGCTGATGGCCCTGTTTGCAGAGCAAGGCCCGGCAGGACGCGAGACAGTGCGCATCACCGCCGAAGACAGTTTCATACCGCTTGGACGCGCCGCCACCGTGACGCTGCCGAGCCGTGAGGATATCATTGAAGCGTGTATTGCGCTGACCAACAAGAATTGAACGGGAGACTGATATGAGCCACTCACCTATTCTGGCCGCTTGCGGCCTGACTGTTGCAGAAATTTCCGGCGGCACCCTCGAAGTGACCACACCGGTGGACGGCAGCGTCATTGCGCATCTGAAGACCGAAAGCGTGGCCCAGGTGGAAGCCAAGATCGCGAAGGCGGTCGAGGCGTTTCATGTGTGGAAAAATGTTCCTGCTCCGCGCCGCGGCGAACTGGTGCGCCTGTTGGGCGAGGAACTGCGCAAGGAAAAGGAAACACTCGGGCGCCTCGTGACGCTTGAATGCGGCAAGATTTATCAGGAAGGGCTTGGCGAAGTTCAGGAAATGATCGACATCTGCGATTTCGCAGTCGGTCTGTCCCGTCAACTTTACGGCCTGACCATTGCCTCCGAGCGCCCCGGCCACTCGATGCGCGAGACTTGGCATCCGATGGGTGTGTGCGGCATCATCACCGCGTTCAACTTCCCGGTTGCGCCGTGGGCATGGAATGCGGCGCTGGCGCTGGTGTGCGGCGATCCGGTGCTTTGGAAGCCTTCGGAAAAGACCCCGCTTTGCGCCATTGCCGTGCAGAAGATCTGCGACCGTGCGGTCGCCCGCTTCGGCGATCAGGCGCCGGAAGGCCTGATCCAGATCGTCATCGGCGAGCGGGAGGCTGGCGAAGTCATCACCAAAAGCCATGATGTCGCCATCGTCTCGGCCACCGGCTCGACACGGATGGGCCATGCGGTTTCGGTTGCTGTCGCCGAGCGTTTCGGCAAGAGCATTCTGGAGCTTGGCGGCAACAATGCGATGATCGTCGCGCCGTCGGCCGATCTTGAAATGGCGCTGCGCGCCATCGTGTTCTCGGCGGTCGGCACCGCCGGCCAGCGCTGCACATCGCTGCGCCGCCTTATCGTCCACGAAGACGTCAAGGACTTGCTGGTCGACCGGCTGGCGAAGGCCTATGCCGGCCTGCCGATTGGCGATCCGCTTGAGACCGGCACGCTGGTCGGCCCGCTGATCGACATGGACGCTTTTAACGCGATGCAGAAGGCAATCTCCGCTGCCAAGGCTGACGGCGGCAAGGTGCATGGCGGCGACCGCGCGCTGCACAACACGTTTGGCAAGGCGGCCTATGTCCACCCGGCGATCGTTGAAATGCCGAAGCAGACAGCCATCGTCCACAAGGAAACATTCGCACCGATCCTTTACGTGATGACCTACAAGACATTGCGCCAAGCCATTGAAATGCAGAACGAAGTGCCGCAAGGCCTGTCATCGTGCATCTTCTCTACGGACGTGCGCGAAACCGAAGAATTCCTGTCTGCAGGCGGTTCGGATTGCGGTATCGCCAATGTCAACATCGGCCCGTCCGGCGCTGAAATCGGCGGTGCGTTCGGCGGCGAAAAGGAAACCGGCGGCGGACGCGAGTCAGGCTCGGACGCTTGGCGCGCCTACATGCGCCGCCAGACCAACACCATCAACTATTCACGCAACCTGCCTTTGGCGCAGGGCATCAAGTTCGACATTTGACCTCTTCCCTTCGCCCCGCTTGCGGGGAAAAGGTGGCCCGAAGGGCCGGATGAGGGGCAGCAAAAAGTTCGGGAGAGAACCATGAAAAAGATCGCCGTGCTCGGCCTTGGCAAGGTTGGAAGCCTTGCCGCGCAATTGCTGCAGGACAGCGGGTTTGAGGTGCAAGGCTATGACCTTCGCATGCCGCTCAGCCCGGGCAGCTACCCGGTCGCCATTCTCGACACATCGTCGCAAGGTGATCTTGGCGTGGCGTTTTCGAAGGTGGACGCGGTGCTGTCTTGCCTGCCCTATCATCTGAACATCGGCGTGGCGGACGCGGCGCACAATGCGGGCATCCACTATTTCGACCTCACCGAAGACGTGCCGACAACCAACCACATCCGGGAACTGGCAAAATCCTCCAAGGGCCTGATGGCGCCGCAGTGCGGCCTGGCGCCGGGGTTCGTCGGTATTGTCGGCGCGTCGAAAATTGCGCTGTTCGACCATTGCCGCTCCATCCGCATGCGCGTCGGCGCACTGCCGCAGAACCCTACCGGACACCTCGGCTACGCGTTCAACTGGTCGCCCGAAGGCGTGGTCAACGAGTATCTCAATGACTGCGAAGTGGTCGAAGGCGGCGTTCGCAAACTCGTCTCCGCCATGGAATGGATCGAAACGATCTATATCGACGGCATGAAACTGGAAGCCTTCACCACGTCTGGCGGGCTTGGCACCATGTGCGAGACCTATTTGGGCAAGGTGGACAACATCGACTACAAGACGATGCGTTATCCCGGCCACATGGAATTGATGAATTTCTTCTTCCACGAACTCCTGATGCGCGACCACCGCGAACAGGCCGGCAAGATACTGACGCATGCCAAGCCGCCGGTCGATGACGATGTTGTTTACATTCACGTGGCGGCGGAAGGCGACATCAACGGCCAGCTTCTGCGCCGGGAATTCGTGCGCGCGTACAAGCCGATCAATATCGCCGGAAAGAGCCGCACCGCCATTGCCTGGACGACGTCGGCCTCGGTCGTCGCCGTCATTGAAATGGTCCGCGACGGCACGCTGCTGAAACAAGGCTTCCTCAAGCAGGAAGACATTTCACTGGACGCGTTTTTGGCAACCAAGACCGGGCGGCTGTACGCTTAAGATATTTGTGACTTCGCGGCAGGTCTGTGGCTTTCCGTCATATACCTGCCGCAAAAAGCATGATTGACTTCCTGCGCGCCCGGATTGAAAAATAACGCGAAGGGGCGCGGCTGACTGGGAGGTCACCGATGTTGTTTTTCGCCCGAATTTTCTCTTCTCTCGTCCTAATTGCCGGCCTGACCGGAGCCGCCAGCGCGGCTGACCAATCACGACGGATTGAACTCACCGAAAACGGCGACTACTTCGGATTTGACCTACGGACCGAGCAGAATGTCACGCTCGACCAGTGTTCGACCATCTGTCTTGATGACCGGCGGTGCAAGGCCTTTACCTACAACAAGAAGGCTTCCTGGTGCTTCCTGAAAACCGATCAGGGCAAGCTGGAGAAATTTTCAGGTTCCGTCGCCGGCAAGGTGATCACGGTTTCAAGCGAACCGGAAATCGGTGCGCCAAATGCGCTGACATTCACCGGCGCGTGGGATGGCGAGGCGCTGACCTACCGCAACAATCTGGTTGCCGCCGCGCCCAAGTCGCCGCAGCAGAGCCTTGATGCAATGATCCTTGCCGCTGATACGGCGATGCAAACGGGTGATCCGCGCGCAGCCTACCAGACCTATGGCATTGCCGTTTCGCTTTCACCTGAAGATTCGGTGCTGTGGACAAAGCTTTCCCGGGCTGCAGCGCAGACCAAGCCGAATGACAATGAAAGCTATTTCCTGCAGCAGGCGGCAACTTCGGCGGCGCTCAACGCCTATCTGACTTCCCGTACAACCTCGTCCCGCGCGGATGCCCTGGTGGCCTTGGCTGAATCGCTTGACCGCCGCGGGGACTCGCGCGCGGCCCTGACTGCCTACAAGACGAGCCTTGAGCTTTCGGCCAACAAGACGGTCGAAGCTGCCTACAGGGATCTGCGGTCGCGCAAGGGTTTCCGTGTGCTGGAGCACTCTGTCGATACAGCCTCCGAAACGCCGCGCATTTGCGTCCAGTTCTCCGAGACTTTGGCCGAAGCAGACTTCGCCTCTTTCCTGCTGATTGACGACAAGGCGCCGAAATCGGTCAGCAAGGAAAACCAGCAGATTTGCGCCGACGGTTTGGAATACGGCAAACGCTACAAGGTGACAGTGCGGCAGGGGCTGCCGTCCGTGGTTGATGAAGTGATCGAAAGCCCGGTGACGCTGTCGGTTTTCGTGCGTGACCGCGACGCCTATCTCCGCTTCAACGGCGAAGCCTATGTGCTGCCGGGCGCGGCGCGGCGTGGCATTCCGGTGACGGCAGTCAATCTGACGAGCGCCGACCTTTCGCTCTATCGCGTCAACGACCGCTCGTTGCCCGCCCTCCTCTACGGCTCGCAGTTCCTGACGCAGCTCGACAGCTACGGCATCGAGCGCGTGAAGAGCGAAATCGGCGAGCCGGTGTGGACTGGTTCGATGTCGCTCGAAATGGAGCTGAACAAGGAAACCATCACCTCCTTCCCTGTTGACGAAGCGCTGCCAAACCGCAAGCCGGGGGTCTACGTGATGACCGCCGTTGCGCCGGGCAGCCGCGCCGAGGAATGGGATGCCAAGGCGACGCAATGGTTTGTCGTTTCCGACATCGGCCTTTCGACTTTTGCCGGTGTCGATGGTCTCACCGTGTTCGCCCGTTCGCTTGGCACCGCCAAGCCAATGGAAGGCGTTTCGCTGAAACTCTTGGCCAAGAACAATGATCTGCTCGGCGAAGCCGTCACCGATGCCAGCGGGAAGGCGGTGTTTGAGCCGGGCCGCACGCGCGGCACCGACAGCCTCGCTCCCGCCGTTCTGACCGCCGATAAGGGCGGCAGCGACTTTGTGTTCCTGGACATGGCGAAGGCGGGATTCGACTTGTCCGACCGCGGTGTGACTGGCCGTCCCTCGCCCGGTGCGTTGGACGTTTACGCCTACACCGAGCGCGGCGTCTACCGCCCCGGCGAGACCATCCATGCCGCTGCTTTGGCGCGTGACAGCGCCGCAAATGCCGTTCCCAACCTGCCGCTGACCTTCGTGTTCGTCCGCCCTGATGGCGTTGAAGAGCGCAGCCTGGTATCGAGCGGCGAAAACGGCGGCGGGCATTCGATTGATCTTGTCCTACCCGACAATGCGCAGCAGGGCGCATGGGCTATCCGCATTCACACCGATCCGAAAGCCGCACCAGTCGCCGAGAAACAGGTGCTGGTCGAAGACTTTATCCCGGACCGGACGGAATTTGACCTGACCTCGGAAGGGTTTGACGACGAGGGCGCTGCAACTGCCGAAGTTGCTGGCCGCTACCTCTATGGCGCGCCCGCCGAAGGGTTGACGCTCGAAGGTGAAATGGTGTTCACGCCGATCCGCACCTGGGACGCGTTCAAGGGCTATGATTTCGGCTATGTCGACAATGACGAAGATCCGGAAGCGCCGACCAAAGTTGACCTGACCGACCTTCCGGTGCTGGACGCCGAGGGCAAAGCGAGCATACCGCTGTCGCTCGATGCCGCGCCAAGCTCCGATCTTCTCCATTCCGCGAAGGTCACCATCCGCATGCGCGAGAATGGCGGCCGTGCGGTTGAGCGGTCCATCGACATCGCAGTACCGCCGGTTGGCGACATGATCGGCATCAAGCAGAATTTCGCCGATGGCCAGACATCGGAAAATTCCAGCGCGTCATTTAAGGTCATCAGCGCCAGCGCGGAAGGCGAGCGGATTGCGCTTGACGGTCTGAAGTGGACGCTGGTCAAGATCGACCGGAACTACCAGTGGTATCGCGACGGATCATCCTGGCGCTACGAAGCGGTCAACTTCTCGACCAAGGTTGCCGACGGCACGATCTCGACCAAGACTGGCGAAGAAGTCGCGATCTCGGCCAATGTCGAGTGGGGCCATTACCGACTCGAAGTCGAGAGCCCCGAAGAAGACGGCCCCATTACCAGTTCGGATTTCTACGCCGGCTGGTATGTCGAATCCGCTTCGACAGAAACGCCTGACGGGCTTGAAATCGCGCTCGACAAGGCCAGCTACGCGGCTGGCGAAACGGCCAAGCTGAAGATCACGCCGCGCTTTGCCGGTGAAGTTTTGATCACCATCGGCTCGGAGAAACTCCTCGCCACACAGACAGCATCCGTTCCTGCCGAAGGCGCGACCATCGACATTCCGGTCGGCGCGGACTGGGGTGCGGGCGGCTATGTGACGGCCACCATGTACCGCCCCGGCGATAGCGTTGAGACACGCATGCCGATGCGCTCGCTTGGCGTCAAATGGATGGGCGTTGATCCCCGCCAGCGCAAGCTTGCGGTGACCATGGAAACGCCGGAGAAAATGCAGCCGCGCCAGACGCTGACCATTCCGGTTTCGGTGGCGGGATCGGGCGTTGATCAGGCTGCATGGGTTATGGTGTCGGCTGTCGATGTCGGCATCCTCAACCTCACCAACCACCAGCCTGCCGATCCGGATGAATGGTATTTCGGCCAGCGCATGATGGGTCTTGAAATCCGCGACATTTACGGGCGGCTGATTGACGGCTCATCCGGCGCCTTCGGCAAACTGCGCACCGGCGGCGACGCGCCGTCGGCCTCGAGCAAGGGCAGCGCTCCAACCGAAAAGCTGATCGCCTTCTTCTCGGGTCCGGTGAAACTGGACGCGAACGGCAAAGCGGTGATTACCTTCGACATCCCGCAATTCAATGGCACCGCGCGCGTAAACGCCGTCGCCTGGACCGCAACCGGCACCGGCCATGTCACCAAGGATGTCATCATACGCGATCCGTTGGTGGTGATTGCCAGCGCGCCGAAATTCATGGCGCCCGATGATGTGGCGGAGGTGAACATCGCCATCGCCAACACCGATGGCCCGGCGGGCGAATACAAGCTCGAACTGATCCCTGCTGGGGGCATTGACCTTGCAGCCAATGACGCTCCCTCGACCGTCACCCTGAAGGCCGGCGAGCGCGTCAACGTCAAGGCGACGGTCGTCGCCCTCAACGCCGGTTCCGGCTCGCTGACAGCGCGCATCTCCAACGGATCCGGCCTTTCGGTTGAAAACGCGGTGGACATCCCCGTCCGCCACGGCGTGCTGCCGGTGACCACCCGCCGCGAACTGCAGCTTGCGGCCAATGGCGGCGCGCTGATAGTTGACAAGGAACTCTTGGCGGACAGCCGTCTTGGCAATGCCTCGGTCACGGTCTCCGTGCTGCGCTCCGGTGCGTTTGACATCCCGGCGATGCTGATGACGCTTGACCGCTATCCCTATGGCTGTGCCGAGCAGACCACCAGCCGCGCGCTGCCGTTGTTGTACCTCAGCGAACTCACCAAATCCTCCGGCATGCCGGATGATCCGTTCGTCAAGGACCGCATCAAGGATGCCATCGCCCGCGTCCTTTCCTATCAGGCTTCAGCTGGTTCGTTTGGCCTCTGGGGCCCCGGCTCCGGCGATCTGTGGCTTGATGCCTATGTCACGGATTTCCTGACCCGCGCCCGCGAACAGCAGTTCGACGTGCCGGAAACGGCCATGGTGCTGGCGCTCGACAATTTGCAGAACGCGCTATCCTACGATGTGGACATTGCCAGCCAAGGCAACCAGATCGCCTATGCGCTCTACGTGCTGGCGCGCAACCGGCGGGCTTCCGCCACCGACCTGCGCTATTATTCGGAAAGCCAGTTGAACAATTTCGGCAGCCCGATGGCCCGCGCTCATCTCGGCGCGGCGCTTGCGCTTTACGGCGACCAGGCCAAGGCGGACGAGGCATTCGCTTCGGCGCTGATTTTGGCGACTTCCGGCAAACCGGCGGACATTTCACGCGGCGACTATGGCTCGGCGTTGCGCGATGATGCAGCGATGCTGGCGCTGGCGGCGGAAACCCGGCCGGCGCCGCAGTCGATCCCGGCGATGATCGATCACGTGTCATCGCTGCGCCTGAAAGCCCGCTATACCTCGACGCAGGAAGACGCCTGGATGCTGATGGCCGCCCGCGCGATCAAGGACGGCGCAAACGCCATCAACCTCACCGTTGACGGCGCGCCGCATGAGGGCGTGTTCTCCAAGACGATGACCGGTGAAGAACTCGAGGCCAATTCGTTGAAACTGGCCAACACCGGCAAAGACGCGGCGCTCGCCATCGTTACCAGCGTCGCCGCGCCGCGTGATCCGCTGCCGGCGGGCGGGCAAGGCTTCAAGATCAGCCGCGCCTACTACACGCTCGACGGCACGGAGACCAATGTCACCGAAGCCAGGCAGAACGACCGGTTTGTCGTGGTGCTGAATGTGGTTGAGGAAAACAACTGGCCGTCGCGGCTGGTGATTACGGACCTGCTGCCAGCTGGCCTTGAAGCCGACAATCCGCGGCTGATGGGCAGCGCCGAGCTTGTCAATTTCGGCTGGCTCGGCCAGACGGAAGTGGCGCACACCGAATTCCGCACCGACCGGTTCATCGCGGCGCTCAATCCGTCGACATCCGGTGCACGGTCATTCAACCTGGCCTATGTGGTCCGCGCGGTGACACCCGGCACCTACATTTTGCCTGCAGCTTCGGTTGAGGACATGTATCGCCCGGGCTATTCGGCCCGCACGTCCACCGGCCGCATGTCGGTCGTGACCGGCGAATAATGAACCGCTCTCGCAAAGCGGGATATCTGGCGGCAGGCTTCGTCCTTGCCGCCAGTGTCAGCCTGTTTGCGCTCGACCGGCTCGAAAAGGCCTACCCTCCGCCGTTGCCAGAGAAACTGGCGCTGTCAACGGAAATGGTGGACCGTGATGGCGCGCTGCTGCGGGCGTTTGCGACGCCGGACGGGTTTTGGCGGTTCAGGGCGGACAAGGCCAACGTCGATCAGGACCTCGTCAAGATGCTGGTCGCCTACGAGGATCGGCGGTTTTACGCGCATCGCGGCGTCGATCCTCTGGCCATGGGCCGGGCGCTTCTGCAGTTCTTCCAGCACGGGCGCATAGTCTCCGGCGGCTCGACGATCACCATGCAGGTCGCCCGGCTGATCGAGCCGCGCGAGGAACGGTCGCTCGCCTTCAAGCTGCGGCAAATGGCGCGGGCGCTGCAGATCGAGCGGCGGCTTTCCAAGGATGAAATCCTTTCGCTTTACCTGACACTCGCGCCTTATGGCGGCAACATCGAAGGCGTGCGTGCCGCCTCGCTCGCTTGGTATGGCAAGGAGCCCAGGAAGCTCACACTGTCTGAATCCGCGCTGCTGGTGGCCCTTCCCCAGTCGCCCGAAACACGCCGCCCCGACCGCAAGCTCAACAATGCACGGGCAGCGCGCGACCGGGTGCTGCAGCGGATGGCGGATGCCGGGCTGAT
>JBGSHY010000084.1:0-8230 GCA_041751995.1 Rhizobiaceae bacterium | reverse complement strand
TCGATCTCAATGGCGATCTCGCCGGCGCGGGCGCTGCCGCGGTCGTGCGAGCCATGAACAACGAATCGACCGGCGCGGACGGGCGGCAGCAGATCGAGCGCGTGGGTGACCCAGTCAATGTCGGGCAATTCTTCGAGGCCGAGCGTAAGACCGAAAAAATCCGAGCCGAGCGCCTGTTCCAGCCGGGCGCGGATGTCGTCAACATCGTCCGTGTCGACGTAGAGCGAGACTTCGTGGATATCCCTGTCTTCGTCGACTTCGAGGATCGAAACCGGGAAGCCGTCGTCTTCAAACGCCTGTTCGACCAGACGGAAAATGCGTTCGGCCTCTAACCGTCCGGCGGACAGGAAAAATCGGGATTGTGTCAATGGTCTGCTTTCAGAGCTTGGAGAGGCGTTTCATCTTGGCCAGCGCCGTATCTGGATTTTCGCCGTAGGCAATGGTGCCGTGGAAGCGGGCTTTGGAATCGAGCAGGAATACCAGCGCGGTGTGGTCCATGGTGTAGTCACCGCCGGATGTGTCGATTTTTTTGTAATAGACGCCCCATGCCTTGGCGAGCGCGGTGATGGACTCCTCCGTGCCGGTGATGCCGGTGACGCGGTCGGTGACGTTGGAAATGTAGTCTTTCAACAGCTGCGGCGTGTCGCGGGCAGGGTCCACCGAAATGAAGTAGGCTTTGATGTCCTTGCCTTCATCGCCAAGCTTGTCGAACCAGCCCTTCATCTCGAACAGCGTGGTCGGGCAGACTTCCGGGCAGTGGGTGAAGCCGAAGAATACGGCGGACGGGTGGCCGGCGAAAGCTGCCTCGGTGATCGGCTGGCCGTTCATGTCGGTCATCTGGAATGGCGCGCCATAGGGGGCGTCTTCGCTGCTGCGGTCGAACCATGTGTAGGTGACCCAGCCGACGGAAGCAGCGATCAGGACGAACAGCGTGGCGAAGATGGCGCGGACGGTATTTTGCATGTTTGATCCGGTTACTCAGAAGCACCAGGCGAGGGCGTTCGAGCCAAGCGTCAAGAGGATTTGCGGGCCATTGTTGGCCCAAGCGGCGAAGACGGCTCCCGATAGAATGGCAAACGCCAGTATGGCAAGGGCCAAATAGCCAAGGCGGAGGCGCGGACGCCGGATTGGTTCGGTCGATTGGGTCATTTGTCCATTATAGCGCATTTCCCAAATGGCGCGCCGCTGAAAATTGCGTGATGTCAGCCGGTTTGAGGCAACGCCCTGATTTCGACGGTTCCGCCAGCTTCGTAGACCGGGTTGCCGTCCAAAAGCAGTGCCGCCTCGTCAAGGCTGGCGGCGTCGATGCGGATAAAGCCGTTGATGTGTGCGGTGACTTCGGGCGCGATGCCGCTCTTGACGAAGCATTTGCCGTCGCCGATGACCGATCCGCCACGCAAATTGCCGGATTTGCCAAGCGTTTCAAGATAAGTGTCCCAGGAGGCTTCGGATTTGCCATCCTGCAAGGCGTGCATAAAGAAGATGAATTCGGCCATCATGATCTCCCTTTCGGTTCCGGAAAGCTAAAGTCGAATTTAGCGTTGGGCAACGGCTGTTGCCTTCGCGCGTCTGCCGATTTACGGAAATGGCATGGATGAAATTTCGCAGCGCAAGACCGATCAACCCCGCATTCATGCGACGGCGCAGCTGAAGGGCTGCAAGCTCGGGCGTTATTGCGAGGTGGGTGAACGGGTGGTGCTGCGCGAGGTGACGGCGGGCGATTTCACCTATTTCGAGCGCAATGGCGAGGCGATCTATACGGAACTGGGCAAATTCTGCTCCGTGGCGGCGAATGTGCGGATCAACGCGCTGGAGCATCCGATGGAACGGGTGACGATGCACAAGGTCACCTACCGGCCGAACGAATATTTCCGCTTTCACGGGCTGGACCATGATTTCCGCGAGCGGCGGCGGGCCAAGCGCGTGGTGATCGGCCATGATGTGTGGATCGGGCATGGAGCGGTGATCTTGCCTGGTGTGAGCGTGGGCACCGGGGCAGTGATCGGGGCGAATGCGGTGGTCAGCAAGCCGGTCGAGCCGTACCAGATTGTTGCCGGCGTACCGGCCAAGGCCATCCGGTACCGGTTTGATGAACCGATCCGGGCGCGCCTTTTGGCGTTGCAATGGTGGGATTGGCCGGTCGAAAAATTGGCCGAGGCGATACCGGACATGCAGACGCTGGAGATCGGGGCGTTCCTCGACAAGTGGTCATGATCCTGCATGGGTTTCATGACAAAAGCGTAACTTGCTGCACTGCAGCATCGGGGTTTAGTATCTCGCCACTTACCCAACTGATCCGGAGACTCAAATCATGTCGGCGATTGCCTCAGCACCCAAGAGCTACAGCACAATCCAGAAGGCGCTTCATTGGCTGGTGGCGGCCATGATAGTCGGGCAACTGGTGCTCGGTGAAACCATGACCGACGCCTGGCGGGCGTTCGAGAAAAGCGGCGATTTGACGGGCTTTTCTTCACCGGTTGTTCTGTTTCACATTTGGGGCGGTCTCAGCATCGTGGCATTCGCGGTTTGGCGGTTGGTGCTGCGCAAGACGCAGGGCGTGCCGGAAATTCCGGCCGAGGAGCCTGCAATGCTGAAATTGGCTGCAGCGGGGACACATATTGGACTGTACGCTTTGATGGTCCTGGCGCCAATTTCCGGGGCGCTCGCCTATTTCGGCGGCGTGGATGCCGCTGCCGAAGTGCATGAAATCATGAAGCCGCTGATGATTCTTTTGGTTGCGGCCCATGTCGCCGGTGCGCTTTATCAGCATTTTTGGCTTAAGACAGACGTCCTCAAGCGCATGACCCACGGCTAAGGAAAATTCGAATCGGCGGCCTGCAAATGGCGTCTTCCTGCGCTCCGGTGCTCGAAAGCCGCCATTTTCGACTCGCCGGTTCAAATTTTCTGCGTGAGCGGGAAAACAAAAACATGCCTTTAAACCGCGCTGCTCCAAACCCATATTCAGGTAGCGCGTTTGGTGCGCGAACGGAGACTGCCTGATGAAAAGATTTGCCGCTGTAGCGCTTTGCGCCGGAACACTGCTTGCCGCGCCTGCGGTTGCTGACGAAGTCGGGCAGGTCGGCGTCGACTGGTTTGGCAATGACATCATTGTCGAGGCGTTCAGCGACCCGGAAGTGCAGGGCGTCACCTGCCACATCTCCTATTTCGACCGCGGCGTGATCGACCGGCTGCAGAAGGGCAACTGGTTTGAAAACCCGTCGGATACATCCATTGCCTGCCGCCAGACCGGGGCGATCACCGTTGGCGACATTTCGCTTGATGAAGAGGGCGAAGAGGTGTTCAACCAGGGCATTTCGCTGATCTGGAAGCAGCAAGTGGTCAACCGGATCTATGACAAGAAGAACGATACGCTGATCTACCTGTCGCATTCGCGGCAGGTGCAGGACGGTTCGGCCAAGATGTCGCTGACGACCGTGCCGCTGTATAACCAGCCGGTTGTCTGGACCAAGGGTAAGCCGCAGTAAAATCCGCACTGGCGGGCTGCAAATGGTGTCCGGATGTGCTCCGGTGCTCACGTACTTAAGTACGCTCCGCTCCGGTGCTCTCCGGGCCACCATTTTCGCTCCGCCATTGGGAATTTTGATATCTGCTGCGGGACTGCGCTCAGCCCTTCTTGACGAATTCGGTCTTCAGGACGAGGCCCTTGATTTCCTTGGAGCGGACTTCGATTTCGCCCGGCTCGTCGGTCAGGTGGATGCCCTTGAACACCGAGCCGCGCTTGACGACAGATGACGAGCCTTTGACCTTGAGATCCTTGATGACGGTGACTGTGTCGCCTTCGACGAGGATGGCTCCGTTTGAATCGCGCACTTCCATGGTTCAACTCCTTTGTGTTGCCGCGGCTATGAACCGCCCCGCGCAATAGGGCAAGCACCTGCGACAAATTGGCCAAGTTGCACCTGCGCTATTTTGGCGCAACCTGCGACAGGCTGCCGCATATCGGCGGCGCATCCTTGGGAGGGGATTTGATGACCGATGCACCGCAGTATTTGCCGGCTTCGCCGATGCCGAAGGTCAAAGCGCTGACTTTTGAGCAACTGGAAAAAGCGGTGTCGCGCGGCATCGCAGATTTTGCGGCGAAACCGATGTTCGGGCTTGCGATCGGCGCGATCTGCGCGTTTTGCGGCATTGCGATTGTCGCCTGCATCCGCTGGCTCAACATGCCCTGGATGATTTACCCGTTTGCGATCGGATTTCCGTTGATCGGCCCCTTTCTTGCCGTCGGGCTGTATGAGGTGTCGCGGCGATTGGAAACCGGTGAGCCGGTAACTTGGAACGCAGTGGTCTCGCGCATGTGGGTGCAGCGCGGCCGCGAGCTTTCGTGGATGGCTTTCGTGGTGCTGTTCGTCATCTGGGTCTGGGTCTATCAGGTGCGGCTCTTGATGGCGCTGTTTCTTGGCATGAAGAGCTTTTCTACGATTGATGCCTTCATCAAGGTGCTGACGACGACGACTGAGGGCTGGCTGTTCCTCGGCATCGGTCATCTGGTGGGCGCGGTGCTGGCGATCATCATGTTTTCGATCACGGTCATTTCCATTCCGCTGCTGATGGAAAAGGAACTCGATATCGTCACCGCCATGATCACTTCGGTGAAGGTGGTGCTGGCCAGCCCGGTGATCATGGTCGGCTGGGGCATTGCCGTGACGCTGCTGGTGATCATGGCGTCGCTGCCGCTGTTTCTCGGACTGATCATTGTGCTGCCGGTGCTGGGGCATACGACCTGGCATATTTACAAGAAGACGGTGGAGTAAGGGGCTGGCTTCAGGCCAGCAGGTTACGGCAGGTTCGGAGAGAGTGAACAGTTTATGGCGAAACTTTCAGCGACAATGACATGCGCCTTTTTCCTGCTGGGGGCGGGCGCTGCCCAAGCAGCCAGCTTTGACTGCGCCAAGGCGAAGAGCAAAACCGAGAAGGCGATCTGCGCCGATCAATCGCTGTCGGACCTCGACGAATATCTCGGACACTATTATGGCGGGGCGGCGGAGACGCTGCGGGATGGAGCGTCGTGCCTGAAGGCCGATCAGCGGGACTGGGTGAGGACGGTGCGCGATGCCTGCGGAGCGAAGGCGGACTGCCTGAAGGACGCCTATCTCAAACGGCTTGGCGCGCTGGACAATCTGCAGCCGGGCGCAACGCAGCTGAAAAATATCGAGCTGCCAAGTGTTCCCCTGATGATCACGGCCATACCCGCTGCGGCCGATACAGTGCCCGGCAGGCCCGGCAAGCCGCTTCGCATCAGCGGCAAAATTGTCCATGAAATGAAAGACATAAACAACATGGGCTTTGCCGTGAAGCCGGAAGGCGGCAAGGCTGCCGCCTTCATTTTCGAAATGGATTTCGACTCAAGCCCGACACACGAGGCTGTGCGGGCGATCACCGAGCAGACCGGCATTGCGCGGTTTGAAGTGCGCGGGTATGCCACGCGTGACGGCGGATTTGACGACGCGCAATGCCGCTATGTCTATTTGTTGCCGTAACGGGTCAGTTGTTGACCTTGCAACGCTTGGCTGCCTCGCGCTTCTTGATCGCCGCGACGCGCTTTACTTCAGCGCGGGAAAGCTGGGGATTTGAGGTCCAGCAATCGGAGTTGTCGAACGTGTCCTGACCCAGTTGGGTTTTGAAACAGAAGCCGTTGTCGTCGTAGATCTGGTTGCGCTCGTACCAGAGATCGTAACAGCTCTCGGCCAAGGCCGGGACCATGCCGACGGTGAGCGCAAGGGCCGTGGTGGCTGACATCAGAAACAGACGCATGGGACAATCCTCCTGTCCGGTTGATTACGTTTCATTATCCTGCCGTTTGCAAGATGGTGGATTGATTTGCCGCATGAATTTTGAAAACCGGCGATGGCGGCGGCTTGAAGTAACGTGCTTGAACGAAAAGCGGGCGGGATTGCTCCCGCCCGAGTTGGGGTAACTGGAGGACTTCGCTGTCAGGCGGCGAACTGGTTCATCGTGTTGTGCGCGCCGCCTGCTTTCAGGGCCGACTCGCCTGCGAAATATTCCTTGTGATCATCGCCGATGTCGGAGCCCGACATGTTCTGGTGCTTGACGCAGGCGATGCCCTGGCGGATTTCCGCACGCTGGACGTTCTTGACGTAGCCGAGCATGGCCTGTTCGCCGAAATACTCCTTGGCGAGATTGTCGGTCGAGAGCGCGGCGGTGTGGTAGGTCGGCAGGGTGATGAGGTGGTGGAAGATGCCGGCGCGGGCGGCGGCATCGCGCTGGAAGGTGCGGATGCGCTCATCGGCAATGTTGCCGAGCTCGGTTCCGTCATAGTCAACGCTCATCAGCTTGGCGCGGTCGTAGGCAGACACGTCCTTGCCTTCGGCCTGCATGGCATCAAACACCTGCTGGCGGAAATTCAGCGTCCAGTTGAAGGACGGCGAATTGTTGTAGACGAGCTTGGCGTTGGGGATGACCTTGCGGATTTCATCGACCATGCCGGCGATCTGGGCGATGTGCGGCTTTTCGGTTTCAATCCAGAGCAGGTCCGCACCGTTCTGCAACGAGGTAATCGAGTCAAGCACGCAGCGGGCTTCGCCGGTGCCGGAGCGGAACTGGTAGAGGTTTGACGGAAGGCGCTTGGGGCGCAGGAGCTTGCCGTCGCGCTTGATGACGACATCGGACGACTGCAGCTGATCGGCTGTGACTTCCTCGCAATCGAGGAAGGCATTGTACTGGTCGCCAAGATCGCCCGGCTCCTTGGAGAAGGCGAGCTGCTGGGTGAGGCCGGCGCCGAGCGAGTCAGTGCGGGTGACGATGATGCCGTCTTCGACGCCGAGTTCCAGGAAGGCATAGCGGCAGGCGCGGACCTTGGCGAGGAACACTTCATGCGGCACGGTGACCTTGCCGTCCTGATGGCCGCACTGCTTTTCGTCGGACACCTGGTTTTCGATCTGCAGCGCGCAAGCGCCGGCTTCGATCATCTTCTTTGCGAGAAGGTAGGTGGCTTCCGCATTGCCGAAACCGGCGTCAATGTCGGCGATGATCGGCACGACGTGGGTTTCGTAGGTGTCGATCTTGTGCTGGATTTCCTTTTCCTTGACGGCGTTGCCGGCGGCGCGGGCGGCATCGAGATCGCGGAACAGGATGTTGAGTTCACGCGAGTCGGCCTGGCGCAGGAACGTGTAGAGCTCTTCGATGAGGGCCGGCACGGAGGTCTTTTCGTGCATCGACTGGTCCGGCAGCGGGCCGAATTCGGAACGGAGCGCAGCGATCATCCAGCCGGAGAGGTACAGGTAGCGGCCCTTGGTGGTGCCGAAATGCTTCTTGATGGAGATCATCTTCTGCTGGCCAATGAAGCCATGCCAGCAGCCGAGCGACTGGGTGTAATTGGCCGGGTCCTTGTCATAGGCGGCCATGTCCTTGCGCATGATGGCGGCGGTGTATTTGGCGATGTCGAGCCCGGTCTTGAACCGGTTCTGCGCGCGCATCCGGGCCACGGCTTCCGGATCAATGCCGTCCCATGTGCCGTGATAGCCCTTGATGAGGTCTGCGGTCTTTTGAATGTCGGTTGAGTAGGTCATGGGAGGCCTTTCTACTTTGGTATTGTAAATTTCTGTCATGCCGAATTTACAACGTTCGCAAATGCGAGATGGACAGGGTTTGTGACAGCGGACTTGTCATGAATTTACGAGAAGGTCACGGAATAGCGTGGATTTGGTACGGAATTTCGTGTGCGAATGTTGCAGCGCGTCAAAGATGGGGTGTAAATTTGTAAAGGATTTACAAAGGGTGCCTTGTCTCCCCCCAATGTGGGGGAGAATGAAAATTCTTGGGCTTAGCGTTTGCTAAGTCTTAGAATTTTCAAGAGAGGGGATCGCAGGGTTGAGGTTGACGAAGAGGCTAATTTTGGCATTTTCCGAATGGAGCCCGAGGCATGCAGTGCTGACTATTTTTCACCGCCTGATCCCCTCTCTTGGAATTTCTAAGACTTAGCGAAGGGCTAAGCCTAAGAAATTCCATTCTCCCCCGCATTGGGGGGGAGATAGAGCCGCATCCCGCACCAACATTGCACACCGCCGGGGCACCCCTCTCTGTCGGCATTCGCCGACATCTCTCCCGCATGGGGGGCCATTGCAAAAATCGCTGTTTATGATTCTCTGTGTTTGAAGTTGGAGGATCGACATGGCGGTGAAGCAATCGGGCCAGTTCAGCTTTGTCGATGCGCTGTTGCCCGCCGGTATTGGCCGCAATGAGCGGCTTGATC
>JBGSHY010000083.1:0-4508 GCA_041751995.1 Rhizobiaceae bacterium | reverse complement strand
GCGCAGTCGCGCGGGCTGTTCGGCATGCGCGCGGGCGCAGGCGGGGTGTCGCAGATCGGCGCAGGCGCGGCAGAAGCGTTGATCGACAGCGCTGAAGAGCGCGCGCTTTGGGCCCGGTTTGGATTGTGATCGAATAGGTCTTTTCGGGCGGACCTGAACGGCATACACTTTGCCGGTGAACCGCTGGATGCGGGTGGAGACAGATGTTGCCGCAGATCATATTTTTCGCCATCGTCGGCGCCATTGCCTGGTATGGCTACAAATCCTTCAAGAAGGAGGCTGACCGCGTGCATGAAAAAGTGCGCCAGGCCGAGAAGGAGAACCAGACCGGCGCGGTGGGCACGTTGGTGCGCGATGAAAAGACCGGCGAATATGTGGTCAAGAAGGATTGAAATTCCGTGCGCCTGCCAAGATCAATTTCGCACTCCATGTCACCGGCCAACGGCCTGACGGTTATCATCTGATCGAAAGCCTGGTTACGTTTGCTGATGTCGGCGACGAGATTTCGATCGAGCCTTCTGACCGGGACAGGCTGACATTCTCCGGCCAGTTCGGCGGCCTGCTGGCGGCGGATTTCGGGACCAATCTGGTTATCAAGGCGCTGGATGCCATCCGCGCCACTGCGCACGGACGGCACTGCCCGCCGGTTGCGATCCATCTGACAAAGAACTTGCCGTTGGCATCGGGCATCGGCGGCGGATCGGCGGATGCGGCGGCGACGCTCAAAGGGCTGAACGAATTCTGGGGGCTGGGACTGAGCCAAGCCGAATTGATGCGCATCGGGCTGCCGCTCGGCGCGGATGTGCCGATGTGTGTGTTCGGCAAGCCGCTGATTGCAAGGGGGATCGGCGAGACCATCGAGCCGGTTTCCTTGCCGGAATTGCCGATGGTTCTGGTCAATCCGGGTGTCGGCGTGTCGACACCGGCGATTTTCAAAGCCTTGGTGAAGAAGGAGAACGGCGGGCTCCCTTCGATCTCCCCCCTCGCGGGGGAGATGTCACGCAGTGACAGAGGGGGGCGCCTCGCGCCAACGCTTGCCCCCTCATCCGGCGCTGCGCGCCACCTTCTCCCCACAGAAAATGTGGGGAGAAGTGAAATCTCCGCTTTGGCAGACTATCTCCGCGCCACCCGAAACGATCTTGAAACCCCTGCCCGTGCCATTCAGCCTGTGATTGGCGAAGTCATAGCCGCGCTCGAAAACTCCGGCGCGCTGTTTGCCCGCATGTCCGGTTCAGGGGCGACCTGTTTCGGGATTTACGCAGACAAAGCGGCGGACGAAGCCGCAAAGGCATCCATCGGCAAAAGCCACCCGAATTGGTGGGTCGCCTAAAGCTCGGCCAGCGCCAGTTTTGCTCCCAAACCGACAAAAGCAGCAGCGAAGCTCCGGCGCATCCAGATCAGAACTTTCGGTTTGGAAATGACGTGCTCGCGCATCTGCGCAGCGAGCAGCCCGTAGAGCGCAAAAATCAGGAAAGTCACCAGCGTGAATATGGCCGACAGTTCCAGCATCAGCGGCAGCGTATCGGGGCTGTTGGCAGGCACGAATTGCGGCAGGAAGGCGAAGAAGAAAATCGTCAGCTTCGGGTTCAGCAGGTTGATCAGAACGGCTTGGACGATCACCTTGACCGCGCTGCGCGGCGTGGCGTCGGTCTTAACCTGCAGCGTGCCGGTTTCCTTCAGCGTCTGAATGGCCATCCACATCAGATAGGCAACACCAGCGTATTTCAGCACTTCAAACGCAAGTGCGCTGGTGTGGAGCAAGGCGGCAAGGCCGGTGATCGCGGCGGCCATGTGCGGAAGGCAGCCCAATGCACAACCGAATGCGGCAATAACGCTGGCCTTTGCGCCGCGAGAGATACCGGCGGCAATGGTGTAGAGCGCGCCAGTGCCGGGCGAGGCTACGACGATCAGCGTGGTCAGCAGGAATTCAGGTGACATGGCGCAACTCCATCCTCGATGGTTGAAATTTGCATTGCAGAATGGCCGCACGCAATAGTGCCACAGCCATTTCGATGCTTATTTTGCGGACGCGTTATTTCGCGGTCGAACTGCAAACTGGCTTCAGCGCCCCGCCGGAACGATCTCGGCGTTCATCCGCCGCGCGGACAGACCCCTTGCCAGCGCTTCCGGCGTCTTGGCGTTGCGGGCGAGCGCGATGGCCTGGCGCTTGGTGATCAAAAGGCCGTCGGCAAGCGCGGTGTCGCGGGTCATTATGCGTGACAGAAAACCTGGCTGGCCGGCCCTTGAGCGGGTGAACTTGCCTGGGCTTTGGACGAGGCTCATATGGCGCTCGGCGCTTTCAATCCAGCTTTCGGACAAGCGTGCGCCGGGCTCCAGAAACAACAGCCAGTCGCCGCGGGCGCGGTGGATGCATTCGGCGAGCGACCCGCCTGAGACCAGCGAACAGCCCGCCTGCTCGGCGACCTTGGCTGTGTGGTCGGTTGAGGCCCAGTCGTGGACAATGACATCGCGCAGCAGGCCGTCGACCGCGCCGGACACCAGAGGTCCGAGCGTGCGCGCCAGCGCCTCTTCATTGTTCCGTGTCTCGATGATCACTGTCAGCATGACTGACCTATTAGCCGATCAAGGGACAGTTGGCGAGTCAGGCGCCTTTTTGCCATTGAAATTTTGTTCTTGTTTTGTTCGATATAATCTGTAGGACTATATTCCGAAACGCCATTCGAATCGGAGGGCATCATGGAAGCAGTCAGAACGGCAGACAGGGCGGCATTCTCGCACAGCGCGGCGCTGGCCGATGCGTTCATCGGATCAAGCGGCCTGCGTGTGCTTGACGAGCGGCGGCGCGGCCGGGCGGCGGCGCTCAACCCGTCGGGACGATTCGAAGCCTATTCACGCGAAGGGTTTGATGACGGCTGGCAGAATTTCGAGGAATTGCCGCCGTTTAAGACCGAAGTGCAGGAAGAGCGGCCGCGCACGATTATTACAAGAAATGACTCGCCTGATATCTCTTTTGACCGGTCGGTGAACCCGTACCGCGGCTGCGAGCATGGCTGCATCTATTGCTTTGCCCGTCCAAGCCACGCCTACATGGGTCTTTCGGCAGGGCTGGACTTTGAATCCAAACTGTTTGCCAAGCCGGATGCCGCGAAGCTTCTGGAGCGGGAAATTTCAAAGCCGGGCTACGAGCCAAAGACGATCGCCATCGGCACCAACACCGATCCGTACCAGCCGATCGAGAAACAGTGGCGCATCATGCGCGAGATTCTCGAGGTGCTGGACGCTGCAAACCATCCGGTCGGGGTTGTCACCAAGTCGGCGCTGGTGACCCGCGACATTGACATCCTCTCGCGGATGGCCGCGCGCGGATTGGCCAAGGTGGCGCTGTCGGTGACGACGATGGACCGGCAGCTGGCGCGCAACATGGAGCCGCGCGCCGCCACGCCGACCAAGCGGCTTGAGGCGATGAAAGCGCTTTCCGAGGCCGGAGTTCCGGTTTCGGTGATGATGGCGCCGGTCATTCCGGGGCTGAACGACCACGAGATCGAGCGGATTCTCGATGCGGCACGGGCGCAAGGCGCGCTGGAGGCCGGTTATGTGATCCTGCGCCTTCCGCTGGAGGTCTCGCCCTTGTTCAAGGACTGGCTGCTGCGGCATTACCCGGACAAGTACCGGCACGTTTTGTCGCTGGTGCGTTCGATGCGTGACGGCAAGGACTATGATGCCGAATGGGGCAAACGCATGCGCGGCACGGGGCCATACGCCTGGTCCATCGGCCGGCGCTTCGAACTTGCTGCCAAGCGGCTCGGCATGAATGCGCAAAAGCGCCTGCTGCGCACAGACCTCTTTGTTTCACCCATGAAGGGAGGGACCCAGCTGAATTTGTTCTGAGTAGAGTTAGTGTCTGTTCAAGAATTCGGTTTTGTGAGTCAGCTGGTGTGGATTTCGAGAACCGGAGCGGAGCGTACATTTGGGTACGTGAGCACCGGAAGCGCAGAAAGCCGCAGCAGATGGCCACGAAAGCGGATTATCGAGCAGACACGGATTTTCAGGCCGGATCACCCCCTCCCGCCTGAAATCCTGCAGCCGGCATCCCGCCGCCGGCTGCCGCCCTCTTCGCATGCCGCACATGCGCAGAGGGCTTGCGGAGAATCGGAAGCGTGTGCCAAGCCTTCCCCCGTCATGGCCCGCCGCGCATCCGATTCTCCGACCCTTTTTGACCTGCCCCTGCGGCCGGATTTTTCCATTGAACTGAAACTGATTGCAAACGGCGCGCGCTGTATCGCCGGGACTGACGAGGCCGGACGCGGGCCATTGGCCGGGCCTGTCGTCGCAGCGGCGGTCATTCTGGATGCGGACGCCATTCCGGAGGGGCTTGATGACTCCAAACGGATGGACAAGCGCGCACGGGAAGAGGCGTTCGGCCGGATCCTCGCGATGGCGCGGGCGGTGAGCATGTGTTCGATGTCTGCCGAAGACATAGACGCCACCGACATCCGCAAGGCGAGCCTTGAGGCGATGCGACGGGCTGTGGCGGGGCTGGCGCTTGC
>JBGSHY010000082.1:0-38014 GCA_041751995.1 Rhizobiaceae bacterium | reverse complement strand
GAGGGTGAGCGCCTGACCGGCGCGCGGGCCGGGGCCCCATGACACTTGCGCGGCAGTTTCCTTGTCGGCAGTGTCAGGCCGGGCAGCGCGGACCAGCTTGAGGATGGCGTCCACCACGGTTTCCGGCACGGGCATCGAGCGCACAAGCGTCTGCATCTGGACGAGACGGTCGGGATTGATAACGGAAGAGACCGAGGTGGAGCCTATGCCGGTGGTTTCGACGAGGATGCGGCGCTCGGCGTCAAGTTCGGGATAGAGCACGTCGATCTGCATCAGAAAGCGGTCAAGCTGGGCTTCGGGCAGCGGGTAGGTGCCTTCCTGCTCCAACGGGTTCTGGGTGGCAAGGACATGGAACGGGCGCGGCAGGTCGTGGCGTTCGCCCGCGACCGTGACATGGTATTCCTGCATGGCCTGCAAAAGCGCCGACTGGGTGCGCGGGGACGCGCGGTTGATTTCGTCGGCCATGAGAAGCTGCGAGAAGACCGGGCCCTTGATGAAGCGGAACGAGCGTTTGCCGTCGGCGGACTGGTCCATGACTTCCGAGCCGATGATGTCGGCGGGCATCAGGTCGGGTGTGAACTGGATGCGGCGTTCGGCAAGGCCAAGCACCGTGCCAAGCGTCTCGACGAGCTTGGTCTTGGCAAGGCCCGGAACGCCAACAAGCAGTGCATGTCCGCCGGCGAGGATCGCCACGAGCGAGCGCTCGACCACGGTTTCCTGACCGAAAATCAGCTTGGCGACGGTGGCGCGGATGTTTTTCAAATCGTCCTGCGCTGTCTCGGCCATGGCAATCATCGCCTTTGCGTCGGTGGCGGTGCTCATTGTGTTCATGGTCGACCTTCCTGCAAACGGCGTTGCCGCTGATTCGAACGTGTGATGAATGCTTATCTCAACCTAATTCACCGGTCTGACATGACAAGCGCAACAAGAGTGACTATTTCGTGACTTCATGGTCAACAAAAGTACAGACAGCAAAGTTGCGGGTAGCGGAGCGCAGCGCGGGATCGGTGATCTTCAGGCCCTGATCGCCCGCGCCAGCGATGGGTCGCGCGGCTTGCCGCCGGTGGAAAAGTGGAATCCGCCGTTCTGCGGCGACATCGACATGGAAATCCGGGCCGACGGCACGTGGTTCTACATGGGAACGCCGATCGGGCGCGCGCCGCTGGTGCGCTTGTTCTCGACAGTCCTTCGCCGGGACGAGGACGGCAAGACATTTCTGGTCACTCCTGTGGAAAAGGTCGGCATCCGCGTCATTGATGCGCCTTTTCTGGCCGTCGAGATGGCGGTGACCGAACATTTGGCGGGTCCGCAACTGACTTTTCGCACCAACGTCGGCGATGTCGTGGAGGCCGGCGCCGAGCATCTTCTGCGGTTCGAGATCGAGCCCAAGACCGGCGGGCTGAAGCCCTATGTGCATGTGCGGGGGCGTCTGGAAGCACTGTTGTCGCGGCCATTGATGTATGACCTGGCGGCGCTCGGTGAGGATATCGCCATTGACGGCGTGGACTGGTTTGCGGTGCGCTCCGGCGGGCAAGTGTTCCCGATCATTGAAAGCGCGCGGCTAAAGGAATTGTCGCTGTGAGTGAGTATACGGCAGCCGAACTGCGGGCGCGCGTTGCCGCCGGACGGGGTTCCGGCGAAGAATATGGCGATTATCTGCTCAATCCCCTGTTTGAGACCGAGATGAAGGGCGCGCGGTACAAGGATGCGGCGGTGCTGATCGGTCTGCGGGAATTCGGCAACGAGACACAAGTCATCCTGACGCAGCGCACGGCGCATCTGGCGAGCCACGCCGGGCAGGTAGCCTTTCCCGGCGGCAAGATCGATCCGGACGATGTGTCGGCTGAAGCTGCGGCCTTGCGCGAGGCGCAGGAAGAGATCGGGCTGGATCCGGCGCAGGTGGATGTGATCGGTCGGCTGCCGGACTATCTGACCGGCTCGGGTTACCGGATCAAGCCGGTGCTGGCGCAGGTGGACCCCAGGGCGGAATTGACACGCAATCCGCACGAGGTTGAGGCGGTGTTTGAGGTGCCGCTGGCTTTCCTGATGGACACCGGAAACCACATGCGCGAAAGCCGGATGTGGCAAGGCATTGAACGGCACTATTACACGATGAACCATAGCGGCCACCGGATCTGGGGCGTGACCGCCGGGATCATCCGCATGATGCATGAAAGGCTCTACATTTGACCGCCAGCCTGAAAGACGCCGCGTTTTTGACTGCACCGGCCGTGCAGCAATTGCTTGCCCTGTTGAACGCCGATGGTGAAGAGGCGCGGGTGGCGGGCGGGGCGGTGCGCAACGCGCTGCTTGGCCAGCCGGTCAAGGATGTGGACATCGCCACTACTGCGCTGCCGGCAGAAGTGATCCGTCGGTGTGCGGATGCTGGCCTGCGGACCGTGCCGACGGGAATTGACCACGGCACCGTGACCGTGATCATCGACGGCGAGCCGTTCGAGGTGACAACGTTACGTGCAGACTCGGACCATGACGGTCGGCGGGCGCAGGTGTCGTTCGGTCGCGACTGGAAGGTGGATGCCGAACGGCGGGATTTCACGATCAACGGCCTCTATGCGGCAGCGGACGGTACGGTGATTGATCTCGTGGGTGGGCTGGATGACATCGCGACCAAGACGGTGCGGTTCATTGGCGACGCCGAGGAGCGGATCAAGGAGGATTACCTGCGCATCCTGCGCTTCTTCCGTTTCTTTGCCTGGTACGGCCATGGTCGGCCGGATGCTGCGGCGATCAAGGCGATGGTGCGCCTGAAGGACGGGATCAACCAGCTTTCGGCGGAGCGTGTCTGGTCGGAAATCAAGAAGCTTTTGTCTGCGCCGGACCCGTCGCGGGCACTGTTGTGGATGCGCCAGAGCGGGGTGCTGACGCAGGTGCTGCCGGAAAGCGAGAAGTGGGGAATTGACCTGATCCATGGCCTTGTGCGCGCCGGGCATGAGCTGGAGTGGCCAATTGATCCGATGCTGCGCATCGAGGCACTTGTGCCGCCGTATGATGCACGCATGGAAGGTCTTGCGGCGCGGCTCCGGCTGTCGAAGGCGGAAGGCGTCCGGCTTGTCGCGTGGGCGAAATCGGGTGAGGCGAAGCCCGCGCGGACGGATAAAATGCTGGCTTTGGAACTTTACAAGGGCGACCGGCAAGGCGTGCTTGACCGTCTCCGGCTGGCCGTGGCCTCAGCACGCGAGAAGGGCGAGACCAAGACAGTCGAGGCGTTGCTGCGACAGTTGGCATTTGCGGAAGGTTGGCGGAAGCCGGTGTTTCCCTTGAGCGGCGCCGATATGCTGGCTGACGGCCTTGAATCCGGGCCGGATGTCGGGCGGCGGCTCAAGCAGTTGGAAGAAAAATGGATCGCCAGCGGATTTGAACTCAGCAAGGCGCAATTGCTGGATTCTTGACTGCCTTAAGCGCCTCACGGCCACCGGACTGTCGGCGGCATGGATGACAGGATCGAATCCACATTGCCGCCGGTCTTCAGGCCAAAGATGGTGCCGCGGTCGTAGAGCAGATTGAACTCGACGTAGCGGCCGCGGCGGATCAGCTGTTCGTCGCGGTCTTCGACGGTCCAGATGGTGTTGAAATTCTTGCGCACCAGATGCGGGTAGACGATGTTGAAAGTGCGGCCGACATCCTGCGTGAAGGCGAAGTCTGCTTCCCAGCCGCCGTTGGCTTCGGGTGTGCGCAGCCAATCGTAGAAGATGCCGCCTGTGCCGCGCGGTTCGTTGCGGTGGGGCAGGAAGAAATATTCGTCGCACCAAGTCTTGTAGCGCTGGTGGTCGGCAATGACGTGGCGGTCACATACAAATTTCATCGCCTTGTGGAAGGCAACGGTGTCGGGATCATCCTGTGAGCGCCTGCGGTCGAGCACCGGCGTCAGGTCCGCGCCGCCGCCGAACCACTGGCTGGAGGTGACAACCATCCGCGTGTTCATGTGGACGGCAGGAACGTGCGGGTTTTGCGGATGGATGATCAGCGAGATGCCTGACGCCCAGAAACCGGGATTCTGCTCGGCGCCCGGGATCTGCTTGCGGAACTCTTCTGAAAACTCACCGTGAACCGTGGATGTGTGGACGCCAGCCTTTTCGAACACGCGGCCATGCATGATCGACATGGTGCCGCCGCCGCCGGTGCCGCCAGGGCGCTTCCACGGGGTGCGCTCAAAACGGCCGGCCGGACGGTCTGACAAGGGACCTGCCAGTTCGTCTTCCAGCTTTTCCAGCGAAGCGCAGATTGTATCGCGCAGATGCTCGAACCATTGCTTGGCGTGCAACATCTTGACTTCGATGTTGTCCGGCAGGCTGTTCGGAAGGTTCGGCTTTTCCATAATCTATCCCCAAGCTCGGAGCGGGTCCGATTCGAAATTGGTTCCTATCAGGAAAATGTTTTGAGAACCAAGGGTGGTAATTGCGTTCAGCTTTTGATTTGCAATTGGCGCAGCGCTTCCGATGCGATGATAGCTGCGGAGACGGAGAGGTTCAAGGAACGGCGGCCTTGCGCCATCGGGATAAGGACGCGCGCGTCGGCGCTGACGTGCACCAGGTCCGGCACGCCGGAACTCTCCCTGCCAAACAGCAGGATATCGCCATCCTGAAAGGCGAATTCCGTATAGGGCCTGGCCGCTTTGGTTGAAGCCAAAATGATGCGGCGGCTGTCGGACTTGCGCCAGGTGTCGAAAGCGTCCCAGTTGAGATGGCGGGTCATCGTCGCCTGCTCGACATAATCCATTCCGGAGCGTTTGAGTGCGCGGTCGGAGAGATCAAAGCCAGCAGGCTCGATGATGTCGACGCCGAGCGCGAGGCATGCAGCGGTGCGGATGATGGCGCCAGTGTTGCCGGGAATATCCGGCTGGTACAGCGCGATGCGGAGATTTGTTGCCATGGGTTTTCGATAGGCCAGCCGTTGCAAATGCGCAACAATGTGGACGGAATGTCGCAGGGGTTGTCAGGATGTTTGGCGCGAACTCTTTTCAACCTCCCGCAACAGGCGTAAGAGCCGCTTCGTCTTCAACACGAACCAGAAGGAGGTCAACCATGAATCATTTTTACACCTGTTGCCTCCGCGCTGCCGGATCTTGGCGCAGCATCTGACGCGGTTCCTGTTTGGCCCAAACCACCTTTGATGGACTGACCGGTTTGAACCGCGATTGAAGTTTCAATCGTTCGAAAGACCCATGTCATGTCCTCAAATTTCCTGAAGCGGGATTTTCCCGATATTGATACCGAGCGGATTGAATCGCGGCCATCCGGCCGGTTTTCAATCGCACTTCTTCTTGCAACGCACGGGTTGTGGCTTGCCACAAGCCTTGCCGGCCTTATCTTGACCATCACCGATGCCTACCCGAATTCAGGGACCGTCGTGATTGCCAGCCGAATAGAGTTGTTCGCCGCTTCTTCGAATCGCTGATCAACTCTAAACGTATGTTTTGTCGCATTTTCCTTAAACGTTTGACGGTCCGTCAAACTTGGAAATGCTCTTATGGAACCCTGATCGATGTTCAAATGGTTTGAAAGCCTGCTCAATCCGTTTCCGGCGGCAGAACCTGACGTGCCGCCGAGAACGCTGGTTGCGTTCTGTCTGTACTATACGCGCGGCGCGTGGCCGGCGATTGCGGCGATGGCGGTGCTGACGTCGATGATTGCGATCATTGAAGTCACACTGTTCGGATTCCTGGGCAATGTGGTGGATTGGCTGTCATCGCAGTCGCGCGAGACGTTTCTGGCCAATGAAGGCTGGCGGCTGACGCTGATTTCTCTGGTGGTGCTTGTGGCGCTGCCGGGCGTGTCGCTGCTGCACTCGCTGTTCATGCACCAGACGCTGCTGGGCAATTATCCGATGCGGATTCGCTGGCTGGTGCACCGGTATCTGCTCAATCAATCGATGAGCTTTTATCAGGATGAGTTTGCCGGGCGCGTCGCCACCAAGATGATGCAGACGGCGCTTGCCGTTCGCGAATGCGTGATGAAGGTGCTCGACGTCCTCAATTACGTAATCGTGTATTTCATCGGCGTCCTCGTTTTGATGGCATCGCTCGACTGGCGTTTCACCGTGCCGATGATCGTCTGGCTGCTGCTCTACATTTTCCTGCTGCGCTATTTCATTCCCAAGCTGCGCAAGGTCGGCGAGCGGCAGGCGGATGCCCGTTCGACCATGACCGGGCGCATTGTCGACAGCTATACGAACATTGCCACGGTCAAGCTGTTTTCCCATTCCAAGCGTGAGGAAGCTTACGCCCGCGAAGGCATGACCGATTTTCTCGGAACTGTGCATGCGCAGATGCGCTACGTAACGGTGTTTCACTTCGTGCTTTATGTGATCAACTGCCTGCTGCTTTTCTCGATTGGCGCACTTGGCGTACATCTGTGGCTTATCAATGCGGTGACGATCGGCGCGGTGGCCGTACCGGTGTCGCTGGTGCTGCGACTGCACGGCATGAGCCAATGGATCATGTGGGAAGTGTCGGCGCTGTTTGAAAACATCGGCACGGTGGAAGACGGCATCACGTCCATTTCGGCGCCGCGTCTGGTGCAGGATGTGCCTGACGCGCCCAAGCTTGCCGTGCCACATGGCGCAATCGCCTTCAACAACATGACCTTCCACTATGGCAAGGAAAGCGGGATCATCGAAGGGCTGAACCTGAAGATCAAACCGGGTGAAAAGATCGGCCTGGTCGGACGTTCGGGCGCCGGAAAATCGACGCTGGTGAATTTGCTGATGCGCTTTTACGACCTTGAGAGCGGCAGCATCACGATTGACGGGCAGAACATAGCCAATGTTTCGCAGGATTCGCTGCGCGCCCATATCGGCATGATCACGCAGGACACCTCGCTGCTGCATCGCTCGGTGCGGGACAATATTCTTTATGGCCGCCCGGATGCGAACGAGGCGGACGTGGTGGAGGCTGCCAAGCGCGCCGAGGCGCAGGAGTTCATCGCCAATCTTGCCGATCCAAAAGGCCGGACCGGTTATGACGCCCATGTCGGCGAGCGCGGGGTGAAACTCTCCGGCGGCCAGCGGCAGCGCATCGCCATTGCCCGTGTCATGCTGAAAGACGCGCCCATCCTGATCATGGACGAGGCAACGTCTGCGCTGGATTCGGAAGTGGAGCAGGCCATTCAGGAAAACCTGTTCCGGTTGATGGAGGGCAAGACCGTCATCGCCATTGCCCACCGGCTTTCGACCATTGCGGCGCTCGACCGGCTGATCGTGCTGGACAAGGGGCGGATTGTCGAAGACGGCAGCCATGCTTCGCTGATCGCCAAGGGCGGCATTTATGCCAAGCTCTGGGAGCACCAGTCCGGCGGGTTCCTGGGGCTGGATGCTGCGGAAGCTGCTGAATGAACGCAATCTACCGCCTGTTTGAACGTTGGATTGATCCGTACCGCGATAATGGCGCCGTTGAAGTGCCCAACACGACGGCCGCTTTCCTGTGGCATTTCGTCAAACAGGCGAAGCTGGCGTTTTTGGCGATGCTGATCCTTGGCGGGTTGGTGGCGCTGATGGAGGCGGCGCTGTTCTGGTTTGTCGGACGGCTGGTGGATCTGCTTGGGACGTTTGACCGCTTTCTGGGCTGGGACGGGCTGATGGCGAGCCACGGGCCGGAGCTGATCGCTATGCTGGTGCTGGTGTTCGCCGTGCGCACTCTGATCATCGCGCTTGCGGCGCTGGTGGAGGAGCAGGCGATCGTGCCGGGCTTTTTCAACATGGTGCGCTGGCAGGCGCACCAGAAGGTGGCGCGGCAGAGCGTTTCGTTTTTCCAGAATGATTTTGCCGGACGGCTGGCGACCAAGGTGTGGCAAGCGGGCCAGGCGACCGGCGACTTCATGGTGTCGCTGCTGCAGGTGATCTGGTTTTCGGTGGTCTATGCGGTGTCAACTGTCGCACTGGTTGGAAGCCTTGACTCGCGGTTGGCGCTCATCGTGATCGCATGGCTGGCAGTGTTTGGACTCCTGGCCCGCCATTTCCTGCCGCGGGTGCGCAAATCGGCGCGGGAAAGCGCGGAAGCAAACTCACTGGTTCAAGGGCGGCTGGTGGATGGGTATTCAAACATCCAGACGCTGAAACTGTTCGGATCGCAGACGCGGGACGACGCCTACATCCGCGACGGGATGGATCATTTCATTCACACAATGCTGCCGTTCACGCGCGGGCTTTCCGGCATCCGCATTTCGCTCGGGATGACAAGCGGAGTGATGATTTCGGCAATTGCAGCGGTGTCGATCGACCTTTGGCTCCAAGGGCAGATTTCGACCGGCGGCATTGCGTTCACGCTCGGTCTCGTGCTGCGGCTCAACATGCTTCTGGGCCGGATGATGACACAGCTCAACAGCCTGTTGCGCAATTTCGGCACGATCCAGAATTCGATGGAGACTGTTGCGCGGCCGTTGGTGGTCGCCGACAGGCCGGGTGCAGGCGAACTTAATGTTGCGCAGGGTGCGATCCGGTTCGACCACGTGAAATTTCACTATGGCAAGGATGCGGGCCTGTTTGACGATCTGGTGCTGGATGTGCGGCCGGGTGAAAAGATCGGGCTGGTCGGGAGGTCTGGCGCGGGCAAATCGACGCTCGTCAATCTGTTGCTGCGTTTTTACGATGTTCAGGGCGGCCGGATCCTGATTGATGGCCAAGATGTGGCGCTGGTGGGACAAGACAGCCTGCGGGCCAACATCGGCATGGTGACCCAGGATACGTCGCTGCTACACCGGTCTGTGAAGGAAAACATTCTATACGGACGCCCGGACGCCAGCGAGGCGGACATGATGGAGGCGGCGCTGCGGGCCAAGGCGGATGAGTTCATCGCCACTTTGGCCGACCCGAAAGGCCGGACCGGTTATGATGCGCATGTCGGAGAACGGGGAGTCAAACTTTCCGGCGGTCAGCGACAGCGCATCGCGATAGCCAGGGTGATGCTGAAAGATGCGCCGATCCTCATTCTGGATGAAGCGACGTCGGCGCTGGATTCGGAAGTCGAGGCGGCGATCCAGGAGAATCTCTACCGGTTGATGGAGGGCAAGACCGTGATTGCGATCGCACATCGGCTTTCAACGATTGCGGCGCTGGACCGGCTGATTGTGCTCGACAAGGGCAAAATCGTCGAGGATGGCAGCCATGCCGAACTGGTCGCCAACGGCGGGATATATGCGAAACTCTGGCAGCACCAGTCCGGCGGTTTTTTGGGGCTTGATGCAGACCTGAATGGCGTGGAAACCGCAGCATAGGCGACTGTGCGCAAAAATGCCGGTGAAAATCCGCGACATAGTGGCTTCCCCGCCTTTGGCATACTTGCAAACACCCTCACGCGCGGCTAGAGCCAAAGCGAATGTCGGGGGGATTCCGCCTTGCCGATCGGTTTTTGCTGGTCGACGTTCCGGAAGAAAGCCCAATACATGCATGTGACAAGGAACAGTCCCGTGAGCGCACACGATACGAGTGAACCGAACCGCCGCGATTTTCTTTATGTAGCCACCGGCATGGCCGGCGTGGTCGGCGCAGCCGGCGCGATATGGCCGTTCATCGACCAGATGCAGCCGGACGCATCGATGCGCGCGCTGTCATCGATTGAAGTTGATGTTTCGAGCCTTGAGCCCGGCATGTCGCTGGTTGCCAAATGGCGCGGCAAACCGGTTTTCATCCGCAACCGCACCGACAAGGAAGTGGAAGAGGCCAAGGCCGTCAAGCTCGATGAGTTGAAGGACCCGGCTGCCCGCAACGCCAACGTTGCTGCCGACAAGGATGCTGCGGACATCAACCGCACGGCTGGCGAAGGCAAGGAAAACTGGCTGGTGATGGTTGGCGTGTGCACCCATCTTGGCTGTGTGCCGCTTGGCCAGCAGGGCGAATTCGGCGGCTGGTTCTGTCCGTGCCACGGTTCGCACTATGACACGGCCGGACGCATCCGGAAGGGACCGGCACCAGAGAACCTCCCGGTTCCGCTGTTTTCGTTCATTTCCGACACTGTCATCAAGATCGGCTAAAAGGGTTCAGGGGACAAAACAATGAGTGCAGGACATTCTTCCTACGAGCCCAAATCCGGCATCGAAAAGTGGTTTGACGCGCGTCTTCCGCTGCCGCGGCTTATGTATGATTCATTCGTGGCCTATCCGGTGCCGCGCAATCTCAATTACGCCTATGCCTTTGGCGGCATTCTTTCGATTTTCCTGGTGATCCAGATCCTGACCGGCGTTGTGCTGGCGATGCACTATTCATCGTCCACGCTTTTGGCGTTCGGCTCGGTTGAAGCCATCATGCGCGATGTGAATTCCGGCTGGCTGCTGCGATACCTGCACTCCAACGGCGCCTCGTTCTTCTTCATCGCCGTCTACATCCATATTTTCCGCGGCATGTATTATGGCTCCTACAAGCAGCCGCGTGAACTGTTATGGATTCTTGGCTGCGTGATCTTCCTTCTGATGATGGCAACCGGCTTCATGGGCTATGTGCTCGTGTGGGGCCAGATGTCCTTCTGGGGCGCAACGGTCATCACCGGCTTCTTTACCGCTTTCCCGATTGTCGGCGAATGGATCCAGCAGCTGCTGCTGGGCGGCTTTGCGGTCGATAATCCGACGCTGAACCGCTTCTTCTCGCTGCATTACCTGCTGCCGTTCATGATCGCCGGTGTGGTTATCCTGCACGTCTGGGCGTTGCATGTGACCGGCCAGACCAACCCGACCGGCATTGAAGTGAAGTCCGAGACCGACACGGTCGCCTTCACGCCATACGCCACCGTCAAGGATGCGTTTGCATTGGTGGTGTTCCTGGCGATCTACCTCTACTTCGTGTTCTACATGCCGAACTACCTCGGCCATCCGGACAATTACCTCGAAGCCAACCCGCTGAAGACGCCGGCGCATATCGTTCCGGAATGGTACTTCCTGCCATTCTACGCGATCCTGCGCGCGATCACCTTCAACGTTGGCCCGATCGACTCCAAGCTCGGCGGCGTGCTGGCGATGTTCGGCTCGATTGCGGTGTTGTTCGTGCTGCCCTGGCTCGACACGTCGAAGGTGCGCTCGGCAGTTTACCGTCCTTGGTACAAGCTGTTCTTCTGGCTGTTCGTGATTGACGCCGTGTTCCTCGGCTGGCTTGGCTCCATGCCTGCTGAAGGCATTTACACGCTGATGGCCCAGATTTCGACGGCTTATTATTTCGGCTTCTTCCTGATCATTCTGCCGCTGCTCGGCCTGTTTGAAACACCCAAGCGCATGCCGAATTCGATCACCGAAGCCGTGCTTGAAAAGTCCAAGGCCTGAGTGCGAAGAGCGATGACAAGGATCATGACCATGAAAAAAATCCTCGCAGGTTTGGCATTCGGCCTCGCCCTTTCGACCAGCGCGATGAGTGCGGAAAACGCCGGTCATCTGGTGGCGGACCCGATCCACTTCCCAATGATTGACCCGGTTGAGCAAAACTGGAGCTTCGCCGGTCCGTTCGGCTCGTACGACAAGGCGCAGCTGCAGCGCGGCCTGAAAGTGTACAAGGAAGTCTGCTCGGCTTGCCATTCGATGAAGCGCGTCGCCTTCCGCACATTGGAAGACCTCGGCTACAATGAAGAGCAGGTCAAGGCATTCGCGGCCGAGTATGAAGTTCAGGACGGCCCGAATGCTGACGGTGAGATGTTCACCCGCAAGGCTGTTCCGTCGGATTATTTCCCGTCGCCGTTCGCTAACGAAGCGGCAGCCGCCGCTGCCAATAACGGCGCGGCTCCCCCGGATTTCTCGCTGATCGCCAAGGCTCGTGGCACAATCCGTGGTTTTCCACGCTTTGTCTTCGACATCTTCACGCAGTATGCCGAAGGCGGGCCTGACTATATCTATTCGCTGCTGACCGGCTATGACCAGACGCCGCCGGAAGGCATGGAAATCCCCGAAGGCACCTATTACAACCCGCACTTCATCGCGGCGAAGTCGCTGGCGATGGCAAAGCCGATCTCTGACGATCAGGTGACCTATGACGACGGTTCGCCGCAGACGGTTGACCAGTATGCCCGCGATGTTGCCGCCTTCCTGATGTGGACTGCCGAGCCGCACCTTGACACGCGCAAGCAGACCGGTTTTTCGGTAATGATCTTCCTCGCCCTGTTCGGCGCGATCGTTTACCTGACCAAGAAGAAGGTCTGGCACGACGTGGCTCACTGAGCGCTTTTGACATCTGCAGAATGAATGCAAAATGGCGGCGACAGCTGCCCTTTTTGTTTGTTACGATGGTGCGAAAACAGCTTGGGACATGCCATGAATTCGACGCTTGAAAGCACGCTTCGCAACGCCATCCGCACCATTCCCGACTATCCGAAGCCAGGCATATTGTTCCGCGACATCACCACGCTGCTTGGCAACGCGCGGGCTTTTCGCCGTGCGGTGGATGAGTTGGTGCATCCCTATGCCGGGACCAAAGTGGACCAGATCGCCGGCATCGAGGCGCGCGGGTTCATCCTCGGCGGCGCGATGGCGCATCAGCTTTCGGCCGGCTTTGTGCCAATCCGCAAGAAGGGCAAGCTGCCGCACGAGACGGTGCGGATCGCCTACAGTCTCGAATACGGCATTGACGAGATGGAAATTCACAAGGATGCGCTGCGGCCGGGCGACAAGGTCATTCTGGTCGATGACCTGATCGCCACAGGCGGCACTGCAGAAGGCGCTGTGAAACTCCTGCGCCAGATCGGCGCGGAGATTGTCGCCGCCTGCTTTGTCATTGATCTTCCGGACCTTGGCGGACGCAAGAAGCTGGAGGCGCTTGATGTGCCGGTGCGCACGCTCATTGAATATTCAGGGCACTGACGGTGGCGGCAGGTCCCACATGGCTGCATGAGGCCGGGCTTCCCTCCGGCATGGATGCGGCGACGCTCCAGGCCTTGGGCGATTTGAAACCGCAAGTCATTCCGGCGGGCGGTGTGTTGTTCCGGCCGGGCGATGAAGCGCGCGGCTTTGTCATTGTCTTGTCAGGACGTATTTCGGTGTATCTCACCGGTGCCTCCGGCCGGGAAATCCTGCTTTACGATGTGACGCATGGCGAAAGCTGTGTGCAGACGACGATGGGGCTGCTTGGCGGCGAGGCGTACACCGGCGAGGCGATTGCCGAAAGCGACGTGCGAGCGGTGCTGGTGCCGCGGGTGCTGTTCCTGGACCTGATGAACAGCTCCGAGTGGTTCCGCCATGTGGTGTTCAAAAGTTTCGGGACACGCATCAGTGACATCACCAAGGTGCTGGAACAGGTGGCGTTCGTGAAGGTCGAGCAGCGTCTTGCGCGGCAGCTACTGGCAAGCGCAGGAACAAAAGGTGTCATCGACCAGACGCATCAGGATCTGGCCGTTGCCATCGGTTCGGCGCGGGAGGTGGTGTCGCGTCGGCTGGAAGTGCTTTCAAAGCGCGGTCTGGTTTCGCTTGAGCGCGGGCAAATCATCATTCTTGACCGGCAGGGCTTGGCCGCCGCCGCTGCGGAAAACAGCGCGTAACTGTGACACAGTCACAGAGTTGTGCGCCAAACCCTGTAAAGTTCTTTGCATGAGGTGAGCAGATCGCCGCCTCTCCAAAACTGGAGGCTATCATGTTCAAGACCAACGAAGGCACGGTTGACCGTGCACTGCGCATCATCGTCGGCGTCGCCTTGCTGGCAATGTTCTTCCTATATCCGGGCGCTTCGTGGCGTTACTGGACGCTTATCGGCATTGTGCCGCTGCTGACCGGCCTTGTCGGATCATGCCCGCTTTATTCGATCCTCGGCATGTCCACATGCCCGGTGAAGAAGGCCTGATCTGTCTGATTTCAAAACAAAAGCGCGGGGCAGAGCCTCGCGCTTTTTGCATGGGGCTTGAACTGCGATGCGGCAGCCGAGCGGATTATTTGGATTTTTTGGCAGCAGGCTTTGCTGCAGCGACTTTGGCGGCCGGCTTTGCAGCGGCTTTCGGGGCGGCAGCTTTTGCGGCAGGCTTAGTAGCAGCTTTCGGGGCGGCGGCCTTTTTGGCGGCCTTGGACGAAGCAAGCTCGATGGCCTTGAACCAATGGTCCTCGGCCTGGCCTTCCGGCTGACCGGCTTCAACCCAAAGCTGGTGGGCGATTTGGCGGATTTTTTCTTCAGATACAACTGCGGTCTTGCTGGCGGCCATGGTATTTCCCCTGCCCAAGCGTTCATTCTCTGAAAAATGCCGCTAACACACAATGTTGTGCACTGCAACATTAATCGATTTAAATGCCGATTCTGACCCTGCAAACCAGATATGCGCCAGTTTCATGGTTTTGAAAAGAGGCTGAAGCGCCTGCCACCAAACCGGAATCCGGGGGCGGACGCGCGGAGATTTTCCTGGACATTTGATTGGGCTGGCGCGTTTACAAATCAGGAATGACCTGCAAATTGTGGCACTGGCAAAGTTGCTTCGGGCATCAGGGGATTTCTTTGGACACAACGCTCAAGACTGCTCTCGAGAAAGCCGCCGCAAGCGGCATCATCCGGCCTGATCAGGTGGCCCCGCTGGCCGGGCATCTCCATAGCCATGGCTTTGGAGCATCGAACGCCATGGAGCCCAGTTCGGGAGGCTTCCTTGCCGATTTGCTGCGGCCCAAGGACGAAGGACCGCTGTTGCCCTCAGAGGAGAGCGAAGCGCCGCGCTTTGTGCGCGGGTTTCATGATGTTTTGATCACGGTCGGGATTGTCGTGGCCCTCTCCGGGCTTGCGGCTCTGGCCAGTGTGTTTTCGCTGATTCCTGCTGTCATCATCCTCGCCGAAATTCTGGTCAAGCGGCAACGGCTGGCGTTGCCTGCCTTTGCATTGACCATTGCCTACGTCATTGCTGTTGTATCGATCGTCTTGAGCCTGTTCGGCGGCTTTGAAGTCAATGGAACCGTGGCGCAGATGGTGGCGATTTACGCGGCATGCGCGGCGGCGCTTTTGCCGTTTTACTGGCGATACCGCGTGCCCGTGTCGCTCGCGGCATTGGTGCTGGCCGGCATCGGCCTGGCTTACTTCATCACCATGCAGCTGTCTGGCGCGGGTACGTTGGAAGACACGGTGACATCCGGGTTTTCGTTGATCACTGCTTTTGTTTTCTCAGGTTTCGCTTTCGCGGCCGCGATGTGGTTCGACGTTCGCGACCGTCAACGGGTGACGCGGCGGTCGGACGTGGCGTTCTGGCTGCATTTGGGAACGGCGCCGGCACTGTTGAATTCGGCCCTGGCAATCGCCTTGTGGCAGACTGCGCCGGGAAGTTTCTGGATGCAGGCGCTGACCGGCGGGCAGGCGGCCATCGCGGTGGTGGTGCTGACCCTGTTCATGCTGATCGGGCTTGTCATTGACCGGCGTGCCTTTGTGACCGCAGGCATTCTGTCGCTGGGCTATGCGCTCAGCGCGCTCATCAAAAACTCGGTTATCGGCTTCGACAATGGCAATCTGTTCGCGTGGTCAGCGCTGACCGTCGGCGTTGTTGTTCTGGTGCTTGGCATCGGCTGGCAGCCGATCCGGGCAAGGGTAGTAGGCCTGCTTCCGGCGGCGATCAGGAACCTGGTGCCGCCGGTATCGCGATAGCTACGTATTGAACTTGAACAGCATGATGTCGCCGTCCTGAACGACATATTCCTTGCCTTCATCGCGCGCTTTGCCGGCTTCCTTGGCTGGCACTTCGCCGCCGAGTGTGACGAAGTCATTGTAGGCGATGGTCTGGGCGCGGATGAAACCGCGCTCGAAATCGGTGTGGATGACGCCGGCGGCCTGCGGGGCCTTGGCGCCCTTGTGGACCGTCCAGGCGCGGGTCTCTTTCGGGCCGACGGTGAAGTAGGTGATGAGGCCGAGCAGCTTGTAGCCTTCGTGGATCAGTTTATCGAGGCCCGGTTCTTCCAGCCCAAGGTCTTTCAGGAATTCCTTGGCGTCCTCATCCGGCAGCTGGGCGACTTCGGCTTCGATGTTGGCTGAAATGGTGACGCAGCCGGCGCCTTGTTCCAGGGCCATTTTCTCGACGGCCCTGGTGTGCGCGTTGCCGGTCGCCGCATCGCTTTCGATGACGTTGCAGACGTAAAGCACCGGATGCGAGGTCAGGAGGTTGAGACCCTGCAGGATCAGAAGGTCTTCCGGCTCCAGTGTCTTCAACAGAAGACGGGCAGGCTTGCCTTCGTTCAGCAGCGTCAGCACCTTATCCATGACGGGAAGCACGGCGGTCGCTTCCTTGTCCTTCAACTGGGCACGCTTGCGATAGTTGACGATCCGGCGTTCGATGGATTCAAGGTCCGCCAGCATTAGTTCGGTTTCGACCGTCTCGGCGTCGGCCACAGGATCAATGCGTCCTTCGACATGGGTGATGTCGTCGTCTTCAAAGCAGCGCAGCACGTGGACGATGGCGTCCACTTCACGGATGTTGGCGAGGAACTGGTTGCCGAGGCCTTCGCCCTTCGATGCGCCGCGCACCAGGCCGGCGATGTCGACGAAGGAAATGCGGGTCGGGACAATGTTGATCGACTTGCCGATCTTGGCGATGATGTCCATGCGCGGATCCGGCACGGCGACTTCGCCGGTGTTCGGCTCAATGGTGCAAAACGGATAATTGGCCGCCTGCGCGGCGGCCGTCTTGGTCAGCGCATTGAAGAGAGTGGACTTGCCGACATTCGGCAGCCCGACGATACCGCATTTGAAACCCATGAAATTCAGTCCTGTGGCGGCCCGAGAATGGTTTCGGGCGCGTGTAAAAACGGATTGATGATCGTCAGATCACCGATTTGCTGGCCGTCCTGTAAATCCTCCGAGAGGAAATGGCTACAGCCAAGTTCAAGTGCGGAGGCGAGAAGGAGGCTATCCCACCAGGAATAGGAAGTGTCTACGTGAATTGTCCTGGCCATCGCAACTTCCCGCCAGGAAATGGGCGTGTCGCCAAGTTCCGAAAGCTTGTCGACGATCAGGAAAACAGCTGCAGGTGACGAGAACCAGCGTTTGCGAAGCAGCGCGTTTGCCACTTCGTTCAGTGCCTGCAGATTTGTGCAAACGCGTTGCTTGCTGATGCCTTTCAGGAGCCAATCGGCGGCGATGACCGCTTTATCGGGGGCGTTCCTATCGTGGATGTAAAGCAGCACATTGGTGTCGAGAAATACGTCACCGGCGGGCATTGCGCTCATCCGAGGTAGGCATCCGGCCGTCTATCGTGACGTTCCATTTGGGGCCCGCCAAGATGGATTGAATAGCATCAAACTGCCGTTTGCGCCGCGTGTCATCGATCGCTGCAGGCCTTTGCAATTTTTCCTGTGCCGCAAGTGCCATATACTTTGACAGGCTGATGCCGGCTTTTGCGGCTTCAATCCGCATGACCCGGTACAATTCCTCGTCCATGGAGATCGTCACATTCTTCATCACTGCCTCACGAAAACACGAAGTTCGTGTTTCGGTGTAATCGTGGCGGCGGGATTTTTCAAGAACCAGCAGGCTTGTAGCTCATCCGCACAATCCCTTTCGGGTAGGTCTGGCTGTCCATCAGCGAAAGGTTGACCCGCGCCGTGTTGCGAAAGGCGGGGATGCCGGAACCGAGAAGCACCGGGATGACAAACAGATCGATGCGGGTGAGACGGCCTGCCTCAAGGAACTGTGTCGCCAGATCCGCGCCGCCGACAATCCAGTGCGGGCGTTCAGAAGCCTGCCGCGCAGACGCCAGAATGTCTGCTGGCGCGCCGCCGGATTTGGTCAGAGGGCCGAACGTTCCATCGATATCGTGGTGGGTGGCGATGGTGCCGGGCAGGGCGCCATAGGGCCATTTGCCGAAAGAGACGATCTTGTCGAACGTGCCGCGCCCCATGATGACGCCCTTGATGCGGGCAATGAAGTCATGAAAGCCAAGCTCGGGAATGAAATAGCCGTCGAGCCATGAGACATCTCCATCCGGCCCGGCGATATAGCCATCGAGGCTGACGGCGGCATAGTAGATGATATCGCTGGTCTGGATTGTTGAAGCGTCCATGAGCTTGGCCTCCCGCAGGCTTCAAATTAGCACAGGAAACCGGCCTGCCAAGTGGGAGTTCAATCCTTGCCGAACAGCCGCTTGAGCATCGCCGCCATCGGGCCGGTTTCGGGGATTTTGATGTCCGGCTTGTGCGGGCGGGCCTGGCGGATGTGGCTTTGCTCTGCCGGTTTTGCGATCCCTTTTGAACCGGCCTTCGGCTCGTCCTTGCCCAGTAGCAGCGCAACCTTGGTGGCGAAGGAACCCTCGTCTTTTGAAGCAAGTAAGGGAGCCGCGTCGGCTACCGCGTCCAGAAATGGCTCCAGCCAGACCTTGTCGGACTTGGCGAAATCGCCGAGCACGTGATTGAGCACCTGCTCCTTGTCTCCCGGATGGCCGATGCCGAGGCGCACGCGGCGATAATCTTTGCCGCAATGCTGGTCAATGGAGCGGATGCCATTGTGGCCGCCCGAACCGCCTCCGGTTTTCACGCGCAGCTTGCCTGCAACAAGGTCCAGTTCGTCATAGATGACGATGAGATTCGACGGCTCAAGTCTGTAAAAGCGCAGCGCTTCGCCGACGGACTGGCCGGAATTGTTCATGAAGGTTTGCGGCTTGATCAGGACAGCCTTTTCGCCATTCAGCATGCCTTCGCAGATTTCGGCGGAGAATTTCTTCTGCCAAGGCGAAAAATTATGGCGGCGGGCCAACAGGTCCGCCGCCATGAAACCGATATTATGCCGGTTGTGCGCGTATTTCGGGCCGGGATTGCCAAGTCCTGCGATGAGCAGCATTGACCCCGGCTCCGTTTATCAAGCTGCCGGAGCTGCTTCTTCGCCTTCTTCCAGCGCGCCGCCTGGCGACACGATGGTGGCAACGGTGAAGTCGCGATCGATGACCGGCTTCACGCCTTCCGGCAGCGTGACTGCAGAAATATGGATCGAGTGACCAACGTCTGCCTTGGAAAGATCGAACTCAATGTAATCCGGGATTGCATCAACCGGGCACATGCATTCGATTTCGTGGCGAACGATGTTGAGGATGCCGCCGCGCTTCAGGCCAACCGAAATGTCGTGATTGACGAAGTGAACCGGGATTTCGACCTTGATGCGCGAATTTGCGGAAACGCGCAGGAAATCGACATGGGTCGGGAAATCCTTGACCGGATCCAGCTGATAGTCCTTCGGCAGGACGCGGATCTTCTCGCCGTTCACATCAATGGTTGCGACGGTATGCAGGAAACCACCACCGTGGATTTTGTAGTAGATTTCCTTGTAGTCGAGGGAAATGGAGATTGGCGCCTGCTTGTCACCATAAATGACAGCGGGAACACGACCGTTGCGACGAACTGCCCTGGCGGACCCCTTACCAGCCAGAACACGCGCCTCGGCCTTGAGCTCGTAAGATTTGCTCATGACTTTGACCTTTCAGGTTATTGGAGTGGCCTTACCGCCGCGCGCTTTCGCAAGGCAGTCAAACCGGCGTGGCTCTTTTTGAGGGATACACGGCCATCCGCGCTGCCTCCAAGGGTGTCTGCACGGACCGGCGGGCTATAGCGGAAAGGTTTTCATGGTGCAAGTGCGCCGGCTGCAGATGCCTGGCAAGTGGCCCCTCGCAAAATGCATATTGCCTGCCAATCTTGAGCTCGACCCGAGCTGGTGCTAAATTCAACACATAAAGTGCTCGTGAGGCTTGTTTGAGGAGGCCAAACATGGCGAGGGCAGGTTATTGTGTCATGGCAGTGTTCAGCCTGCTGATTGCGGCAATACAGCTGCGTTTTCTGTTCATGCCAATATCTGCGGCCAGTCCGGACATGGTTCATCATATCGCCGTTGTCCCCGTTGCTTTTTGGCTTCATGTCATTGGTGCTGCGGTTGCGCTGGCATTGGGTGTCGCCCAGTTTGCCTCCGGCTTGAGGATGAAGCACCCTTCAGTTCATCGCTGGACAGGTCGTGCCTATGCAACAGCCGTGTTGTTTGGCGCACCTGCGGGGCTCATTCTGGCGCTCAATGCAAATGGCGGCTTTGTTACGCAGTCAGGTTTCTCATTGCTCGCGCTGGCCTGGGGCATCGCGACTTTTGTGGCCGTCCGGCATGTGCGCAACGGGCGTTACGTGTTGCATTCACAATGGATGGTCCGCTCCTATGCACTTGCCCTCGGTGCCGTGACACTGAGATTGCAAGTGCCTTTTCTCGTCAACATGCTGGAAACCGATTATACCGGTGTACTTCCCATTATCGCCTGGAGCAGTTGGGTGCCGAATATTCTGATTGCAGAATGGATGATTCGAAAACAACAATTGCCAATACTTGTGCGCATCCGGGAAACCGTTTGAGCTTTGCCGGGGCCTGTGCCGTACCCGTGGCGAATGGTCGTGAACGCATGAATTGATACCGTTTTTTCGAAGGCAATCCGTGCATTGCCCCTATCCAGCATGAATGTGTCCAGCTAATCTCCAGTGCAGTGGGGCGCCAACTTGAGGGAAATCATGAAACTCATCGCGGCGCTGGTCAAAACATTGTCCGTTCTAACCATTTCCTGCCTGATGGCGGGCCAGTCTGTTGCAGCCGAAAAATCCATCATCGTTTTTGATGCTTCAGGTTCCATGTGGGCGCAGATAGATGGCAAGACGCGCATCGAAATTGCGCGCGAAACCATCAGCAACGTGCTTGGTGCATTTCCTGCCGACCGCGAATTGGGGCTGATGGCTTACGGCCATCGCGAAAAGGGTTCCTGCAAGGACATCGAACTGATGGTTCTGCCCGCAGCAGGGACTGGCGCGGCTATTTCCGAGGCGGTCAACAAGATCAACCCCAAGGGCAAGACGCCGCTGTCTGCCGCCGTCAAAATGGCGGCGGAGGAGTTGAAATTCACCGAGGAGAAGGCGACCGTCATTCTGGTGACTGACGGGCTCGAGACCTGCGATGCTGATCCGTGTGCGCTCGGCAACGAGCTTGAAAAAGCGGGCGTGGACTTTACAGCGCATGTGGTCGGGTTTGGCCTGACGGAAGAAGAAGGCAAAAAGGTTGCATGTCTCGCCGAAAATACCGGCGGCAAATACATACAGGCGTCGGACGCCAAGTCGCTGACCGATGCGCTGACGACGACGGTTGTCGCCGCGCCGGAACCGGCCCCTGAGCCCGCGCCAGAACCGGCCAAGGTGGAATTCAACATCAAGCCGACCGCGCTTTTTGCCGAGGGCGGCGATCCGGTCGAGAAAGAATTCGGCATCGCCTGGGAGTTTTACGCCATTGCCAGCGATGGCTCGAAGGGCGAGCGCGTAGAGACCCAGTACAATGAATACAAGGGAACGATGCCGGCAGGCGATTACATTCTCGTTGCCCGCGCGGACATGGCGCGGGCCGAGCAGAAGATCACGCTGACTGATGACAAGCTGTTGGAACCGGTACTTGTCCTCAATGCTGGGCTGGTCAAAGTCACGCCTTATCCGAGCGAGGGTGCGGAACCAGACGGGTCAGCAGCCGTCGAGTACAAGTTTCCCGGAGATCAAACCACCTATTACGGGCCGAACCAAGTCATCCTTCCGGCTGGCGATATCACAGTGCGCGTAAAGCTCGGCGAAGGCGAAGTTACCGAAGCCTTTGTTTTGAAAGCCGGTGAGCGGGTTGAAAAGAACATCATAGTTGGCACGGGCCATGTGGTGGCCAATGCCTATTATGTCGAAGGCGAGAAGATCGACGCTCCCGGCATGGCCATTGAAATCCTCAAGGCCAAGGTCAAACTCGACGGAACGCGCGACAAGGCTGCCTATTTCTATGGCCCTGATGCGAAATTTGACCTGCCCCCGGGCGACTATGTGCTGTTTGCCAAGATGGAAGGCGCAAAGGGCGAGGCTCCTTTCACCGTCAAGGTCGGCGAGCGCGTTGAACCCAAGGTCATTCTCAATGCCGGCGTGCTCAAGGTCGCCCTTCCGGGCAACGACAGCTGGAAAGTGCTGTCTGCCAAGGAAAGCCTGAACGGTGACCGCGAGAGCTTCGACTATGGCTTTGGCGAAGCGTTCCAGACGACACTGACCGCTGGTGACTATGTGATCGAGTCCGAACTTAAAGCCACCGGCGAAAAAAAGCTGACGCCGGTCACTATCAAGGCCGGCGAACGGACGGAGCTGACGATCCAGTAGCCGCCGGCCACTGAATGCTTGACCCGGTGCCCTGTTCAGTCAAGAATGGGGCATCGGGGTTTAACGGGTCTCCCGGTCAGGCGTAAAGCCCAAGCACCCAGATGCGCCGCCGTTTCCAACGGCGGCCAACTCTGGAGCTTGTGATGAAAAACCGTATATCACCTTCTGAACTTTGGAACCTGATCGGAACGGCAAACGCCCCGTCGATTGTCGATGTGCGCATTGCTGAAGATATTGCCGACATTCCGTTTGCGATACCGGGCTCGGTGCCAAGGCCATATGGCGACGTGTCGGGTTGGTTTAGCCAGTTTGCAGGTCAAACGGTTGTCGTTGCTTGTCACAAAGGGCTGAAGCTCAGCGAAGGTGTGGCGGCGCAACTGCGCCTGCGCTGCATTACAGCCATTGTGCTGGAGGGCGGTTCGGTTGCCTGGCAGGATGCGGGATTGCCTGCAGTCAAGCTCGCATCCCTGCCGGAAAAAGTTGACGGCATAACCCGGTGGGTCACGCGTGAACGCCCGAAGATCGACCGGATTGCCTGTCCGTGGCTGATCCGCCGGTTTGTTGATCCAAATGCAGAATTCCTGTTCGTCGAGACCTCGCAGGTCAAGGGCGTCGCCGAAAGGTTCAACGCCACACCGTTTGACATTGAGGACGTGTTCTGGAGCCACAGGGGCGAGCTCTGCACATTTAACACGATGATCGAAGAGTTCGGCTTGGCTTGTCCTGCACTCGAGACTGTTGCCCATATCGTGCGTGGCGCGGATACGTCGCGGCTTGATTTGGCCCCGCAGTCTGCCGGACTTCTTGCCATTTCGCTCGGCTTGTCGCGCAATTTTCATGATGATTTGGCACAGCTTGACGCCGGAATGCTGGTCTATGACGCCCTCTACTCCTGGGCTCGGGATGGGCAAGGCGAAACGCACAATTGGCCTGCAAAGGCATCGAAATGAACCACCCAACATTTGCTGAGCTCACCGGGACATTCCTCAAGATCGGCCTCCTGTCCTTCGGTGGACCGGCCGGGCAGATCGCGCTGATGCACCGGATTCTGGTGGACGAGAAGAAGTGGATGGAGGAGCGGCAGTTCCTCCATGCCTTGAATATCTGCATGCTGCTGCCCGGACCCGAAGCGATGCAGCTTGCGGCCTATTCCGGATGGCTGATGCATGGTGTGCGCGGCGGACTGGTCGCGGGTCTGCTGTTTATCGTGCCGGGTGCGTTGGTGTTGCTCGCCTTGTCGGCCGCCTATGTGTTTCTGGGAGATCAGGGCTGGATGGCCGGGCTGTTGTTCGGGCTGAAGGCTGCGGTGCTGGCGCTGGTGCTGGAGGCGCTGGTGCGGGTGTCGAAGCGGGCGCTGAAGGACAAGTTTGCCTATGTTTTGGCGACACTTGCGTTTGTCGCCATTGCCTTTTTCAAGCTGCCATTTCCGCTGGTGATCCTCACTGCGGCGCTCGTTGGCGCAGTGCGATATTGGTTTTTTACGGGGCCTGCCGCCGTGCCGCTATCCGCTGAGGCGCGGTTCAGCGGGCGGCAGATGAGCCATGCCGACAACCTCGGGAATACGCTGATCTGGCTCGCCATCTGGCTCATCCCGCTGGCAGCGATTGTCTGGATTGATCCGGCTGGCGGGTTTTTCAGGGATGCGGCGTTGTTCTTTTCCAAGGCGGCGATTGTCACGTTCGGCGGCGCCTATGCCGTACTGGTCTATGCCGGTCAGCAGGCGGTTGAGGTCTATGGCTGGCTGAAGCCGGGCGAGATGGTGACCGGGCTTGGCCTTGCCGAAACGACGCCGGGACCGCTCATTCTGGTGCTGGTGTTCATCGCCTTCGTCGGCGGCTCGCGCGTTGCGGGGCTCGATCCGTTTACCGGCGGCATGCTGGGCGGGCTGACGGCGCTGTGGTTCACCTTTGTACCGTGCTTCCTGTGGGTGTTCGCCGGCGCGCCATATATTGAAGCAGCCTCACGCGTGAAGTGGCTGTCAGCGGCGCTTTCGGCGGTGACGGCGGCGGTGGTCGGCGTCATTGCCAATCTGGCGCTTTGGTTCGGGCTTCATGTGCTGTTTGGCAACTTCACCGAACAGACGTTCGGGCCGCTGCATTTGCCGCAGATTGTGTTCAGTCAGTTTGACGTCTGGTCGGCGCTGATCGCGTTGGCGTCCGGCATCGCGCTGATGCGGTTTCACGCCAATCTGCTTTGGGTGATCGGCGGCTCGGCGGTTGCGGGGATGGCAGTCAGATTGGCCGGGCTGGGATGAACTCAATGTCTGGCCCAAAACCCGCATCAGTTGGCCATAGCATTAGAGTTTTCGGTCAGACACTCAATCAAACAGGCTAGAAACCGACTCTTCCGAGGATGTGCGCGAAATCGCCTCGCCGATCAGTTCGGCAATCGGCAGGATGCGGATGTTGTGGGCGGATTCGACAGCTTGCGTCGGCTGGATGGAATCGGTGATGACCAGTTCCTTCAGCTTGGATGCGCCGATCCTAGCTACCGCGCCGCCGGACAGGACGCCGTGGGTGATGTAGGCGGTGACGGAGGTTGCGCCGTTTTTCAGCAGGGCTTCGGCAGCGTTGCACAGCGTGCCGCCGGAATCGACGATGTCGTCGATCAGCAGGCAATCCTTGCCGCGCACGTCGCCGATAACGTTCATGACTTCGGATTCACCGGCGCGCTCGCGGCGCTTGTCAACGATGGCAAGCTGCGCATCGAGGCGCTTGCCGAGCGAGCGGGCGCGGACCACGCCGCCCACATCCGGCGAAACGACGATGACGTTGGAAACATCGTACTTCGCCTTGATGTCGCGCGCCATCACCGGCACCGAATAGAGATTGTCCGTCGGGATGTCGAAAAAGCCCTGGATCTGGCCGGCATGAAGATCCAGCGTCAAAACGCGGTTCGCGCCGGCTTCGGTGATGAGATTGGCCACCAGCTTGGCTGAAATCGGCGTGCGCGGTCCGGGTTTGCGGTCCTGGCGGGCGTAGCCGAAATAGGGGATCACGGCGGTGATGCGGCGGGCGGAGGAGCGGCGCATGGCGTCGATCATGATGAGCAATTCCATCAGATGATCGTTTGCCGGATAGGATGTCGACTGAAGCACGAACACGTCTTCGCCGCGCACGTTTTCCTGCACTTCGACGAAGATTTCCTGGTCGGCAAAACGCCGGACACTCGCCTTGCCAAGCGGGATGTTCAGGTATTTCGCGACAGCTTCTGCCAGTACACGGTTCGAATTGCCTGCGAAAATTTTCATGCGCCTGGGTCCCCGGCTGGCGGTTCAATCCATAGACCGCGCCTGTAACTGCCACGGCGCAAAGATTCAAGCGCGAGTCAGGGCAGATGGTGAATAATCACACCAAAGTTTTAAAAGAGCCCGATTCAGGCCTGTCCGCCGCGCTGCCAGACCGCGAATTCCGCCATGGCCTTGTCAGCTATCGCCTCAAGCGTCGTTCCCGGCACTGCAGCCCAGGGATCAGCAGCATTGCTGCCGGTTACGCTTTCCTGCCCCTGAATTCGGTGCAAGCGATTGCCGGATGGAGCGAGAATGTCGAACACGTAGATCACCGTGGTGTTCGATCCCTCGCCCAGCACGCTGAAATAGCCTTTGATGACGTGGGTCGCGGTCATGTCGGTCGAGGCGACGATGGCGACGTTCTGCTCCTTGGCGCGGGCCGAGATGCGACGCGACAAGGAGGTCACTTTTTCAACCGGCGCACCGATGATGGGAGCAAAGCGCATGCGGATCGTGCCCGCGACAGCGGCGGCTTGCGGTGTTGTCACTTGCGGCGTCGCCGGAGCGGTTGCACCTGGCGCTGCGGGAACTGCAGCCTGCTGGCCGTTTGCGCCTTCAATGCCGAGGGTCGAATCCGTGCTGTTGCAGGCCGCAAGCGCGGCAATCATGCCAAGAATGGCGGCATTGCGGAGGATTTTCATGGTCGGCGGCCTCCCGGAGGACTGCACTTTTTCTGTGTTTCAGTTGAGAACACGGATTCAGCGCACAATCAAGTCGAGAGGAAGGCGGGACAGCGGCTCTGCGGCGTCTTGTCCGATCAATGACGTGCGTCCAAGGCACATGGCGGTGTTGGTTTCCGAATCCATGATGATCATGTGGGCGAACAGCACCATGCCGGGCTGTATGACGACCGGATTGTTGGCGTAGAACATCGGCATGTCCATCCACGACGGCGTAAAGCGCGCGCCAAGCGAATAGCCGCACGCGTTCAGCCGGTGGCGGATCATGCCATGTGCATCCATGACAGCGGCGTGGGCGGCAAAAACCTCGCCGAACGTCTTGCCCGGCGTCATGGTCGCCTCGACTGCAAGCAGCGCCTCATGGGCGGCGGCCTGCAATTCGAGATGGCGGGGCGTCGCGGGGCCAATGACGACGGTGCGCATCAGCGCGGCATGGTAATGGTTGAATACCCCGGCCCATTCGAGCGTCAGCTGGTCAACCGGGTCGAGCTTGCGCCGTCCCGCCTTGTAGCGGCAGAGCAGCGCGTCCGGGCCTGAACCGATGATAAACTCATTGGCCGGATAGTCGCCGTCGCCTTCAAAGATCGCCGCGTGCATGGCGGCGAGAATCGCGCCTTCGTCCGCGCCCGCCTTGATCAGCGGCAGCGCACGCTCGAGCGCAGCATCGCCAAGATCGGCGGCTTTGCGCACCTTGTCGAGTTCCGCCGAACTCTTGATGACACGCAGGCAGTCGACCACACCGGAAAAATCAGACAGGGCGGCGAAGGTGTTCAGCTGTTCGTCGAGCTTGCGGCCGTTGGCGGCGGTGAGGCCGTGGGTCTGGTATTCCACGCCGATCTTCATGCCGAGGAGGCCAAGATCGGACAGGAGATTGCGCAGGTCAAACGCCGGATTGGCGTTATCGCGGTCAGCCCAGATGACGATGTTGTCGATGATCGAGGTGTGCCGCGCCTGGCGCAAATCCGCAGACCGGGTGAGCAGAACCATCGAACCGTCCGCCTTGACCACAAGGCTTTGGAAGAAGCAGAAGCCGAACGTGTCGTAGCCGGTCAGCCAGTACATGCTTTCCTGCGAAAACAGCAGCACTGCGTCGAGTTTGCGCTCCGCCATGGCTGCGGTGAACTTGGCCATGCGGTCGGCGAATTCGGTGCGTTCAAAGTGCAAGGCCATGGATTATCCTTTGATCATGATGGCGGACAATTGCCGGCCATAGTCCGGTTCCTGCCTATGCGTGGTGCGGCGGTAGGAAAAGAAACTGGTTTCGTCGGCGTAGGTGCAGCGGTTGACACAGGATGCGTCAACACCAGCCGCCTCAAGGCGTGAGAGTGTATAGCCCCAAAGATCGAACATGGAATGCCCGGCTTTTACCGAAGGCGCAAACCAGCGTGAATTGTCTATGCCGGCGCTAAGGAAAGCGGCGACGAATTCGGGGCCGACTTCATAGTTCTCTTGGCTGATCGACGGGCCGAGCACGGCCTTGATGTCAGCCCGTTGTGCGCCAAGGGTTTCCATGGCGGCAATGGTGTTTTCCAGAACACCGCCAATTGCGCCTTTCCAGCCGGCATGCGCAGCGCCAATGACACCGGCTTTTGCGTCGGAAAACAGGATCGGACCGCAATCGGCAGTGACGACTGCGATGGCAAGGTCCGGCGTGGCGGTGACGATGCCGTCGGCCTTCGGGCGTTCAGCTTCAAAAGGCGCTGAGACAATGACGGCATCCGGCGAATGGACCTGCCAGGGATTGATCAGCCGTGCCGGTTCCGCACCCAGATGCAGCGCGGCGCGGCGGCGGTTTTCCTCGACCAGCGCGCGCTCATCGGACGAGCCGATGCCGACGTTCAGACCCTGATAGATCCCAGACGAAACACCGCCGTGGCGGGTGAAGAAACCGTGGATGATGCCGTTGTCGTTCAGTGCAGGGCTAATGATGGGAGAAAGGAAAGTTCGTTCGGTCATGGTCGCCGATTCTGTTGTTGTTCGCCCGAAAGTGGGCAAAGCGATGCGCGGCGTCAACCGGCCATTTGCAGCGCGGAAAGTGTAACAGACGGATGCGCGATCCCCAACACCTTGAAAAGACTGCCCATTTGCGTGGGCGAGACCAGCCGGTCAATTGCTGTTTCAACACTGTCATGAAGCTGCGGCTGGCTATGGGCCAGGCGTGTTGCGCGTTCGACGATGCCGATCCGGGTCAGGAACTCGCCTTGGGTGATGATTTGCGAAGCGTTCACGCCGGATATTATGGCCGCTTTTGCAAGATTGGCGAAGTCGACATGGCTGGTGATATCCGCTTCGCCCGGGTTTTCCAGGACATTGGCATAGGCGTGGTCCTTCAATGCCTGCAGCGTATCGCCGAAGGCGGGAACAGAATGACCATAGTCGATGAACAGGCCGAACCCGCCTGTTTCACGGATATGATGCGCCAGTTCCTGCATCAGGGCTTCGCGGGCAGGAGCGAATTCGAACAGCGCATCGACTGGCTGTGTTTCATGCCCTTTTGGCAGGATTGCGCTGTCGAGGGAGGCGGGCGATGCAGCAAATCCCAACTCGCCGGCTTCACTGACTGTGACCGTGACTTCGTTCCAATCTGTTGCCGATTTGATGAATTGCCGGATCGGCATGGCGTCGAACAGTTCATTGGCGATGATGCCGACAGGCGTCTTCGGCAGCGTGGCGATGGTTTCGTGCCAAGCGACTTGGAAGCCTGAACCCGCCAGCTTCTCCTGCTGCATGGCGGTCAGGCGCGGGCTGACCTCGACCATGTGAACCGCCAGCGACTGCTTCAGCGACGGATCAAGCTTGCCGAGCGTGCGCAGCATGTCGGCCATCAGCGTGCCGCGGCCCGGGCCAATCTCGACCAATGCGGGCTCGATGCCGTTCTGGCGCGCGGTCGCCAGCCACCATGCGGCGAGCATCTCACCGAACATCTGCGAGATTTCCGGCGCCGTGGTGAAGTCGCCCGCCGCGCCGATAGGAACACGGGTGGTGTAATAGCCGTGCTTCGGATCAAACAGGCAGTGGGTCCAATACTCCGCCACCGACATCGGGCCAGCAAGCTCAATCTGGCGGCGGATTTTGGCTTCGAGCGGGGTCATTTGGCTTCAGGCGGCTTTTTCGCGGTCGCCATGGCCCAGATGCCGGCCAGCACCATCGGCGTTGACAGCACCATGCCCATGGTCAGCCAATTGCCTGCAAGGTAGCCAAGCTGCACGTCCGGCACGCGGAAAAGTTCAATGAAAATGCGCGACAGGCCATAGCCGCAAATGAAGGCCCCGCCGACAAACTTCGGGGTTTTCAGCTTGAGCATTTTGTGGGTGAAAAAGCGCAACACGAAAAACAGAATGAGGCCTTCCAGCAATGCTTCATAAAGCTGGCTGGCATGGCGGATTTCGCCGTTGGGAAGCTGGAATGCCCACGGAACGTCAGTTTCCCGCCCCCACAATTCGCCATTGATGAAATTGGTCAGCCGTCCGACGCCGAGCCCGAATGGAACACCGGCGGCGACGGTGTCGAACATGGTCCAGACCGGGATGCCGCGCCTGCGGGCAAACAGCGCCATGGCGATGATCGTGCCCAACATGCCGCCATGGTAGGACATGCCGCCATTCCAGACCGCGAACATCGACAGGGGATCAGCGGCAAAGCGGGCGAAATCGTAGAACAAAATGTAGCCGATGCGCCCGCCAAGCACCACACCGAGCGCCGCCCAGGTGACGAAGTCATCCAGATCGAGCGGTTTGATCGGGGGCTGGCCGTTCGCCCACAGCGCCGGATTGGCGACGAGGCGCTTGGCATACCACCAGGCGAACAGGATCGAGACGACATAGCCGATGCCGTACCAGTGGATGGACAGCGGACCCAGTTGCAGCGCGACCGGGTCGATCTGCGGGTAGGTGAGGGCTGCAAGCGTGAATGCGGAAGATATCATGGATGACTGTGCGGCTTCCCGCCTCCTTATCTGCGGCGAACTTGGCGTTTGCGTCGGGCAAGGCCAAGCGCTGCGGCAATGCTCCAACTTGCTTTCGGCAGGTGGAGTTCCTAAGTCAAGGCCAGTCCTTGAAGGAGACCTGACATGAGCACCGGCCCGAACCGTATCCTGGATGAATTCGCCAAACTGATGACTGATGCCGCAGGCGCTGCCCAAGGCGTGCGCAAGGAAGTTGAAGGCGCGTTCCGGGCGCAGGGCGAAAAGCTTTTGAACTCGATGGATCTGGTCAAGCGCGAGGAATTCGATGCGGTGACCGAGATGGCGCAAAATGCGCGGGCCGAGAACGAATCCTTCAAGCAGGCTCTGGCTGCCCTTGAGGCGCGCCTTGCCGTGCTGGAAGGTGCGGATTTGCCGGTGAAAGCCAAAAAGGCGGCCGCTTCGCCGTCCAAAACAAAATAATCCACAGTTTCGAAAATCCGACTCCGGAAAGCCAAATTCCGGAGTCTTTTGAATCACTTGCCCTGTGCATAAAATTTCGCAACCGCGCACTTTCCACATCGGATTTAGTGCAAAGGCAAAAATTGTCTGGTGAAGCCGCCTCCCATCAATAGACTGAAATCATTGAATGATTCGAGACTGTTCGTTTCGGGGTGTTCAACAGTGTTTCGGCAGGTGCCAGGGCAGGGTGTTTTTCCGCCATGGTTTGCCGGGTTTCCTCGTAAGGCGTTTGGACAACGGGACATGGCGACAGGCGCCAGTCGCGCGGATATGGATATTTTGAGAATGAGACTGTTGGAAGCCGAATTTGCCCGCGATGTGCATCCGCTGGATGTCATCGAAAGCGTTGCCAGCCAGCGCGAATGGGCGTTTGAGCGGGCAGGCGACGACGAGATCGCCATCCACGCCGGCGGCCGGCTATCGGCTTACACGGTTTCCTATTCCTGGATGGAGGATTGCGAAGCGCTGCATCTGGCCTGCGCCTTTGACATGAAGGTCGCCCGCGGCCGCGCCAATGAGGTCGCCAAACTGGTAACGCTGATCAATGAACAGCTTTTGATGGGCCACTTCGATTTCTGGCAGCGCGAACATGTCATCATGTTCCGCCAGTCGCTGATCCTTTCCGGCGGGCTGGACCCGACAGAGCGTCAGATCGAAGTGCTGTTCGAAAGCGCGGTCGAGACCTGCGACACCTATTTCGCCGCATTCCAGTTCGTGGTCTGGTCTGGCCAGACGGCCCGCGAGGCGATGGATTCGGCACTGTTCGAGACCATCGGCAACGCTTGAGTTCTTGTAATGAAAAACGATCCTGTCCGCCCGCAGATCACTTTTCCGGATTTTGACAAGGTCGACGTCCGTGTCGGCACGATCATCGAGGCGCTGCCGTTTCCAGAAGCGCGCAAGCCGGCATTCAAGCTGCGGATCGATTTTGGTCCCGAGATCGGGATCAAGCGTTCATCGGCGCAGATTACCAAACACTATACGATTGAAGAGCTGACCGGGCGGCAGGTGATGGCCGTGGTCAATTTCCCGCCGCGCCAGATCGGCCCTGTGATGTCGGAAGTGCTGACGCTCGGTTTTCCCGATGAAGACGGCGAAGTCGTGCTGGCGGCAGTCAGCCACAAGGTTCCGAACGGCGGCAAGCTGTTTTAAGCTTGCATTAATTGCTAGCAATCGCTAAGTTGCTTCGATGAACAGCAGGCATCGCAGCACGCTTACCCTTGTCTTCAAAGAACCGGTTTCCGGAACAATTGACTGGTCAGACGTTGAGGCTTTGCTGTTGGCGGCAGGCGCCCGTTTGATCGAAGGACGCGGCTCACGGGTTCGGTTCGAAAAGGATGGCGACGTTGAGACTTTTCATCGTCCGCATCCGGCCAAAGAGGCAAAACGCTATCAGGTCCGCGCCGCCCGGGCTTTTCTGGAACGGATTGGAGTCACTCCATGAGCAACGTCATGAACTACAAAAGCTATTCGGCACGCATTGACTATGATGACGAGGACGGCATTTTAACCGGCAAGATTGCAGGGATCCGTGACGGCGTCGGGTTTCATGGTGAAACTGTCGATGAGTTGCGCGCTGCGTTTCACGAGGCAGTTGAGGATTACATCGAAACCTGCGCCAAGATCGGCAAGGAGCCGCAGAAAGCCTACTCTGGTCAGGTGATGTTCCGCGTCAGTCCGGAAGTGCACCGCAAAGCCGCGCTTGCGGCCGAGCTTTCAGGCAAGAGCCTGAACCAATGGGCCGAAGAAGTCCTCGACCGCGCCGCCGGCTAGATGGGCCAGACATCAGGCCGGAACCCGCACCGTTGCCCTCAAGCCACCCAGCGGGCTGTCTGACAGGTTGATCGAACCGCCATGCGAGCGGGCGATGTCGCGGGCGATCGAAAGGCCGAGGCCGGTGCCGCTTTCGTCCTGGTTGCGAGCTTCATCAAGCCGGACAAACGGGCGGAATACATCTTCGCGGTGTTCGGGCGGAATGCCGGGGCCATCGTCATCAACGATCAACGTCAACCAACCTTTCTGGTGTGTCGCGGTGATCGACACGGATTCAGCGTAGCGGAAGGCGTTGGAGACGAGATTGTTTATGAGGCGGGTAAAGGCATTGGCGCGCACATAGACGTCAGACTTGCCGGCAATGGTGTAGTCGAGTTCCCGTTCACGCAGTTTGGCTTCTTCGGCGAGTTTTTCGAACAGCTTTTCAAGATCGAGGGCGCCGGTCTCTTCCTGCGCCTCGCCGCGCGCGAAGGACATGTAGCCTTCGAGCATTGACTGCATGTCGGCGACATCCGCTTCGAGCGCCGTGGTGTCGATTTTTGGCGGGACCAGTGCGAGCTGCAGTTTGAACCGTGTCAGGATGGTGCGCAGATCATGGCTGACGCCGGTCAGCATGGCGGTGCGCTGGTCCATTTGCCGCTCGATACGCTCTCGCATCTGGATGAAGGCGAGACCGGCACGGCGGACTTCTTCCGCGCCACGCGGGCGGAAGTCACGCGGCATCGGCCTGCCCTTGCCAAAGCTTTCGGCAGCTTCCGCCAGCTTCTGGATCGGGCGGATCTGGTTGCGCAGGAACAGGATCGCGATGGCCAGCAACACCAGTGACGTGCCGACCATCCACAACAGGAAGATGTGCGTGTTGGAGGCATAGGCTTGGCTGCGCTTGGCGAAGATGCGCAACACGTTTGATGTCAGTTGGACCCGGATTTCCACGAGATCGGAGTTGCCCACCGTGTCAATCCAAAACGGGAGCTTGATCTGGCGCGCCAATTCGGCGGTCAGGATGTTGTCCAGAATGGAAAAGAACGGCTTTTCGCCCGGCGGCGGCAGCGGCTCCATTGGCAGAAATGAGATGTTAAGATCGAGATTGTCACCGGCAATTTTGGTGATGGTCTCAAGGTTCGGATCCTGCGGGTAGGATTCGGCCACGCTGATGATCGCGGCAATGTCGCGCGAAACGGCCGTTGACAGGCGCTGTGTCACGGTCTGCCAATGGCGCTCCATGAACACGAAGGCCACCACCGATTGCAGCAAAACCATCGGCGCAATGATGATGATCAGGGAGCGGGCGTAGAGGCGCTTGGGCATCCGACGGGAAAACCAGCCGGCAATCTGGCGAAGCGGTGAAGGTCGGTCGGAGTAAAGCCGTGCGGCCTTTTGCAGGCGTTTGAGTTTTCTTGTCCTGTCGCGATCGGAAATTGCCATTCAAGCTTCGGTCTTTCCCGCGCCAATCAGGCTGACTGGCGCTCAATGCTCAATCGATAGCCGACGCCACGCACAGTCTGCAAGAACAACGGGTTGGCCGGGTCTTTCTCGATCTTGCGGCGAAGACGGTTGATTTGCACATCAATTGTCCTTTCACCGACGGATGATTCTTCACCGACCAGCTCATGACGCGGCACGGTTTCGCCGGCGCGTTCGCCAAACAGCACCATGATTTCCTGCTCACGATCGGTCAGGCGGATGATTTCAGAGCCGCGCTTCAACTCGCGCCGGGAAATGTGGAAAGTGAACGGGCCGAAGATCACCTGCTCCTGACGCGTCTCCGGCGCCGGGCCGCCGCGCTTGAGAATGTTGTTGATACGCAGCACCAGCTCGCGCGGATCAAACGGTTTGGCGATGTAATCATCCGCACCGGCTTCAAGCCCCTGGATGCGACGGTCGGTTTCGCTGAGCGCGGTCAGCATCAAAATCGGCACATTGCGTGTTTCACGCAGGGACTTTGTCAGGTCGACACCGGTTTCGCCCGGCATCATAACATCGAGAATCAGCATGTCGAAATCAAGATTTTCCAGCTTGCGCCGCGCCTCGGCAGCATTTGCCGCTACGGTGACACGAAAACCATGCTCGACCAAAAACTGCGACAGCAGGGTGCGTATGCGGGTGTCGTCATCGACGACGAGGAGATGGGCAGCGTTGTCATCCAGAATGCGGGCCGGTTGTGATTTCTGTGGCATGGGCTCTCCTCATGTCTGACGGTTATTGTCGGCAATCCGGTCAGCGGGTTCAGCCGACCATGGCATTCAAAAACCGTTCTACCTGTTCACGTGCCCCCGCACCCGATTTGCCAAGCGCCACGCCGATGCGGCGAGATTGCGGCAGCGCAAGCTTGAGCGCAAGCTCACGGCCTTTGGGCGATGGATAAAGTTCGCGTTGCCGCTTGTCTTTTGGGCCCGGCACCTGCGCGATGTGACCGGAATCGATCAACTGCTTGAGAACGCGGGCAAGGCTCTGCTTGGTGATCTTCAGGATTTCCAGCAGTTCGGCGACGGTCAGTCCGGGTTGGCGGTTGACGAAATGCAGCACCCTGTGGTGCGCCCGGCCAAAATCATAGGTTTCCAGAATGGCGTCGGCATCGGCGGTGAAATCGCGGTAGGCGAAAAAGAAGCCTTCGATCAGCGCAAAGTCGATGCCTTGGTCTTGCGTGAGAGGATCGCGGACGATGTCGATGTTCGAGCTTTTGCCCACCATGTTTCCAATCCAAATTATGTCAGCACTATTGACATATTTTTTTGGCCTGCGTAACGTTTAATCCGTTGTTGGCCACATTTTGTGCAAAACGTAAAGCACACCGGTTTCGGTTGTGTTTGAAGTTCCCGGCAACATGAAGAAAAATCTGAAATCTGCCAAATGGCAATTTCACCGCAGACGCGGGCTAAAAACGGGAGAGAAAAAATGGCATCGGTTCCTTTTGACCAATTGCAGGGCGTGATCTGGGTCAACGGCTCGCTGGTGGACTGGCAGGATGCCAAGATTCACATTCTCACCCACGGCCTGCATTACGGCGGCTCGGTGTTTGAAGGCGAGCGCGCCTATGGCGGCAAGATCTACAAGTCGCGCCAGCATTCGGAGCGTTTCCTGAAGTCGGCCGAACTGCTCGATTTCGAGATTCCGTACACTGTCGATCAATTGATTGAGGCAAAACAGCTTGTCGTCGACAAGAACGGCTTCAAGAATTGCTACGTCCGCCCGGTCGCCTGGCGCGGTTCGGAAATGATGGCTGTCGCCGCGCAGATGGCGAAAATCCACACGGCAATTGCTGTCTGGGATTGGCCATCGATGTTTGACGTTGCCACCAAGATGAAGGGCATCAAGCTCGACATCGCCGACTATCGCCGTCCCGATCCGGCGACCGCGCCGTGCCACTCCAAGGCCGCCGGGCTTTATATGATCTGCACGATCTCCAAGCACCGCGCCGAGCGCAAGGGCTATGCCGATGCGATGATGCTGGACTGGCAGGGCCGTGTCGCCGAATGCACCGGCGCCAACATTTTCTTCGCCAAGGATGGCGAACTGCACACGCCGATTGCCGATTGTTTCCTCAATGGCATCACCCGACAGACAGTGATTGAGCTTGCCAAGAAGCGCGGCATCAACGTTGTCGAACGCCGGATCATGCCGGATGAACTGTCTTCCTTCCAGGAATGCTTCATCTGCGGCACCGGCGCTGAAGTCACGCCTGTCTCGGAAGTGGGGCCATATACTTTTGTTCCCGGCGCAATTTCCCGCGCGCTGATTGAAGATTATTCGGCTGAAGTAAACGCCTGATTTCAGCGCCGGAATACCCTTCCGGCGTTAACCATGATCGACTAATTCGCGCTTGGCGCGTCTGATTATGGTGAACAAAGCGTTAATCGGTTTGACTTTGGTCTAAGATGGCGTTTCACTTCCGGCGCGGCGACGACGCCGCGACGGGGTAAAACGGGATCCAAACAAATGGAACAACTTCTTCCGCTCATCATTCAGGCAATTTCCGGCGCAGCTGGCGGCGGTATTGTCGGTAATCTGATCAAACAGGCCGGAATGACACTTCTGCCGAAGCTGATTGCCGGTGCAGTCGGCGGCATTGGCGGCAACGCAGCAATCGGCGGCCTTTTGGCCAGCGCGCTTGGCTCTGCCGGAGGTCTCGACCTCATGGGCATCATCAGCCAGGTCATCTCCGGCGGCCTCGGCGGCGGCGTGCTGACCGCACTTGCCGGCGTTGTCATGGGCGCCATGAAGAAGTAATTCTTCTACAGTGTTTCAATGAAACGGGCAGCGCAAGCTGCCCGTTTTCGTTTATGTCACAGTCAGTGATTCGATTTCAGGAAGCGCACATCATGGGTCAACTGACAGGCATCATCGTTCCGGTCACCGCATTCCAGCAAAACTGCACCATTCTTTTCGATGCCGACAGCAAGGTTGGCGTGGTGGTCGATCCGGGCGGCGACGTTGACCAGATTGCAGCGGCCATCAAGGAAAAAGGCGTGAAGGTCGAGGCGATCTGGCTGACCCACGGGCACCTCGATCATGCCGGCGGCGCCATGAAGCTGAAGGCATTGCTGAATGTCGACATCATCGGGCCGCACGAGGCGGACGAACCCTTGCTGCATAACATCACAAGCCGCGCTGCCGCGTTCGGCGCCGCAGGCACCATGGAAGACGCCACGCCGGACCGGTATTTGACCGATGGTGAAACCGTGTCATTCGGCGATCATGTGTTCGAGGTCTATCACACGCCGGGGCATGCGCCGGGCCATGTCATTTTCTTCAACCGCACGGCGCGGTTCGCGCATCTGGGTGATGTGTTGTTCAACGGCTCGGTCGGCCGGACGGATTTGCCCGGCGGCGATCATCAGACACTGATGAACTCGATCCGCGACAAGGTCTTGCCCTTAGGCGATGACGTCGCTTTCATCTGCGGCCATGGGCCGGGAAGCCGGATCGGTGAGGAACGGCGTTCAAACCCGTACCTCGCCGACTTGCGTTAGAGCCTGACCGAAAATGCACTTTGACGGCCAACTGGCGCGATTTTCTGCGCTTCCGGTGCTCACGGACCCAAACGTCCGCTGCGCTCCGGTTCTCGAAGATCACTCCAGTTGACTCACCAAACTGAATTTTGGCTCAGACTCTTGGATTTTTGTTTCAGTTTGCGGCGCAGAAATGGTTCAGGCCGTCATAGCCGCGGTAGGTGCCGGTTTCCGGGTTGAATGACCGGTAGCGGTTGGTGCAGTAGCGGAACCATTCGCGCGACCAAGGCTCCAGTCCCTCGTCATAGGCGATGACTTCCGGCTCATAGTAGCGGCGCGGGGCCGGCGGGTAGTCGTAAACCGTTACAGGACGCGGACGGTAAACCGGCTGCGGCTGGGTGATCGCGCCGACAATGATCGCGCCAGCGGCAAGACCGAGAATGCCGGCAGCAAGGGCGTCATTGTTGTGGTGATGCACGATGACCGGACGGCGATGGTCGCGGCGCCAGTCGCGCGCTTCGGCCGCGGTAAATGTCGATGCGACGGATGCGAAGCCGACGATTGCGGCAATGGCGGTTTTGGTGAATTTGTTCATGACAAGCTCCTTCGGCAATGTCTGGCCGGTTTCCCGGCAGTCATGAACAAATAGGATTTCGCGCCTGAACGGTTCCTGAACGGGGCCGCCACATTTTGCCTTTTTCGGGCTTCAGCGGTTCTTCATGACAATGCACGCCCCACCGGACGAGCGCAGCGTGGCGCAGATCTGGTTGGCTTCGCCGCGAGAATCCGCGCCGATGCGCACCGCATAGATGCCGCGGCGGCCGATTGGCGTGCGCACGCGGCTGACCACCGGC
>JBGSHY010000081.1:0-4609 GCA_041751995.1 Rhizobiaceae bacterium | reverse complement strand
CGCCTTCGTGGTCGACCGGCGCGGAGTTGCCGAGATGCGGGTGCTGCGGCTTGGCGAAACTCAGGGTCCCGGCACGGCAGTTCTGTCCGGTCTGGAGGCCGGTGAGCTCGTCGTTACGCAGCCGTCACCCAGCCTAAAATCCGGTGACTATCTCACGGGTGGCCAGCCATGACCGCAAGAGACCGGGAATAGTGCCATGAGCACCGCCTCCGCTTCCGACAACGCGCACCGGCAGGACACGGCAGACAGCCGGACCCCGGCACGTGCCGAAGTGATGGGGATAGCCGGCAAGACGGCCCGCGCCTTCATCCGCTCGCCGTTGACGCCATTGCTGTTGGCCGCATTCTTCCTGATCGGCTTTCTGGGGCTGATGGTGACGCCGCGCGAGGAGGATCCGCAGATATCGGTCCCGATGGTCGACATCATGGTCGCCAATCCCGGAGCTTCGGCCAACGAAGTTTCCAATCTCATTTCAGAACCGCTTGAACGGCTGATGTCCGAACTGTCCGGCGTCAAGCATGTCTATTCGATGTCCCATGACGGCTTCTCGATGGTGACAGTGCAGTTCGAGGTCGGCGAGCAACTCGAGCCGTCGCTGGTCAAGCTGTACGACAAGCTTCAGTCCAACATGGACCGCATCCCGAAGGGCGTGATGCCGCCGCTGGTCAAGCCGAAGACGATTGATGACGTACCGCTGGTGACCGTCACCATGTCCTCCGGCCAGCTTGATCTGGTGCAGCTGCGCAAACTGGGCCTTGATGTCGAGCAGCGTTTCAAGGCGCTGCCGGACACCGGCCTCAGCTTCGTCACCGGCGGCAGCCGCGATCAAGTGCGCGTCGAGGTCGATCCGTCGCGCCTGACCTCGTTTCAGCTGACCATGAGCATGATCGCGCAATCGATCATGGCGGCAAACCAGAGGTCGCCGTCCGGCAATGTGATCGATGGCAGCCGCTGGTTTGATGTCTATTCGGGAGCGTTCCTGGAAAACGCTGCCGAGATCGGCAATCTGGTTGTCGCCGTCACAGGCAACCGTCCGGTGTTCCTGCGCGACATCGCAACAATCAGCCAAGGGGCTTCCGAAACCAAGTCGATTGTCGAAAGCAGTCTTCGCGGCGAAGACGGAAAGTTCACGACGCAGTCGGCGGTCACGGTTGCAGTAGCCAAGAAGCACGGAACCAATGGCGTTGATGTGGCCGATGCGCTGCTTTCAGAACTGCAGGCCATGAAAAGCACGCTGATCCCGCCGTCGGTGGAAGTGACAGTGACGCGCAATTATGGCGCCACAGCTTCCGACAAAGTCTCGCACCTGATCATGAAATTGTTCATCGTGTCGGCTTTGGTGACGGTGCTGGCGCTGGTCACGATGGGCATGCGCCCGGCCGTCATTGTGCTGATCACCATTCCGGCCGTGCTGTTGATGTCGCTCGCGGTCGCCTACGTGCTCGACTTCACCATCAACCGCGTATCGATGTTCGCGCTGGTGTTCGCCATCGGCATTCTCGTTGATGACGCGATCGTCGTGGTCGAGAACATATACCGGCGCTGGCTGCAGGACGGCAGCACGGCTGACGAGATCACCGAGAGCGCTGTCGATGAAGTCGGCAATCCAACCATTCTGGCCACGTTCACTGTTGTGGCGGCGCTGCTGCCGATGGGATTCGTCAGCGGCATGATGGGGCCTTACATGCTGCCCATTCCGGTGCTGTCGTCAGCGGCAATGGTGTTTTCGCTGTTTGCGGCCTTCGTCTTCGTGCCCTGGCTTGCCGCCAAGGTCAAACCATCAATGGCCGTGCTGCAGCGTGCGGCTGATGCCGAGCATCGGCAGTCCGCGTTCATCGCCAAGTATTACAGCAAGCTGATTTCACCGATCATCAACTCGCGGCTCGTCGGAAACCTGACGCTGTTTGCAATCATCCTCATGATGCTCGGTGCGGTCGCTTTGTTCCCGCTGAAATCCGTTGCCTTCAAGATGCTGCCGTTCGACAACAACTCCGAACTGCAGGTGGTCATTGACCTGCCGGAAGGCACGGACATTTTTGCGACGGAAAACCTTGCCAAGCGGATCGGCGCGCGGCTTGAAGGTATACCGGAAATTACCGCTTTCCAGACCTATTCCGGCACGTCGTCTCCATTCAACTTCAACGGCCTTGTGCGCCACTACTTCCTGCGCGGCAAGCCGTGGCAAGGCGACATCGCCATCCAGCTTCTCGACAAGTCGGAACGGGCGCGTTCCTCCCACGAGATCGCCACGGAAATCCGCGCCATGCTCGCGCCTGTTGCTCAAGAGGCCGGGGCGCGGCTGACAATCGCCGAAGCGCCTCCCGGACCTCCGGTGCTGGCGCCGGTGGTGGCTGAAGTCTATGGGCCAACGGCGGACATCCGCCGCGACGTGGCAGGCAATATCGCCACGATATTGAAAGCCACGCCGGATGTGGCCGACGTCAACACCTTCATGGAAGCGCCGCACGACCGGCTTGAATTCGTCGTCGACCGGCTGAAGGCGGCCATGTTCGGCGTCTCGGTCGAAGACATCAACCGCGAGATTGCGATGGCGGCAGGCGGGTTCGAAGCAGGGCCTCTGCGCAGCGCCAATAGCCTGGAACAGTCGGTGATCGTGGTGCAGGTCCCGATTGCCTCGAGGGTCAACATGGGCAACATCCTGATGCTGCCGGTGCCAACCCGCAGCGGCACGACGGTGCCGCTCGGTGAGCTTGGCCGCATGATCAAGACGCAGGTCAATCCGCCGATCTACCACAAGGACCTGCGCGCTCTTGAGTATGTCATGGCCGATGTTGTCGGACCGCTCGGTGCGCCGCTGTACGGCATGCTGGCCGTTGATAATGCGCTTGCCGACCAAGTCACGCCGGATGGTCAGACCATCAGCGGCCACTATTTCAGCCGTCCGGAATATTCCGATGTCAGCGGCTTCAAATGGGATGGCGAGTGGGAAGTGACCTACGTCACATTCCGCGACATGGGGATCGCCTTCATGGCGGCACTGGTGTTGATCTATTTCCTTGTCGTTGCAGAATTTCGCAGTTTCATTCTCCCGGCGGTCGTCATGGCGCCAATTCCGCTGACGTTGATCGGCATCATTCCCGGACACTGGCTGCTCGGGGCCGATTTCACGGCCACTTCCATGATCGGCTTCATCGCCCTTGCCGGCATCATCGTGCGCAATTCGATCCTGCTGGTCGAGTTTGCCCGCGCCGAGGTGCAGAAGGGCATGGACGTGCAGCGCTCCATCACCCTGGCCGCCGAGGTCCGCCTGCGCCCGATCCTGATCACTGCGCTTGCGCTTGTCATTGGCTCGATGGTGCTGCTCAGTGATCCCATTTTCCGCGGCATGGCGGTTTCGCTGCTGTTCGGTTCGCTGGTTGCCACTTTCCTGACGCTGGTCGTCATTCCGCTCGGCTGCATCAGCGTGCGCCACCGGTTCCCGAATGTGACTGTTGCAAATCCGCGGCAAGATCCGGGTCCGTCAGGCGGAAAACCCGGCGGCAACGTGCCACCGCCTGACAATGGCGGGACACAGCCTCAGGCACGGCCGGCGCGCCTCGAGCGCCGTCAGGAAACTGTTGAAGCATCCCAAACGGCAGCGTCTCCGGCAAATCCGGCTGTGCCCGCCGGAAGGCCACAGCCGCTGGTCCGCAAATCGGAAGCCATGCTGCTTGAACCTGTGACACCCGTGGTCAGTGCGCCTGCGCCCGTGCGACCCGCGCGGCTTGAACGCAGAAGCGAAATCAGCGTGGCCGTTGAAGCCGTGGAACCGCCTGTTGTGGAGGCTGTCAAAGCGAAAAAGCCGCGCGCCAAGACGAAGGCCAAGACCAAGACAAAGAAAGCTTCCGGAAAACGGAAACGGACCACACGCCGCAAAGCGGCCAGGGAGACGGAATCATGATGACAGCACCTTTGATGCGTTCAATTCTGACTGCCGGGCGGGTTGGCGCCATTTTGGTTTTGACGTTGTCGTCTGCAGCGTCGGCGGCGACTTTTGGTGAACTGAGCTCCGCAATGCCGGGTAACGGTTCTGCTCAGCAAGGCTATGCCGCAGGTCCCTATGCATCTGTCCCAAGCCAGCCTTGTCCGCCGGAATGCGCTGTTGCGCCGCAGCGCCTTTACGGCGGGCCGGAAGGCGTGGCGCCCGTCATGCCGGGAGAAAGGCAAGCGCCTTACTTTCCGCCCGGAGCTGCCAATCCCCGGGCCTATTTGCCCATGAACCCATCCGGAGACCTGCCGCATGACCAACTCATGCTGTGGACGTTCGGACAGGTCAACTCAACCACAGATCCCGCCAATCCATGGGGTCTGAACACGCCTTTCATGTACGTGCCCTGGAGCACCCCGCTGTCGGGTTGGACCAATGCCCAAACATGGAATTGGTGGCGGGAGCGCTCCGGCGCCCTGCCTCGCAACTGGTAGGAAAACCGATAACGGCGATCCTATTCAACACTAGGGAGAGAGTCATGCGTAAGATAAAGAGCCTGCTCATATTCGCTGCTTTGGGAGCATCTGTTTTTGCTGCTGAAGCCCAGCAACCGGCACCGCCGCCCGTTCCGGGCGGGCCCTACGATGCCGCACCGAATGCCAGCGGTCAGCCCGCCAATCC
>JBGSHY010000080.1:0-7417 GCA_041751995.1 Rhizobiaceae bacterium | reverse complement strand
GCCCGCGCCGTCGCCAACGCGCCGCTGGTGCTGCTCGCCGACGAGCCGACCGGCAACCTTGATCCCGTCACTTCTTCCTATGTTTTCGAAGCCCTCGAAGCCCTCGTCCGCCAATCCGGCCTCGCCGCGATGATCGCCACGCATAACCACGAACTCGCGCGCCGCATGGACAGGCGCGTGACGCTGAAGGATGGCAAAGTCGTGGATATGGCTTGACTGCACTTTTCTTCGCCCCGCCGTTTGCGGGGAGAAGGTGGCCGCGAAGCGGACGGATGAGGGGCAGAGCCGAAGTTTGGAGATAGGCGATCTTCTCCCTACAGCAAACGCGGCAAGAAGACTCCCAACCTTCCCGTAAACCTTTCATAAACCACGATTTTCCAGCCAATCCAAAACATGGTTGACACGAGAACATAAAAAGAACATAAAGCGAATATGAATGGAACAAGGGAGATTATTCCATGTCAGACTTCGCTCAGGACCTCATGTCGTTCCTCTCGGTCTCGCTGTTCATCGCCACCTGCGCGGTCTATCTCGGCGCGATCTGAGCTGTTGACGGCTGGAATTCACAGGCGCCGAGGGGCCGCTTTTTCTGGACCTTTGCCGCCCGTTGCAAGATAGTGATTGCCGGACTTGGATTCGGCAGTCAGGTGAAGCGTGGCGGACATTGGCAAATCGGCAAACGGCGCTTTATCCAATGGCGCTGTGACCACGGCAGCATCCTTCATTCATCTGCGGGTGCATTCGGCCTATTCGCTGCTTGAGGGCGCGCTTACGGTCTCCAAGATCGTTGACTTCGCCGCCGCGTCTAGCGCGCCGGCAATCGCCATTACCGATACGTCGAACCTGTTCGGCGCCCTCGAGTTTGCGCAGAAGGCGTCGAAGGCCGGTGTCCAGCCGTTGATAGGATGCCAGCTGGCTGTAGACTTCGGCGCATCCGGGCAGGGGCAGACGCCAAACCATGGCCGCAAGGAATTGGCCTCCTATCCGACCATGGTGTTCATCGCCGCCAACAAGGATGGCTACGCCAATCTGGTGCGCCTCGTCAGCCGCGCCTTCATGGAAACGCCGTCGGGCGAGCCGGTCCACATTGCGATGGACTGGCTGGAAGCCACCGGCGAAGGCATCATCGCGTTGACCGGCGGCATGGCCGGTCCGGTTGATGAGTTGATCGAATCCGCCCATGACGCGGCACTTGAACGGCTGGCGCGGCTGAAGGCCAATTTTGGCGATCGGCTCTATGTCGAGATTCAGCGCCAGCAGGGCTACAGCAAGTCGCATGAAGCCAAAATGGTTTCGCTCGCCTATGCGGAACACTTGCCGCTGGTTGCCACCAACGAGGCCTTCTTCCTGAAGCGCGACGATTACGAATCGCATGACGCGTTGCTGGCGATTGCCGCAGGCGCCCTGATGTCGGAAGACAACCGCCGCCGCCTGACACCGGACAGCCATCTGCGCAGCGCCAAGGACATGGTCAAGCTCTTTGCCGACCTGCCTGAAGCCGTCGCCAACACGGTCGAGATTGCGCAGCGCTGCTCCTACTATCCGGAAGGCAGGAGCCCGATCCTGCCGCGCTTCACCGGCTCGAACGCTGACGGGGACGACGCACTGAAGGAGGAAGCCGAAGAGCTGAAGCGCCAGGCCATCGCCGGTCTCGCCTATCGCCTCGAAGTCTTCGGCCTCACCGAAGGCTACACGCCGGACGACTACCGCGAGCGGCTCGATTTTGAACTGTCGATCATTGAGCGGATGAAATTCCCGGGCTACTTCCTGATCGTGGCCGACTTTATCAAATGGGCCAAGGCGCATGGCATTCCAGTCGGTCCGGGTCGTGGTTCGGGCGCGGGTTCGCTTGTTGCCTATGCGCTGACGATCACGGATGTGGACCCGTTGCGCTTCTCGCTGCTGTTCGAACGCTTCCTCAATCCCGACCGCGTGTCGATGCCCGACTTTGACATCGACTTCTGTCAGGAGCGGCGCGACGAGGTTATCCGTTATGTGCAGGAGCGCTATGGCCGCGATCAGGTGGCGCAGATCATCACCTTTGGTACGCTGCAGGCCCGCGCCGTGCTGCGTGACGTCGGCCGTGTGCTCGAAATGCCATACGGGCAGGTGGATCGCCTGTGCAAACTGGTGCCGTCCAATCCAGCCAATCCGGTGACGCTGGCGAAAGCCATCGAGGACGAGCCGCGCCTGCGCGAAGAGCGTGACAAGGAGCCGGTGGTTGAACGCTTGCTGGCCATGGCACAAAAGCTGGAAGGCCTTTACCGCCACGCTTCGACCCACGCCGCCGGCATCGTCATCGGCGACCGGCCGCTTTCCGAGCTTGTCCCGCTCTACCGCGACCCGCGTTCGGACATGCCGGTGACCCAGTTCAACATGAAGTTTGTCGAGCAGGCCGGCTTGGTGAAGTTTGACTTTCTCGGCCTTAAAACGCTAACCGTTCTCGACATGGCCGTGCGCCTCGTCAAGCGCAAGGGCATCGAGATCGACTTGAACCGCCTGCCGCTCGACGACCAGAAGACCTACGAGATGCTGTCGCGCGGCGAGACGGTCGGCGTGTTTCAGGTGGAATCGGCGGGCATGCGCAAGGCGCTGATCGGCATGAAGCCGGACCGGATCGAGGACATCATTGCCCTCGTGGCGCTCTACCGTCCGGGCCCGATGGAAAACATCCCGACCTACAATGCCCGCAAGAACGGCGAGGAGGAGCTTGCCTCGATCCACCCGCGCATCGATCATCTGTTGAAGGAAACGCAAGGCGTCATCGTCTATCAGGAACAGGTGATGCAGATCGCGCAGGTCTTGTCCGGCTATACGCTCGGCGAAGCCGATCTTTTGCGCCGCGCCATGGGTAAGAAAATCCGCGCCGAAATGGACCAGCAGCGCGAGCGCTTCGTCACCGGCGCGGTCGAGCGCAACGTGCCGTCGCCGCAAGCGAATTTCATTTTCGATCTCCTGGCCAAGTTTGCCGACTACGGCTTCAACAAGTCACACGCCGCCGCCTATGCCATCGTTTCCTACCAGACCGCCTACATGAAGGCGCATCATCCGGTCGAGTTCCTTGCCTCGTCGATGACCTACGACATGGCCAACACCGAAAAACTGGGCGAATTCCGCCGCGACGCGCTTCGCCTCGGCATTGAGGTGGCAACGCCTTCGGTGATGCATTCGCACCGGATTTTCGAAGTCGGCGAAAACCGCATCTATTATTCGCTCGCCGCCATCAAGGGCATTGGCGAAGCGGCGGTTGACCATCTGGTGGCTATGCGTGCCGAAAAGCCGTTCAAGTCGCTTGAGGATTTTCTCACCCGCATCGACCCGAAAATCATCAACCGCCGGGTTCTCGAAAGCCTGATCAATGCCGGGGCGCTGGATTGTTTCGGCCATGAGCGCGCCCGCCTGATGGCCGGTCTTGACCGGATGATCGGCATGTCGGCCCGCACGCAGGATCAGGCCGCCTCCGGCCAGGTCGACATTTTTGCCGCCATGGGTTCGGCAGAACCGGAAAAGCTCATCCTCCCCGCCGCCGCGCCCTGGCTCCCCTCTGAGCGCCTGCACCGCGAATATCAGGCGGCAGGCTTTTATCTTTCCGCCCACCCGTTGGATGAATACCAGACACTTTTGAACAAGCTGCGCGTCCAGACCTACGCCGAATTCTCCGCCGCCGTGCGCAAGGGCGCGACTGCGGGCCGCCTTGCAGGTACTGTCACGTCCAAGCAGGAGCGCCGCACCAAGACCGGCAACAAGATGGGCATCGTCAGCTTTTCAGACTCCACCGGCCAGTTTGAAGGCGTGCTGTTCTCCGAAGCGCTGGCCGAATACCGCGACGTGCTGGAGGCCGGGCGCTCGGTGGTCATTACCGTCGGCGCGGAGGACCGGCCGGAGGGCATCAACCTGCGGATCCAGACCGTCCATTCGCTGGAGGAGGAAGCCGCCCGCGTCCAGAAATCGCTGCGCGTGTTCCTGCGCGACGCCAAGCCCGTCGCCTCGCTCGGCTCCATGTTCACCCAGCGCGGCGAGGGGCAGGTCTCGCTGATCCTCATTCAGGACAATGGTAAGCGCGAAGTCGAAATCGAACTGAAAGACCGCTTCAAGATCACCCCGCAAATTGCCGCGGCCATCAAGGCCGTGCAGGGCGTGGTAGATGTGGAGCTGGTGTAACCGGTGAGTGAATCCAGAGCGGCCAAATCACCCGTCTCCGCCGAGCGCAGCTTATCGCTCTTCTTCCTCACACAGTTCATGTCGGGCGGGGCGGCGACGGCTTTTGCGGGGATATGGTTCACCGGCAAGGGCCTCAGCGCCGAGCAGGTCGGCTTGCTCAATTCCGTGCCGATTTTTGTCCTGCTGGCGCTTAATCTCATCGTCGGGCGGTTGGCCGACCGCGCCGGCGATTGGCGGCAGATCATCGTTCTTGGCTCAATCGCCTCGGCTATCGTGCCGTTCGGCCTGTTTTTCGTTCAGGATTTCTGGGGCATCCTTCTGTTCTGGTCGCTGACGACGATCACGGCGGCGACGATCACGCCGGTTGCCGATGCCGCCGCCATGCGCGTCACGCGCCGCAACGGCACGGATTTCGGCGCGATCCGCGCCTGGGGCACCATTGGTTACCTTTCGGTGATTTTCATCACCGGCTATCTGGTGCAGTGGCTGGGTGGGGGCGCTTTCTTGCCATGGTTTGTCGGCCTTGCCCTGCTGCGCGGGCTGGCGTCACTGACGCTGCCCAAGCTGCGCGCGCCCGAAGGCAAGGCGATCACCAAGGGTGCGGTGAAGCTCTTGCATGTGATGAAGCCCTGGTTCCTGCTGCCGCTGTTCGGCTGGTCGATGGTGTTCGCCACCCATCTCATTCTAAATGGTTTCCAGAGCCTGTTGTGGAGCAAACAGGGCATTTCGACCAGCATGATCGGCATCCTGATTGCGCTCGGCGCGCTGTCAGAAGCGGCAATGTTCTTTGCATTCAAGCGCTTTTCCGGAAGGTACACTGCCCGCAAGCTGATCCTTCTGTCCTCGGTCGTCACCGTCGCCCGCTGGATCGCCATGGCCTATTCGCCAAGCGTGCCGGTCCTGTTTGCATTGCAGCTTCTGCACTCCATCACTTTCGCGCTCGGCTTTCTGGGCTGCATGAATTTCATCGCCAACTGGACCAGCGAAGACATCGCCGCAGAAGCCCAAGGCTTCTTCACCATGCTGCAGCAGGGCACTGCAGTCGTCGCCATCACCGGTTTCGGCTGGCTGGCGGGCGAATATGGCACGAAGGCCTATCTGGCGTCAGCGGCGTTCGCGGCAGTAGGCGCGGTGCTGGTTTACTTGTCCATTCGATTGCAGCCGCCGAAACATGAGAGCGCCGATACTGAATGAAGGAATATCGAGAGACTGGGATTACATAACTGACAGGAAGCTGGCGGGCGGTCTGATTCCAACGTCTCCGCTCGCGCGCAATATGCCTACATGTGGAGAAAACCTTGCAACGCATAGGCTTTGGCGGCGGGTGTCATTGGTGCACCGAAGCTGTTTTTCAGTCACTCAAAGGCGTGGCCAAGGTGGTGCAGGGGTTCATTGCCTCTTTGCCGCCACACGAAGCACTGTCAGAAGCGGTGATTGTCCACTACGATCCCGCGATGATCTCTTTGAGCGACTTGATTGCCGTCCACATCGACACCCACTCGAGCACTGCAAACCACAGGCTGCGCAGCAAATACCGAAGTGCCGTTTACGCCTTCGATGAAATCCAAACTGCTGCGGCTGCGGCAGTGTTGCATGAAAAGAAAAGTGAATTCGGCAAAGCGTTGGTGACAGAAGTACTTGCCTTTGCATCGTTCAGACCGTCCGATGAACGATATCAAAACTACTACCGTTCAAACCGCGACAAGCCATTTTGCAAAACATTCATTGATCCGAAATTGAACTGGCTTCGAAAGGTCCATGCCGATGTCCTCTCGAAAGAGAGGCAGGGCCAGTAAATTTCCGTTGAAACTTCTGCCGCGAAATCTCCGCTGTTGCATTGCACCCAAAAATAGCGCATACGCCCCACCAAGCGCGATGTTCGGGCAATTGCCCCATTCCTTTCCGCGCTTTCCCGCTCCTTTCCGAAATGACGGTCAGGTGCGAACCGCCAGAAGCGCCGCAAGGCAAATCAGGTGGATCACCCGGACCCCAAATGGGTCCAGCCGTTGAACCACGCGTGCCGCACATCTGTGCCGCCCGCAGCAAAAGCGCATTTCTGCGCTGAAAGATGATTGTTTTGAACGACACCACAATTGAAATGAACGAATCCACCACTGTAAATGGCTTTGCCGCTTTAGGCATTTCCGGCCAGATCCTCGCCACGCTTGAGGCCAATGGCTACACCACCCCGACCCCGATCCAGAACAAGGCGATCCCGGCGCAGATCGAAGGCCGCGATGTTTTGGGCGTTGCCCAGACCGGCTCCGGCAAAACCGCAGCTTTCGTGCTGCCGATCTTGCGCGAAATCATGACCCTTGGCGACAAGCGCCAGCACAATTGCACCCGCGCCCTGATCCTCGTGCCGACCCGCGAACTGGCTGTGCAGATTGATGAAACCATCCGCCTGTTTGCCCGCCACACCCATTTGTCGACCTGCCTGATCCTCGGCGGCATGCCGCGTTTTGCTCAGATCAAGAAGATGATGCCGGGCGTTGATTTCCTGATCGCCACGCCGGGCCGTCTCTACGACCTGATGAAGGAAGGCGCCGTCAAGCTGCAGAACACCAAGTTTCTGGTGCTTGATGAGGCCGACCGCATGCTCGACATGGGCTTTATCAACGACGTGCGCAAAATCGCCGCCGCCACCAACCCGAACCGGCGCACCGCGCTGTTTTCGGCAACCATGCCAGACGAAATCGAAAATCTCGCCAAGTCGCTGATGAAAAACCCGGTCCGCGTTGAGGTTGCCCGTCCGGGCACCACCGTGACAACGATTGTGGAAAGCCTGATCCACGTTTCGCGCGGTGAAAAGCGCGCTTGCCTTTCGGCTTTGCTGAACCAGGCTGAAATGGAACGTGTCATTGTCTTTACCCGCACCAAGCATGGCGCGGATGCGGTTGTCCGCCATCTGGAGAAGGACGGCTTCGGCGTCGCCGCCATCCATGGCAACAAGTCGCAGAATGCCCGCCAGAAGGCGCTCAACGACTTCAAGTCTGGCGACAACAAGATCCTCGTCGCCACAGACATCGCCGCCCGCGGCATCGACGTTCAGAACATCACCCACGTGATCAATTTCGAACTGCCGGATGATACGGACTCGTACGTCCACCGCATCGGCCGCACCGCCCGCAACGGCGCCGAAGGCATCGCCATCACGCTGGTCGAGCCGGCCGAGGCCGACAAGCTGCGCGCCGTCGAAAAGCTGATCCGCCACAAGATCCCGGAAGCCGCAAAGCCCGCATTTGTGGTCAAGCCG
>JBGSHY010000079.1:0-13943 GCA_041751995.1 Rhizobiaceae bacterium | reverse complement strand
CGGCGCTATCGGGTCCCGCCTTGAAGCGGCCGTCCTCGAAATGCAGGATCGAGCCGCCGCCGGCAGCGACCGTGTGGATGCGCATCATCGGGGCGCGGATGCGCACGCCGGCGACTTCGGTATCAAAGGCGCGTTCATGCTCGCCGTCGAAATGGGCAACATCGGTGGAAGTGCCGCCCATGTCGAAGCCGATGACCTTGCCGAAGCCTGCGAGACGCGCTGTCTCGACCATGCCGACCACGCCGCCGGCGGGGCCGGAGAGGATGGCGTCCTTGCCCTGGAAAAGGTCAGCGTCAGTCAGGCCGCCGGAGGACATCATGAACAGGAGTTTGGCATCGTCCTTGTGTCCGGTGAGGCCGAGGGCGTCGGCCACCTGGGCGACATAGCGGCGCAGGATGGGCGAAAGGTATGCGTCGACCACGGTAGTGTCGCCGCGACCGACCAGCTTGGCGAGCGGCGAGACCTTGTGGCTGACCGAGATCTGGCCAAATCCGGCTTTTTTCAATTCGGCCTCGATGGCCAGTTCATGCGCAGGATACTTCCACGCGTGCATCAGGACGAGCGCAACCGCGTCGAAGCCTACGGATCTGGCTTGGGCCAGTTGCGGGAGGAGGGTAGTCATGTCCAGCGCGGTTTCGACGGTGCCGTCGGCGCGGACGCGCTCCTCGACTTCAATGACGCGTTCATACAGCTGTTCGGGCAGGATGATCTGCTTGGCGAAAATGTCGGGGCGGGCCTGATAGGCGATGCGCAGGGCGTCGCGGAAGCCTTTGGTGATCAGGAGCAGGGTGCGGTCGCCCTTGCGCTCCAGCAACGCATTTGTGGCGACGGTGGTGCCCATGCGGATTTCGCCGACTTTTGCCAGCGGGAACGGGTCGCCGGGTTTCAGGCCCAGCAGGTCGCGCATGCCTTGAATGGCAGAGTCATTCCAGGCTTCCGGGTTTTCGGACAGGAGTTTGTGGGCGATCAGTTTGCCGTCCGGATTGCGGCCGATCACGTCGGTGAACGTGCCGCCGCGGTCAATCCAGAAGTCCCATTTGCCGATCATTGTGTTTTCCATTGCCATAATGTCTGCTTTGTCACGCACGAGTTGGCTGTTTGATATCGAAATATCCGGTGATCAAATCGATTTTAATCACCAAAAAGTGTGTTGCAGTGCACTAAACTTGGTGCGTTGCCACAATCTGCTGTAAACCTGCCACAATTGGGCGCAAAAGGAACGTCGTCGCGGCACGGAATCGCCGCTTGGAGGTATTACAAAATGAAAAAGTTCCTTATCCTCGCTGCTTCGGTGTCCGCTCTGGCTCTGGCCGGCTGCAACAAGGCCGAAGAAAAAGCTGCTGCTCCTGCCGCCCCGGCTGCAGAACCGGCTGCTCCTGCTGCTGCTCCGGCCGCTCCGGCTGCTGAACCGGCTGCTCCTGCTGCTGCCCCGGCCGCTCCTGCTGCTGCTGCCCCGGCTGCAATTGATGCTGCCGTGCAGACCACGATCGACGGCCTCAAGGCAACTGCTGCCACGATGACCGCTGAACAGAAGACCGCTGCTTTGGCTTCGGTCCGCACCGCTGCTGAAGCTGCCGCCAAGGCCGCTGGTGGTGACGATGCTGCTGCAAAGGCTGCTGGCGACACCGCTGAAGCTGCTGCCAAGGCCGCTCTCGGCATGTAATTGCCTGACCGAAGACTCTACTGCAATGGCCAATTGAAGCGGCTTTAACCGCACCATTTGACTCATTGCAGCGAGTTTTGGGCCGGACATGTACAGATTTAAGTGAACCGGCCGGGGGAAACTCCGGCCGGTTTTTTATCGGGCGTGGCGCTCGATCGGAGCGCGGCGGGCGATGGCTACGAGGGCGACGACTGCAGTTGCAAAGGCGATGGTGTCCCAGCCGATGTGCTCACCGACGAGCATTGCGGACAGGCCAAGCGTGAAAAAGGTTTGCAGAAGCTGGACCTGCCCGACGCGGGCAATGCCGCCCATGCCAAGGCCGATGTTCCAGGCGAAGAAGCCGATCAGCATCGAGAAGAAGCCCAGATACATCAGCGCCCAGAAGGCTGCCGGTGTCGGTTGCAGAAACCGCGGTTCCCAGACAGACCAGACGCCGATGAAGGTTATCGGGCTGACCAGCACCAGCGCCCAGCAGATCACCTCCCAGCCGGTCATGTGACGGCTGAGCTTGCCCGAGATGACATAGCCGAGCGAGCAGAACGGGCAGGCGAGGAACATCCATATGTCTCCTGTCGAAAATTCAAAACCGCTTTCGCGAAGGGCAAAGGCCGCCACCAACAGACCGCCAAGGATGGTGCAGGCCCAGAACAGCGGTGACGGCCGGTCGCCACCTATCAGTGCGGCGAACAGGGCCGTCAGGATCGGCAGCATGCCCATGATGACGCCGCCATGCGCGGCAGGGATCGTCTTGAAGGCCAGCGCCATCATCCCGGGGAAGATCACCACCAGCAGGATGCCTGCCGCGGCAGCGGGCAGGCGGTGTTTTTTTCCAATCGGACGGCGGACGATCATGAGAGCGATCACGGCGCCCAATGTCGCCAGCGCCGCCCGCCCGAAAGTGATGAACCACGGCGAATAGCTCTCGAGCGCCATGCGGGTGAACGGGGCGGAGCCGGCGAAGATGATGACTGCCAGGAGTCCGAGTAGAAATCCCGTCAGTTCGCGTTGTCTGGCCTGCATGCTGAATCTCTCCCCGCAAGCGGCAAGTTCGGCCAATCCCGCCCATAAATCCAGACAATTTGACCACTGCGATCCATCACGACAGCGAATGGATTGTCTTAACGTTCCGCCTCGATTTTGACGGAGCGTTGCGATAAAAGCAGCGCCATGTCGATTTGGTCCAACATCGGGGATGTGCTGTCCCGCATGACAACGGGCGCGGTCTCTTCGCTGGTGGAGGCTGTGCGCTCGATGCTGGAAGGTGATCCGGCAACGCGGCGGCGTGTGGCGTTTTCGGTGGCGATGATCGCGCTTTCGGCGAAGATGGCCAAGGCGGACGGCATTGTCACTTTTGACGAAATGCAGGCATTCCAGCAGATTTTCCATATTCCCGAAGGCGAAGAGCGCAATGTTGCGCGCCTGTTTGATCTGGCCAAACAGGATATTGCCGGCTTTGAAGCCTATGCCGGGCAGATCGAGAAGATGTGCGGATCTGGCGAGGACAATTGCCCGGCGCTGGAAGATATTCTCGACGGTCTGTTCCATATTGCCAAAGCCGATGGCGCATTTCACGAGAGCGAACTGCATTTTCTTGAAGCTACGGCTGTCATTTTCAAGCTGGATGAGCGGCATTACCAGACCATACTTGCCCGTCACGGGGCGGATGGCGAGGCCGATCCCTATGCGGTGCTGGGTTTGAAGCGGGGCGCCGGGATCGACGAAGCCCGCAAGGTCTGGCGCAAACTGGTGCAGGAAAACCATCCGGACATTCTGACCGGGCGCGGCGTGCCGGTGGAGTTCATCGCCATCGCCAATGAGCGGATCAAGGTGATCAACCGCGCCTGGACCCGTCTGCAGGCAGAGTTGGAACCGGCATGAGCCTGACGCGTGCCGACCATCGCGGCGCGGAGGTGCGCCCGTCGCCCAATTTCGGCGAGCGGAAAGAAGGCAAGAAGGTCACGGCGATCATTTTGCATTATACTGGCATGATCAGCGGCAAGGGCGCCGAAGACTGGCTGTGCAACTCGGACTCCGAGGTTTCCTCGCACTATCTGGTGCATGAGGACGGGCATATCGTGCAGATGGTGGCGGAAGCCGACCGGGCCTGGCATGCAGGCAAGAGCTTTTGGCACGGCGAGCGCGACATGAATTCCGTTTCTGTCGGAATCGAGATCGTCAATCCGGGGCATATTCTTGGCTATCAGCCGTTTCCGGCCAAGCAGATCAATGCGGTCATACGGCTTTGCCGTGGAATTTCGCTGCGGCACCGGATCATGCCGGCCATGGTGCTGGCCCATTCAGACATTGCGCCGGGGCGCAAGATTGACCCGGGCGAGTTGTTTCCGTGGGGCAAGCTGGCGGCCAAGGGGATTGGGCACTTCATTGAACCGGAAGCGATCAGCGGCGGACGGTTTTTCTCGCTTGGTGACGAAGGCCAACCGGTCGAGGCGCTGCAGGCGATGCTGGCGCTTTATGGCTACGAGATGCCGGTGACCGGCGTTTACGACGCGCAGACGGAGAAGATTGTCCGTGCCTTTCAACGGCATTTCCGGCCGGGAAAAGTAGATGGCGTGGCAGATGTTTCGACCATTACGACGCTGCACAAATTGCTGCGCTCGGCGCCGACCGTTTCTGTCTAAACTATAGTCAAAGATCATTTGTAACAAATTGTAACCCTAATTCATTTGGGTTGCCTGATTTTGCGCCAATTTTGGTGATTAACGGGGAAATCCGGAAAGTCAGCCTTGATTGTTTCCGGATGTTCGCGAGGCAGGACAGTGTGAAGGGGCGCAAACGCTTTCACTGTCCTCTCTCAAGCCAACGCCGGCTGTCAGATTGATTGACCCAGTTGCCGGATAGACAGGGATAAACCATTTCATGATCTCAAAATTGTTCGCGGCGATTCTCGCCGCTGCCGCCGCTTTGACTTTTTCGGCCCCGGCATTCGCCAGCCCGTATGACGCAATCATTTCCAAGTATGCCAGCAGCTATGGCGTGCCGGTCAGCCTTGCCAAGGCCGTGGTGCAGATTGAAAGCGGCTATCGCCCGAATATTCGCGGCAAGGCCGGTGAAATCGGCCTGATGCAAGTGAAGCTCTCGACCGCACGCGGGCTTGGCTATACGGGTTCTGCCAAGGCTTTGTATAATCCGGACACCAACATCCGCTATGGCATGAAATATCTGGCCATGGCGCACAAGCTTGGCGGCAAGACCACCTGCGGCACGATCCTCCGCTACAACGCCGGCCACGGCGCCAAGCGGATGAATCCGGTTTCGGCGCGGTATTGCACCAAGGTGAAGCGCGTCATGGGCGTCAGCGCATAGAAAACCGAAGCCGGCGGCCGCCTGCGGTCCGTCTTCTGCGCTTCCAGTGCTCACGTACTCTTTTGCCCCGCCCTTAAGCGGCAAGCCGCTGGCGGGGACCCCAAAAGCACGCTGCACCAAAATATTCGCCGCCTTTAAGTCCCAAGGGACTGGTGGGGCCCAAGCTTCTCGAAGGCGAACCACATCCGACTTGCCGCTCCCGGTTTTCTTCTTTGCCAGCTTCCACGGATGTATTCTGTTTCGTCCTTGCCTTTTCTTGGCTGACAAGGTTTAAACGCCGCGCCAGCAGGCCGGGCGGCCGCGCATGTCATAAGCCGAAAGGCGGCATGTGAGGAAAGTCCGGGCTCCACGGAAAAACGGCGCCGGCTAACGGCCGGCGGGGGCGACCCCAGGGAAAGTGCCACAGAAAACAGACCGCCGGACATCTGTTCGGTAAGGGTGAAACGGTGGGGTAAAAGCCCACCGCGCGAGCGGCAACGCAAGCGGCACGGCAAACCCCGCCGGGAGCAAAACCGAATAGGGACACCGCGGGAGGGGCAACTCTCCCAGCCCGTTCCGGGGCAGGTGTCCGGGTGGGTTGCATGAGGCGGATGGCAACATCCGTCCAAGATGAATGGCCGCCACGTTTGAGGGAAACCTCAGGCCATACAGAACCCGGCTTACAGGCCTGCTGGCAAGTTCACTTTGGTGGCCAACTGGAGTGGCTTTGATGTGCTCCGGTGCTCACGGACTTATGTCCGCTCCGCTCCGGTGCTCGCAAAACCATTCCATTTGACTCATCAAACTGAATTTGCGGCCAATCAGCGCCTTTTGAGGCGGTCAACTGGAGCGGTTTGCCTGCGCTTCCGGTGTTCGCGTGCCTAAACGTAAGCTCCGCTCCGGTTCTCGTAAACCGCGCCATTTGACTCGCCGCAACGAATTTTTGAACTGTTTGTAGAACACGTCAGTTGAAAACCACTGCCAACTCCCCGATTGCGCGGCACTCGAAAAAGCCGTCAAATGGGCCTGAAGATATTCTAGGAGAATCATGCCGTGACCTGCGTTTTCATCCAGCTGCGCTGCAATCCGGGCAAAACCTATGAGGTTGCCGACGCCATTTACGAGCGCGAGATCGTCTCGGAAATGTATTCGACCAGCGGCGATTTCGATCTGATGCTCAAGGTCTATATCGAGAAGGACGAGGATGTCGGCAAGTTTGTCAACGAGAAGATCCTGGACATTCCGGGGATACAGAGATCGCTGACGACGATCACGTTCAAGGCGTTTTAGGAGGGGGCTTGTCGCCTGCCTTTTCATACCGGTACCGGAACGTGCATCGCCGCGCGCCGGCCATGATGGTGTCGTGACGGTCGAGCTTGATATTCGGGTCGTAGCCTTCGCAGAAGGTGCCGTCGCGGTTGCAGGACATCAGGTGGCCGATCTGGCCCAGGCCCATGGCGTGATAGCTTTCGGCATATTGGCAGCGGATGACGTCGAAATCGAAGGCAGTGTCCGTGGCTTGCAGGACTTCGATTTCCAGCGCGCCGTCGTGGGTCCACAGATCATAGAGCTTGATGAAATCGGCCATCGAGGTGATGCCGCCGGGGGCTTTGGCGGCGAAGTGTTTGCCCTCATTGATAGCGGCTTTGCGGATGGCGCTGTCGAGAATGGCTGCGGCTTTTTCCTCACCCAGCTCTGCGGCCATTTCAGCGTAGATCGGACCGATGACCTGCGCCTGGATCCTGCGTTTGACAAGAGTGGGGAGTTCGGCTTCGCTCATGTCTGTCTTCCCGTTTCTCAGACCAAGGGCTCGTAGTCGGTTTCCATGAAGGCGGCGACTTCCGGGACCCAGCGGTCGCGCACGAAGGCGACGTGATCGGGGTGGTCGTTGTAGGCGGCGTAGCCTTCATTGTCGGCGAATTCCATCGAGAAGCCGAAATCGAAATCATTCTTCGGGCTGGTCTGGCGGAGCTGTTCAAAGCGGGCGACGCCAGGGATGGCCGCGAGGACTTTTGCGTCCGAGATGAAGGCTTTTTCCTGAGGCGAGCCTTTGGGGTGTTTCAGCGTGAAAGCGACGGTATGGCGGATCATGCCTGACCTCCTCGAATGATCAATTCAGACAGCGGTAACAGTGGCATTTGCCCGTGGCAAGGCGGGGGCAAGTTGGCGCGAATATCGGCTGCCTAAACGGATTGTTAACCCTAACAACCAATAAATGAAGAGTCTGCCGGAAGAGGAGCTGACGATGGCCGGACTCCCAGCCTATTTCCCCTGTAATCCCATTGACGCCCAATAATGCCCATGTTACCCCTCAAATCATCAAGCGTTCCGGCAAGCGTTGATTTTCATACATGGGGAAATGCCCGCTGCGTTCATGGCGGGAAGGGTGGCACAAGCCGCCCCGAAAACACCCATGAAATCAACGGTTTCGGGACATATGCCTTGCGGTTGGCGGTGACCTTGCGGGCGGGGGACATAATGTGGGGCTTTCCCTTGCGGGAAACGGCGTTTGTTAAGAGTCATGGACCGGTTCCTATCAACAGCTGTGATGAACATCGACGCGAAGGGGCGCGTTTCGGTGCCCGGACGGTTTCGTCAGGTGATCATGGCTCGCGGCTACCAGGAACTCTACGCGCTGCGCTGTCTGGACATTCCGGCGCTGGATGTGGGCGGGCCGGATTTGCTGGACGCCTACGAGGCGCGGATCGCTTCGGAAGACCCGTTTTTGCAGACGGCGGACGACATGTCGTTCTTCATCCATGGGGACGGCGACTTTCTGAAGATGGATTCGGAAGGGCGCCTTCAGGTTTCAGACTTCATCCGCGCGCACACGAATGTGGCGGACAGGATCGCCTTTGTCGGGCGGGGGAAACATTTCCAAATCTGGGAGCCGGAGCGGCTTTCGGACTACAGCGCGGATGTGCGCGCACGGCTTTTGAAATTGCGACAGGCAAAACTTTTACAAACAAGTTCTGGCGCAGCACAAGGAGAACCGGAATGATGACGGGCCACGGTGCGGGCACTGCTGGCGCCGATGGCGGACCGGCCCGTCACATTCCGGTGCTTCTTGATGAGGTGGCGGCAGCGGTCGCCGCCAAGCCCGGCGAGACTGTCATTGACGGCACCTTTGGCGCAGGCGGTTACACAAGGCGCATTCTGGCGGACGACGCCAATGTCATCGGTATTGACCGCGACCCGGACGCGATTGAGGCGGGACAGGCGCTGGTTGGGCAAAGCGGCGGACGGCTGCGGCTCTGGCATGGCGCGTTTGCGGACATGGAAGAGGCAGCGGACAGCGCTTTGGTTGATGCGGTGATGCTCGACATTGGCGTTTCCTCGATGCAGATCGACGAGGCGGAACGCGGGTTTTCGTTCCTGCGCGAAGGGCCGCTCGACATGCGCATGGCGCAGTCCGGGGTCAGCGCGGCGGACGTGGTGAACCAAGCCAAGGTCGGCGACCTGATCCGCATCATCGGCATTCTGGGCGAAGAAAAGAACGCCAGCCGCATTGCCAAGATGATCGAGCGCGAACGGGCGGTGCAGCCGTTCACGACGACCAAACAATTGTCGGCAGCAATCGAGAAACTGATCCCGCGCCGGCATGACGACCGTATCCATCCGGCGACGCGGACGTTTCAGGGGTTACGAATTTACGTCAACGACGAGCTTGGCCAACTGACCGAAGCCTTGATGGCGGCGGAGCGGGTTTTGAAGCCTGGCGGGCGGCTGGTGGTGGTGACGTTTCATTCGCTGGAAGACCGGATCGTCAAGAAATTCTTTGCCGACCGCGCAGACGCCGGAACCGGCTCGCGGCATTTGCCGCAGGTGGTGTTCAAGGCGCCGACATTCACCCTGCCATTTAAAGGCGCGGTCGATGCGGGCGAGGCGGAACTGGCCGCCAATCCGCGCTCACGGTCGGCCAAGCTGCGCGCCAGCATCCGAACCGACGCGACTGCACGCAACGACACTGATTTTGCCGGTCTGCCAAACCTTCCCGACAGCCGCACCTACCGGAGCATCTGATGCTTAGAACCATCGACATCATCATGATTCTCGTGATGGTTTCCGCCGCAGCGGTGACCTACAGGATCAAGGCTGACTCGGAAGACCAGTTGCGGCAGGTTCGCAAACTGGAGCGGCAGATTGCCGAAGAAGAGGATTCGATTGATCTTCTCAAGGCTGACTGGAGCCTGCTGACCCAGCCGTCACGCATTCAAAAGCTGGTGGATGCGCACAAGGATGCGCTCGGCCTGCAGGCAACGGATTCGCATCAGGTGACGGATCTGTCAGCCGTGCCCGAAAAGGGCCTTGGCGAGCCGGAGGGCGACCCGATTGCGGATGCCATTTCAGCCGATGAAAACGGCGAACCGGTGAAGGTCGCCAAGTCCAAGGCTGCGAAGAAGAAGCCTGCAGTCGCAGAACAAACCGCAGACGACACGAGCGCCGAAGATGCGGGCGTTGAAGATGCCGCTTCGATCGAAGATGTGATCACGGACGGCGACATTTCGACGGGGGGCGTCGAGCAATGATCAGCAAGTTTGTCAAACGCAAGGAAAAGCCGGTCGAAGATGGCCCGATCCTGATCGACGAGCCACGCAAGACAGCCGACCGGACGCGCAACCGCGTGATGATCGCCATGGCCTGCTTTACTGCAATTTACGGTGTGATCGGCGGACGGCTGGTCTATTTCGGCATGCAGAACGTCGATGGCGGCTATACCGGCTCAATAGCGCAAACGGTTGCCGCGCGGCCTGATTTGACTGACCGCAACGGTGAAATCCTAGCGACGGACATCAAGACGGCGTCACTCTATGCCGAGCCGAAACGGATCATTGACGCCGACGAGACGCTGGAAATGCTGACCAGCGTCATTCCGGACCTTGATCAGGAGCAGACCTATCGCAAGCTCAAAAGCGGGCTTGGCTTTATCTGGCTGAAACGGCAGATGACGCCGAAGCAGCAGAGCCTGGTGATGAAGCTTGGTCTTCCGGGCATCGGCTTCCGCTCGGAGAAACAGCGCTTCTATCCGGGCGGCTCGACGGCTTCGCACATTGTCGGCCTTGTCGATGTCGACAACAAGGGCATTGCCGGCATGGAGCGTTTTGTCGACACGCATGGGCTGGCGGACCTGCGCGAGGCAGGCTTCACCGCCGAAAAGGATCTGGAGCCGGTCAAGCTGTCGATTGATCTGCGGGTGCAGCATGTCATCCGTGATGAGCTTGGCAAAGCAATGGAACGCTATAGTGCAATCGCGTCAGGCGCTGTAGTGCTTGATGTCCACACCGGCGAAGTGCTTGGCATGGCCTCGTTGCCGGACTACGACCCGAACAATCCGGTCAATGCGCTCGAAAACGACCGGCTGAACCGCATGTCGGCAGGCACATTCGAAATGGGCTCGACATTCAAGACGTTCACCACGGCGATGGCGCTGGATTCGGGGAAGGTGAATCTCAACTCGAAGTTCGACGCGTCGCGGCCGATCCGGATTGGCGGCTTCACCATCAATGATTTTCACGGCAAGCGCCGCGTGTTGACCGTGCCGGAGATTTTCATCTTTTCATCCAACATCGGCACGGCGAAGGAAGCCGATATTGTTGGGACGGAAAACCACCGCGCCTTCCTGCACAAGATCGGACTTCTGGACAAGATGGTGACCGAGATTCCGGAAGTGGCAAAGCCGTCCGAACCGAAGGAATGGAAGAAGCTCAACTCGATCACGATCTCGTTCGGCCATGGTGTTTCGACAACGCCCTTGCAGACGGCGATGTCTGCGGCGGCGCTGATGAATGGCGGCAAGCTGATCCAGCCGACCTTCTTGCCAAGAACGCGGGAAGAGGCGGATGCGGTGGCTGTTCCGGTAGTCAAGGAGCAAACCAGCGAGGCGATGCGCTACCTGTTCCGGATGAATGTCGAAAAGGGTTCCGGCCGTCAGGCTGCGGTTCCGGGCTACGACGTGGGCGGCAAGACCGGCACGGCGGAAAAGGTCGTGCGCGGGCGCTATTCCTCTGACAAGCGGTTCAACGCCTTTCTTTCGGCCTTTCCGATTCGCGATCCGAAATATGTTGTTCTGGTGATTCTCGACGAGCCGAAAGCCGAAAAAGGCAAGGGCGGGGCGACTGCCGGTGCGAACGCTGCGCCGACTGTTTCGGCAATTATCCGGCGTTCGGCGGTATTTCTGGGGGTAAAGCCTGATTTTAGCCCAGATAATACGCCTTTGGCTGAAGCGCTGCGTTAGTTCAGGCGCGGCGTAGAGCGCGCACAGGATTTGGTCGGACATGAAACTTGAAGCATTTGCGGACATTTTGAAAACGGATCAGGAGTTGGCGGCAGATGTTGCCGGCATCACCCAGGATTCGCGCAAAGCTGCGCCGGGTTTCCTGTTTTTTGCACTGCATGGGGTCAAGGCTGACGGCGCGAAGTATGCGGCGGATGCGGCGGCCAAAGGTGCGCTTGCAGTCGTTGCGGAAAAGGATGCCGATGTCGGCGCGTTGAACGTTCCGGTAATCCGGGTCGACGATCCGCGCAGGGCGCTGGCGCTGTCGGCGGCGGCGTTTTACGGACGGCAGCCGGAGACGATGATTGCGGTGACGGGCACGGCGGGCAAGACCTCTGTTGCCGGCTTCACCCGCCAGATCTGGGCGCATGGCGGACATGCTGCAGCCTCCATTGGCACAACGGGCATTGTAGCTCCCGGGCGAAATGAATATGGCACGCTGACGACGCCGGATCCGGTTGAACTCCACAGACTGCTCAAGGAACTGGCAGACGAGGGAGTGACCCACGCTGCGATGGAGGCTTCCAGCCACGGGCTTGATCAATGCCGCCTCGACGGCGTCAGGTTGAAGGCTGGCGCGTTCACCAATCTGGGACGTGATCATCTGGATTATCACCCGACGATCGAAGAATATCTGAAGGCCAAGCTTCGGCTGTTTGACACCTTGCTTGAAAGGGGAACACCGGCGGTGGTTTTTGCCGATGATCCGTTTACGGCGCCGGTGGTTGAAACATCGAAAAAGGCCGGTTTGCAGGTGCTGACAGTCGGGCGCAAGGGCGATTTCATTTCGGTCAAGCGTGTGGAACACGAGCGGCGGCGGCAGCGGGTGGAAGTTTCGCATGGCGGGCAGATCTTTGAAATTGACCTGCCGCTGGCTGGCGAGTTTCAGGTTTCCAACGCGCTGGTGTCCGCCGGTTTGGCGATTGCCACCGGCGTGAATGCGGCGACGGCGTTTGCGGCGCTGGAGCATCTTGAAGGCGCGCCGGGTCGGCTTGACCTTGCAGGGCAGACCAGGGACGGCGCTCTGATTTATGTGGATTACGCGCACAAGCCGGAGGCGCTGGAGAATGTGCTGACTTCTGTGCGGCCATTCACGACAGGGCGCGTTGTGCTGGCGTTCGGCTGCGGCGGTGACCGCGACAAGGGCAAACGGCCCATCATGGGCGAGATTGCGGCGCGGCTGGCGGACGTGGTGATTGTCACGGATGACAATCCGCGCTCGGAAGTTCCCGCGCAAATCCGTAGCGAAATCATGGCAGCAGCCAAGGGCGCGAGCGAGATCGGCGACCGTGCACTGGCGATCAAAGAAGCTGTCGGAATGCTGCACGCAGGCGACACGCTGATTGTCGCGGGCAAGGGGCATGAGGAAGGCCAGACGATTGGCGGCGTGACGCATCATTTTTCGGACCATGAGGAAGTGCGCAAGGCGCTGAAGGAGCTTGGCGCATGAGCCTTCTCTGGACCTCGCATGCGATGATCGAAGCGATGGGCGGACGGCCCATCGGCGAAATGCCGGAAGGCGTCACCGGCATCACCATCGACAGCCGCTCGGTTGAAAAGGGCAGCGCGTTCTTTGCGATCAAGGGCGACAATTTTGACGGCCATGATTTTGCCAGCGCGGCGATGGCGGCGGGTGCGGCGGTGATCGTTGTTGCTGAATCCAAACTGCCGGCGCTGGGCAAGCTGACCATGCCGATGATTGTGGTGCCGGACGTCTTGAAGGCGCTGGAGCATCTGGGCGCGGCGTCGCGGGCGCGCAGCCATGCGCAGATCATTGCAGTGACCGGTTCGGCCGGAAAGACGACGACCAAGGAAGCGCTGCGCCATGTCCTGTTGAACTGTGGCAAGGTGCACGCCTCGGCAGCATCATTCAACAATCACAGAGGCGTGCCGCTGACCCTGGCGCGGATGCCGGAAGATACAGACTACGGCGTGTTAGAAAACGGCATGAACCATCCGGATGAAATCCGCCCGCTGGTGAAACTGGTGCGGCCGCACATTGCGATCATCACGATCATCGCCGCCGCGCATCTCGGCTTTTTCAAGAACCTCGACGAGATTGCGCTGGCGAAGGCCGAGATTTTCGAAGGCGTGGTCGAAGATGGCTATGTCGTTCTCAACCGCGATGACAGCCGCTACCGCAAACTTGAAATGCTGGCGAAAGATGCGGGCATCAAGAACATTTACGGCTTTGGCGAACACCGCCAGGCCAAATTCAAGCTGATCAAATACAAGCCGATGGCGGATTGCTCGGTGATCACGGCGAAAATCGCCGGGACCGATGTGGCCGTCAAGATCGGTGCGCCGGGGCGGCATATCGTGCAGAACGCGCTTGCGGTGATGGGCGCCTGCTGGCTTGCGGGCGCTGACCTTGCCAAGGTGGCGATGGCGCTGGCTTCGCTGGAATCCGAAAAGGGGCGCGGACGTCGCCACAAGTTGAAGGTCAATGGCGGGACGTTCACGCTGATTGACGAAAGCTACAATGCCAATCCGGCTTCGATGGCTGCGGCGCTTGAACTGGCAGGGTCCATCCCGATCGAGGGGCGCGGGCGGCGCATCGCTGTGCTCGGCGACATGCTGGAACTCGGCAAGCATTCCAAGAAGCTGCATGAGGAACTGGCCAAGCCGGTGGTGTCCTCCAACATGGACAAGGTGTTTCTCGCCGGTCCGGAAATGAAGGCGCTGGCTGAGGCGCTGCCGGTT
>JBGSHY010000078.1:0-25309 GCA_041751995.1 Rhizobiaceae bacterium | reverse complement strand
AGCAGCCCAGCTGGCGGTGCCGGGGCCTGAGCCGGCATCGAGCAGGCTCGCCGGTTTGAAATCGGGCCGGCGCAGTGAAACCTCCTCGAGCACGCGCGCCACCGCGGCATGGGTCGCCGGCAATCGCACCGTCAGATAGGCAGAAAGATCGATGCCCTCGGACCGTCCGCCGCGACGATAGGTCTCGCTCAGCGCGGCACTTCCGGCGCGCCGGCTGCCGCCGCCGGACGATGCCAGCCAGGCTGCCGCCCGCTTCACGATGTCCTCCGCACCTGCGCTCATGGTGACGAAGACTTCATTTGTGTCGGTTGCTCCCCGGCGGCAAAGACTCTAAGCGTCTTAATCGGCTTACCCCATCGCGGAAAGAGTCTCCCAGCATGTTCGTCTCCTTCTTCCCCGCTCCCCGAATCTTCTTCTGGTCTGCCGCCATCTGGGCCCTGATTGCGGTGCTGTTCTGGTTCTTCGTGGCGCGCGACCTTGGCTACATCGTGGGACTCGAAAATCCGCCCGAGGGGACGCCACCGATCATCGGCGTGTCGGTCTTCTGGTCCAAGCCATTCCTCTGGTTCTACATCTACTATGCGGTGGTCGTCGCACTGTTCGCCGCATTCTGGCGCAGCTTCGCGCCGCATCCCTGGTTCAACTGGTCCATCCTCGGCTCGGCGCTGATCATTTTCGTTACCTATTTCCAGGTGCAGGTCAGCGTCGCGATCAATGACTGGTACGGCCCCTTCTACGACCTGATCCAGGCCGCGCTCTCCAAGTCGAAGCCGGTGACACTGGCCGAGTTCTACAGCGAGTTGCTGAGCTTTGCCGGCATCGCCTTCGTGGCGGTGACTATCGCTGTGCTCACCCGCTTCTTCGTCAGCCATTACATCTTCCGCTGGCGCACGGCGATGAACAATTACTACACCGACAACTGGGACCGGCTGCGCCACATCGAGGGCGCCTCGCAGCGCGTACAGGAAGACACCATGCGCTTCGCCGGTACCGTCGAGGGCCTGGGCGTCAGCCTCATCGATGCGGTGATGACCCTCATCGCCTTCCTGCCGGTGCTGCTGCGGCTCTCGGCCAATGTCACGGAGATCCCGATCTTCGGCGCGGTGCCCTACCCGCTCGTGGTCGCCGCCATCCTGTGGTCCATCTTCGGCACGGCCTTCCTGGCACTCATCGGCATCAGGCTTCCCGGCCTGGAGTTCCGCAACCAGCGGGTGGAAGCGGCCTTCCGCAAGGAGCTCGTCTATGGCGAGGACAATGCCAACCGCGCCCAGCCGCAGACGCTGGGCGAACTGTTCGCCGCCGTACGGGTGAACTACTTCCGGCTTTACTTCAACTACTTGTACTTCAACGTCGGCCGGTACTTCTATCTGCAGACCGACAACATCTTCCCCTTCATCGTTCTGGCGCCGACCATCGTCGCCGGAACCATCACGCTTGGGGTCATGCAGCAGATCCTCAACGCCTTCGGCCAGGTGCGCGATTCTTTCCAGTATCTCGTGCGGTCCTGGACCACCATTGTTGACCTGCTCTCGGTCTACAAGCGCCTGCGCTCCTTCGAGGCCACGTTGCATGGCGAGACGCTGCCGAGCATCGAGAAGATCCCCGACGAGGTGGATGGAAAAGCCGCGGCCTGACGTCAGGCGCGTTCCGCCTTGAGCAGTGTGCGGGCATCGTCGATGGTGGTGGCGAACTCCACCAGCGGCGCCTTCACGCCATGGGTCAGCAGCATGCGCCGCGCAGCCGGATTGGCGCCCGAGATCACGAAGCGGATGCCGGCGCGCTGCGCCTTCTTCGCCGCGCCCTCCAGCACGTTGGCCGCGGTCGAATCGAGGAAGGGCACGGCGGCGCAGTCGAGGATGAAGTTCTTGCGTTGATCCGCCAGGCGGTCCAGCACCGAGCCCACCGTCGAAGCCGCACCGAAAAAGAAGGCGCCCGACATGCGGTAGACCACCGTGTCCTCGTCCTCCGGCCGGTAGGTGTCGCGCGGCGCGATCACGTCGGCCTGGTCTTCCGGGACCAGCGGCACATGGGTCTCGATGGCGATGGCCTTGCCCATGCGGTCGATGAAGATCAGCGCGCCGATGACGAAGCCCACGGTGATGCCTTCGATCAGGTCGCGGAAGACGACGAGCAGGAACGTCACGATCAGCACCACCGCATCGCCCCAAGACGATTTGAGAAGCGCTGCGAAGGCATGCTTCTCCACCATGTTGTAGGCGACGATGGCGAGGATGCCGGCCAGCGCGGCCAGCGGGATGAAGCTCGCGAGGGGTGCCGCCACCAGCATGAAGAGCAGCAGGAAGACCGAATGCAGCATGCCTGCCACCGGGCTGCGCGCGCCGGAGCGGACATTGGTGGCGGTGCGGGCGATGGTGCCGGTGACGCAGAAGCCCCCGAAAAGGGCAGAGCCCATATTGGCGAAACCCTGCGCCACGAGTTCGCAATTGGAGCGATGCCGCCGCCCGGTCATGCCGTCGGCGACCACCGCCGAGAGCAGCGATTCGATCGCGCCCAGCAGCGTGAAGGACAGAGCGGCAGGCAGCATCTCCTGCACCTTCGCGAGCGAAAAGGCGGGAAGCTGCGGCACCGGCAGGCTGCGTGGAATGCCGCCGAAGCGCGTGCCGATGGTCTCGACCGGAATGCCCAGCACATAGACGAGTGCGGAGGCGAGGATTACGGCAATCAGCAGCCCCGGCCAGTGCGGGCGGAGCTGCCGCAGTGGCAGGATCACCGCGATGGTGAGCAGCGCCACGCCGAAGGCCGCGGCATTGAAGCTGGGCGCGGCCTCCAGCAGGACCTTGATCTTGGGAATCAGCTCGCCCGGTTCCGCGACGTTGAGCGTCAGCCCGAAAAGTTCATGCAGCTGACTCGCGAAGATGATGACGGCGATGCCCGCGGTGAAGCCCACGGTCACAGGATAGGGAATGAACTTGATGTAGGTGCCCAGCCGCAGATAGCCCACGAGTGTCAGGAAAACTCCCGACATGAAGGTGGCCAGGATCAGGCCGTCCAGCCCATGGGCCTGGACGGTGGCAAGCACCAATACGATGAAGGCGCCCGCCGGCCCGCCGATCTGGAAACGGCTTCCGCCCAGCAGCGACACCAGGAAGCCCCCCACGATCGCGGTGAAGAGCCCGCGGTCCGGCGACACGCCCGAGGCGATGGCGATCGCCATCGACAGCGGCAGCGCGACAATGGCGACGGTCAGCCCGGCAATCATGTCAGCGCGGAAATGCGTGGCCTTGTAGCCTTCGCGCAAAACCGTCACCAGTTTCGGCGTGAACAGCTCGGCAAATCCCGGCGTGTGCGTCTGCGGTCCAGCCATAGTTTCCCCCGACTCGGAAATTTTGCGAAGATTTGCACCTGCCTGCAAGTTGCGCAACGCATCTTTCGTGGCCATGCTGATTTTGCATGGGTTCGGCTGGTCAGAGAGAAATGGTAAACTGGCGTTGCACGCATCGCACGGCTAAGCTCGCGCGCTGTCAAGAAACCGGATGGGCCAAATGTCGTTCTTGCAATCGGGATTTATCGCATTGGCGCTCACCGCCACCAGCGCCTCGGCGCAAACGCTGGCGTTGCACCATGCTGTGGCCGCCGGTGATCTGGCCGCCGTCACCAGCCAGCTCAATTCAGGCGCGTCAATTGACGAAAAAGACGGTTCCGGCAGCACTGCGCTGCTGCTGGCCGTGGACAAGGGCGCAACGGAAATAGCCCTCGCGCTGATTGCCGCCGGTTCGGACATAAATGCGCAGGCAGCCAACAGGGATACGCCCTGGCTGCTGGCCGGAGCCAGCGGACGTACGGAGATCCTTGCCGCCATGATCCCCAAGGGGCCGGACTTTTCCATCCGCAACCGCTTTGGCGGCAATGCGCTGATCCCGGCTTGCGAACGCGGCCATGCCGATACGGTCAAGCTCCTGCTCACGACCAAAATTGACGTCGATCACGTCAACGACCTTGGCTGGACCTGCCTGCTGGAAGCCGTGATCCTCGGCGACGGCGGCACGGCCCATCAGGACATTGTCGGCATGGTGCTCGCCGCCGGCGCAAACCCGAATCTCGCCGACAAGGACGGCCTCACCCCGTTGGCTCATGCCAAAGCCCGCGGCCTGAAGGAAATCGTTGCATTGTTGGAAAAAGCAGGTGGAAAATAGCAAGTATGGCTGTCCACCTCTTGGCGCCTCCCTCGTCCTGACCCTGTCGAAGAATGCGGCCAAGCGCCGAACCAGAAAACCATTACCCGGAGTTCACCAAATGTCCATCAAGCGCATCGGCCTCATCGGCACCGGCCTCATGGGCCACGGCATCGGCAAGAACATCGTCACCAAGGGCTTTGAATTGTCCGTCGTCGCCCACCAAAACCGTGTCCCCGTCGAAAGCCTGATTGCGCTCGGCGCCACGGAAAGCGCCACTGCTGCCGATCTTGCCAAAACCTGCGATCTCATAATCCTGTGCGTTACGGGCAGCCCGCAAGTGGAAGCTGCGCTCTACGGTGAAAACGGCATCCTCAAGGGTGCCAAGCCCGGCCTCATCATTGCCGATTGCTCCACCGCCGAACCCGCATCAACTTTGCGCATCGCCGCTGATCTGGCGGTCAGAAACATCCATTTCCTTGACATCCCGCTCACCCGGACGCCGAAAGAGGCGGAAGCCGGCAAACTCGGGCTGATGGCCGGCGGCCCCGCTGATATGATCGCCCAAATCCGCCCCGTGCTGGATTGCTTCGCTGACACCATCATTCTGTCCGGCCCGGTCGGTTCCGCGCACCAGCTGAAGCTCATCAACAATTTCCTGTCGCTGGCCAACGCTGCCGTCGCCGCCGAAGCCATCACCGTCGCCGCCAAGGCCGGGGTGTCAATGCAAGCGCTGAAAGACATCGTGGTCGCTGGCGGCGCCAATTCCGTCATGTTCGAGCGTCTCATCAAGGTCCCGCTCGATAACGACGACACCGCCGCCAAATTCGCGATCCAGAACGCCCGCAAGGATTTGCGCTACTATACCAACATGACCGAACAGCTCCCTGTCGCATCCTTCCTGGCCGAACAGGTCCACCAGCTCTACGTGTTGGCCGACAACATGGGTTACGCCGAGCGATATGTGCCGCGGATGATTGACATGATGATGGAGATGAATGGGGTAGACAAGGACTAGAGGCCAAACCCTTGCGGCGGGCCGGCATTGTCCCCGCCTCGCAGCCTGGCCAATTGACTAATGCTGCGGCGGGGCCCACGCCTCCATCTTGGAGAAAATCCGCAAGTCCTTGTCCGGCTGGGGCGTCCCGTTCGGGCTTATTGCTCTCGGCCTCGTTCCGGCAGTGGCTGGCACGGTGCGGCTGCTCCAGCTTGCCAATGGCCCGGTGACACCGGAAAATCTGCGCTACTTCGAGGCGCCGCTCCCGGCAGTCCTGCATATGGTCACGGTCATGCTGTTCAGCTTTCTCGGCGCGCTGCAGTTTGCGCCGCGCTTGCGCAAGGCCTATCCCCGCTGGCACCGATGGTCAGGCCGCATCATCGTTCCGTCCGGCATCATTGCCGCGCTGACCGGCCTGTGGATGAACCAGTTTTACCCACTGCCGCCGCATGACGGAACAGCGCTGTATGTCACACGGCTGATCACCGGGATCTGGATGACCTATGCCCTGATCCTCGGCTATCTCGCCATCCGGCGCCGGGACATCGCTGCCCATCAGGACTGGATGCTGCGCGGCTACGCCATAGGCCTGGGGGCCGGAACGCAGGTTTTGACCCATCTGCCCTATTTCATCTTTGTCGGCGAACCGGACATCGACGTCCGCGCCGTCCTGATGGGGGCTGGCTGGGCGATCAATGCAGCCATCGCCGAGGCGATCATCTGGCGGCGGGCGCGCCCGCCAGTATTCGCTGCGGCCTGAATGCCGGCGAGTTCTCGGCAGCGTCTAGCTGACCAAAGCACGCAATACGGATTGGCAAAATGCGTTTCTGATCAGCAGAGTCCTGTAAAATTCCGCCTGTCCAGCCGGAAAGCCGCAGGCGCCTTCCACCCCATTTCGCGCGCCACAAGCACACCCAGCAACAAAATCGCATCCGGTTCGTGCAGAATGATCGCGGCAGGGGCGATGTTGCGGTGGATCAGTTCCAGCAAAACAGCAGACGCCGACGAGGACCCGATCGTTCCGGGCAGCGTCAAGATGGTTCCGGCAATGGGAATGCCGTGTTGTGGATGTCTTACGTCAGCGATCACTGACGTTTTCGGATCTACGCCGCCCCAAAAGCTGATCGGCGCGGTCAGCACCAGCGGTTTGGCGCTGGCTGCAGGGCCGGGGATCAGCACTTCGAGTTCAACGCCCTCTGGCTTGCCGCCGCCTTGAAGCCGCACGGTGTCGCCCGCAGCCTTGCTTTCATCTATGTGCAGCATGCCATGGGATTCAAGCATGGACCGGCCTCCCGCTGACGGCGCTTTCGACGCATTCGGCCATCGACCCGAACACCACGCCATAGCCGGTGTTGCCCGGCGCATACTGGGCGAACTTGCCGGAATTGGTCATCAAAACCCCGCCTGAAAGCTCTTTCATGATCGGTGTCACCACCACGCAGGTGTCAATCACCACCGTGACGCCCGCCGCTTCCAGTGATTTGCGTAAGCCAGAACTTTCCAGATCCTTCAATACATGCCGTCCGGTGCAGGCATAAAACGGCGTCACAAGCGAGCGTCCGCCGATCATCAGGTCGAGCCGCCGGCATTCCTCAAGCGACAGATGCGGGCTGCCGATGGCCACCGCATCTATGCTGGTGACTCCCTGAACCGTCGCCATCCGCCTCTTCTGGTCGGCAAAATCCGCTGCACTGATCTGCATCACCTCAAGCGGTGCTTTGCCGCCAAGTATGGTCTCGACATCCGGCGCTTCCGGCGTCACACCCGCGATATGGAACAGCCCGACCCCGCCGGTGGATGCGCTCGCCGCGCCGAACGCTTTCAGCGCATCCTCGCCAGGGTGGCGCGGAACGCCCTTGACCACGCCAATCGAAGTCCCGGCCCGCTTGCCGTAAAGACTGCCGAGTATCGGCCAAAAGCTTTCCTCGGCGAATTCGGCAAACGGAAGCCCCGAAACATCAAAAACGAATGTCGCAAGCCTGTTTTCAGGCAAATGCAATCCGGTTTTCGGAGCAAATCCTGTAATGGCGCAGGCAATGTCGAGATAATCGCCATAGCGGTTGGTCCGCGCGCCGAGCACGGAGTTGCAGAACACCACGGCATTTGATTCGCCCCAGGCAACGTCCGAGCCAAGCGCCGGGCGATGCCCCGCCTGATAGGGTGAACAGGTCCAGCTCGGCTCGCAGCCGATGGTCATGTAGGCTTTCATTAAGCGCTTGGCCATGTCGCGCTCATGTGGTGGCAGCCGGTTGGTCGAGCAGCCGGTGAGGTCGAGCGCCCCGACATTGAGCGTTGAACGGATCGAAACTTTCGCCCCCAGCTCCTGAAGCCGCTCCGCAAACAATGTGCCTGAGTCGCCATGATATAACGCGCCGTCTATGTGCGCCGAGGCGACCTTCACCAGCGATGGTGCGTTAAGTAAGCGGGCACTTTCGCAGACCAGCCGCATCGCCATCGCCACGCCCTCGCCGGATTGCCCGGCAAGCAGCGCTTCTTCTTGCGTCCCCAGTTCAAGCGCCAATTGGGCTTTCCTTCCGCCGCTTGTATTTCACGATGTCAAACCGCGCCGCCAGCCCGTCATAGAGCAAGAGCCGCCCGACCAGCGGCTCACCAATGCCTGCCGCCAGCTTGATCACTTCCATCGCCTGCAAGGTTCCAACTACCCCCGCCAGCGCACCAATGATTCCCGCTTCGGCACAGGAAGGCACCAGGCCGGCAGGCGGGCGCTCTGGGAACAGGTCACGGTAAGACGGATTTCGAGCGCCATCCGCGCCGATTTCATACGGTTTCAGCGCGGTAATCGAGCCGTCAAACCGCCCCAGCGCCGCCGCCACCAGCGGCTTCCTTTCCTGCTCGCACACATCGGCGACCAGATAGCGCGTTTCAAAATTGTCCGACCCATCAGCGACAATGTCGTAGCGGGAAATCAGGTCCCGCGCATTGTCGGCCGTCAATCTCGCCTCGTGCGCCTCAACAATGACATGCGGATTGATATGACCAATCCGCGCCGCCGCCGCCGAGACCTTAGGCTGGCCGACAAGATCGGTGTCAAAGATCACCTGCCGTTGCAGGTTGGACAGAGAAACCCGGTCATCATCGACGATGCCCAGCGTGCCAATCCCCGCCGCCGCCAGATAGGACAGGACCGGCGCACCAAGCCCACCGGCGCCGACTACCAACACTTTGGTTTTCTTGAGCTTTTGCTGCCCGGCACCGCCCAGTTCGGCAAGAATGATGTGCCGCGCATAGCGCTCGATTTCTTCTGGTGTCAGGGGCGGTTGCGGCTCACTCATGGCCGGACATTAGCCATTCACATCGGATTTGTCAGGCTTGTCTTTCGACACGAAACCGTGGGAAACCGACAGAAACTCGGCCCGGCCTTCCAATGCAGCAAAAAGCGCGCGGTCGGTTCCTGTCATGAAGGCCTGACTGCCGAGATCATCAATGATCCCGAACAGTGCCTCCCGCCGTCCCGCATCCAGATGCGCCGCGATCTCGTCAAGCAGGAGCACCGGCGCTCCGCCGGTCATCCGCGCCACAAGCCTGGCGTGGGATAAAATGATCCCCACCAGCAGCGCTTTCTGCTCACCGGTTGAGGACAACCCGGCGGGCATTGATTTTGGCCGGTGGTGGACAATCAGGTCCGAGCGGTGCGGCCCGTCAAGCGTCCGCCCGGCTGCCATGTCGCGGCTGCGGTTATCCCTGAGCCCTTGCCGATACTGGTCCTCCGCGTCCGAGGCGCTTGCGCCGGATGACAAAAGCGCTTCCAGCGACCCTTCCAGCGCCAGATCCGCCTTCGGAAATGGCCCGTCTTCGGGCAACTGGTCCATCATGCCGGCAAGCAGCCCGACAAGTTCGACCCGCGCGGCGGCAATCGCGGTGCCATATTCGGCCAATTGCGTTTCGATCGCCTCATACCAGCGCTGGTCCGTACGGTTTTCCTCAAACAGCCGGTTGCGCGACTTCATGGCGCGTTCGAAGTCCAGTGAGCGCTGCCCGTGCAACGGGTCAATCGCCAGCACCAGCCGGTCTAAAAACCGCCGCCGTTCTGCCGCCGGGCCGGTGAAAAGCCCATCCATTTGCGGCGTTACCCAGACCACGCGCAGATAATCTGTCAGCGCATCCGTCGATTTCTGCGCAGCACCATTGACCCGAAGCCGCCTTGCCGCCTCGCCTCCAGGCGTTTCGCCGAAAGTGCCGGTGCCAAGCATGACCTCGTCGCCGTTGGTCAAAACCAGCGCATTGACCGCAAAGCCATTGGCCGACCCGGTTCGGGCAACGTCGGATAACACGGCCCGGCGCATGCCGCGGCCGGGTGACAAGAACGACACGGCTTCCAGCAAATTGGTTTTGCCCGCGCCGTTTTCGCCGGTGATCACTACATGGCGGCCCGAAAGTTCGAGCGACAGGCGGGGATAGTTGCGAAAATCGGTGAGTGTCAGCTGTCTGAGGGCAACGCGCATGTGCCGTCAGGCTAAACGCGCATTGGCATCAGCACATAGAGCGCAGACTCATCGGCACCGTCGCGGATCAATGTCGGTGAACCCGAATCGGCCAGCATGAACACCGCTTCGCTGCCCTGCAGCTGGCTGGTGATGTCGAGGAGATATTTGGCGTTGAAGCCGATATCGATGCTGTCGGAGCCGTAATCAGCGGCAAGCTCTTCCGTCGCACTGCCGGAATCCGGATTGTTGACGGTGAGCGTCACCAAACCATCGCCAATCGCCATTTTGACAGCGCGGCCACGCTCGCTTGAAATGGTCGAGACGCGGTCGACGGCCTGAGCAAATGACTGGCGGTCGATGGTCAGCTTCTTGTCATTGCCCGAAGGAATGACCCGCTGATAGTCAGGGAACGTGCCGTCAATCAACTTGGACGTCAAAACCACTGAGCCGATTGTGAAGCGGATTTTTGAATCCGACAGTTCCACTGTCATGATCATGTCCGGATCATCACCAAGCTTCTGCAGTTCGGCGACCGTCTTGCGCGGGATGATGATGCCCGGCATGCCTTCAGAACCCGAAGGCGCGCCGACTTCGGCACGGGCGAGACGGTGGCCATCGGTTGCCACCGCGCGCAGCTTCAAATCGCCGCCGCTTTCGATCGTGTGCAGGTAAATGCCGTTGAGATAGTAGCGCGTCTCTTCGTTGGAGATGGCAAACTGGGTCTTGTCGATCAGGCCCTTGATCGCCGTTGAGTTCAGCCGGAACGTATGGCTGAAGGTTCCGGCGGTGAGTTCCGGGAAATCCGACTGCGGCAGGCACTGCAGGCGGAAATTCGACCGGCCGGAAATGACCGTCATCGACGTGCCGTCCGGATTGGTCGCGAGCATCACTTCGCCGCCTTCCGGCAGCTTGCGGACGATTTCGTAAAGCAGATGCGCCGGAACAGTCGTCGCCCCGGCCTGTTCGACCATCGCTGCCGTCGCCTCGTTGATTTCGAGATCAAGGTCGGTTGCCTTCATCTCAAGATTTGCGCCTTCGGCCCGGATCAGTACGTTCGAAAGGATCGGGATCGTGTTGCGGCGCTCGACGACGCGGTGGACGTGGTTGAGGGACTTCAGAAGATTGGCACGCTCGATGGTGACACGCATGGCGGACTTTCGGCTGTCGTTTGGAACGGGCAGGGCGCGGCTGCGCCAGCCCATTGAGGCTGAAACTGTTTGAAGCCGCTAAATGACCGGGATTCCACAGAAAAGGCAAGGCTTGCCTTGCCGCATTGGCTCTTGGAAATGCAAAAGGCGGGGAAAACCCCGCCTGAATGCTGTCTCTTACATATGTTCCTGTATGAGCCGCTTCAACAGCTCCATTTCCTGCGCGAGCTTGGTGTCGCCGCCCATCTGGCCTTCAATTTTCCGCACCGCATGAAGAACGGTTGTGTGATCCCGGCCGCCAAACCGGCGACCGATTTCAGGCAGCGAACGCGGCGTCATCATCTTGGCCAGATACATCGCGACCTGACGCGGTTTGACGATGATCCGGGTGCGGCGGTTCGACAGAAGGTCGGAACGCGGCACATTGTAGTGGCGGGCGACAACACGCTGGATGTCTTCAACGCGCACCCGCTTCGGGTCGCCGTTGCGGATGAGGTGACCGAGATACTCCTCGACCCGCTCGACCGTCATGTCCGGTTCAAACGTCTGGCGGAACAAGAGCTGGTTGAGTGCGCCCTCAAGATCGCGGCCAGAACCGGTTACGGTCTTGGCGACATGTTCGAGAATGTTTTCCGGAATGTTGAGCGAGGGATCTTCCTGACGCGCAGCTTCCAGACGGCGCTTGAGAATTTCAAGCCGCATGGCATGGTCCGGCGCGGCAACTTCCAGTGCCACGCCGCCCTGAAGGCGCGAGCGGACGCGGGCATCCAGCGATTCCAGCTCTGCCGGCGGGCGGTCAGCGGCAACCACGACCTGACGGGCGCTGTCGATCAGCATGTTGAGAAGGTGGCAGAACTCGTTCTGGATCGACTTGCCCTGCAGGAATTGCATGTCGTCGATGATCAGAAGGTCAATGTCGCGCAGCTGTTCCTTGAATGAAAGCGCGCTGTTGTCGCGGATGGCGGTGGCAAAGCGCCACATGAAATATTCCGCCGTCAGATAGACCACGCGCGCTTTCGGATTGCGCTGCACGGCTTCCGTGGCAATGGCTTGCAGAAGATGGGTTTTGCCAAGGCCGACCGATGCATGAATGAACAGCGGGTTGAAGCGGACAGCGCCCGTGCCGGATTCGGCTACGGTGCGGGCGGCGGCATGGGCAACGCGGTTGGCGCTGCCTTCAACGAAATTGGCGAATGTGTAGCGCGGATCAAGCGCCGATCCGACTGCTGGATCACGCAACGTGTCATCCTTGCCCTGCATGATCTGCCGCGGGCGGTCTTTTGCCGCCAATGGCTGGACTGCAGGCTTGGAAGCGGCCTTTTGCGCGTCTGCTTCGGCAATGACGCTCTCCGAACCTGCACGAGTGGCGCTGCGGACAACGATTTCGACCTTGAGAACATCGGGGAGTTCAGCGCGCCAGAGTTCGGCGATGAGGTCCATATAGTGATTGCTGATCCAGGCGCGCAGAAATGGCGTTGGCACCGACATCCTGACAATGCTCTTGGATGCTTCGACCATTTTAAGGCGTCCGAACCAGGAGGAATAGACCTCCACGCCGAGACGTGCTTTCAGCTGGCTTTGCACACGATCAAACGCAACAAAGACCTCTGGCTTGTTCATTCAGGCTTCCCCTAAGCGCCATTCCCGCAGAATGCCGCCCTTTCAATTTAACCGCCACAGACTGCTGTTCGATATTGAGAACCAATATCAATCTGCATACGCACTGCACTTGAAAGCCTGACGTTGGACATACGAAACCGTCACCGGACAGGCACTGTCCGGATGATTATGTTCACGCTGAACTGTCAGACCCCCTCAAAAAGGACAAACAAATTCCCCGTGCAAAATTGCTTTCGCACTCGACCGTTACCGGTTTCGGATTGTTTTAGGGCTCATGTCTTGCCCCTTTCGATGGTTGGAAACTACAAAAAACGGAGTGGGTCCCGCAAGCCCTCGGTTACCCTTTTTTAACGAATTGGGCGCGGCCAAATGGCTCGCCCCGCCTCTTGAAAACAAGGTTAATTTTTTAAGTATCGGTGATTCAAAGCGTTTTCTGGAATGGACAGTTGTGTTGCAACAAACTGCACCGGCTAAAAAAAAATTTTAATTTTTCGCCTTGACATGTTTGCCCCGCACATAACCCTTAACAGTTGGGGACGCCCTGTGGACAACCTTCTGTAAGCCATTGAAATAATAGGGTTATTTACGGCAACACTTATTTGTCCAAAGATTGGCAGCGGGATATTTATGACGCAGCGGAAGATCCACAAACCGACAAACGCGTCACCAGTTTTAGAGTTCCAAAAAGCAAAAACCCGGCCAAAGACCGGGTTTTCAAACAAGAATTTGGCTTGAGTATCAGGCGCCGACGGCGGCGACTCGCTTGGAAAGACGGGAGACTTTGCGGGAGGCCGTGTTCTGGTGAATGACTCCCTTGGAGGTCGCACGCATCAACTCAGGCTCTGCCGCCAGGAACGCTGCCAAGGCAACTTCCTTGTCTCCGGTCAGAATGGCTTCTTCGACCTTGCGGACAAATGTGCGCACACGCGAGCGGCGTGCCTTGTTCATTTCGGTACGTGCAGCGATCTTGCGGGTCGCCTTCTTGGCCGAGGAGGTGTTGGCCATGGATGCCTCTCTTGCTGATCCCTTTGCCATTCCGGCGTCAGGGCGAAAATAATGGGGCGGCCAACGGGCCGCCTGACGTGAACGGGCTTATAGTTGAGCTTGCTGCGGGCGTCAACATGTTCAGGCAGCAAAATCCACGCCCTTCAGAAAGATTCAGCGCAGTGTGACAACACGCTTGCCTGCGGCTTTTGCTTGCGTCTTGTTCTGGCAGGTTTGGCAATGAAAAGTCGAGCGTCCGGATTGGACAATCCGATCAATTACCCCTGAACAGGAAAAGCGCGGGCAGGGATGCCCTTCGCGGTCATAGACGGCGAACCGGTGCTGGAAATAGCCAAGCGTCCCGTCCGCCTGCCGGTGGTCGCGCAGACTTGAGCCTCCCGCTTCGATGGCTTCTGTCAAAACCTCTCTGATCGCCACAGCCAGCGCATCCGCCTGTTTGGGCCTGCTGGATAGCGAACCCGCCGGTGCATGAGGAGACAGTTGCGCCCGCCACAGCGCCTCGCAGACGTATATGTTGCCGAGCCCGGCAATCAGCCTTTGATCCAGTAGCGCAGCCTTCAAGGACGTTGACTTGCCCTCAAACAAGGCCTGCAAAAAAGCGCCCGAGAGTTCATTGCCGAGCGGTTCCAGTCCAAGCCCGGACAGCGAGGGGTGGGTACCAAGCGCCGTACCATTGGCGAGCAGCATGAAGCCAAAGCGCCGCGGATCATTGTAGATCACCTCTGACAGGGCACCATCAGGCGCCTCCAGCCGAAACACCACATGATCATGGGCTGCAAGCTTTGAACGGTCATGGTGAAATACACCCGGTGTACCGCCTTCGTCCTGTCTCTCGATACGGAACGAACCGCTCATGCCCAGATGTGAAATGACCACTTTGTCGTCATCGAGATGAAGGAGCAGATATTTCGCGCGTCGCGAGAGTTCAGTGATGGTCCGCCCGTTCAGAAGCGCCGCAAAATCCGTTGGAAATGGAAAGCGCAGGTCCGCGCGGCGTAACTCGAGTGAAACGATCCGCGCACCTTCCATGACCGGCTGCAAACCGCGCCTGACCGTCTCGACCTCGGGAAGTTCAGGCATGGGCCGGCAAGAAGGATGTGCCGTGCGGTCCTGCCTCAAGGCCAAGATGCGCGGCGATGCTTTCGCCGATATCGGCAAAGGTCGGGCGGACGCCGAACGAGCCGGGTTTGAGGTCGGGCCCGGTCATGATCACGGGCACGCGCTCGCGTGTATGATCTGAGCCCCGCCACGTCGGGTCGCAGCCGTGGTCAGCAGTCAACACCATGATGTCTCCCGAACGCATCTTGGCGATGGCTTCCGGCAGCCGCGCGTCAAACTGTTCCAGCGCATGCGCGTAGCCCGGCACATCGCGCCGGTGGCCGAACAACATGTCGAAGTCGACAAAGTTGGTGAACACCAGATCGCCGTCCTTGGCGTCGTCCATGGCCACAAGCGTCTTTTCGAACAGCGCCATGTTGCCGTTGGCCTTGCGCACATCGGTGACGCCCTGATGGGCATAAATGTCGCCAATCTTGCCAATGGCAATCACCTGACGCCCGGCTGCCTTCAGGCGGTCGAGAAGTGTGGGTTCCGGCGGCAGGACCGAATAGTCGCGCCGATTGCCGGTCCGTTCGAAATCTGCCTTGCCGGTTCCAACAAAGGGCCGCGCAATCACCCGGCCGATATTGTAGGCGTCCACGTGCTTGCGGGCGATTTCGCAAAGGGCATAAAGCCGCTCCAAACCGAAGGTGGTTTCGTGCGCCGCAATTTGCAGCACGGAATCACTCGAGGTGTAAAAAATCGGTTTGCCGCTGGCGATATGGTCTTCGCCATAACGCTCGATGATCTCGGTTCCGGATGCGTGGCAATCACCAAGTATTCCCGGAATGCCGCTTTCATCGACAATGACTTTGATGAGTGCTTCCGGAAAGGTCGGAATCGTATTCGGAAAATAGCCCCAGTCAAATGTCACCGGCACGCCGGCGATCTCCCAATGACCCGAAGGTGTGTCTTTGCCCTTGGAGGTTTCGCTGGCGGCGCCATAGTAACCGGAAGGAATGGTGCCGCCAAACCCGGCGGGAAGGGTGCCGCAAGCCAGCCTCGCTGCCTCACCAAGTCCAATCCGCTCCAGATTTGGCAGACTTAGCGGGCCGTTTCGCAAGCCTTCCTTGTCGCCTTTGCCGGCAAGGCAGGCTTCAGCGATATGCCCCAAAGTGTTGGAACCGGTATCGCCATAGGCTTTCGCATCGGGTGCTCCGCCGATGCCGAACGAGTCGAGTACGAACAAAAATGCGCGCGCCATGATTGATCCTTTGTATGAGTGATAAGGTGCTTGGCGGGGTCTGTCCAATTGTGCTCAAACAAAAAACGGTTGCACAGGAGTTTTGATTTTGCATTTGATCCGTAATCTATCGGTTGGCCTGATCGCGGGTTTGATGACCGCCACAGCAGCGCAGGCGGACTGGCGCAAGGAACTCGGCACATTCCGCATCGGCTTGATCGAAACGGAAGGCCGCCAATATTCGCCTTCGGATCTCGACAAAATCCGTGCCGCCTATGCCAGCGCATTGGGCATGCCGGTGGAAATTTTCCAGGCAAGGGATTTCCCGTCTCTGATAGATGCCCATGCCAGCTCTCGTATTGAATATGCTGTTTATACGGCCCAGGCTTTTGCCACCGCATCTTTGGCTTGCGAATGTGTCGAACCCTTGGCGGCCCCGGTGGGGGCGGACGGTTCTGCCGGTGTGCGGGACGCGCTCATTGCCGACACTGGCTTGTCCATGTCGGGTCTTGTGGCATCAAAAGGCATCGGCATGCCGGGCAGGAGTTCGCTTTCCACCATGGGTGTTGCGCTTGCTGCGTTTCAGTCGGGTGGAGTGCGTCTAACTGGCGCTGAAACATGGCTTCGGGTTGAAGAAGACATGAATGCTGTCATGGCCAGATTTGGCGAAGGGTCGCTGGATGGCTTTTTCGTCGCCGTGCCATCCAGACTCAATCTCGCGCAGACACCTGGCGGGAGCCCGGGTTTGTCCGCGGCAATTGCAAAAACCGGGCGCAAGGCAAAGGCGCTGTGGCTATCGGAACCTGTGCCATATGGTCCGCATGCGGTACGCAAGAACCTCGCGCCTGAGGCAAAGACCGTACTTTCCAAAATGCTTCTGGAACTTGGATCAACCAACCCGGATTTGAATGATCTGTTGTTGCCGGAAGGCGCAGCGGCTTTCACCGGGATCAATCAGGGTGCCTACGGGCTTGCTCTTGAGGCAACAAGAGCCTTGGCGGCAATGTCCGGCACGCCAAAGCCCTGACCCGGTTCAGGTGCGAATCTGACAGCAATATCCAAAGAAGTTGAGGCCGGTCACTTTCCCGCAGGAATGTGACTGGCGCTCATGCGGATCAGATTGGCGCGTCAGCAGCCAACACAGGTGAGCGCGTTGGAATTGCGCGGGCGCAGGTAGTAAACCTCCGCCATGTCGATGTAGGCATAGCCGGTGGAGGTCTTGTTGCTGGTGATCGACCAGGAGGTGATCGGCCGGTATTTCAGCTTCGTTTCCACTTTCACCAGAAAAGTGTCATTCACCTTGAGCTTGACCGGCACTGCGACCGTGGATCCTGCGCCGTAAGGGATCGAGTAGGACGTGTTGTTCACCAGTTTCTGAGACCAGGCAACCGTTGCCGCTCCGGCGGTGGAGATTTGGATACCGGTCACCCAGACTTCCGGAAGGGTGAGGGAATAGGGCTGCAAGGTTGCCGTGCCGACCTTCATGATGTCTTTCAAGTCGGCGACCGCGATTTCGGTATCTTCCTGTGCGATCAAGTCACCGACGGCGGACGCCGCGCGGCCAACCTTCTTGTTGATGTTGAGCGCCAGGGAGATTTCCTGCGTTCCAAGATACAGGGTGATCAGAAGCGGTGCGATCAGCGCAAATTCGACCGCTGCCGCGCCCTTGCTGTCCCCTGCCAGCCGCCGTACGCCATTGCGGATGCGGGCGAGGCCATTGTTGATTGAACTGATCATTTTATGACTCCGGTGCTTTCGCCAAAGAATTCCAATGTGCCGCTCATGTCGGGAAAAACTCGTTCCGCCATGTCAATGTGGAGAACAGCAGCGTTTTTCCATCCGGCAGGTCGGCCAGTTTTTTGGCGATGAAATTCGTGTAGATCGGCCATTTGTAGAAGACGCGGATCTGGTTGATCGTATCCGGATCGCCAGGCGCAATTGTAAATCCGGAAATGTTCAGATCGCCCGCCGCATAGGGAATGGTCGTCGGGACGGCTCCATATGTGGCATAGGACTTGAGGTCGATGTAAAGGCCGGGGCAGCTCGCCGACACAAGCACTTTCATGTCGTTGCAGATCCGGGCGCGCACCGCCGCCGGTGTCGCGTCAGCTTTTTTCAGGACACCGGTGCGCAGATCGCGGGCAAGGTCTTCGGCAGCATTGGCCATCACCTGATGCGCCGTGAAGGAAAGTCCGCTTTCAAGAATTGCGAGCACCAGCGCGGAAAACGGAAGGGCCAACATTGAAAACTCAATGGCCACGCTGCCGCGCTTGTCCTTGATGAATCTTTTTAGAAAACGGCGCCCGAGCTTGGCTCCCAGCGTGGCTTTGCCAACTTCCCCGTCCAACATGTTGCAATCTCCATCAACCCGGAATGTGCAACACGTATAGCGGATGTCAGTTTCGATCCGGTTCGATCAAACCGTTGTATTTGCGGCCGGGTATTCAGGAAGATTTAACCGGTTCGGCGATGGCAAGGATGTGTCCGGCTCAGTTGTTGGCAGCCGCGGTCTCTTCTTCGGCCTTGATTTCCGCGTCGGTTTTGTAGGCGCTTTCGCAGAAGGGGGTGCACGACAGCGTCTGGACCTTCGCACCGCGGTAGATACGCACCGTTTCGGCAACGCTGCGGGAAACGACAACCTGTTCGTCAACAATGGCGTTGCCCTTGGTATCGAGCACCACGAAATTCGTCACGCCAAATCCCTTGCCGGTAATGACAATTGTGCGCGGATCCTTGACGGCAGCGTCCGCGATCAGCGGGTTACCCAACACGATCGTGTCGGCGTCGCGGGACAGTTTGACGATCTTCGCCTGGTTCATGGTCACGGCAATGCCGCCGGTTTCCGCCAGAACCGGCGAGGCGCCGATCACCGCAATGACGCATGCCGATGTGAGGGCACGCAAAACAATTGAACCGGTCATGAAACTCTCCGAAGACAAACAGCCTTTCTGGAAAATGAACCGGAATGGTGAAGGAACGCTTAATGGCAAAGCAGCGAAAGCCTGTATCGAACGCTTTATACTATACGGCGTCTTGGACTGGCCGCTCCTTGTCGAAAAATGAAACGCAATCGGCCTGTTCGGCCGCTGTTTCCAAAAAACTGATTTACCGATTTGAAACCGTGCCGGTTAGCAAAATTGCAACCGGGTCTGGGTATGGTCGCCTCATCCGATCAGCGAATAACAGCTGACGGGAATGCTGTCAGAGTAACCACGTGGATTAGGAGTTTTCACATGTCCAAGCTTGTTGCACGTTTCGTCAAGGACGAATCCGGCGCCACCGCAATCGAATACGGTCTCATTGCTGCCCTCATCGCTGTTGCCATCATTGCTGGCGCCGGCGCTCTCGGCACCGCACTGAATGACAAGTTCACCTACATTCAGGGCAAGGTTGCTGCTGCCAAGTAATCGGCGCAGTCCTTACCGCCTGAAAAGGCAAAAGAGCCGTCCGCCAGAAATGGCGGGCGGCTTTTCTCATGTTTGGGGCCTGGAATTGAATGATTAGAATGCACCTGAAAATATAATATCCGGGAAACCCTGTTCCTTAAGCGGGTGGAAATATCGGCGGGATAGATTGTGCTCAACCGATCAGCGAACAAAACGGCTGACGGGAATGCTGTCAAAGTAACCACGTGGATTAGGAGTTTTCACATGTCCAAGCTTGTTGCACGTTTCGTCAAGGACGAATCCGGCGCCACCGCCATCGAATACGGTCTCATTGCTGCCCTCATTGCTGTTGCCATCATTGCTGGCGCCGGCGCTCTCGGCACCGCGATCAACGACAAGTTCGTTTACATCCAGGGCAAGGTTGCTGCTGCCAAGTAATCGGCGCAGTCCTTACCGCCTGAAAAGGCAAAAGAGCCGTCCGCCAGAAATGGCGGGCGGCTTTCATGTTTGAGCCGAAGGCGTATTGCATTGTGTGTCGGAATGCCTTGAAGAAAGTAACATCTGGGAAACCCTGTTCCTTAAACCGGTGGCAAGAGGTGTCGGTTAGTTTGGCGATATCCGATCAGTGAAGAACAGCTGACGGGAATGCTGACAGAGTAACCACGTGGATTAGGAGTTTTCACATGTCCAAGCTTGTTGCACGTTTCGTCAAGGACGAATCCGGCGCCACCGCCATCGAATACGGTCTCATTGCTGCCCTCATCGCAGTTGCCATCATTGCTGGCGCCGGCGCTCTCGGCACTGCGATCAACGACAAGTTCACCTACATTCAGGGCAAGGTTGCTGCCGCCAAATAATCGGCGCTGTCCTTACCGCCTGAAAAGGCAAAAGAGCCGTCCACCAGAAATGGCGGGCGGCTTTTTCCGTAAGGCGTCAGGACTTTCACCAAGGTTTAAGGCCAATCAGCTAGACTTCCCCCATTAAAGGAGTCCCTCCATGCTCGTAGCAGCGATTTTGGTTATTTTCCCCTTCGCGATGGCCAATGCGGCGGTGTCGGACATGATGTCCATGACCATCGCCAATCGCGTATCGCTGCTGCTGGTCGGATCGTTCCTGGTTCTGGCGCCATTGACCGGAATGCCGGTCGCGATGATCGGAAATCATCTCCTCGCCTTGGCCGTGGTGCTGGCTGCCTGCTTTGCCTTCTTTGCCCTCGGCGTGATGGGCGGCGGAGATGCCAAGCTGATGGCATCGACCGCTCTGTGGTTTGGCTTCAATCTGGACCTCTTGTCCTATTTGCTGGTCGCTTCCGCGCTGGGCGGCGTCCTGACACTGGCAATTTTGAACTTCCGCCGCTCAAACGTGACAGTCATCGCCGGGCAGGTTGAATTCCTTCGCCGCATTGCCGATCCCAAAGAAAAAATTCCCTACGGGATCGCCTTGGGAACAGCTGGTCTGCTGCTCTATCCGGACACTCCGTTGATGCTTTGGGCAGTCGGCCAAATGGCCGGCGGCTGAACAAAGTCTCACTTTAGCCAATTGAATCAAAGGCCGGTCCAACAGACCGGCCTTCTGCATTTCAGGTTTTCGTCAGCAGAGCGAGCGCACTTTGCCGATAAAACTTACCTAAAATTAATCACAAATCCTATCGGTTCATTAACCATAATTACACGATTGCCGCCGATGGTAGGGGACGAGTGAAAATCCCTCGTTCTTGAGGTTGGGCAATGAAATCGACGCGTTTGGTGGTTTTGGGTGTGGCATTGGCGGCAGCTGGCGGCGCCGGATATCTGGCCATGAACATGCAGCCGCAGCAACAGATCATTCAATCGGAGTCTGCCCCGGCTGCGCCCCAGATTGAAATTGATCAGGTCCTTGTCGCAAACGAGGAAATCCCGGTCGGCGGTGTGCTCGATGCACAGTTGCGCTGGCAGGAATGGCCAAAGGGGGCAATCACCGAAGGGTTCATCACCCAGTCGGCGAAGCCTTCGGCGATGGAAGACCTCAAGGGGTCCGTCGCCCGCGTCATCATATTCCCGGGCGAACCGATCCGCGACGCAAAGCTCGTCGGCAAGGACCAGAGCCTGATGTCGTCGATCCTGCCGTCCGGCAAAAGGGCCATTGCAGTTGAGATTACGGCCGACACATCGGCTGGCGGCTTCATTCTGCCGAACGACTATGTCGACGTCATCATGACTCGCCGCGCAACCAACATCTCCGGCGGCGAATCGTTTGTGACAGAAACCATCTTGTCGAACATTCGCGTGCTGGCAATCGACCAAACCATTCGCGAAGACGAAGAAGGCCGAAAGGTCAAGGTCGGTCAGACGGCAACGCTGGAATTGACTCCCAGCCAGTCAGAAATCGTGACCGTCGCGCAGCAGATGGCTGATCGCCTTGCCCTTGCCTTGCGTTCGACGGCCGATGCCCGCGAGGCGGCGACCCCGGGGTCAGAATATCTGGTCAACGGCCGCGGCAAGAGCGGCACCGTCAAGATGATCAAGTCAGGCGAAATTACAGTAATCGGATCTGAGACCGGAGCAGTAAAATGAACGTGACCCGTAGCAAAACCATTCGCCAGGTCGCGGGCAAATTCCGCTTCAGCGGTCTGATCGCCCTTTCGGTTCTGACGCCATTGGCCTTGGCCGCTTCCACCAGCCTGACATCGATTGGCGCTGCCAATGCAGCTGGCGCCGTCAAGCAGATCGGCTCCAAGGCGCAGAACGTCAAGCTTGGCTTGAACAAGTCGGTCGTGATCGACCTGCCGAAAGACGCTTACGACATCCTCGTCGCCAATCCCGGCGTTGCAGACGCCGTGTCGCGCACGGCGCGCCGCATTTATATTTTCGGCAAGCAGGTCGGCAACACCAACATTTTTGTCTTTGGCCCGAATGGAGAACAGATCGCCTCGATCGATCTGACCATCGAACGCGATGTCGCGGGCCTTGACGCCTATCTCGCCCGCTTCATTGAAGATTCGGACATTACCGCCGAAATCATCAACGACAACGTGGTTTTGACCGGCACCGTGCAGACGCCGCAGGATGCGGCCCGCGCTGTCGCGCTGGCAGAAATCTTTGTCACCGGCGGTGAAGCAACCACAGGCGCATTCAACACCGGCGCGGCGTCGGCCGGCAATGGCTCGATCGTCATTGGCGGCGATCAGGAAGACCGCCGCACCTCTAAGATCGTCAACCTGCTCAAGATATTGGGCGACGATCAGGTGACGCTGAAAGTCACAGTGGCGGAAATCAGCCGCAACGTGATGAAGCAATTGGGCATGAATGTGCTTGCGCAGGGCTCCGGTTCAAACGGCATTGCATTCTCCGGTTACACGGGCACGACGCCTGGACTTGGCAAAACCCTCGCCGATGCTTCGGATGCTGTCCTGTCGGGCAGCCTCGGCAGCTTCAGCCTCCGGACATACCTGAACGCGATGGAACAGTCAGGCGTCATGAAGACGCTCTCCGAGCCCACATTGACCGCAGTTTCGGGTGAAAAGGCGACGTTCAAGGTTGGCGGAGAGTTCAACCTGGTGACAATGGCCTCGCGCACGATTGATTCAACCACGGGCGAGCCGGTCCAGACCTATGAAATCCAGAAGATCGATTACGGTATCGGCCTCGAATTCACGCCGGTCGTGTTGTCACCGGGCAGAATCAGCCTGAAGGTCCGCACGGCAGTTTCCGAGCCCACCAATGAAGGCTCGGTTCAGATGGCAGGCACGGGCCTGATATCCATCCGCAAGCGCTTGGCTGACACCACGATCGAACTTCCTTCCGGTGGTTCGATGATGATTGCCGGTCTGGTCCGTGATGATGTGAGGCAGGTGATCGGCGGCTATCCCGGCGCCAAGAACATCCCGATTCTCGGATCGCTGTTCCGCAGCCGCGACTTTGTCCGCAACGAAACGGAACTCGTGATTATCGTCACGCCCTACCTTGTTCGCCCGGTCGCCCGCAACAAGCTCGCCAAGCCGGATGACAACTTCAATGTTGCCTCTGACGGAGCCGGCTATCTGCTTGGCCGCGTCAACCGGGTCTATGGCACAACCCAGACAAAACTCCCGAACGGGCGCTACCACGGCGTCGTCGGCTTCATTTACAAGTGACCGGAGAAGACCAGATGTCTCGCGTAAAGATGAATCAGTCCAACGCCCAGGCCAGCGCGCCCGCCGTTGCCTCCGGCTCCACTTCCAATATGGTCAGCCTTGCGATCATGGCATCTGCGATGCTGTTCCTGCCGGGTTGCGGCTACTTCCAGAATCGCCATCACATTGAAGTCGGTTCAATACCGGACGATTACCGCACCAATCACCCGATCTCGCTTGCCGAGCAGGATGAGCACCTTGATGTGCTGGTTGGCGCAGGCGACAAGCACATTTCACTGGCGCAAAAGTCCGTCATTCAGGGCTTCGTGGCGCAATATATTTCAAACGGCTCCGGGCCGGTCCAGATCATGCTGCCGCAAGGCGGAACCAATTCTGCCGCAGCGAAGCGGGTCCATGGTGACATCGTTTCCGCGCTGCGCAAAGGCGGCGTTCCGTCAGGATACATCATCACGACGAGCTACGCTCCGCCCACTTCCGATGGCGCCAATCCGGTTCGCATATCCTACCGCGCCCTGTCCGCATCCACGACCCCTTGTGGCAAATGGCCGGATGATCTGGGCAAGGACACCGAGAACAAGCACTACGCCGATTTTGGCTGCTCCTATCAGAACAATCTGGCGGCAATGATTGCCAACCCGGCTGATCTGCTTGGTCCGCGTGCCATGTCTCAGGTTGATGCCGCCAAGCGCGGCGAAGTGATCAAGAAGTACCAAGCTCCGCCTTCTTCCGGCACCAGCGAAGTCGATTATTGATAGGTCGTAAAGGTGAACACCATGAACAATCTGGCCTTGGACCGCGAACCGGAGTTTGAACCGGCAAACGAAGCCGAAATTGCCGCCATGCAGGAATTGCGGCCTGTGCCGCGGATTTCCATCCAGGCGTTCTGCGAAACGGATTCCGTTGCCAAGCCGATGGAGCGCGTCATGGCGGACCGGCGTCTTGCCCGGGCCCACATGCGCGTCGAGCGTGGCGGCGTCGCAAGCGCTGTCGAATATTATCACACAAACCCGACGCCAAACCTGATCATCGTCGAGACCTCGGCCGAGCCGCGGTCAATCATGTCCGAGCTGTCCGGCCTTGCCGAAGTTTGCGATCCGACGACCAAAGTGGTCGTGATCGGTCACTACAATGACGTGACGCTGTACCGGGATCTCGTCCGCGCCGGCATCTCCGAATATATGGTTGCGCCTGTCTCGCTTGCCGATGTGGTGGCCGTGATCTCCGGCATATTTGTGACGCCGGATTCAGCGCCGATCGGCAAATCTATCGCCGTGCTGGGGGCCAAAGGCGGTGTCGGCTCTTCGACAATCGCACACAATCTTGCCTGGACCATCTCCAACCTGTTCAAGAACGAAGTCGTGATCGCGGACATGGATTTGCCGTTCGGCACGGCGAACATCAACTTCGACCAGGATCCGGCGCAAGGCATGGCCGAAGCCGTGTTCTCGCCGGAACGGATCGACGAGGTCTATCTCGACCGTTTGCTGGCGCAATGTTCGGAGCGTTTGTCGCTGTTGGCCGCGCCCTCGACGCTGGATCGCATCTATGACTTTGATGCCGATGCATTTACCCAAATCATCGAGATTGCCCAGCGCAGCGCACCGACTGTCGTTCTCGACATGCCGCATGGCTGGAATGGCTGGATGCGCACCACCCTGTCGCGCGCCGATGAGATCGTCATTGTTGCGACGCCGGAACTCGCCAACCTTCGCAACACCAAGAACATCATCGACATGGTCCGCAAACTGCGGCCGAACGATTTTTCACCGCGGCTCATCCTCAATCAGGTGGGCATACCAAAGCGTCCCGAAATCTCGGCGGCTGACTTTTGTGATCCGCTCGGCCTCGAACCGGTGGCAATCATTCCATTCGATCCGCAGCTGTTTGGCAATGCTGCCAACAACGGCCGCATGCTTTCGGAATCTGACGCAAACCACGCTATCGTCAAGCTGATCAATGACATCGCGCATGTTGTGACCGGCCGCTCTGAAGTCAAACAAAAGAAGAAGCCAGGGCTTCAATCCATTCTCGCGAAGCTGCGCTCCAAAAAAGCGTAATCGAAACGCACTTATGAAAAGTACCGGGTGAAAAGATGTTTGGCAAAAGAGGCAGTGATGGCGGCGGCAAGGCAGGTGTGGAAACCCGCCCGGCGCCCGCAGCGGTTCCGGCAGGCTCTGCGCCAG
>JBGSHY010000077.1:0-14115 GCA_041751995.1 Rhizobiaceae bacterium | reverse complement strand
GTGCTCGGCGACATGCTGGAACTCGGCAAGCATTCCAAGAAGCTGCATGAGGAACTGGCCAAGCCGGTGGTGTCCTCCAACATGGACAAGGTGTTTCTCGCCGGTCCGGAAATGAAGGCGCTGGCTGAGGCGCTGCCGGTTGAAACCGAGCGCGAGTATCGGCAAGGCGTTGACGAACTCAAGTCCGTCGTCGCGGCGTCAATCCGCCCGGGCGACGTCGTCGTGGTCAAATCTTCCAACGGGATCGGCTTTTCAAAGCTGGTCGAGCATTTGCTGAAACAATTTCCGCCGGTTGTTCCGGCGCAGGAACCGGCCTGAGGGGCAGACGAGGGGACTATCCATGCTGGCTTATCTGGCCGAAATTTCAGACGCGGTCTCCGTGTTCAACGTGTTCCGCTACATCTCGTTCCGCACCGGCGGCGCGCTGATCACAGCGGCCATGATCGTGTTCATCTTCGGTCAGCCGATCATTGACAAGCTGCGTGTCAAGCAGGGCAAGGGCCAGCCGATCCGCGCCGACGGGCCGCAGACACACTTCAAGAAGGCCGGCACGCCGACGATGGGCGGGCTGATGATCCTTGCAGCCATTGTGACGTCGACGCTGGTCTGGGCCGACGTGCGCAGCGGCTATGTGATTGTGGTTATGCTGGTGACCATCGGCTTTGGCGCCATCGGTTTTTATGATGACTATCTCAAGGTGACCAAACAGTCGCACAAGGGTTTTTCAGGCAAGGCGCGGCTTGCGCTGGAAATCGTGATTGCGGCGGTCGCCGTTTTTGCCATCAGCCGGATCGGGGCAGCGCCATTCTCGACCTCGCTGACGTTTCCGTTCCTGAAGAACTTCCTGCTTGATCTTGGCTGGTTCTTCATTCCCTTCGGTGCGTTTGTGATTGTCGGCGCGGGCAATGCGGTGAATTTGACTGACGGTCTTGACGGTCTGGCGATCGTGCCGGTGATGATCGCGGCGGCAACATTCGGTGTGATCGCCTATCTTTCCGGAAACGCGGTGTTTGCCAACTATTTGCAGATTCACTTTGTGCTGGGCACGGGCGAGCTGGCAGTGATGCTCGGTGCGGTGATCGGGGCGGGGCTCGGCTTCCTGTGGTTCAACGCGCCGCCCGCCGCCATTTTCATGGGCGATACCGGCTCGCTGGCGCTTGGCGGATTGATCGGGACTGTTGCTGTTGCAACCAAGCACGAGATCGTCATGGGCATCGTCGGCGGCCTGTTTGTCATGGAAGCAATGTCGGTGATCATCCAGGTCGGCTGGTTCAAGATGACCGGCAAGCGGGTGTTCCTGATGGCGCCGATCCATCATCACTTTGAAAAACTGGGCTGGACCGAAAGCCAGGTTGTGGTGCGGTTCTGGATCATTTCGGTGATCCTGGCGCTGTTTGCCCTGTCCACCCTCAAGCTGCGGTAAGGCCAAGCATGATCCCGGCCACAACATTCAAAGGCAAGCGCGTCGCCCTGTTTGGCCTCGGCGGCTCCGGCCTTGCGACTGCCGAAGCCCTGAAGGCCGGCGGTGCGCATGTTGTGGCGTGGGATGACAATCCGGCGAGCGTCGAGAAGGCCAAGGAACGCGGCATTGGGACAGGCGATCTTGCCAAGGCCGATTGGTCCGGCTTTGACACGTTTGTGCTGTCGCCCGGCGTACCGCTGACGCATCCGAAGCCGCACTGGACAGTGGATCTGGCGCATGCGGCCAAGGTCGAGATCATCGGCGATGTCGAACTGTTTGCGCGCGAGCGGGCAAGTCACGCACCGGATGCGCCCTTCATTGCGATTACCGGGACCAATGGCAAATCGACGACGACGGCGCTGATTGCCCATGTGCTGAAATCGGCCGGACGCGACACGCAGCTTGGCGGCAACATCGGCACGGCGGTGATGACGCTGGATACGCCGGCTGCGACTAAGTTTTATGTGGTCGAGTGCTCTTCCTACCAGATCGACCTTGCGCCTTCGATCCATCCGACTGCCGGCATCCTTTTGAACGTGACGCCCGACCATCTCGACCGGCACGGCGACATTGAGCGCTATGCGGCGATCAAGGAACAGTTGGTTGCCAAGAGCGGGACGGCGATCATCGGGCAGGATGATGCTTACTGCGTCGCGATTTCTGACCGGCTGGAGACCGCAGGTCATACTGTGGTCCGGATATCCAAAGAGAAATCGCTGGATGCCGGATTGTTTGCCGACGGTTCATTGCTGGTCGAACGGGCCGGTGGCGACGCGCGTGTTGTTGCCGATCTGGAAGGCATCGGTTCGCTGCGCGGGCAGCACAATGCGCAAAATGCGCTGGCGGCATTTGCGGCGCTGCGGGTTGTCGGTCTGAGCGATGCGGAAATCAATACCGGGTTCAAATCCTTCCCGGGGCTTGCGCACCGGATGGAGCAGGTCGGGCGGCTTGGAAAAGTGCTGTTCGTCAATGACTCGAAGGCGACCAACGCGGAAGCCGCAGCGCCGGCGCTGTCGAGCTTTCCGCGCATTTACTGGATTGCCGGCGGTTTGGCGAAAGAGGGCGGGATTGACGCGCTGACGGATTATTTTCCACGCCTTGCCAAAGCCTACCTGATCGGCGAGGCGGCGCCGCAGTTTGCAGCGACGATCGGCACCAAAGCGCCGTTCGAGATTTCCGGCACACTGGCATTGGCGGTTGAACATGCCGCGCACGATGCTGCGCATGACGGGGCCGGCGAGCCGGTGGTTCTGCTGTCGCCTGCCTGTGCTTCATTCGACCAGTTCAAGAATTTTGAAAAACGCGGCGACGCCTTTCGCAATGCCGTGATGGCCATTCCCGGCATCAAGCCCATGGGGGGATCAATCTGATGATTTCACGCGCGGACCGTTCAAGTGTCGCCAAATGGTGGTGGACGATTGATCTTTATTTCCTCGGCGGATTTCTCGGCCTGATGGGGCTCGGGGTCATCCTGTCTTTTGCAGCAAGCCCTGCAGTGGCAGAGCGTATCGGTCTGCAGCCTTATCACTTTGTCGAGCGGCAGGCGCTGTTCATGATCCCTGCCTTCATTGCAATGATCGCGGTGTCATTTCTGGACGACCGGCAAGTGCGCCGACTGGCGTTGGCGCAGCTTGCGTTTTCGGTTTTGGCAATGATTGCAGTGTTGTTCATCGGCATTGAAGTCAAGGGCTCGCACCGCTGGCTGCAGGTTGCAGGCATGACATTGCAGCCATCGGAGTTCATGAAGCCGGCATTCGTGGTCATCAGCGCCTGGCTGTTTGCAGAGCGGGCGCGCCATCCCGAGATTCCCGGCAATCTGATGGCGACAATCCTGTTCGGCATCGTGATGGCGCTGCTGGTGGCCCAACCGGACCTTGGCCAGACAATGCTGGTGACAGCGACCTGGGGCACGATGTTTTTCATGGCGGGCATGCCGTGGCTCTGGATCATTTTGATGCTCGGCGTGGTCGCGTCAGGAGCCTTTGGCGCTTACACATTCTTCCCGCACGTTGCCGCGCGCATCGACAAGTTTCTGACCGGCGAGGGCGACACATTCCAGATCGATACCGGCCGCGAGGCCATTATCCGCGGCGGCTGGTTCGGACAGGGCCCGGGCGAAGGCTCCGTCAAGCGCATCCTACCGGACAGTCACACCGACTATATTTTCTCGGTGGCGGCGGAAGAATTTGGCATTCTGTTTTGTCTGGTGATTGCGCTGCTGTTTGGCTTCATTGTCATGCGCGGCTTGCGGTTTGCGCTGCGCGAGCGGGACGAGTTCACCCGGCTTGCAGTGGCCGGACTGGTGGTCAGCTTCGGCTTCCAGTCGATCATCAACATTGGCGTCAACCTGCAGCTTTTGCCAGCCAAGGGCATGACACTGCCGTTCATCTCCTATGGCGGCTCGTCGCTGGTGGCGATGGCGATTTCGATGGGGTTTGTGCTGGCGTTGACGCGCACCAAGCCGCGCTCCAGCGTTGCGGTCCAGCCGAGGCGAACCACGCCGATGCTGGTTCCGGCGGAATGACATTGAACAAGGTCGCGATCCTCTGCGCAGGCGGCACAGGCGGGCATGTGTTTCCGGCGGAATCGCTGGCGCATGAACTGAAGGCGCGCGGCTGGTCCGTGCATCTGGCCACGGACGAGCGGGCCGAACGGTTTGCCGGCAAGTTTCCCGCCAATGCCATCCATGTGGTGCCGTCGGCGACGATTGTTTCTAAGAACCCGATTGCGCTGTTAATGGCGAGCTTAAAACTTTACTCAGGGTACCGCGTGGCGCGGAGCCTGATCCGCAGGCTGAAGCCGTCGATTGTTGTAGGGTTTGGAGGCTATCCGACATTGCCGCCAGTTTATGCTGCAATGCGGGCAGGTGTGCCGACACTAATCCATGAGCAAAATGCAGTGATGGGCCGGGCGAATGATGTGCTGTCCGCGAGAGTGAATGCAATCGCGGGAGGCTTTTTGCCGGAGGCCGGTGCGACCTTTCCTGAAAGGACGCTGTTGACTGGAAATCCGGTGCGGCCGCAAGTGCTGGAAGCAGCAAAAACCGCTTACCGCGCGCCGGACGCGGGTGTGTTCAATCTTCTGGTGTTTGGCGGCAGTCAGGGTGCGCAGTATTTCAGCCAGTCCATCCCTGAAGCCGTCGCGCTTTTGCCGGAGGGCTTGCGGCACCGGCTGGTGCTGACGCAGCAGGCGCGGCCCGAAGATGAAGCGGCGGTCAAGGCGGCCTATGCGAAACTTGGCGTGAAGGCGGAAGTGGCGCCGTTTTTCGGCGACATGGCGCGGCGGATTGCTGACGCGCAATTCGTGATTGCACGGGCGGGGGCTTCGACGGTTTCGGAACTTACGGTGATCGGCCGGCCGTCACTGCTGGTTCCATATCCCTTCGCGCTTGACCATGACCAGGCGGCAAATGCCGCCGCGCTGCTTGCCGAAGGCGGTGCGATGGTGGAGAAGCAGGCCGAGCTAGGTCCTCACCAAATTGCGAATATCATAGCAGGGCTTGCTGCACATCCCGATCATGCCGAGCAGATGGCAGCAGCGGCCCGGGCAACGGGGCTTCCGAACGCAACGCTGTTGCTTGCGGACCTGACAGAGGCTATTGCCTCCGGCAAATCGGTTTCCGACTTCAAAAAAGGACTTCGCGCATGAAAATGGCGCCCAATATCGGGCTGGTGCATTTTATCGGCATCGGCGGCATCGGCATGAGCGGCATTGCCGAGGTGCTGCATAATCTCGGCTTCAAGGTGCAGGGGTCAGACCAGGCTGACAGCGCCAACTGCCAACGATTGCGTGACAATGGCATCGAATGCTTTGTCGGACATACGGCGGCGAACCTTGGCGCGGCGGACGTCGTTGTGGTTTCCACTGCGATCAAGAAAGGCAATCCGGAACTGATGGCGGCCCGGGAGCGGCAGCTGCCGATCGTGCGCCGGGCGGAGATGCTGGCCGAACTGATGCGCTTCCGACAGGCGGTGGCGATTGGCGGCACGCATGGCAAGACGACGACAACCTCCATGGTCGCGGCGTTGCTGGACGCGGGCGGGCTCGACCCGACGGTGATCAACGGCGGCATCATCAACGCCTATGGCACCAATGCCCGGATGGGCGGCGGCGACTGGATGGTGGTGGAAGCGGACGAGAGTGACGGCACATTCCTGAAACTGCCGGCCGATGTGGCGGTGATCACCAACATTGATCCGGAACATCTTGATCATTACGGCACGTTCGACAAGGTGCGCGAGGCCTTCCGGCAGTTTGTCGAGAATGTGCCGTTCTACGGCTTTGGCGTGATGTGCCTTGATCATCCGGAAGTGCAGGCGCTGGTCAGCCGCATCGAGGACCGGCGGGTCATTACCTATGGCGAAAACCCTCAGGCGGACGTGCGGTTTCACAATTGCGTGGTGGATGGACCCGGCACGAACTTTGACGTGACGATCCGCGACCGCAAGACTGGCAAATTGACCGAACTGACCGGTCTTCGCCTGCCGATGCCGGGACGGCACAATGTGTCGAATGCGACGGCGGCGATTTCGGTGGCGCATGAGCTTGGCATTGATGGCGAGGCGATCAAGAAAGGCCTCATCGGCTTTGGCGGCGTCAAGCGGCGTTTTACCCATACAGGTTCGTGGAATGGCGTCGAGATTTTCGATGACTATGGGCACCATCCGGTCGAGATCAAAGCGGTGTTGAAGGCGGCGCGGGATTCGGCCAAGGGCAGGGTGATCGCCGTGGTGCAGCCGCACCGCTTCACACGGCTGGCAAGCCTGTTTGATGATTTCGCGGCGTGCTTCAACGATGCAGATACGGTGATCATGGCTCCGGTCTATGCGGCAGGTGAAGAGCCGATTGCCGGAGTGAATTCGGAAACGCTGGTTGATCTCATCCGCTCGGGCGGGCACCGAGACGCGCGGCACATCAACGGCGCGCCTGAACTGGCCGGGCTGATCCGCTCGCTTGCCAAGCCGGGCGATTATGTGATCTGCCTCGGGGCCGGGAATATCACGCAGTGGGCGTATGCCCTGCCGAAAGAGCTGAACGCCTTAAGCGCATAAAGAACAGAAAGTCCTCCTCATGGACGGTGAAGCATTGATCAGGAAACTCGGCACGCGGCTGGAAGGCTTGCGCGGTCGTTTGACGCCGAATGCCGAGATGGACAAGGTGACGTGGTTCCGCGCAGGCGGTCTGGCCGAAGTGATGTTCCAGCCGGCGGACGAAGAGGATCTGGCGCAGTTTCTGGCCAATGTGCCGGAAGAATTTCCGGTGATGCCAGTCGGCATAGGCTCGAACCTTCTGGTGCGCGATGGCGGGATTGCGGGCTTTGTCGTGCGGCTGTCGGTCAAGGGTTTTGGCGAGGCGGTGCAGGCGGGCGACACGACGATCCGCGCCGGCGCGATGACTCCGGACAAGCGCGTCGCGGCGCTGGCGCTCGAGCTTGGGCTTGGCGGGTTTCATTTTTACCACGGCATTCCCGGCGGCATCGGCGGGGCGCTTCGGATGAACGCTGGCGCGAACGGCGTTGAAACGCGCGAGCGGGTTGTTGAGGTTCGGGCAATCGACCGCAAGGGCAATCTGCATGTGATGAGCAATGCCGACATGGGCTATGCTTACCGGAATTCGTCCGCGCCAAGGGATTTGATCTTCACCTCGGCGCTGTTTGAAGGCTTCCCGGCGGACAAGGCCGAAATCCGCGCCAGAATGGACGAGGTGCAGACCCATCGTGAGACGGTTCAGCCGATCCGCGAGAAGACCGGCGGCTCGACGTTCAAGAACCCGCCGGAAAACTCGGCCTGGAAGCTGATCGACAAGGCCGGCTGTCGCGGGCTGATGGTCGGCGGGGCGCAAATGTCACCGATGCACTGCAATTTCATGATCAACACCGGCACCGCGCACGGCTATGACCTTGAGTATCTGGGCGAAACCGTGCGGGCACGGGTGCTGGAGACTTCGGGGATCCGGCTTGAGTGGGAAATCAAGCGGATTGGCGCATTCCGGCCAGGCCATGCGGTGCAGGAGTTTTTGGGCCAGCTGCTTTGACGGGCCGCAGATAGTGGGCCTGCGGACAACAGATCAATCCGGCGCGGGAATTGTCCCAGGCTACATGCCGTGGGTGGACGGGCTGCGGGCTATATCGATTCTTGGCGTTGTCGCGTTTCATGCCGGCATTTCTGCGGTTTCCGGGGGCTTTACCGGCGTTGACGTGTTCTTCGTCATTTCCGGGTTTCTGATCATTGGCCAGATCATGGCCGGGCTTGAAGCCGGGCGTTTCACCATTTTCGGCTTTTATGCACGGCGCACGATGCGCATCCTGCCGCCCTATTTCCTGATGCTGGTTGTTGTGGCGCTGATCGCACCGCTTTTGCTGGTCGTGCCCAAAGCATACGAAATGCAGGCCAAAGCGTCAGTTCTGGCCCCGCTGATGGCCACCAACATCCTGTTTTTCATAGAGCAAGGCTATTTCGACCCGGCAGCTGGCCAAAAGCCGCTGATCCATACCTGGACGCTGGCGGTCGAGGAGCAGTTCTATCTGATCATTCCGTTGGCGCTGGTGCTGCTCTACCGGCTGGGCGGGCGGCATTTCGGGGCGCGTACGGCTTGGATTGCAGGCGCTGCGGGACTGGTGTCGTTCGCCGGTTGCGTCATCCTCACCGAAACAGGTGAACGCAATCCCGCATTTTATCTGACGCATTTGCGCGCCTGGGAATTCATCGCCGGCGGGTTCGTGTTGCCGCTTGCCGCCTATCTGAAAAGCAAGGCCAGTGGGCGCTTGGCAGGAGCGCTGGCGCTGATCGGTATTGCCCTGATTGCCTTCAGCTTCTTTGGCTTGAGCGGGACCGATACATTTCCCGGCTGGCGGGCGGCCATACCGGTGCTTGGCGCAGTGCTGGTCCTGGCCGGAATGACGGCTGATCCGCGAAGCCTTGCCGCCGCCGCGCTTTCGCATCGGGTTCCCGTCCGGATCGGGCTCGTCTCCTATTCCTGGTATTTGTGGCACTGGCCGCTGCTGTCCTTGGCGGGCCTTGCGGGAATTGCTCCGGAAAGCTGGCGCGGCGTGATTTTCGCCGGCGTGCTCGGCTATCTCATGGCGGAACTGTCGTACAAATTCGTCGAGCTGCCGGTGAAACGATGGCGTCATCGCCGTGCTGCCAACGTCGGCGACAGAAAGATATTCCTGGCAGGGGTTGGCGCAGCTTTCACCGTGGCTGCGGTCTGCGGCGGCGTCACGGGTATCGGGTACCTTCGCAACATGTCCTGGCTGGAGCGCACCTATGGCTTCACCGTCACCAAACCGCTCCGCAATGGCTGCCAGGTGGTGACCGGAGACAGCATCGACCCGGCGTGCCTGAAAGGAAACTATGTCCTGCTGTTCGGGGATTCGCATGCCGGTGCGGTTGCATCCGTGTTTGAAGAGGAGTTGGAAAAAACCGGTGTGCGGCTGGTGGCGATCGCGCGGGGCGGATGCAATCCGGCATGGTTTACACCGCAAGCGCGCGCTGCAAACCGAAGCCATCGCTGCGCCAATCTGTTAGGTGCGTTCGAGTCTGTGCTTGCGGCGGCAGATGCTCCCAAGGCTGCAATCATCGTAACGCTGTTTGACGAGAGCCGCGGCCAAAATCCTGAAGATATGGGAAAGCTGGCAGAATCGCTGAATGAGCGCGGCACTGCGGTGCTGTTTGTCGGGCCTGTTCCTGTTTTCCCGCAGCCTGCGCTTGAATGCATCGTCACTGCTGACCGGAAAGGCCAAAGCCGGGACGCCTGCGCGGCAAGCCGCCCGGACTATGCAAAGCGGGAGGCTGCGGCAACGGCGCTTGTCGTCCCGGGCATTTCCGGTTTGCCGCTTGCTGCCTATGTCCCGATCAGTGATGTGTTTTGCGACGCTGTTTCCTGCAAGCCTTGGGACGGCGGCAGGTTGCTTTTCTGGGATTCCAATCATGTGGTGGATGCCGGCGCTAAGAAGATATTCGAAGCCATCCGGCCCAGGCTGGAAGAACTGCTTGCCGCTCAGGCGAAGTCAAACTGATCCTCTGACAAAAAAAGTGAATCCGGGCGAATCTTCGGACCTTGCACCCGCGTTAAACCTCTGATTCTCTCACATTCAGGCGTGTAATCGTAAATTGAGTCGGTTTTCACCACGGCAGGAGCCGGGGCGGACTCGGACTCAATCCTGTTTTGGCGTTTCAGAGGGGACTATCGGATGTCAAAAAAACATGTGGCCGTGCTCATGGGCGGGTTTTCGTCGGAGCGGCCTGTCAGCCTTTCATCGGGCAATGCCTGTGCCGATGCGCTGGAGGCTGAAGGATACAAGGTCACGCGGGTGGATGTCGGGCGCGACGTGGCGACGGTGCTGACGGAGCTGAAGCCGGACGTCGCCTTCAACGCGCTGCACGGGCCATTTGGCGAAGACGGCACCATTCAAGGCATTCTTGAATATCTCGGCATTCCCTACACGCACTCCGGCGTGATGTCGTCGGCGCTGTCGATGAACAAGGAGATGGCCAAGAAGATTGCCAAGCTGGCGCATATTCCGGTGGCGGAATCCAAGGTGATGAGCCGGTTCGCCATCGGCAATGAGCATCCGATGAAAACGCCCTATGTGGTCAAGCCGGTCAGCGAGGGATCAAGCTTCGGGGTGGTGATCGTCAAGGAGGATCAGGCGCATCCGCCGCAGGTGATCGGGTCGAAGGAATGGAAGTATGGCGACACCGTCATGGTGGAGCGATTCATCTACGGGCGGGAGTTCACCTGCGCCGTGATGGGCGATGTGGCGCTCGGCGTGACGGAAATCATCCCGCAGGGCCATTCCTTCTATGATTATGATTCTAAATACGTTGCTGGGGGATCAAAACACGAATGCCCTGCAAATCTTTCACCAAAAATTTACCAAAAAATACAAATGATGTCACTCAAGGCGCACCAAGCCATGGGCTGTCGCGGCGTAAGCCGTTCGGACTTCCGGTATGATGATCGTTTCTCCGAAGATGGCGAAATTATCTGGCTGGAAGTGAACACGCAGCCGGGGATGACTCCCACATCATTGGTGCCGGAAATTGCGGCAGCTGCCGGACATACGTTCGGTGAGCTCTTGAGTTGGATGGTGGAGGACGCGTCTTGTTTGCGCTAGCGGGCAAAGGGTCGAACGGAAGACAGGCTGCGGCAGATGCCGGAATGTCTGGCGACCGCACCTTGCCCAAATTCCTGCGCAGGCCTGTCCGTTCGCTGGCGCGTCTGGCTTCCGGCCAGGTCACATTCGCCCGTCACACCGGCACGCTTTCGGCATTCCTCTTTCTGCTCTCGACCGGCGTTTATGGCGCAATGCTTGGCGGCCAGTCCAACACGCTGCTGCAGTCGGCAACTGCGCATGTCGGCTTTGGCATCAATGAAGTGAATATTTCCGGGCGCAAGGAGACATCGGAAATCGACGTGCTTGGCGTCCTCGGTCTCAATGGCAATTCCTCTTTGATCGGTTTCAGCACCGATGCCGCACGGGCAAGACTGGTGGCGCTGCCATGGGTCGCGACGGCGGAAGTGAGCAAGCTTTATCCAGGCGGCCTTTCGGTGAAGATCACCGAGCGCAAGCCGTTCGCAATCTGGCAGCATGACGAAGAACTGGCGCTGATCGAGGAAGACGGGCATGTCATCGTGCCGTTTGCCCACCAGAATTATGCAGGCCTGCCGCTGGTCACCGGCGACGGCGCGGAACGCGAAGCCAGGTTTCTGGTGCCAGCGGTTGCGGCGATTCCGGAGCTGAAATCGCGCGTGAAGGCGCAGATGCTGATTGCCGGCCGGCGCTGGGACATCCGCCTCGACAATGGCGTGACGATCCAACTGCCGGAAGGCGATCCGGCGCAGGCGCTGAAGGAACTGGCGCAAATGGACAGCGCGACCGGGCTTTTGTCCAAAGACATCGAACTGGTCGATCTTCGTGTGCCTGACCGCGTGGTCGTGCGGTTGACAGCAAGCGGCATGTCGGTCCGCGAAGCGGAACTGAAGAAACAAGCAGACGCAGCCAAGAAAGCAGAGAAACACACATGACGCTTCTTGGCGGACGCACAGGTTTTGGCGGCAAGATTGGCAAGCGCTCCGGCATTGTCACCGTGCTTGACGTCGGCTCGACCAAGATTTCGTGCATGATCGCCCGGCTGACGCCGCGCGAGGAAAGCGCGCAGCTTCCGGGCCGCACCCACAAGATCGAAGTGCTGGGCATCGGCCACCAGCGTTCGCGCGGTGTGAAATCCGGCGTGATTGTTGAACTCGACAATGCTGAAGCTGCGATCCGCCAAGCGGTGGACGCGGCAGAACGCATGGCCGGGATGACGGTTGAATCGATCATCACCAATGTGTCTTCGGGCCGCATCAAGGGTTCGACGATTTCCGCGACTGTTACGCTTGGCAACCGCCCGGTGGACGACAGCCACATCGGCCGCGTGATGAGCGCTGCGACCAAGCGGGCGCAGGCTGTCGAGCGCAAGGTGCTGCATGTGCTTCCGGTTTCCTATTCGCTCGACGCAGAGCGCGGCATTCGCGACCCGCGCGGCATGGAAGGCGGCCAGCTCGGTCTTGATGTGCACGTCATCACGGCAGACGCCGCGCCGCTGCGCAATCTCGAACTGTGCGTCAACCGCGCGCATCTGAGCATCGAATCGATGGTGGCGACGCCATACGCCAGCGGGCTTTCGGTTCTGGTGGATGACGAAGCGGAACTGGGCGCAGCCTGCATCGATCTTGGCGGCGGCACGACGTCGATCGGCATTTTCGCCGAGGGGCGCTGCATCCACGCTGACGCGATCGCCATCGGCGGCAACCATGTGACAATGGATCTGGCGCGGGGCCTTTCGACCCGGCTTGAAGAAGCGGAAGCGCTGAAGGCGCGGTACGGCACGGTGCTGGTGAGCGCGGCCGACGAGCATGAAATGATCTCGGTGCGGTCGATCTCGGGTGATCCGGACGAGGACGCACATCAGATTCCGCGCGCCGTGATGACGCGCATCATCAAGGCGCGGGTTGAAGAAACGCTCGAATTGCTGCGCGACAGGATCAATCAGTCGGGCTTTGGCAATGTGGTGGGCAAGCGCGTGGTTTTGACCGGCGGCGCAAGCCAGATGCAAGGACTGCCAGAAGCCGCGCGGCGCATTCTCGGACGCAATGTGCGCGTCGGGCGTCCGCTCGGCGTGTCCGGGCTGCCGGAAGCGGCAAAGGGTCCGGCTTTTGCGGCGAGTGCAGGTCTTTTGATTTATCCGCAAGTTGCGGAATTGGAACAGGCGTCAACGGGCTTCGGCTCGAATTGGCGCATGACAGGAACCGGTGGCCGGTTTGCCCGTGTGGGGCAGTGGCTGAAGGACAGTTTTTGACGAAACGGGGCAACCCAAACAGGCACCGGCGGCGGCGTAACGGTGCAGTAGCGAAAGGTATCAGGTCATGACGATCAATCTCAAGAAGCCGGACATCACCGAGCTGAAGCCCCGGATCACCGTGTTCGGTGTTGGTGGTGGCGGCGGAAATGCGGTCAACAACATGATCAATGCCGGTCTCAAGGGTGTTGATTTCGTCGTGGCCAATACGGACGCACAGGCGCTGACCATGTCGCGCTGTGAGCGCATCGTGCAGCTCGGCGTGGCGGTCACCGAAGGTCTTGGCGCCGGTTCGCAGCCGGAAGTCGGACGTGCTGCCGCTGAAGAGTGCATTGACGAAATTCTCGACCATCTGCAGGGCACGCACATGTGCTTCGTCACCGCCGGCATGGGCGGCGGCACCGGCACGGGCGCTGCTCCGGTTGTGGCCCGCGCTGCCCGCGAACGCGGCATCCTGACAGTCGGCGTTGTGACCAAGCCATTCCACTTCGAAGGCCAGCGCCGCATGAAGACTGCGGACATGGGCATTGAAGAGCTGCAGAAGAATGTCGACACGCTGATCGTCATTCCGAACCAGAACCTGTTCCGCATCGCCAATGACAAGACCACCTTCGCCGACGCCTTCGCGATGGCCGATCAGGTGCTCTACTCGGGTGTTGCCTGCATTACCGACCTGATGGTCAAGGAAGGCCTGATCAATCTCGACTTCGCCGACGTGCGCTCCGTGATGCGCGACATGGGCAAGGCGATGATGGGCACCGGCGAAGCATCCGGCGAAGGCCGTGCAATGGCAGCTGCCGAAGCGGCGATTGCCAACCCGCTGCTCGACGAATCGTCGATGAAGGGCGCCAAGGGCCTCTTGATCTCAATCACCGGCGGCCGCGACATGACGCTGTTCGAGGTTGATGAAGCCGCGACCCGCATCCGCGAAGAAGTGGACCAGGAAGCCAACATCATTCTCGGCGCGACATTCGACGAGAGCCTTGAAGGCATCATCCGCGTTTCGGTTGTGGCTACCGGTATTGACAAGAACCTGGCCGATATCGGCGCAGCGCCTGTCGAGTTCCGCCAGGCGGCCCGTCCGGTTGTCCGTCAGGCTCCGGCTGCGCAGATCCAGCGCTTGGCCGCCCGTCCGGTTGAAACCGCGGAAGCAGCACCGGTTGCCGCAGAGTCGGCATCCGTTGATTCGATTGCCGACGTCATCCGCATGGCCGAAACCGAAATGGCGGCCGTAACCCGCACTGCCGAACCGGAATTCCGCCCGGCCAGCGGTCTGTTCCGTCCGGCTGCACAGGCCGAGCCGGTCCG
>JBGSHY010000076.1:0-20423 GCA_041751995.1 Rhizobiaceae bacterium | reverse complement strand
GGCGCCGCCGTCGCCGGCAAAGGCCGCCGCGTCATCTGCCCGCAAGCCGACGGCTCCGGCATGTACACGCTGCAAGCCCTGTGGACGCAGGCGCGCGAAAACCTGCCCGTCACCACGGTGATCCTGGCCAACCGGAAATATCAGATCCTGCTCGGCGAATACGCCGGCGTCGGCGCCACGCCCGGACAGTCGGCGATGGACATGCTTGACCTCGGCAGGCCGGACTTGGACTGGGTGAAGCTTGCGAACGGCATGGGCGTGGAAGCAGCCAAGGCGACCACGCTGGAAGCCTGCACGGATTTGATGCGGCAGTCATTCAAGCGGGATGGGCCGTTTGTGGTGGAGCTGGTGATTTGAGGGGGGGCAAGGCTTCCCCTTTGCGGGGGCCTAAGGCAGGAGAGACCCGTCGCTTGCCCCGGCTGTGTCAGCGGCTCTGACGGATGGGGTGGTGAAGAAGCAAAATCAGAATGCCTTTGGCAGACCGGCCTTCTTTAAAATCTCATTGGCCGTGTGTCGTGAGGTTATACCGGCATCGACCGTTAGTTTCCTGCGAGTTTCCTTGTTTAGCCAAATTTCATGATCGCCTTTTCCCGCACGAAAATGGGTATACCCATTTTCGATCAGGATTCTTGTCAAATCTCGGTAGAAATTAGCCATAGACGGATGCCTGTTTACTGAAAATTAACTATCAGAAAACTGCATTCAAACACTAAATATAGTATTAACAGATCGTTTCTGCAAAAATGCCATTTTTGATTATTCGGCCGCAGCCAATGCCGTGGTCGTCAGCAGCTCAATATCAATAGGCCCGACATAGTCACCGTCAAGCAAATCAGCAGCCAAACCCGGCAACTTCCGAGATAATTCTTCTATGGTCCCGGCTTCGGTTACCAGTCCAAGGTCTCCATCAGCAACCGCAACCCAAACCAAAGATTCATCATCCCAGAACGCTCGAACCACGATCTTCATAGGCATCTCCTTGCAGTAATTTTACCGCACTCTCGTAAAAATGAAAGGCGCAGTTTCCCGCGCCTCACTTTCGCTTTTAGAATCCGCTCTGCCGCAAAAATTCGTTCCGGCGCGGCGAAAATGGTGGTCTTCGAGTACCGGAGCGCAGCGTACATCAAGTACGTGAGCACCGGAACGCAGAAGAACGCCATTTGCAGCCCGCCGGAGCGGATTTTCCTCAAGCTTCGGCGACATCAAACTCCAACCGCTTCGCCGACTGGAACTTCGGATTGGCGCGAATCTCTGCCAACGCACCCTGCGGGAATGGCTTGTCGAGATACAACAGCGCAATCGCATCGCCGCCCGGGCGGTTTCGGCCGAGCTGGAAGTTTGCGATGTTGACCTCGTGCTTGCCGCAGAGGGTGCCGAGCAGGCCGATGATGCCCGGCGCGTCTGCATTCGTCGTATAAAGCATGTACCTACCGACTTCGGCGTCTAGATTGATGCCCTTGATCTGGATGAAGCGCGGCTTGCCGTCCGAAAAACACGTGCCGGCAATCGAACGTGTCTGTGAGGCGGTCTTGACCGTCAGCTTGATGTACCCGTCAAACATGCCAGACTTGTCGCGCTTGATTTCAGACAGCATGATGCCGCGTTCCTTGGCCATGATTGGCGCTGAAACCATGTTGACGTCGGCCACCTGCGGGCGGATCAGCCCTGCCAGCGTCGCCGAAATCAGTGCCTTGGTGTTCATCGATGCGGTCGAGCCGTCGAACAGGATTTCAACTTCCTGGATCGGCTCCTCGGTCACCTGCCCGACAAAGGCGCCAAGGCACTCGGCCAGCTTCACATACGGCTTCAGCCGCGGCGCTTCTTCGGCCGTAATCGACGGCATGTTGATGGCGTTGGAAACCGCGCCTTTGACCAGATAGTCCGACATCTGCTCGGCCACCTGCAGCGCCACATTCTCCTGCGCTTCCGAGGTCGATGCGCCAAGGTGCGGCGTGCAGACGACATTGTCGAGCTTGAACAGCGGCGAATCGGTCGCCGGTTCTGTCTCGAACACATCAAGCCCCGCGCCGGCCACCTTGCCGGACTGCAGCGCCGCCAAAAGCGCCGTCTCGTCGATCAGCCCGCCGCGCGCGCAGTTGATGATTCGCACGCCGGTCTTCATCTTCGCAATCGCTTCGGCGTTGATGATGTTGCGGGTGCGGTCAGTCAGCGGCGTGTGCAGCGTGATGAAATCGGAACGCTCGAACAGCTCTTCAAGCTCGACCTTCTCGACGCCCAGATCGCCCGCCCGCTGTTCGGACAGGAACGGATCAAACGCCAGCACATGCATCTTGAGACCAACACCGCGCGCGGCGACAATCGAGCCGATGTTGCCGCAGCCGACGACGCCCAGCGTCTTGCCGGTGATTTCAACGCCCATGAAGCGGTTCTTCTCCCACTTGCCCGCGCGGGTCGATGCATCGGCCTCCGGCAACTGGCGGGCGACGGCGAACATCATGGCAATCGCATGCTCTGCCGTGGTGATCGAGTTGCCGAACGGCGTATTCATGACGATGATGCCACGCCGTGAAGCGGCAGGAATATCGACATTGTCAACGCCGATGCCTGCGCGGCCGATAACCTTGAGCTTGGTCGCGGCCGCGATCAATTTTTCGGTCGCCTTGGTCGCCGAGCGGATGGCAAGTCCGTCATACTGGTCGATGATTTCAAGGAGCTTGTCCTTGTCCTTGCCGAGGTCCGGCAGATAATCGACCTCAACGCCGCGGTCCTTGAAAATCTGGACGGCGGTCTTGGAAAGCTTGTCGGATACGAGAACGCGGGGTGCCATGGTGGCCTCCATCAAAGAATTGAACGGGGGAAAGCGGGCGGCGAAAACCGCCCGTAAATGGGATCAGGCCGCAGCCTTGAGCGCGGATTTCTGCGTCGCAAACGCAAAGTCGAGCCATGTGGTCAACGCCTTCACGTCAGCCGTCTCGACAGTCGCTCCGCACCAAATGCGAAGGCCCGCCGGGGCATCACGGTAGGAGCCGATGTCGTAGGCGACACCTTCCTTTTCGAGCTGTGCAGCAATCGCCTTGGCGAAGTTCGCCTGTGCGTCCTTGTCGAGCGCCAGAATGTCCGGATCATTGATGACAAGACATACCGATGTGTTCGAACGGGTCGCGGGAACCTTGGCAAGGTTCGCCAGCCATATGGACTGATCGACAAACCCGTTGAGCGCTGCGGCGTTGGCATCCGCCCGCGCCATCAGGCCTTCAAGACCGCCGATCGATTTCGCCCACTGCAGCGCGTCGATATAGTCCTCAACGCACAGCATCGACGGCGTGTTGATGGTCTCGCCGGAGAATATGCCTTCGATCAGCCTGCCGCCGGAGGTCAGGCGGAAAATCTTCGGCAACGGCCATGCGGGCTTGTAGGTTTCAAGCCGTTCGACCGCGCGTGGCGAAAGGATGATCACCCCATGCGCGCCCTCGCCGCCAAGAACTTTTTGCCACGAGAAGGTCACGACATCGAGCTTGGAAAAATCAAGGTTCTGCGCAAAAGCTGCCGAAGTGGCATCGCAAATGGTCAGACCCTTGCGGTCCGCCGGAATGAAATCGGCGCTTGCGATTCGAACGCCTGATGTGGTGCCATTCCAGGTGAAGACCACATCATTGTCGAAATTGATCGAAGCCAGATCCGGCAGTTCGCCATAGGGCGCCTTGATCGAGCGGACATTGTCGAGTTTCAGTTGCTTGACCACGTCGGTCACCCAGCCTTCGCCAAATGATTCCCAGGCAACCATGTCGACACCGCGCGCGCCGAGCAGCGACCACAGCGCCATCTCGACAGCGCCGGTGTCGGACGCAGGCACAATGCCGATGCGCCAGTCGGCGGGAACCTGAAGGACTTCGCGAGTGAGGTCGATGGCCAGCTTCAGCTTGTTCTTGCCGATTTTGGCGCGGTGCGAACGGCCAAGCGGCGCATCCTTGAGCGCATCCAGCGACCAGTTCGGACGCTTGGCACAGGGACCTGAGGAAAAATTGGGATTTGCGGGACGGTTGCCCGGCTTGGGTAATGTCATTGCGGCTATCCTTCCAGATAGTGGCCCCTCGTTGGGGAGGGGTGGCCCGCGTCGGCTTTTATGGAAAGCCGTTTTGCCCGTCAAGCGTCATTGTTCAACTGCGACATTTTATGCGCAGAAAACGAAAAGGCGGGCCGATGGCCCGCCTTCGCAAAATGCTGATAATTTGAGTTTTACCAGATGGAGTAGCGCACGCCTGCCTTGATCTGGTGGGTCGAGAAGCCATTGTCGGAACCCTGTGTGCCCGTCGCGCCGAGTGCGGCGGTGGCGGCGTCAAATCCGAACATCGCGCCACCGGAGACGTGGGCATAGCGGTAGCCGAGATCAAACTTCAGATTCTTGCTGATATCATAGGAAGCGCCGGCCATGAGCGCCCAGGTAAAGCGCCACGACGATTCGCCTGTGTGTGTCGCGCTGTATCCGCAGCCTGCGATGGCAGCGCTGGTTGCGTCATAGCATTCGGCGACATTCGACAGATCGCTGTATTTCAGATTGGTCACACCAAGTCCGCCGCCAAGATAGGGCGTGATGCCAACGTAAGTGCCAAGATCGGCATAGACGTTTGCCATGGTTTCCCATGCTGTCACCGTTGTCGTGTCAACTGAACGGCAGCCCACTGCAGTCGGGAACAACAACGGATCGCTGCAAGGTGTGGTGTCATTGTCGGTTCCGTAGACGCCTCGTCTCCAGCTGCCAACCGTCACGTCGCCGCGCAGATAGCTGTTGAATTGATAGCCGGCGCCAATGCTCCAGTCGGCGGCAGAACGGTATTCGAAATTGTCATAGTCTGCCGAGCCATAGGCGTAAGTGACCGGGGGGCCGGCAGAGGCCACGCCATAGGTGCGATAGGAGCCGCTGGTGCTGGTTGTCATGTCATAGGAAATGTCGCCGCGGATGTACCAGCCGGTTCCGATTTCGACCGGAACATACGGATCTTCCTGTGGCGCATTGATGATGTTGTCGAGATCGGCTGCGAGGGCCGAGCCGCTCATCAGCGCCGCAGAAGTCAAAGAAGCAATTAGTCTTGATGTACGGCGCATGGGCTTACTCCAGTCGATTACCCAGGGTGCGGCAACTCACAACACCCGATGCGTCTGACTATTAACCATAAAGATTAAACGGCGGTTAAGCATATCGGCCATTTTGAGGCCGCGGTTCTGCCAATGAAAAAGCCGCCCGGCATCGCTGCCGGGCGGCTCTGAAACAGTCAGACCTGATTACTTGTAGACAGCAGGTTCCGGTTGATACTCGACCACCTGCGGCGCAACGGCGCAACGGGCGTTCGAACCGCCGAACGAGTAGCGCAGGCCGCCGCGCACTTCGTGCACGTTAAAGCCGCTGTCGTAGCCGGGGCCTCCGCCGACGGCATTGCCGAACATGTTGCCGCCGCCAACACGGGTAAAGCGGTAGCCGCCGTCGAGTTCGGCCTTGTCTGTGAGACAGTAGGAAGCGCCGACCATGAGCGCGCCTGCAGCACGCCAGCCCTTGCCGCCGCCATGCACAACCGTTGCATCGCAGTTCGCCGGATTTGTCGCATCGCAAGAAGTGTTTGACAGGTCATCCCAGTTGACATGAGCAACACCGATACCGGCGCCGACATATGGCGTGAAGCCAGCATACGTGCCCAAATCTGCGTAAGCGTTGGCGAGCAGGACCCAAGCCGACATTGCGGAGGTGTCAGTGGACACGCACGTCACTGCAGCGCCGCAAGCGCCGTCTGTTGAGCCGCGGAAATTGGACTTGGCCCAGTAGTCTGCAGTCAGGTCGACGCGGAAATGTTTCGAGACGTTATAGCCGATACCGCCGCCGAGCGACCAGGAGTCATCAAGACCAGCGGAAGTGAATTCATCTGTGCCGCCGCCAACAGCATATGTGACACCGTCCATATCTGCCATGTGATAGTCGACGTCGCCGCGAATGTACCAGCTGCCAGAGGATTCGATCACGACCGGCTCCGGTTCAATGACGACCGGTGGCTCGATGATGTCGGCGCCAAGTGCAGAATTGGCCGAAATGGCGAATGATGCGCCGATCAGCAAGAGGGAAGCGAGTTTCTTCATTGATCCATGTCCTCAACGAAGGCAGCCGGATGATACACATACGCGCAGCCGAGTTACGTTGAGACGGATAATGGCGGGTAAAGGTTAAACACCGCTTAACCCTGTTGATTCACCACGAATATTGACAATTTGAAAAAAAAGCCGCGCGGGACAGGATCCGGCGCGGCTGTGTCTGGTCTGATTTCAGTGCTGTCAGGCGGCGGTCCGCACGGAGCCGATCACCGAAATGATGTCATCAACCACGGCTTCGACGAGCACCTTGTCATCGCCTTCGGCCATGACGCGAATCAGCGGCTCGGTCCCGGAGGGGCGAATGACCACCCGCCCGGATTTTCCGAGACGGCCGCGGCCCTCGTCAATCGCATTGATCACATTCTTGTCCTCAAGCGGCTTTCCGCCCGAGAAACGGATGTTCTTCAGGAATTGCGGCACGGCTTCGAATTTGGCGCAGACTTCCGAAACCGGCTTTCCAGCCTTCTTGACACAGGCCAGCACCTGAAGCGCTGAAATCAGGCCGTCTCCGGTCGTTGAAAAGTCAGACAGGACGATATGGCCGGACTGCTCGCCGCCAACATTGAATCCGTGCTCACGCATGTGTTCGACAACATACCGGTCGCCGACCTTGGTGCGTACAAGCTCAAGCCCCTTATCGCCCAGGAACCGCTCAAGCCCGAGATTGGACATGATTGTGGCAACGATGCCCGGAGTCGAAAGGCGGCCGGACTCCTGCCAATCCTCCGCTATGACCGCCATCAGTTGATCGCCATCCACAACGGTGCCGCACTCATCGACAATCAAGACGCGGTCGGCGTCGCCGTCGAGCGCTATGCCGATGTCGGCGCGCACTTCGTGAACCTTCTTTTGCAGGTTCAGCGGATGCGTCGAGCCGCAATCTTCATTGATGTTGATGCCGTTCGGCTCATCACCGATCACCACAACATCCGCGCCAAGTTCCCAAAGCACGGCGGGCGCCACCTTGTAGGCGGCGCCATTGGCGCAGTCGATGGCGATGCGAAGGCCCGACAGGGACATGTCACGCGGAAGAGTGCGCTTGGCGAATTCGATGTAGCGGTCATGGATGCCGTCAACGCGCTTGGCGCGGCCAAGTTCTCCATTGTCCGCCAGCAGTTTCGACAGGTCCTGATCAATCAGCCGCTCGATCTGGATCTCCAGATCGTCAGATAATTTGTAGCCATCCGGTCCGAATAGCTTGATGCCATTGTCGTAATAGGCATTGTGCGAGGCCGAAATCATCACGCCGACATCCGCGCGCAGCGAGCGCGTCAGCATGGCAACAGCAGGCGTCGGCACCGGACCGAGCAGAAACACATCCATGCCGGCAGCGGTGAAACCGGCCACAAGCGCATTTTCAATCATGTATCCGGACAGGCGGGTATCCTTGCCAATGACCACGCGGTGGCGATGGTCACCATTGCGGAAGGCGACACCGACCGCCATCCCGACTCGCATGGCAATGTCCGGAGTCATCGGAAAACGGTTGGCCCGCCCGCGAATGCCGTCCGTGCCGAAATATTTTCTGGTCATGCTTTCATCCAAACCCCGAATAGCGCCGACCGCATTTGCCATAAAAGCTGCAGATCACGCACTTCACAAACTGTAATGAAACATTAACAAACCACGTAAATTGCTAACATTCGGTTAAGCTACAACCTGTTGTACAGGTCATGCCATCCACTCAACCATCCATAACGAAAAACCCGCCGGATTGGCGGGCTTCTCAACACTGTGTTGCGGCGAATCATCAGCCTTGCGGCTGCGGCTCCATGCCGGGCTCTTCGCCCTTGCGTGGCTTGGACTTGCCAGCGCCAGCCTTGGGCACCGTCGTTCCGCGCGACGGCGTGTCGTCGCCCATGTCACGGCTCGGCTTCTGGCCCAGGATCAACGCCTTGATCTCCTCACCCGAAAGCGTCTCGTACTCGAGCAGGCCTTCGGCGATGGCGATCCATTCCTTCTTCTTCTTGGTCAGGATCTTCATCGCTTCGGAATAGGCATCGTCCACCAGACGGCGCACTTCGCCATCGATGATCTGCGCCGTTTCTTCCGAAACATTCTGCGTACGGGCAACCGAATGGCCGAGGAACACCTCTTCCTGATTCTCGCCATAGGCGACACGGCCGAGCTTGTCGGAGAAGCCCCAGCGCGTGATCATCGCGCGGGCAAGCTTCGTCGCCTGCTCAATGTCCGAGGATGCGCCGGAGGTGATATTTTCCTTGCCGAACTTGATTTCCTCGGCGGCCCGGCCACCCATCATGATGGCAAGCCGCGAGATCATGAACTTGTAACTCATCGAATAGCGGTCGCCTTCCGGCAACTGCATGACCATGCCGAGTGCTCGCCCGCGCGGGATGATCGTCGCCTTGTGCAGCGGATCGGCAGACGGCACTGTGATCGCCAGCAGCGCATGGCCGGCCTCGTGGTAGGCGGTCAGTTCCTTTTCGGCCTGCGTCATGGCGCTGGAGCGGCGTTCCGCACCCATCATCACCTTGTCCTTGGCATCCTCGAACTCCTGCATGGTCACCAGCCGCTTGTTGCGGCGGGCGGCCAGAAGCGCGGCTTCATTGCAAAGGTTCATCAGGTCGGCGCCGGAGAATCCGGGCGTGCCGCGGGCAATGGTCTTGAGGTCAACGTTCGGCGCCGTCAGCACGTTCTTGACATGCACCTTGAGAATCTTCTCGCGGCCGACAATGTCCGGGTTCGGCACGACTACCTGGCGGTCGAAACGGCCCGGACGCAGCAGCGCAGGGTCCAGAACGTCCGGACGGTTGGTCGCGGCGATGATGATGACGCCCTCATTGGCTTCAAAGCCGTCCATCTCGACCAGCAGCTGGTTGAGCGTCTGTTCGCGTTCGTCATTGCCGCCGCCAAGACCGGCGCCGCGATGACGTCCAACCGCATCGATTTCGTCGATGAAGATAATACATGGCGCATTCTTCTTCGCCTGCTCGAACATGTCGCGCACACGGCTCGCGCCGACGCCGACAAACATTTCGACAAAGTCGGAGCCAGAAATCGTGAAGAACGGCACGCCAGCCTCGCCGGCGACAGCGCGGGCGATCAGCGTCTTGCCGGTGCCCGGAGGTCCGACGAGCAGCACGCCACGCGGAATTTTGCCGCCCAGCCGCTGGAACTTGCCGGGTTCACGCAGGAACTCGACGATTTCCTCAAGGTCCACTTTGGCTTCATCGACACCGGCAACGTCGGCAAACGTCACCTTGCCGTGCGCCTCGGTCAGAAGCTTGGCCTTGGATTTGCCGAAGCCCATCGCGCCGCGTGAGCCGCCTTGCATCTGGCGCATGAAGAAAATCCAGACGCCCAGAATGATGATCATTGGCAGCCAGGACACCAGAATGCCGATCAGCGATGTCGAACCATCGGACAGAGGGCGCGCGGCAATCACGACATTCTTCGATTCAAGCCGCCGGACCAGATCCGGATCGCCCGGCGAATAGGTCGCGAAGGAAGAGCCGTTGTCGAGATAGGTGCCAATGATCCGGTCACCCTGAAACTCGACTTTCTTGATTTTCCCGGCATCCACATCCGACAGGAACTTGGAATATTCGACATCCGCCGAAACCGCGCGCTGCGACGGGCTTTGAAACATGCTGAAAAGTGCGACCAGCAACAATGCGATGATCGCCCACAGCGCGAAATTACGGTAATTCGGGTTCATAAAAGCTTCCAATCAGGGCGCAACGCGCGCGGCTCTGCTTCGTTCATAGTGCAAGATAGGTGCGAACGCAGGACTTGCCAAGGCTTCGAACGCTCCCTGCGGCGATTCTCGTCATCACGGTTTACAACGCCAGGTCTGGCAACGGGCCTGCACCGGCCAATTGCGCCAGACTCCTTGCCAGTTCAAGATCAAAAGACGGCACCAGGTCGGGCCAGGGATTGATCAGGAGCCGCAGCCTTCTTCCCTTCCGGACAGCGTCCGCTGCGCTCATTGCGCCCTCGTCCGGGCAGTCAAACACCGGTTCGGAAAGTTGGGCGTGACGCACCAGACTTGCCGGGGCGGACGGCTTTTTTGCCGCGATTACGCAGGCCGGAACACCTGCAGGCGTCTCGCGCAGCAATCGGTAGCGGCCGGAAAAAGGTTTCGTGTTGACCGAACCGCGCCGCCGCTCCTGCAAAAGATAGACACCATTGGCGCGGATGTCCGCCAACACGCCGCCTGCGCCCAGCCGTTCGGATTTGCCACCGTGTTGCTCCGCGTGCCTGGCCGCAGTTTCAAACAACACATTTGCGTGAAGTTCGTCGGCAAGATAGGGCGCACCGGCAGCGAACGACATCAGGGCACGCAAGGCCAGCAGCTTTGCCGCCGATTGCGGCTGTTCGAAAAGCGCTGCATCGACAAACACCAGTCCCGGCAGAATGTTCGCCGCAAAGGTCAGGATCATCGGCGCGGCCTCAGCCACCAACAGCATTCTTCGTGCCGCGGTATCGTACTGCCGACGGTCAATGGCAGCCAGGTTTTCCGCCGGCATTTCCGCCAGCCGGTGCCGCATGGCAATGCGCTCGTAACCGAAATTATTGTTGGATGGGTCGTCAATCCAGCAGATGTCTTCACCCGTCAGAATGTTTCGCAATCCCTGTCGGGTTTGCTGCAAAAGCGGCCGGGCGAACCAGACTGGCTGTCCATCGCCAAGATCATTGAAAACAAGGGATGCGGGAGCTATTCCCGCCAGACCCTGCCCCATGCCGCGCCGTGCACGCATCGTCACGGTCTCGCGCTGGTCGTCGAGCGTATGCCCGGTGAGAACAAGGTCCGCGCCAATTTGTCCGGCAGCCTCGGCAATCAATACCCGCCGCGCGTCGCGGGCGGCGTCCTGGATGCCTGTGCCGGGCTTCTCGCCGGTCCATTTGCGCACAATGTGGTCAATGCCAAGGCGCGCGCACAAAGCGCCAACCATCTCCGCTTCGGCGGCAGATTCGGCGCGCAGTGCATGGTCGATCGTAATGGCGGTCAGTTTCGGCGGATTGGAAAGGGATTTGAGCTGACGGAAGGCAAGAACCAGCATCGCTGTCGAATCGCTGCCGCCGGATACCGCGAGGAGCACATGGCGCTTGCCTGCAAGCGGTAACAAAAGAGCCGTCATGCGCGGGTCAGCACCCGGCTTTGGATTGTTCTTCGGAAACCCGCTTCAACAGCGCCTGACCGGCAGTCGGATATTTTTTCTGCACTTGGGAAAAAGTGGCGCAGGCCACGTCCTTGTTGTCGAGCTCAACAAGGGCAACGCCGAGCTTGAAAAGCATTTCGGGCGCCTTTTTCGACTTCGGAAAATCCTTCTGGGAGTTCAGGAAAACCTCTGCGGCATCACGGGTCTTGCCCTGCGCGGCGAGCGATTCGCCCAGCCAATAGCGCGCATCCGCCGTCTGCGCATCGGCAGGAAACAGTTCAATATGCTGGCGAAAGCCCTGTTCAGCGTCCTTGTATTCACCGGCCAGCACATGGTCATAAGCCACGCGGTAAACTTCAGCCGGATCATCGGAGACGGGAAGCGACGCAGACTGCGGATCAGCCTCGATGACCTGTTCAACGCTGCCGCCGACCGGGTTGCCGTTCTCGTCAAACTTGATTGAGCCGAGCGGCTTTTCCGGGTCGCCCAGCTGCGGCTCCGCAGTTGCAACATCCGGTGCTGCAGCATTGTTGTCGACTGCGGCCGACTGGTCGTCGGCCGGCTGCTCAAGGGCCGGAGCAGCGGCAACATCGTTGCCGCTGTCGGATGGCTTTGCCATTCCCTGCTTGGACTTTTCGAGTTCTTGGAAACGGAACTCATTGTCTTCCTGCATTTTGCGCATCTGTTCCTGCATCTGCAGGATCTGGAACGTCAGTTCTTCAACCTTGCCGTTGAGCTGGCGGATGGTTTCCTGAAGCTGTGCGGCGCTCTGATCCTGCGCGACAAGTATGTTGCGTCCCGTTGGCACATCGGCCTGCGGCACGGGCACAAAACTGTCGCCGTCAACTTCAACGCCGAACTGCGGCACACGCGCGGAATTGTCCAGCGCTTGTGCTGAAGTAACCGACGCTGCGCTTCCCATCAGAAACAGACCGGCGGCGATAAGATTTTTAAATCGCATATGGAATTTCCTGTTGTCCCCCGGCTGGCCCCCGCGGCTTCCGGAATGGCTGATTGCCTATCATGTGAATTGAAAGTTCGTCCAAAGTTTGTTGAACCCTCAAACAAAAAGCGGCCCGCAAGGACCGCTTTTGATTCTTGTCTTCGTGAAGCAAGAGAAACTCGTCATGGTGAGTCAAATAGGGCTATTTTCGAGAACCGGAGCGGAATGGACTATCGTCCATGAGCACCGGAAGCACAGAAAATGGCCCTAGTTGGCCACCAGGGCGGATTTCTTAGGAGCCAGCGCCGCCGAGGGCAGTGACAGCCCGCCGATTCTGCGACCAGCAGGAAATGTCATCGCAAACGGCGACCGGACGTTCCTTGCCATACGAAATCGTCTTGATGCGCTGGGACGGAACACCCTGGGAAGCCAGATAATCGCGGGTGGCAGCTGCACGGCGTGCGCCAAGGGCAATGTTGTATTCGCGGGTGCCGCGCTCGTCGGCATGGCCTTCAATGGTGATGGGATAGTTCGGATACTGCTGCAGCCACTGGGCCTGACGGGCGAGCGTCGCCTGCGCATCGGCACGAACGACAGATGAGTCGGTGTCGAAGAAGATGCGGTCGCCGACATTGACCGTGAAATCCTGCGCCGAACCCGGTGTGGCAGCGCCAGCGCCGCCATTGAGGCCAAGATCACCGGCGTTGTTTGGCAGGTTGTTCTTCTTGGATGCACAGCCTGTGACGGCAAGAACAGCGACGAGCGCGATCATCATCGGGCTGCGGGTAAGTGTTGCAAAGCGGCTCATGCCGGGACTCCTTGGCATTTGATCAGTTTCGTTGAAAATTGAGTAACCACATCGAGGTTAATCCTGAGCCAACGAACACGGTTAAAATTGTCTTACAGAGGCACAATGGCTGTGTTCATGCGGCCATTGGAACCTGAATGCGGCCAAATGGCGGCATTTTCCGGAATGATAAGAGTCTGACCCAAAATCCGGTTTGATGAGTCAAATGGAGTGATTTTCGAGAACCGGAGCGGAGCGTACATTTAGGTACGTGGGCACCGGAAGCGCAGAAAGTTGCTCCAGTTGGCCATCAAAGCGGATTTACGGACTGACACTCAATCGAGCAGCGGTGACCAGGCCGGGTCCGACGCAGCGCCCGGGGTCGGGATTTGCTGCTCGTTGTAGCCGGTCAGATCAATCGAGTAGAGCGCCGGGTTGCCGCCTGCCGATGTCTTGTAGAAACCCAGCACACGGCCATTCGGGGCCCAGGTCGGGCCTTCCATCAGGAAGCCGGTTGAAAGGATGCGCTCGCCCGAACCATCCGTCTTCATGACACCGATGGAGAACTGGCCACCCGACTGTTTGGTGAAGGCGATCAGATCGCCGCGCGGCGACCAGACCGGGGTCGAGTAGGAACCATCGCCGAAAGAGATGCGGTTTGGCTCCGAGCCGCCAGACGACATCACATAGATCTGCTGCTTGCCGCCGCGGTCGGATTCAAACGCAATCTGCGAACCGTCCGGCGAATAGGAAGCCGACGTGTCAATGGCCGATGAGTTGGTCAGCCGCGTGACCTGACGGCTGCGCAGATCCATGGTGTAAAGATTGGCCGAACCATTGTCCTGAAGCAGCGAGAGCACAACCTTCTGGCCATCCGGCGAGAAGCGCGGTGCGATGGTGATGCCGGGGAAGTTGCCGACCTTTTCGCGCTGGCCGGTTTCCAACTGCAGCAGATAGACCGACGGCACGTCGCCGTCGAATGCCATGTAGGTCACTTCCTGCTTGTTCGGCGAGAAGCGCGGCGTCAGAACCAGGTCCTTGCCGGAAGTCAGCGTGCGCACATTCGCGCCGTCCTGATCCATAATCGCCAGCTTCTTGATGCGCTTGTCCTTGGCGCCAGACTCCGAAACGAACACGATGCGGGTGTCGAAATAGCCTTTTTCTCCGGTCAGCCGCTCATAAATCGCATCGGCAATCATGTGCGCGATGCGGCGCGAGTTGGAAGCATCGGCCACCAGTTGCTGGCCTTCCAACTGCTCGCCAGCGAAGGAATCCCACAGCCGGAATTCTGCCTTCAGCTTGCCGCCTTCCTGGGAAACACGGCCGGTCACCAGCGCCTGCGCGTTGATGACCTTCCAGTCCTCGAAGCGCGGAGCCACATCCGGGTTGGAAATCTTTTCGATGAACGCGCCCTTGTCGATCGGCGCAAACAGGCCGGAACGCTTGAGATCTGCTGCGACAATCGAGGAAATCTGTGCGCCAAGCTCGCCGCCGGCAAGGAAGTCGGTGATGGCAATCGGCAGCGGCTCGACGTTGCCCTTGTTGATGTTGATTTCAACAAGCGCATTGGCCGGCATTGTCATCGTGCCGACGCTCACAAGTGCCGTGAAAGCCGCGAGGGCGAGATTTCTGATCAGTTTTTTCATCGGTCGTGGACCTCTTTCTAACGCAAATTCAGGTTCAGAACATTTCACTCGGATCGAAGTTCACAATGACTTCCGACCAGGCGTCGTATTTGTCTGCAGGCAAATTATAGGGCGCGCATTTGAGCACAGCCCGCCGCGCCGCTTCCGCTGCCGCACGCTCGATTCCCGATCCGCCGCCGCCGGCAACAACCTTGGGAGAGCCGTCAACTTCACCGGCCTGATTGAGGCTCATCTTGATGGTGATCTTCATCGAGCCCGCATCATTGATGCCGGTCGGCGGGTTCCAGCACTTTTCGATCATGCCGCGCAGCGCATCCATTTCACTGACCGAAAGCTTCGAACCGCCCGTCGCTTTCTTGCCGCCAAGCGCCGCCTTGTCGGTCGAACGCTTTGCCCCGCCGCCGGAAGCCTTCTCCTTGTTGAGGAGCGCAGCGATCTCGTCGGGGTTGAATTCCTTTTCCTCTGAAGCCTTGGCTTCAGCCGCCTTTTTCGCGTCGGCCGCTTTCTTTGCCTTGGCATCCGCTGCCTTTTTGGCCTTGGCGTCAGCCGCCGCTTGAGCTTTGGCTTCAGCTTCCGCGGCAGTTTTTGCCTCCTCGGCGGCCTTGGCTTCCGCCTCGGCAGCAGCCTTTTTGGCCTCTTCCTTTTCGGCCTTCGCCTTTGCGGCCTTTTCGGCAGCCTGCTTTTCTTCGTCCGCCGCCTTTGCGTCAGCTTCGGCCTTCATCAGCGCCTCGGCTTCAAGTTTTGCCGCAGCCTCTTCGGCCGCTTCCGCCTTGGCCTTTGCTGCGGCGTCCGCTTTTGCCGCAGCTTTTTCTTCGGCGGCCTTTGCCTCTGCAGCCGCAGCTTCCTTGGCTATGGCCTCGGCGACCGGGTCCGTCTTCGGCTCTTCCGGTTTTACTTCGTCAGGCTTTTTCACCGGCTTGGGCGTTGGCGGCGGCGCTTCGGCAGTCTCGACCGGCTTCGGCTTTTCAGCAGGCTTCGGCGGGGTGGGCAGATCCGTCTCATTGTCGCCTGTGGTCTTTGCGTTTTCGACCGTCTTCGGCTTCTTGGCCGGCACCGGCGCGGATTTCTCCGCTTTCGGCGCAGTTTTGACGCCTTCCTGGATCTGCGTCAGCTCTTCAATCGGCACAATATCGACAGGGAACGACTCCACACTTCCGGCCTCGAACTTTTTTGCCGAGGACAGCGACACCAGTCCCAGAACCAGGACGATGATGTGCAAAATTGCGGAAGTGGCGATCGGACCTTTCATCGGGCGTCAGCCACCCTGCTCCGGCAGGCTGACAAGGCCAAGGTTCTTGAAGCCGGCGGACGAGATGCGCGCCATGACCTTCATCACCGTACCATAGTCGGCCAGCTTGTCGCCGCGCACAAAAATGCGCTCTTCGTAGCCCTGCTTGGCAATCGCCTGCAGCTTCGGCACGATTTCCTCAATCGCAATCGGCGTCTCCTGAATGAAGATTTCGCCAGCCTGATTGACCGAAACGGTGATCGGCTGCGTATCGGTGTTGAGCGATTTCGCCTGCGTGTCCGGCAGGTCAATCGGCACGCCGACCGTCATCAGCGGCGCTGCAACCATGAAAATGATGAGCAGCACCAGCATGACATCGACCATCGGCGTCACGTTGATTTCGCTCATGACGCCGCCAGAGCCGCGCCCCCTGCGGCGGCGACTGCCCTTGCCCGATCCATTTCCCGTTGACATGCCCATGGCAAAACTCCGCTTCAGCCCTGACGGGCGATCTTCTCGTCAATTTGCCGCGAAAGAATGGCGGAGAACTCATCGGCAAAACCTTCGAGGCGCGAGCCGATCTTGGCAGCGTCCGAATGCAACTTGTTGTAGGCGATAACCGCCGGAATGGCCGCGACCAGACCGATGGCCGTTGCCAGAAGCGCCTCGGCAATGCCCGGCGCCACGACCGAAAGATTTGTGTTCTTCGATGCCGCAATCGACATGAACGAGGTCATGATGCCGATGACGGTGCCGAACAGGCCGACGAAAGGTCCGGCCGAGCCAATGGTGGCAAGCGAGGTCAGGCGGCTTTCGAGCTGTTCCATCTCGCGGGTCAGCGCCACGTCCATCGACTTCTCGATACGCATCTGCAGTCCGATCGGCGAGCGCGCGCCGCGCTCAAAGCTCTTCTTCCATTCGCGCATGGCGGCAACGAAAATCGAGCCCATTCCGATCGTGTTTCGATCAGCAAGCGTGCGGTACAATTCTTCCAGCGACTGCCCGGACCAGAACACCTGTTCAAACCGGTCCAGCGCCCGCCGCATGCGCGAGAACGACATGGTCTTCTCGATGACAAGCGCCCAGGTCCAGACCGAGGCCGCCATCAGTCCGATCATCACCAGCTTGACGATCCACCCGGCTTGCGTGAACAGCCCCCACAGGGACATGTCCACTGTCGGTGCGGCCAGTGCGATTGATTCCATTGCCTGTATCCTCGAATCCAAACGCCCGGCTGTTTTGGCCGGGCGATCCGTTTGCGCCTTACGGTTTTTTAAGTCCGCCGTCGCATCCCCTGCGTCCGCCGTGCTTGTTTCCGCTAAATTTGGTGAAAAGAAGACGTGGCTGTTCCGCGCCTGTCTTTCCGCCTTCATTCATGGCTTGTTATGGTTAAGGATGGGTTAGCTTCAAGATGACTTGAGCTTCGGCTGGAACGCCTTGATCCAGTCTTTCGGAAACCGCCGGGGCCGGCCATCGCCGTTGACGAGCGCCGCCTCGACCTTTGCCGACGCCAATTCCTGACCATCGCGCACTATGACTTGCCCCATGATGATCCGTGCGCCGGAAAGCTCCAGCGTCCGGGTCTCGATGGTCAGCACATCATCGATCCGCGCCGGTGATTTGAAGTCGATCTCCATCCGCCGGACAATCCAGGCCAGCCTCTCACCATGCGCCCCATCGTCGAGTTCCGTGTGATGCACGCCGGTCAGCCGGAGGAAATCCGTCCGCCCGCGTTCAAAAAAATGCAGGTAACGCGCATGATAGACAACACCAGTGAAATCCGTGTCTTCGTAATAGACCCGCTGCAGTAGCCGGTGGCCAAAATCCGTGAGTTCCCCCGCCAGGCCTTTACCAAGTTCAGACATCGCCAATTCCCGCACACCGCATTTGACCGTATATGCGTCATGTTCACCGGATTGGCAAAATGAAACCTCTGCTCGCGTTCGTCGCCCTGACCCTCTCGACGCTCTCCGCCAATGCCGCGACGTTTGAGGGTCGGCGCGGCATGTCACTGGATCTTTGGGACACCTGGCCAGCCGAAAAGACATGGGGTGACGAAGAGGTGCTGCTGCCGTTTCCCGAATGGAAGCGCTACATCGGCAACGCCGAACTTTCGGCATTGAAGCAAACAGGCCTCGACTTCGTTCGCATTCCGGTTGATCCCGCGCCGTTCCTGTCCGATGCTTCCACAACGCTGCACGACCGGCTCTATGGCGAAGTCGCTGCCGCCGTCGATCTGGCGCTTGAAGCCAATCTGAATGTGCTCGTCGATATTCACCCGATCCCAGCAGGTGAGAGAACCATCGGCACCAGCGAAATCCTCAAGGACTCTGCAAAATTCGAGGCCTACCTCACATTTCTTCGCCGCATCGCTGCATCCATCAAGGACAAGGACCCCAAGCGCGTCGCACTCGAAGTGTTCAATGAACCGACCATTGACTGCGACAGCGATGGCACCAGCAACTGGCCTGGCCAGATGAAACAGGCCTTCGCCGCCGCCCGCGCTTCTGCCACCAAGCTGTCACTGGTTCTCTCCGGCGCCTGCTGGGGCGGAGCCGAAGGCCTTGCCAAGATCGATCCGAAAGACATTGCCGACGACAACATCATCTGGTCGTTTCATTCCTACGACCCGTTCATCCTCACCCATCAGGGAGCAACCTGGGCCGGTGATTTTGCCGCCAATGTGTATGGTCTGCCGTTCCCGTTGCACGAACTCTCCGCCGATGAGCGCGGCAGCGCCATAAAGGAGGTCCGCGATCGTTTGGAAAGCCTGGCCCCGGCCGGCAAACGCAGCGGCCACCTTTCCTATTTCGACGAGGAGATCGCCAAGATCGACACCAAGGAAGGCCTCGAACGGGCAATGGAGGAGTCCTTCGCCATTGCTGCGGACTGGGCCAAGACCAACGGTATTGATCCCGGCGACATCCTGCTTGGCGAATTTGGCATGATCCGGCAAGAGTATGGCAACCCGCACGTTGTCCCTGCCAAAACCCGCAGCAGCTTTTACAAAACGCAAATTGAACGGGCTGAACGGCACGGTTTCCGCTGGGCGGCATTTTCCTACAGCGGCGCCTTCGGGATGATTCGCGGCTGGAATGGCGACCCCGTTGAGCCGCTCTCCCTACCAACTGCAAATTGATCCGGTTGCCCGGGCGCGCGCAAACGGCTAAGCAGGTGGCCTACCCACAGGATTATCTGAATGTTGCGCGCATGTACGGCATTGCTGCTCACCTTGTTTCTGGCTGCCTGCGTCACACACCCGAAGACCATCGGGCAAATCGTGATGCCCGATACGCAAACGGCTTCTTCCGAAAAAGTGCTGGTCGTGACAACCCGCCAGAAGTCGGCGGATCTTGGCCAGTTGTTCAGCGGTGAGCGGTCTGACGGATTGCATTTTGCCGAAATGGTCGTCTCCGTGCCGAAAAAGCGTGAGCCGGGCACAATCAAGCCGCCACAAGACAAGCCTGACCTTGCCCGCGATTTTGGCGTCACCTCGGCAACCCTGACTGACGACGAGGCCATTTTCGCCAACCGTTTGCGCGCCGACTTGGCCATGCTCCCGGCCGGCAAGCGTTCGGTTTTCATCTTCGTCCATGGTTACAATGTCAGCTTTGCAGCAGGCCTGTTCTCAGCGGCGCAAATCCACCATGACTACAAGGTTCCAGGGGTTTCCTTGCATTATTCATGGCCATCTGCCCAGAAGACAGCGCTTTACCTTTATGACCGCGACAGTGCGGAGTTTGCCCGCGACGGCTTGACCCGAACCTTGAAAATTGCGGCGGCGGCCAGGCCGGAATCGATCATCGTCCTTGCCCATTCGATGGGAACATTCTTGACCATGGAATCGCTGCGGACATTGGCTTTGACCGGGGACACTGCAACAATCGCCAAAATCAATGCCTTGATTCTCGCCGCGCCGGATATCGATGTCGATGTCTTCCGCACACAACTCGCCTCGCTGACCACACGGCCCAAGTCGATGATCGTGCTGGTCTCCGAGGAAGACAAGGCATTGAAGCTCTCCGGCGAATTGCGCGGCGGCCGCCCGCGTGTCGGCGCGGGCGCCAACAAGGAAGAGCTGGTCGCTGAAGGTCTGATCGTCCTCGACATCGCAACACTGCGAAAAAAGGGCGACAAGCTCAGCCACTCGACCTTTGCCAACTCGGAAACGCTGATCAATCTGGTCAATGGCGGTCTTAATCTTGCAACAATCGAGCGGGCCAGGGCCAGACAAGCCGGCGTGGTCGGAGACAGTCTCGGCATCGCCGGCGACCTGTTGTCATCCATTGTCTACCTGCCGGCACAAATCGTCGGCGCGCGGTAACGCTTTTCGTTTATGTACTTGTACGTCCTGCAAAAATATTAGCCATTTCTACAGCAATCAGATCAGCAGATTTGTCGCCACGCGAAAGCGCCTGTTGAGCAGATTGAAATCCAACCGGGTCTTCGCCCATTCGAAGTGACCTGAGACCCTGAACCTCCTCCAGATTTTGGTAGAGTCCGTTCCAGGCAGGAGACGGACGAATGAAGCGATCACGGTTCACGGAACAACAGATCATCGGCATTTTGCGGGAGCAGGAATCCGGAGTGAAGACGGCAG
>JBGSHY010000075.1:0-4008 GCA_041751995.1 Rhizobiaceae bacterium | reverse complement strand
TCTGGCGAACGCCGCGAATACAAGCCGCGCACGCCGACAGGCGATGCAGGCGAACGGCCAAAGCGCGATTTCGCGCCGCGTGGCGACAAGCCCTATTCACCCAAGCCCTTCGGTGATCGCCCCAAACGTGCCGACGCGCTTTCTGGCGAACGCCGCGAATACAAGCCGCGCACGCCGACCGGCGATGCAGGCGAGCGGCCCAAGCGCGATTTCGCACCGCGCGGCGACAGGCCTTATTCGCCAAAGCCGTTTGGTGATCGTCCCAAGCGTGCCGATGCGCCTGCCGGTGAGCGCCGCGAATACAAGCCGCGCACGCCGACCGGTGATGCAGGCGAGCGGCCAAAACGCGAGTTCAAGCCGCGCAGCGAAGGCAACTTTGCGCCAAGGCCTGCTGGCGACCGGCCAAAACGCCCCGAAGGTTCAGGCTATCAGGGGCGGTCATCCGAAGGCTCCGCCCGCCCGGAAGGCGCAAACGAAAAGCCCCGCTCTTCCAAGCCGTTTGTGAAGCGTGACGGACCGTCCAAGCCATTTGGCGGCAAGCCGGGCGGTTCGAAACCATTTGGCGGCAAGCCCGGCGGCAGACCTTCCGGCGGAAAGCCGCGCGGACGACCGTAAATGCGGATCGTCGGCGGGGAGTTCCGGGGGCGAAGTTTGACCACGCCGCAAGGTGATGCCATCCGTCCGACCACGGACCGGGTGCGCGAGAGCCTGTTCAATATATTGGCTCACGCCGATGGCGTGGAGTTGCAGGATGCCCGGGTGCTGGACCTGTTTGCGGGCACCGGCGCGCTTGGCATTGAGGCTTTGTCGCGCGGTGCAAAGTTTTGCCTGTTTGTCGACGAAGGCACGGAAGCGCGCGGGCTGATCCGCACCAATATGGAAAACTTTGCCCTGACGGGGCGCAGCCGCATTTTCCGGCGCGATGCGACGGGGCTTGGCCCGACCGGCACGATGGGCACTTTTGACATCGTCTTCGCAGACCCGCCTTACCGCAAGGGACTTGGCGAAAAAGCGCTGCATTCGGCGGCCGAAGGCGGCTGGCTGCGGCCCGGCACCGCTATCGTGCTGGAGGAGGCATCCGACGCCGCTGTTGATCTTGGCCCGCATTTCGAAATTTTCGACACCAGGCCATACGGCGAAACGACGATACGGCTTGCCCGATGGAAGCCATGATTTGATGGTTGGCGATAGGCACGACTGAACAAGCAAGGACCGCCGGAACATGGACGCATCATTGGTTCAAAAAAGCAGCGGGCCGACATTTGGCGTGGCCTTCGGCGGCGGCGGCGCGCGCGGGCTTGCCCATATCCATGTGATCGAAGTGCTTGACGAAATGGGCATCAGGCCCGTTGCCATTTCCGGCTCGTCCATCGGCGCGATCATGGGCGCGGCAATGGCATCGGGCATGAGCGGCGCGGAAATCCGCGACCACACGCTTTCAGTCATGACCAACCGCGCCGAGGTGATGAACCGCATCTGGAAGTTGCGCCCAAGTGGCATTGGCGGCTTTTTGACCGGCGGTTTCCGGCTGACTCAATTCGACATTGAAAACATTGTCGAGACATTCCTGCCGGACAAAGTCAAACGTGACTTCGGCGACCTCGACATTCCGCTGAGCCTGACAGCGACAGACTATTACATGCAGGAAGAGGTCATCATGGAAACGGGCAATTTGCGCTCGGCCATTGCGGCATCTGCAGCCATTCCTGCCCTGTTCAAGGCGGTGAAGCGTGACGGACGCATCCTGATCGACGGCGGCATTTTCAATCCGGTGCCGTTTGAGCATCTGGAAGGCAAGGCGGATTTTGTCATCGGCATCGACGTCGTCGGCGGGCCGGAAGGCGATCCGAGCAAAGCGCCGGGAACGATTGACGTGCTGTTCGGCACAAGCCAGTTGATGATGCAGTCGATCATCGCCATGAAGCTCAAGGCTTCCCGCCCGGCCGTGTTCCTGCGCCCGCCGGTCAGCCAGTTTCGTGTCATGGACTTTTTGAAAGCCAAGAAAATTCTGGACGCCACGGTTTCCGTGCGCGACGAATTGAAACGCGCTCTGGATGCGGCGCTGGCATTTTCTGCGAAAACGGGGAGCAATAGGGATGCTTGAAACACGCCTTTAATCTCGACCATTCAGGGAAGTCGGATACCGGTGCCTCACCCCAGTGTCGCCGCTTTGCCCGTCGAGAACGGCGACTGTGCCGATGCGGGCGGGTCGGCGGTGATTTCGGGCGGGTTGCGGGCTTCGAGGCCGCCGATGACGCGGAAACAGACGATCACGGCGCCGACGCCAAACAGCGCAGCGCCCAAGCCCGAACCGGCCATTGCGCCATTGGCTCCATACCAGGCCGCGCCGAGTGAAACGAACGGGATGACGCCGAGGGTTGAGCGGCCCCAGTTGGACAGCGTCGAATAGAGCGGGTAGCCGAGATTGTTGAAGGCGGCGTTGGCGACGAACAGCATGCCGTTGAACAGGAAGCTGCCGGCGACATAGAGGCAGAAGAAATTGATGAAGTCCCGCGTCATGCCTTGCGCGCCAAACAGGTCGCTGATCTGGTTGCGGAACAGCGCCAGCAACGCCCAGACCACAAGCGTGTAAATCACCACCACCTTGAAGCTGTCGCGCATGGTGGATTCGATCCGGTCAAACCGCCGCGCGCCGAAATTCTGGCCAAGGATCGGGCCAACCGCGCCGGACAGGGCGAAAATCGCGCCAAAAGCGACAGGCGTCAGCCGCCCGACAATGGCCCAGCCGGCAACGGCTTCATCGCCGAACGAGGCGATTTCGCGGGTCACCCAGGCATTGCCGACCGGTGTGGCGAGCTGTGTCATGACGGCGGGAATGCCGATGGCGAAATAGGGTTTCGCCGCTGTCCGCAGGACCCCTGGCGACGGAATGGCGATCATTTTGTGGATTTTGCCTGCGCCATAGATGCCGACGCCAAAAAGGACAAGGCGTGAGATGTTGGTGACAATGGCCGCGCCGTCCATGCGCAGATCGAACAGGAAGATGAAAATCGGGTCGAGGATGGCGGTCGCCAGCGCGGCAAGCAGCGTCACATACATCGACCGCTTGGCGTCGCCTTTGGCGCGAAGAAGACCTGCGGCGCTCATGCCGATGGCCATCAACGGCATGGATGGCAGCACCATCAGCATGAAGCGCACGGCGATATCGAGCGTCTCGCCCTGTGCGCCGAGCAAACCCAGCAGCGGACGGGCAAACATGAACATCAATGCGGTGATGCCGATCATGACGATGCCCATCAGGATCAGACCTGCGCCGCCGAGTTTTGCCGCTTCCTCTGTTTCGCCGCGTCCAAGCGCGCGGGACACCTGCGCCGTGGTGGCGATGGTGAGGCCGATGGCGAAAGAGGTGACGAAGAACATCAACGTGCCAGAATAGCCGATTGCTGCGGCAAGTTCCTTGTGGCCGAGCATCGAAATGTAGAGGAGATTGAGTGCATCAACCAGGAAAACGGACATCAGCCCGACCGAGCTTGTCGCCGTCATCACCAGAACGTGGCGCAGGGTGGAGCCGGTTACAAAGCGGGCGGCTTGCGGTTTTGCCAAAACGGACTCCGGGAGTGCAATGGGAACGGACAGTCTGGTGCCGCGCCGTATGGGAGCGGCTGATTGTCCGGCAACTGTTTCAATCGTCTTGGCTCCTTAGTTGGGCCGGAAGCGGCAAAGTGGCAAGGGCGAATTCGGCAACAGGCCGTTGAAACCATTCGCGGGCGGATTCGATTCGCGCCTGCGCCCATGGCAAAGGGGCCGGAAAAGCAGTCGCCATCCGGTGTTTGGCAGACAGGAATGCGGTAAATCATCATCCCGTATCCGGCCCGTCGAGACGGTCAAGCGCCAACCCGTGGCATTCGCGCAGCACGTCGTCGATCTCGTGGCTGCGCCGTTCGCGCCAGCCCGGCGGCAGGCCGGGGCGTATCGGTGACAGGCGGATGGGGCGGAACGGGACCTGATGCAAAGACACATCCCGCCGCGCCCGCCAGCGGGCAAGGC
>JBGSHY010000074.1:0-15326 GCA_041751995.1 Rhizobiaceae bacterium | reverse complement strand
CCAAGCTCGCGGCGCTCGAACCTCAAATCAGTCCACTGGACTGATTTGCCGGTCTTCGACCGTCGGTTCTCGCCCCTTGAACCCCTTGGCCAATATATACAGCTCGACCGATTCCTGCCGCGAGGCTGGCGGCTTGACGTGGTGGACGGATTTGAAGTTGCGCTTCAACAGGTCAAGCACGGTGTTTTCGGTGCCGCCCTGGAAGGTCTTGGACAGGAAGTGGCCGCCCGGCTTCAGATTGTCGATGGCAAACTGGGCGGCGATTTCGCACAGGTTCATTGTCCGCATATGGTCGGTCCGGCGGTGGCCTGTCGTCGGCGCGGCCATGTCGGACAGGACAACATCCGGCATGCCGCCCAGCGCATCCATCACCGCCTGCGGTGCCGCGTCATCAAGGAAATCCATCAGCAGCAATTGGACGCCATGCAGCGGATCAACCGGCAGGAAATCGATGCCGACGACATGCGGATGCTCGTTGGACGAACCGACGATCTGCGCTGAAATCTGCGACCAGCCGCCGGGCGCTGCGCCAAGATCAATCACGCGGTCGCCCTTCTTGAGAATCTTGTAGCGGTCGTTGATCTCGGTCAGCTTGTAGGCAGCGCGCGAACGCATGCCTTCGGCACGCGAGCGGTGCACATACGGATCGTTCATGTGGCGCTCGAGCCAGCGGCGCGAACTGTCCTTGATTGTGCCCGCCTTCTTCTTGATGCGCACATGCATGCCGCGCGCGCCGGAACCGGGCGTCTTTGCGCCAGGTGTCTTCGGGCCTGAGCCGGGGGACATTGGGCCGGATTTCTTGGCCATATCATTGGCCTCCAAAGTTGTTGCGGCGGCGCCAGGCGCCATCGGTTGCCATCATTTCGGTCAAGAGGCCTTCGCGCAAGCCGCGGTCGGCCACGCGCAGCCGGTCGGACGGCCAGGTGATGCGGATGCCTTCCAGAATCGCGCAGCCGGCCAGCACCAGATCGGCACGCTCGGCGCCGATGCAGGCGTTGGCGACGCGCTCTTCAAACGTCCACGACTGCAGCCGCGCCGACATTTCAGTGACCTCCTCGTCGAGCATCCACAGCCCGTCGACACGGCGGCGGTCGTAGCGCTCAAGGCCAAGGTGAATGCCGGCGAGCGTCGTCACCGTGCCGGAGGTGCCCAGAAGATGGAACCGGTCACCTGCCGCAAGTTCGCCGAGCGCGTGCCGCTTGTCGAACCGGGCAATCATGCCAAGAACGTCATCGACCATTGCGGTATAAACCTCCGCCGACACATGCTTGCCGCCGAAGCGCTCGGCCAGCGAAACGACGCCGACGGGCAGCGAGGTCCAGGCGACGATCTGGTCGGCAAGGCGCGGCGAACGGCGCTTGGAGCGGTCAATCAGCGCCACTTCCGAAGAGCCGCCGCCGATATCGAACAGCACCAGCGCATCGGTGTGGTGGCCAACCAGCGGGCCGCAGCCGGAAACGGCGAGCCTCGCTTCGGTTTCACGGTCAACGATCTCCAGATCAAGGCCGGTCTCGCGCTTGACGCGGGCAAGGAACTCCGCGCCGTTGGCTGCCGCGCGGCAGGCCTCGGTGGCGATCAGCCGGGCTTTTCGGACCGGGCGGTTCTTCAGCTTTTCGGCACAGATTTTCAGCGCCTCGACCGCGCGGTCCATTGCGCCCTGCTGCAGGCGGCCAGTGGCCGTCAGCCCCTCGCCCAGCCGCACGATGCGCGAGAAGGCATCGACCACGCGGAATTGTCCTGGCTTGGTCGGCGTGGCGATCAGCAGGCGGCAGTTGTTGGTGCCGAGATCCAGCGCTGCATAAAGCTCGGGCCTGCGCTGTTCGTCTGCGAGACGCAGCGCCGCCTGCAGAACAGGTTCAACCGGTGCCGCAGCTTGCGGCGCAACTGCGGGGGACGGCTTTTCGGCCAGCGGCGGGCGCGCAGCAGCGAACGCGGTCTTTGAACGGCGGCGGCGGCGCTTGGAGCGCTTGCGGGCGGGAGCGCCCTCTTGTGCGGCGTTTGCCGGGCGACCGGAGGCGGCATTGTCCTTGCCATCCTGACCGGCTTTCAGCGGATTTTGAGTCCCTTCCGGGGCTCTCTCCGGATGCAAATCCGGATGTTGCCGCTGCGCCCCTGCGCCGGGCGCATGCGCGCCGGGTCCGGGGTCTTCCACGTTAATTCCCTTTCGCGCGCACAGGCCGCAGGGGCCGCGCAAGCGCTGTCAATTCCTGTCGTTGGGCAAAAGGTAACAGGCGCGGGCAGATTTGCAAAGAACAAACCGGCCAAACTTTGCAAACGGGCTGCCTGGATTGCATTTTGGGGGTTTGCAGCGCCGGTCAATTCGACTATATGACCCGCGCTGCCCCCAACTGGGCGGCGCAAGAGCGCGCCTGTGGTTTCTGACCAGAAAGCGCCCGGCCCGGAAAGCGGCTCTCTTGGGGAATAGTTTAATGGTAGAACAGCGGACTCTGACTCCGCTAGTCTTGGTTCGAATCCAGGTTCCCCAGCCACTTGATATTATTACATTTTTCCCTTTGTTGGACCCGAACATTTCATGTCAGTTGGGTGTTCGGTTGGCATTTTTTGTTCGCGTTTCGAGCTTTTTGATCGCAGAATCACCAAGCGCCGGATCACGGGCAAGGTAATGTGCATCCAAGATTGAGCGGACATCGTTTAGGCTATGTCCGGTGATTGTCGCGATTTCGGCCTCTGTGCATTCGGCCAAGGCAAGGCGCGTGACTGCAGTTCCCCGCAAGTCGTTGAATGTGACGCCAGTAATGCCGCATGCCACACAGGCCTTGCGCCACGAGGATCGAAACCCGTCTGCGGTCCAAGGTTTGCCTTCCTGATTGACAAGAATGATCGGCGAACGCCGCTTGGTCTGGTCAAGCATCGCCTTCAATGGCGCGCCAACTTTGATCGAGACCCGGCAACCGGTCTTGGATTGTTTCAGTCGTATCCTTGCCCCGTCATAAGCCGACCACGGCAGGCGCAACAAATCTCCCTGTCTTTGACCGGTCCATAACGCAATCATCAGCGGCAGGTGAAGGTGCGGCGGCGCAGCTGCAAGGAAGGCAGCCTCATCATCGGCAGTCCAAACGTTTTCCGCCCGTGTTTCCCTGTAGAGACGCCCGCCGCGTTCGCATGGGTTGACGTCGATAAGGCCCCGCCCCTTTGCCCAGGACAGGACAAGTGCAAGAACCGTGTATCCGTAGTCCGCCTGACGCTTTGAGCGCAGCGCAACCTTGTCACGCCATTCGAGAATTTCTCCTCGGGTGCGCCGGTCTGACAATGCAGCAATCGGGAAATCGCCAAATTCCTTTTCGATGATTTTTATAAGGCGGATGTAATCTCTCCGGGTTCGCTCGGCACGGTCCCTGAAATCCCCGCTGGCCTGATAGCCTTGCAACAGCGAAAACAGCGTCCCCGAAGGCGCCGCTATCTTCTGACTGATCGCATCGTGAAAGCTGGCGATGAACTCGGCAGAGCCAAATTCGCCTTTCAAGGCGGGGCCGCCTTTCCATGCATACCAGTAAATTTTTATTGTTCCGTCGGCCAACTTCTTCCTGACCGAGTTCACACCTTTAAGTCGAACGCGCATTTTTCTTCTGCTTCCATCCGTCATAGGCGTTTGAAGGTTCCGGTGCGGCGTCCGCAGCATACACCGCGATCTTGCCGGTCGCCGGGTCAATCTCGGCGCGGCCAACTATCATGCCGCCTTTGACCGCGCCTTTGATAGCGCGGGATACGTCGGCAATTTTGAAGTTGGCATTCGTCGCGCTCATTGTTCCTGTTCCCGAATGTGGTGGGATTCCTGCATGCCAGGAACCCCACCTGTTTCGACCTTGCCATCCTTGACCCTACTAGCTTTTCGGGGGATGAACCCGTGCGGGGGAAAGGGAGGATGGCTTCCGTTCTCGGCCTGGTCGCATCAGCCTCAAATGAGCCCCCCGCAATCTGAAATTTCCGGCTTGCTCCGATCTGGGCAGGATCGGAACTTATGGCTGAGCCGGAAGCCATCCCTGTGCCCGGCGGACACGAAATTATGCGCCGGGGTTGAAGTAAGCCGCGCGATGGTCATTCACGCCGCATCCGAAATCAAACTCGGAAGAGAATGACATGCCCTGACGGCCGAACGGCTGATCCGTGCGAAGGCGCGGCCCTTCGGGCTCACCTTCCAGATAGCCATGGACAAAGGCCGGGCGGGTTTTCGGATCGGCAAACAACCACCATCCGTTCCCCGCATAGCGGTTTTCCACATGGACACTGAGTTTGCCGGCAAACGGGTTCACATCACTGACCGCCGCAGCGTTCAAAGTTGCGACCAGCTGTTCGGCTGTCGTTTCAAGGGCAGGACCGACAAGCAGAACCGAAGGTGCGGCGCCAGCATTGGTCTTGCCGTCAACGCCTTTCTGGGTTCGCATTGCCTGGCGGGCCGCCGACAGCGAGGGAACAGCAAGCGTGGCCCCAGCCCCGGCAAGATTGCCGTGATCGGCGTGAAAAAAGTTCTTTCCGTCTGACGACTTTCGCCCGCCGAAGCCGTTTTCGGAGATCAGACTGTAAAACAGATCCCCTACGTCATTGACTGCAGAGTTCCCCGATTCCCGAAGCAAATCCGAGAAGACGCCAAGATCGTCATTCACCATCGACTGGCGGGAAACGTTGATTGCGATAGCGAATGACATAATCCAAAAGGCTTCGCTTTCGATTTCATAAGTTCCGAACTGGATTTCACCAGCCTCGGTCACCTTCTTGTGGCGGGGAAAGCCGCCCGGTTTGATCATCGCCACCGGGCGGAAATCTCTGGCGTTCCGCTTGCGGGAAAGCGCAAACAGCGGTGAAGCTGTGGTCTCGTAATATTCCATCAGGACACGCTGGCCGGCATCAATGAAAAGCGCCGGGAAGTCCGTTGTCGTGTGCATCGCCCGGCCGGAAAGCGCGCCATCTATGACATGAATGTCGTCCATGTTGCGGGTCGAGATGCCATCCATTTCCATGACACCCCGGAAGATTCCGGCCAGCGAACGGCCGATCAAAGGATTGTCTTTGACATTGGAAGTGTGTGACCCAAGGCGAACTGCCAAGGCGTCAACCGCGTGGCTGTTAAGCCGTTCCGTTTCGCGGGCGCGAGAGTTTTCCCGTGACGGACTGGTCACTGTAGCGCGGCTTCGGGCGGCCAGCATATCAAGGCTGCGTTTCCTGGCTTCTTCCACCGAAGTCACATCTTCGAATTGTTCATCAACATCAGCGGGCGCGACTCCGGCGTCGATTGTCATCTGGCGAACACGCTCGATGGCGCGGTCAACCTGCCGGCTGATGACTGTCGGACCTGACCGGCGGCGCTGTTCCTGATTGTCGCCATCGCTGTCGCGATCATGCAGGTTCAAATCATCGTCAAGGCCTTCTGCCTCAACAGCGGTTTTTCGTTTCAAGGGGTTTTTCATTTTGGATAATCCTCTGATTTTGGCGTTCCGATCAGCGGGAATGCTGACCAGTGAAACTTCACGCGCCGTCCAATAGGTTGCCGTCTGCACTAGTGTCCCATCTCTAGCTCTGGTCTCTTCAAACTCTTCGATCTGGTAACCGATCGAAACCTTGCTGATCATGCCGTTTCGAACCTTTGCGAAGGCCGCTTCGGCTTTCGGGCTGTCATCAAACCGGATCGTGAAAATCAACTTTCCGGGTTCTATCCGGTATTCCTCGACGCGCCCCAAGACGTTCTCGATCGATTGCCGGAGATGGCTGTCCAAAACTGGCATGCCGATTATGTGGGTCGTGTTGACCGATGCTGGCGTAATTCGCAGCACTTCATACACGCCGTCATAAATGCGAACCGGCGTCTCGGTCGCGGCGATCGCTTCAATCGTCCTGTTTTCCAGATCGATGGATTTTGGTCGAAACCGAACCTCAACCGCCCGTTGATCGGCCGCCGCCTTGCGAAGTGAGTGGGTCAATGAAACCCTCCGGAAAACAATTCAGATTCCCAGCCCCTATTATTCCAGGACATGATGTGAGCGTCTTTGAAATCTGGCGTTGCGTGAGCGGTCATCAGAACAGACCGATAGCCGTATCTGGGTTCAACCCGGAAATAGACGCTGTCAGGGTATTGGGCGAACATGATTTGCAGGTTCGCGTGAAAGATTATGCGACATTCTGGACCGTCGAAGGACGCGAGCTTGATGCCGTCAACTAATGCCCTCGCAAATAGGTGTTGAATTTTCGGCAGTATGACCGCAAGGGCGGCTTTGCGGTTTCTCGCCACGGCAACAGCTGCCGGAAAAGTCGTGGTGTTGGAATTCTCAACATTGATCTTCATGCTAATGCCCTCATCAGTAATTTGAATTGCTCAGGTTTGACAATCATCACGCCATTTGCGGCCTGATCTGCTTTCTGTTCGATCAGTTCTGCCCGTCGGTAAGCGGCGATCAGCCGAAAGATTGGCAGCGGCAAATCAAGGATTTTTGCCGCCCTGACTTCGCCAACTCCGCATCCGCCCGACTTCTTGATCGCCGCCCTAAGGCGCGAAAGCCGGTTTGGAAAATCCGGTGATGCGATCCGTTGAAGTGCGTCAGCGAGCGCGTCCACGATGTCGCCTATTGACCTTCATACCGAAGCAACAGCCGGCGCTGAAAATCAGAATAGTTGATCCAGAAACCGAAGCGCCCCGCGAATAGCCAATTGCCGTCAAATGCTTCCAATTTTCCTGTCATTGACACTTGGAGAAAAGTTTCCGGCTTGCCGACCGTCGGGAAGCAAAGGACGTAAAGGGGCGTCTTGCGGATTTCTCCATCAATCCGATGATCGTGGATCAAGTGTTGCCGCTTGCCGCCACCGGAACGGTCTTCGGGATAAGGAAGGTTTGACAGGTCAGAAAAGGCGGCGGCGAAATAGCCTGCGCTTGGCAAGTCAAAACCGTAGCTGTTGCACTCGGCCATCAATGCCCAAAGCGAAACCTCTTCCCAGTTGTAGCGGGGATGTTTTGAATCATCCTTGCTTTCGAGAAATGGGGTGAACCCCTGATGGCGATACTGCCGCTGTTTTTCCGGCGAGACTTTTGCGATGTTGCTGACATCTGCGGATGTGAAATCGTGTTTCAACATCAACTCGGGGTATTTTTCATAAAGAAGCATCGGTTTGACCTTTTGAACGTTTCCGCCATTTTTCACCAAAACGTTAGATTGTCAAACGTTTTTATGAATTTTTCAGATACGATATAGAATGCATTTTTTATTACATTAATGTTGACGAGGGTCAATTACCCATATTCACGCCTGAAAACACCCATCAATCTCGCGGCCCCAATCGCCCTTCGTTTCGCCCGCAAATGAGCTAGTGAGGCCTTAAAGATTGATCCGGCTTATGCGCAGCTGCGCGGGCCAAGGCATCCGCAATGAGCGTGTCGGCATCGCGCCTGGTGTTGCGTTCACGCAAGAGCCGGCGATAGATGGGCAGACAAAGATCGGCATCTTCGCGACTGGATCGCGCCATCAGATTGGCGACAAAATCGAGATGCCGATCGATCTCTTCGATCGTGACCGGCGGCAACTTGCGTGTTGACCAGTCTTTCCGTGGCTTTTTCATTCTGATGTGCGCGGACATCATTGCGCGCCCGTGCTTGTTGGGCCATTCGCCCGGTGCACATCTGCCGCCAAGGTCTCCGCACATGTCATTAGCTCGTCAACAAGAAATCCGGTCAAATGGAATTCTTCCCGCGTCACGTCCGGATGGTCGGCTTTGTCGCTGTGTTCGCGTCCGGCATGGAAGAAAACTTCGTTTGTCAGGGTGTTGAGAACCAATAGAAACTTCTGCAGCCGGTAAAGATTGTGCTCGATATCGTTTTGCAGGATGAGTGGATCTGTTTCCGACGTGCCTTCGACGGCCGCCTGACTCGAGTATCTGGGCATTGCGTTCTCCAAAGAGAGTTGTTATCAACATTTTCTGTTTATGTGAGAAGCAATGGATAGTCAACATAAAATGTTGATGGCAAGTCAATGCCGCGCTGGGCGAGCAATGATCGAGTGGACGCAGCCTAAGCTAGCTGAGGAGGCTGGATTGGGGTTGTCAACAATTGTCGATTTCGAAAAAGACCGTCGACCGATTTCAGATGCCGCCAAAGATATGATTGAAAAGGCACTCTCGAAAGCCGGAGTGATATTCGTTTCAGAAAACGGTGATGGCCCCGGCGTCCGTTTGAGGAAACAGAAATGAAGGGCAATCTGAGCTTCATTGTTGAAAACGGCCAAGTTACCCTGAAAATTCAATCCGAAACGGGTCTAGTGTCCTTTCATATGGATCGGGCAGAAATACACAGCTTGGCAGCTGCCCTGCTCTCTGCGCTTCAAGAATTGCCGCTACCTCCGGAGAAAGCTGCGGTGTTTGTGCGGCCGGCGTTGATGACTGTGCGCAATCCGAAGTGTGAGTTGGTTCGGACTGATACTGGGGATGTTGTGCTCGGTTTGGCTTCGGATTCAGGTCCGTCATTTCTTTACACCTTTCAAAGTGATGATGCAGAATGGCTGGCGTCTTCAATCAATCAACTGCTTGACGGACAACCGCCCCGATCTTCTTAGAGATACCTGTCTGCGGCTTCCCTGTAACCCGCGTGTATTCGCCAAGATACGCAAGCCCGCCAAGCCTGATCGCCTTGTGAACGGGGGAGAACATCCCGCCTGCCCTTCACGTCTACCGTGGCCCGCCAAACTGGCCTGCCTGTGATTTGCCGGTATCGGCGCGGACGCCGCCAGAACGCGGTGCGGGACCGATCGGAACCGGCCTCACATTGGCGTTGAACGCCGCCGCATGCTCCGCTCCGATCTGGCTTCCCATGCCTTTCAGCATCGCCGCAATCGCGTCGCCCATTTCACTGCCGCTGTTCTGCAGCCGGTCGGCGATCGATTGCCCGGCGTCCTGCCCACCGCTGGCGATCCGCCGTTCAAACTCCGCCCCGAGCGGCTGGAAATCGACCATCATTTTGTCGGCGATCGGATTCATTTCCCGCCCGGCCGTCAGCTGCGTCGGGTGCAGCGAGCTTGACTGGCGATGGATGACCACATCTCCCCCGCCGTCCGGCGATCCGTAGGCGGCCGGATAGGGAATGCCGTCCTCGCCAATCTGACCGATATAAGTCGGTGTGCGGGGTTCGCCGGCAACCCTGCTACTTCCATACGCGCCATAACCCTTGATGTTGGCGCGGTCTGACTGGCTTCGATATCCGCCGCGCCACGCCATATCATTCTTTTCGACTTCGCCTGACCTGACGCCCCAGAGGCTTCGGGCCGCAAACCCATGAACACCATTCTTTTCAAGGCCGTCATTGATCGCCGCCGACCGGTCGATGCCTTCTGCAATACCGTCGATCTTGTCTGCTGCCCATGCGATCCCGCCGCCCAAACCCATTGACGCGGCAAGCTTGCCGGACGCCTCAGTCAGCCGGCCGAACGATTCATACATGGCGTCCAATTTCGACTGCGTATCGTCAAGCAGCGCCGTCGTGTTCCTGTCTAATATGTTCGGAGCGTTCTTGTCGATCTTGTCCTGTGCCTCCTTGAGCCTATCTAATTTTGTCAGGAGCACAGTGGCAAAGTTGCGCGCTTGTTCATCGCCAAAAATGTGGGTGAGCTTCGATGCATCCCCTCCCGTCGCTTCCATGAGCACCTTGTGCATGGTTTCAAACATGCTGTTGCCATTCTCGCGAGCATCCTTGATGTCTTTTGCGAACTTCCCGCTGATCTTGCCGAGATTGCGCTCCACATCTGGAGATGACAGTTTTTCCAGAAAATCACCGACAGCGGTTGCGGCTTCGCCGGAACTGCCCGTGAAGTCGGCCATGACTTCGAGTGCGGCCATTATTTGGCTCGCACCTTCCAATCCCCGAAAACCCTGTTTTGCGGCGGATGGGAGCAGGCCGGGCAATTCACGCGCCATGTCCTTGCCTTCAAATTTTCCCGCCGCGCTGGCAGCTGCGATCTTTTCGAAATAGCGTTCTGCATCCCTTGAAACCAGCCCTAAAGACTTGCGCGCCGCATCCCAGGAATTGACCGTGTCCGCGCCGGTCGCATCGATCGCCTGCTGCGCTTTTGCCAACAAGCCCAAATCACTGCGGATATCAGACAGGCTGGCGCCCGCCGCCGCATAGGCCTGGACGGTTTCGATGATCTTGTCTGACTGCAGCGCATAGGTCTTGGCGTATTGGTTGATGTCGCCATAGATCCCCTTCATTTCATCGCGGGAAGCGCCGAGCGTCAGCCCGACGCGCGTCAGTGATCTTTCTGTTGCCGCAAATTCCTTGACCGCCTGATAGCCAGCATAGCCGACAGCTGCAGGTCCTAGAAAGCGCCCGATTGGCATGGCGGCAATCGTCCGGTTGATCATGGATTGGGATCGGTTGAACGCCTTGGCGCGCTTGTCCAATGCAGCCATTTTGCCGGCCATTTTGTCGAAGGCGGCCATGCTGCCAAGTTTGGATGAAATTCGAAGTTGGGCTTCTATAGGGCGGTTTGACATGACAATTCCTATGACATGGCTTGAGTGATTTCATGGACCAGGCGCGGCAGTAGATATTGATTGATGATGCCGTTAAGGACATTCGAATAACGCTCCGGATCGGCCTCGACGGCATGAGCCGGATTGGGTCCGAACAGCTCGTCAAGCGGGCCGCGCCCTGAGCCTTCCCGCCTGAAAACAGCAGGCCCATGCTTGACGGACGCAATGAACGCCGTTCGAAAGGAACCGCGTGTCTGCTGACCGGCTTTCGCGAGCATCCGCGCATGTTTCTTGGCACTCATGCCAAGGATTTTTTGCATCCGCCGCCCGCCGATTTCGATCAGTGGAATGAAGCTGGATAGCACTTTGGTATCCATGGTCATTGCGCCGGAATTGTAGAGTGTCGCCACCCTCGATCGAACGTGCTTCTGTTGCAGGTCGGTCAGACTGGCAATATCCCTGACGATCGCCGTATTGGCTTGGGATGCAACTCGCTTCATGGCGCGCGCGATGACACGGGAGCGAATCTGGGCTGGCAGTTGCTGCAGATGCCGCGTCACGCGCTCCACATCCTTGCTGTCAATTTGGACTTCAATGCTCATTCCGTTTCCGCTCCTGATAGGCAAGTGCCCGGCGATGCCAAGCGATGACCAGGCTAATCGGCATGGCGGCCACTTCTGCAGCCGCCATACCCATCGCAAAGATCAGATCGTCAGCGCGGTTTCCGATGGATTCGGCGACGAGGATGCCGGCTCGCCGCCAGGGAGAAAAAAATCAAGCACCGCGTCCCGCACCGCCCGCGTGTCGGTCACGCCAAGTTCACCAAGGTTTTCGAACCCCGGCGAAACCACGCAGCGGCGGATATAGCCGGCGATCACTTCAAGCTGCGGCTGCACCAGGACATTGCCGCTGATCGACTTCTGAACGTCGAACGGCTCGCCGAGCGCCATCACGTCTTCCCAACGGGGTTCGCGGACGGTCACGCTTTCAAACACCTTGCCGTGCGCTTCAAAGCGACGGGTCAGTTTCACTTCTTTGGTTTTCATTTGGTCTTCTCCGTTTGAGGTTTGAATTTGCTGTCGGGTATGTCGGGTTTGTCGGGTCTATTGTCGGTATTGTCGGGTTTGTCGGGTCAGGATTTCACCTGCATTACTGGCGAAATTTCGGGGTCGCCCCGTCCCGCATGGGGTGGGTGGCGGGGAAGGACCCACGCTCTGGCGGCGTGACCTACCTGCCCTACCTTCCGGCAAATGGCCTCAAAAGGTAGGGCACGGTATTTCCGTTTGCTTTCAATAGCTTGCCCTACCTTCCCTACCTTCCCTACCTTTTTAGGAAGTCCATGGGAATTTGAGACAGACATATCCCTGCAGTTACGCGCGCGTGTGGACCCTGAAAAAAGGTAGGGCAGGTAGGGAAGGTAGGGCAACTGATTGATATCGTTATGTAATCCGTGCCCTACCTTTTGGGCCTGCCCTACCTCAAGGTAGGGCATTCTACTAATCCTGATCATCTTGGCTGTCCCATCCTAGATCCTGCCCGAACGTTTCGGCGAATGCTTCTCGGCAGCGTTCAAGCGTTGGCAGCACATAGACGTAGCAGCGCTTCTGTGCGCCGCCGTCCGTTGCGATGACATGACGCTCTTTCCGCAGGTCGGGAATGATCTTGTTTAGACGCATCCCGAAAGCTGTTTGATCGGCCCGCCGCCGATGGCCAACCTTTTCGCTTTCGTTGATGTAGTCATTGTAGAGGCTGGCGACTTCGATCACTTCCGGCCATCTATCGTGGTTCTTTGTCGGCGCGCCGTTTTCCAGTCGCCCGAGAAACCAATTGTCGATCGCACCAAGTGACAGCTTCTTTTGTTCGAGCAACGCTGCCGTTTTCGGGATCACCCTCAATTTCACTTTGGACAAATCGAACGCGAGAAGATCATGTAAGAGCGCTTCACGCCCGCCGCTATCGAGTTCTGCATCCATTTCGGCAAAGTATTCGTGATCTTGCGCACATCGCGGATTCACATCCAGGACGGCAAATCGCCGCTCGTCTTTACCGGCGGGGATCACCCAATCCTCGTTGGATGTCATCATCAGCCGGATGTAGTTTTCAACCGGCTCTGGATCGACGCCCTTCTGTTCGATCATATGCGTTGTGGATGTCACAAGGCCGCGAAGCTTGCCTTCCGCCGCTTTGTCACCCGCCCAAACCGCCTCGTCGGCCTGCAGTAAGAGACAGCTGATCATGTGCGCGTTGAACTGGCCGGTGATGTATCGCGGATCATCCACAAGCGAATAATGGCGGGAAATCAGAGACCCAAAAACTTGGCCGACCTTTGTCTTGCCAGACCCCATCGCGCCGCGAAGAATGATCGCCGTGCCTGGCTTTTCGCGAGGCTTCTGAACTATCTGAGCGAACCATGCGAACAGCCATCGGAACACGGCTTCGTCGCCATTGCAGACATTATTCAACAGGTGATCGCGGAAAATGGCGTAGCTGCCGCCGTTCTTTGGCTGCACCGAAAACCCGCACCAAAGGTTTTTGTAGCCAGGCGTTCCACCTTCGTTTTTTGGGTCAGGATGAAACTCGATTCCGTCGAACTGCGCTCGATTGAAATCCTTTAGCCATCGCTCCGGCCATGTCATTGACCTTGGCTTGCGATCAGATCCCAAAACTTCAGTGAACCGATTGCTGTAGAGCAGTTTGAATGCTTCGGAAGTCATGAACCGCTGTTGATCCTTCAACGGCGCGTCCTGCTTTTCCCGGAGGATCAACACTTGCCGGCCAAGGCAAACCAGCGAAAATTCGGCATTGATCAGATCAACGTCATAACCACCATCATCCGGGTTCACGCCGCCTTTTGTCGCATCAGCAAGTGCGTCGTATTCCGCCTGCGCTTCCGGCTGATCATCGTCCGGACGGTCGCCGATGCGCTCAAGCGCGGCGCTGGCAACTTCCGCTGCAGCAGATGCTTCAAGAGCCGATTTTGATTTTCTTGCGACCATCAGGACACCTGATCGGCAGTTTGAAAATTGCGGCTAAGCCATTGAAATTGCATAAGTCATTTTTCCTATAGTTTGGAAAAATGTGATATAAAATCAAGGATTTAGGCTGGACTCTGACTCCGCTAGTCTTGGTTCGAATCCAGGTTCCCCAGCCAGCCTTTTCGATTTCGGACAAGTTTTAAGTCTCGCCGGCGCCTAACAAAATGCGCCATGGTTTGCATGGCTGCTTTTGGCATGTCGTCAACAAAGGCCCACTGCGGGCAGAATTCGCTGCATAAACTCCCAAGCAAGCAGATTGCCTTCGTTTTCGCGGCCAAAAGCAATATTGAAAAAAACCAAACAGCCATCAACCGGCGTTTCTTTACAACCAAGCTTCATATTTGCATGATCTGACGCTGTTCTGCGTTGACAGGCCCCGCCACATTACCTAAATGACCGGCGTTGCCCAGATGGCGGAATTGGTAGACGCACTAGTTTCAGGTATTAGCGCTTAACGGCGTGGAGGTTCGAGTCCTCTTCTGGGCACCATTTTTTCTTCGCATAGCTGATCATAGTGATGCGTATCCTGTTGAAAAAGCAGCGTTTTTATGATCTACTCCTGATCATAGGTGAACGCTGCTTTTCGCTGTTACCTCCCGATTTTGGAGGTATCCGGGAGTGATCGGCAGCCCGCGAGGGAGGCGATACCGCTCATGGGATTGTCCGAGTTTTCTATTTCAAAAGCCAAACCAGCCGAGAAACCGTACAAACTTTCTGATTCGGGCGGACTCTATCTGTTCGTCAAACCCAACGGCTCAAGACTCTGGCAACAGCAATACAGCTTCCTTGGGCGCAAAAAGACCCTCTCCCATGGCAAGTACCCAGAGGTTGGCCTGGCAATGGCTCGTGATAAGCGGGACAAGGCCAGAGCCATGCTCGCAGAAGGCAAAGACCCTGCCGTTCAAAAGAAACTCGCAATCATCAATGCGCACATTGCCCACCGCACTACCTTTAAGCTGCTAGCAGAAGAGTTTCTGGAGCAAGCCAAAGACCGAGGGTTGGCAGAAACTACGCTTCGCAAGAAGCGGTGGTTCCTGCTTGACCTAGCTTCACCGCTGCATGACCGGCCTGTGAGTGAAATTACGCCAGCGGAAGTCCTCTATCTCCTTAAGGCCATTGAGAAGAGTGGACGCAGAGAAACCGCGAAGAAGCTACGCAGCACACTCTCAGGAGTTTTCCGGCTCGCGATCATGACCTTGCGGGCGCAGAACGACCCAACCTCAGCACTACGCGGTGCACTGGTGGCACCACGGGTCGTCGGCAGAGCCGCAATAACCGATGAGCAGCAGTTCGGTGCGCTCCTGCGTAGTTTTGAGGAATACAGTGGTTGGCCGGTCATCATCAGCGCCATGAAGTTTCAAATACTTACCATGACCCGTCCCGGTGAAGTTCGTGGTGTTCAGAAACGCGAAATCGACCGAGTGCGTGCTACCTGGACGATTCCTGCCACTCGGATGAAGATGAGACGCGAGCACGTAGTGCCGCTCTCACGGCAGGCTATGGCCATTGTGGATGCACACTGGCCGCAGATAGAGGGACTGGAGCTTCTCTTTCCCTCACTGGTATCAAGCCGCAAGTGGCTGTCAGAGAATGCATTCAATACGGCCCTTAGGCGTATGGGCTATGCCAAAGAGGAAGTGACCTCACACGGGTTTCGGGTGACCGCGAGCACCATCCTCAATACCAGAGGATTGGCCTGCTGCCGGTTTCGTGGACACCGAGTTAGTGTGTTTCCAATGAAACTGGAGCGAACGAATGCAAAGACGAAAGTTCAGCCGCGAGTACAAGCTTGAGGCAGTGAAATTGGTGCGGGATCGCGGCGTCGGTGTC
>JBGSHY010000073.1:0-4542 GCA_041751995.1 Rhizobiaceae bacterium | reverse complement strand
CCTGGCGCTAGCCTTCGAGCCGACCGAGACCGGCACCATGGCCCGCCCGCCGCGCGCCCGCAACGCGCCGATCCTGTCGGGCGAACTGGTCTGGCATGTCGTGCTGGTGGCGCTGCTGTTCCTGACGGCGGTCTTCGGCATCTTCACCTATGCCATCGACAAGGGCTACCCGCTGGCCCTCGCGCAGACCATGGCGATGAACATGCTGGTGGTGCTGGAGATATTCCACCTTTTCTTCATCCGCAACATCCACAGCGCCTCCCTGACCTGGGCCGCCGCGCGCGGGACTCGTGTGGTCTGGATAGTAGTCCTTGTCATCACCGCCGCACAATTCGCCGTCACTTACCTACCGCCATTGCAGGCGGTGCTGGGAACAAGGCCCGTGCCATTGATAGACGGCATCCTGATCGTGGCCATCGGGGCGGCCTTCTTTGCGCTGATCGAAATCGAAAAACAGATTAGACTCGGACTGAAAGAATGACTTGCAACAAGGCCTGACGGGTTCACATGCGGCAAAATTATCAAATCTGATGGCGTCAGTCCGCGCCATAAAACGAGGCAAACATGACCAGAAGCCAACGCAAACCGAAGTCCCCAGTCGTTCCGGCGGTTATAGCCAAGGCCGCCGCTATGGTCGATCCCCCGGCGCCACTGGATCATCCGCACCAAGACATTGACCGGGTGACCCGCGCGGTTGCGGCACGATTATCAGGCGGCGTGTCTTCCCATGCCTTCCTTGAAGCTTGGAGCGATTGGGCCCAGCATTTGGCGCTTGCGCCAGGACGCCAACTGGAACTGGCCGAACACGCACAACGCAACCTGATGAAGCTTGCAGCACTGGCGACCAGCCCCGGTAGCCCGCCACCTTTTTCTACGAAACCCTACGACAACCGCTTCGATTTTGCTGACTGGCAGAAGTTTCCTTTCCAGCTTTTTCAGCAAGGGTTTTTGTCTGTGCAGGACTGGTGGGATCATGCCACCGAACCCATGCGCGGACTGCGTCCCGAAGATGCGGAGCGTTCCCGTTTCCTTGCCCGCCAGACTCTTGACGTCCTGTCACCTTCGAATTCACCCTTACTCAACCCGGAGATCATCGCTGAGACCATAAATACAGACGGACGCAATCTGATCGAAGGCGCAGCGCATTTCGCCCACGATGCTGTGCATACGCTGACAGGCCAGCGTAACCCGGCCCCTGAAGGCTACCAGATCGGCAAGGATCTGGCCTGTACCCACGGTCAGGTGGTGTTTCGCAACAACCTCATGGAGCTGATCCAGTACACGCCGCAGACGCCGCAAGTGCATTGCCGCCCAATCCTGATCGTTCCGGCGTGGATCATGAAATACTATATTCTTGACCTATCGCCCGAGAACTCGATGGTGCGCTACCTTCTCTCGCAGGGCTTCACCGTGTTCATGATCTCATGGGTCAATCCGACCGCCGATCAGCGCGACTTGTCACTGGAGGATTACCGCAAGCGCGGCGTGATGGCGGCGCTCGATGCGGTGTCGGCCATTGTGCCGGATACGCCGGTTCAGTCTGTCGGGTACTGCCTTGGCGGCACCATTCTGGCGATTGCGGCGGCGACAATGGCCCGCGACCATGACAGCCGCTTGGCTTCGGTAACACTGATGGCAGCGCAGGTGGATTTCGCCGAGGCGGGTGAGTTGCTGTTATTCCTCGACGAAAGCCAGGTCGCCTTTCTGGAGGATCTTATGTGGGAACAAGGCTATCTTGACCGACCGCAGATGGCCCGAGCCTTTGCCAGCATTCGGGCCGAAGACCTGATCTGGACCCGCGCCGTCCAGCGCTACTTCCTCGGGCGCGAGGATGTGCCGACCGACATCGGCGTCTGGCTCTCCGACACAACCCGGATGCCCGCGCGGATGCACTCGCAATACCTACGCGGACTGTTCCTTGAAAACCGGCTGACGGCAGGCCGGTTCGCGGTCGAAGGCCGGGTGATCGCGTTGAAGGATCTGTCGGTGCCGCTGTTCGTGATCGGCACAGAGACAGACCACATTGCGCCCTGGCGGTCCGTTTACAAGACGAAGTTGTTCACCGACAGCGACCTGACTTTCGTGCTGACCAAGGGCGGCCACAACAGCGGAATCCTGAGCGAGCCGGGCCACAAGGGGCGGCATTTCCGCATCTCGCATCGCCCGGCCGGGGCGCTTTACGTCGGGCCCGACGCGTGGCTGGCGGAGACAGAGCCAAATCCCGGATCATGGTGGCCGGCTTGGGCGGCCTGGCTTGCAGAAAAGGGCGGCGGCCTGGTGAACCCGCCTGCGATGGGCGCACCGGATAAAGGCCTTGCCACGCTTGGCCCTGCTCCAGGGACCTATGTGATGCAGCCCTGAGCTTAACATTGACGCCAGGAAACCACATGCCCCACTCCCTGCCTGATGCTATACAGCGTAGAGGGCGAGGAATTCAACGTACTCGTACGGTTACGGTCACTTGACTTTTTTTCCGGCGGTAATCCCCCATAAACCGGGCATCTAGAAATGGAGTATTCCACTTTTGATCCCTGCAAGGAGAAAAGAGAATTCCTATGAAGGTATTGAAGTTTACCGAGGCGCGAATCGCTGTCGGACTGAGCAATTAATCCAGCTCCACCCGGTCTGGAAACAAGATCAGCGATACATTCGAAAGCCCTGGCTCATCCCCTGCGGGAGACACTGTGAATCCGAATTCCCGGCACATGGTCAACATGTTGGAATTTTCGTTCAAAACAATGCCTTCGATCATCCGAATGCCGTCGGCCTTTGCGTACTCGATCACCTGCCGCAACAGCGCCCAGCCAAGCCCACGCCCTTGAAGGTCTGTACGGACCAAGAGCCCGAACTCGGCTTCGCTCTTGTCAGGATCGGATGAGAGTCGGCCAATTCCGGCCAGTGCGCCGGTCTGTGAATCAAGCGCCACGAAAGCCATTTCCCTGTCATAGTCAAGTTGAGTGAGCCGCATCAGCATCTCACTGGAGAACACCCTTCTGGGCGCCAGAAAGCGAAGCCGTATATCGTCCGGCGACACCTTGGCCACAAAATCCGGGTACAAAGACACATCAGACGGCTTGATCGGCCGGAGAAGATATTCGCCGCCACCAGCGGCAATTTTGTTTTCCCACCCAGAAGGATAAGGCCTTATCGCCAAGCCGGGATGCGGGCCTTTTTGCTCGACAAGCTCTGGTTCAAATTCAATGCGCGCGTCAAGCGCGATGACGCCTGCATCGTCGGCGAGCAGGGGATTAATGTCCACGGACTTTATGCACGGCAGATCCACCACCATCTGCGACAGGGCGCACAGCGCTTGCGCGATAGCAGCGCGGTCGGCTGGCTTTGTGTCCCTGTATCCCGCCAGGAGCTTTCCGACCCGCGTGCGACCGATCAGCTCAAGCGCTATCGCTTCATCAATCGGCGCAAGCGCGACGCATGTGTCATCAATGACTTCCACCGCAGTGCCGCCAGCGCCAAACAAGAGCACCGGACCAAAAACGGGATCCTGGCTGACGCCGAGAATGAGTTCCCGCGCCCTTTTGCGGATGATCATCGTCTGCACCGCAAAGCCGCTGATTTCGGCGCTAGGCGCATGTTTCCGGACCCGTTCTTCGATCAATTGCGCCGCCCGGCGGGCGTCATCGGTGGTTTCGACATCTAGGATCACGCCGCCAATATCCGACTTGTGTGTCAGCGTCTTCGAGGTCAGTTTGACGGCGACTTTCGCGGAGGTTTTCAGGAGCTTGCCTGCCGCTTGCGCAGCTTCTTCGGCGGAGCGCGCTAGGATGGTCTCCGGCACGGCTATGCCATAGGCAGAAATTACCGTTTTCGCCTCCAGTTCGCTCAGCATGGAACGGCCTTCACCAGCCGCCTGACGTAATACCGTAAGGGCTGTGTGCAACCCGCTCACAACGTTGGGCGCGTGGCGCGGCGGTACGCGCAAGAGCGCCTTTTGCGACCTTGACCAGTCACTCAGATATGAGACAGCAGCAGCTGCGGCGGCCGGGGTCTCGAAGCTTGCCACACCCGCCTCTTGCAAAACCTCCCTACCCTGCCGCGCAGTCTTCTCGCCCAGCCAGCATGCGAGAACGGGTTTGCCGTTGATCGCGCCATTCTCGGTGAGGACCGCAATGGCTGACGCCGCTTGCAATGGCGACGCCAGTCCAGTCGGGCAATTTAGAATCAACAGTGCGTCGACTCCGGGTTCATTCGCTATGATTTCAACGGAAGCCGAGTAACGGTCCGCATTGGCGTCACCGATAATGTCGACTGGATTGGCCTTGGACCAAGTGGGCGGCAGAACCCTGTCAAGCCGCGCAAAAGTTTCCACCGACAACGCCGCAAGCTCGCCACCACAGTCGCTAAGCTGATCGACGGCCAGAACGCCCGCGCCACCCCCATTGGTAATGATGCCGACGCGTGCTTTGTCTAGTGGCTTGAAACGCGCCAGCGTCTCTGCGGCATCGAACAGTTCGGCAAGACCGCGCACGCGGATGATGCCCGCCCGGTCGAAGGCCGCTTGCGTCACCCTGTCCGCGCCGGCCA
>JBGSHY010000072.1:0-29702 GCA_041751995.1 Rhizobiaceae bacterium | reverse complement strand
CCTGTTCGGCGCGGGTTTCGAGCTTTTTGTGGGTGATCGAGGACAGTTCACCAAGGCTTGGCTTGACCAGCGCCACGCCGCCGCAGGCCAGCGCCGCCCTCAGCGCCGCGCCGGATGTATCCAGATAAAATGACGCGCCCTTTTGCTTGGCGACATCGGCGGCGCGGGCGAAGAAATCATCGTCCGCCCCGCGCGGCAAGCTGCCGGAACCGACAATGATGTCTGCGTCCAGTTCAGCAAGCGCTTTCAGAAGACTGTTGCATTCGGCTTTTGTGACAAGCGGTCCGTCCGGCACAAAGCGATAGTCCACCTTGCCCTTCCTTTCGAACACATTGTGGCTGATGCGGGTGTTGCCGGATATGGCGACGCTCTTGCGGGAGACGCCGTCAGCATCGAGCAATTCGTCGAGAAAGACACCCGTGGCGCCGCCCGCCAGATACAACGCGGTCGCTTCGCCGCCAAGCTGATGAATGGCCCGTGCCACATTGATGCCCCCGCCGCCGGCCGCGTAGACCTCATTGAACGTCCGGACCTTGTGGATAGGCACGACGCTTTCTGCCTCGCAGGAACAGTCCAGCGCCGGATTTGGTGTGAGGGTGACGATTTGATTGGATTTGCTCATGAGCGGTACAATGCCGATTGAGCGGTCATTTGGCATTGACCGGTATCAACTGGCAAGGCCGCTCTAAGCGGCCCTGCCGTCAGTTCTGCTTGTCAGATGCCGCTCTCAACCGGCTCCGCCACAGGGGCCGGTTCCTCGGCAAGCGCGGTGGCGCTACGAATCTCATCGATCTTGCCGTAGGCATCGCCGACACCAAGAAGATTCTTTGCCCAGTCAAGAAGTGCTGCATCAACATAGGCATCGCCATATTCCGCAACGCGGTTCTTGTTTGCAACGGCCAGAAGCGCTTCGGTCAATGCTGCGTCGTCGGCAGTGCCTGCCAATTCAGCGACAGCCGTTTCTGCGTCTGCTGCAGTCGTCTCGGCGGCGGCAAGGTTCTTCGCCTCTTCGCTGTCGAGCGCACTTTGCAGAGCCAATTTCTCTGCATCAAACGCAGCCACCTGTTCGGCCGTAAGCAATGTGACGTCGACTAAGTTCAAGGCTTCAAGACGCGTAGCCATGGTACCTACGGTCGCCGCCGTGTAGTCGAAAGCACCATCATAGGAGACAATCTGGCCGGCCAGCGTGGCAAATGCCAGCTTTGCGTCGTCAAGCAGCTTCTGGGCGTCAGCGGCCTCCTTGACGGCGTCTTCATAGGCAATGCTTGCCTGGATGAAGGCACGCATTTCAATCATGCGCGGATCATTCGAGTTGATATAGGCGTTGAAATTACGCTTGAGCGAATTCAATCCGGCCAACTTGGCGTTCAGATTCTTTTCCTTGGGTCCGACGCTTGCAAGCAACGCATCAGCAGATTTTTTCGACTTTTGAGAAGGTTTGGCAGCAACTTGCTTCACCTTGGATTTTTCCGGTTTGACGGAAATGCCGGCTTTCTGCCCCTTCGGTTTTCCGAACAAATTCTCGAGAAGCATCGGCTTCTTGCCGTCAGCAGCCCGACCGCCAGAGCTCAGGCCAGCACTTTCCTTGGATGATTTGTTGCTGCCGGCATTGTCCGGCTTTGACGCGTTTCCGCCGCCGCCGTTGCCATTACCGCCGGCATTGCTGCTTTTTGCGAAAGCTGACGACAAACCGAGTTCGTGATGAGACAGCCCACCCGGTAATGAACCCATGAGGAATGCGGTTGCGCTCAGGGCAAACAAGGAAAATTTCACTGCATGCTTAGCCATATCAGCCTCTCTGATGTTGAATCGACTCAGGTGGATGTCGTTCATACAGCTGGAACAGGTTATGAATTCCAAATCACAATGCTAAAACATGCATTAATGTTTCTTCAAATACCGAACATGGCGAGGTGTTTTCAGAGCGATTTCAGGCGCGGACAACAGGCCCAACGGTAAAATGGAGACTGACCGCCGCGCGAACAAATAAAATAAAGTCTCTTTTCAGGATGGCGCAGATGTGAATGGACCAGATTTGGTGGAGCTGAGGTCCACCGTAATAGTGTTTCCCGCTGTCTGTCTCCGTCCAATTTCTCTTTTAAAATCAATGTATTCCGTTTATATATGTTCGCAGCAATCCACTGTTGTTCAGACACAAGTTAGGCACGGCGTTAGGCACGAAATGATTTAGAGAATGACAAGAGCAATTCACAAGCTGACAGATCGCAAGGTCAAAAGTTTCTCGGAACCAGCAAGAATTTCAGATGGCTTCGGTTTGTATATCCGTGTCCGTAATGCCGATGCAAAATCATGGGCATTCGTTTATCGCAATGGCGAGAAGTGGACCGAGATCGGCTTAGGCCCGTATCCAGATGTAGCGTTGGCCAAAGCCCGCGACAAAGCGGCAGAAATGCGGGTTCTCATTGCCGATGGACAGGATCCGCGCTTAGCCTTGAAAGCGACCGTGGAACCGACTTTCAAGGAAGTGGCGGCTCAGGTTATTGAGTCCATGGAGGGCGAATGGTCGAACGCCAAGCATCGCTATCAATGGGAGCAGACGCTCGGTTCATCCTATTGTGCGTTGATCCTCGACAAGAAGATATCAGCAATCGATCTGGATGATGTGTTAGCTGTGCTGACACCAGTGTGGCAAAAGAAACCGGAAACCGCTTCGCGCCTTCGCAGCCGCCTTGAGAGGTTGTTGAATTTCGCCAAGACAAAGCGTTGGCGCTCTGGTGAAAACCCCGCCACGTGGCGCGGAAACCTTGAAAATGTCCTGCCAAGGCGGGACAAGAAGAAGACCATCGTGCACTTGCCTGCGCTGCCATACGGTGAAGTGCCAGCCTTTGTTGTACGATTGCGGGATGTCTTGGGCGCTAGCGCCCGCGCCCTCGAAATTCAGATTTTGACAGCTTGCCGAACCGGCGAGGTGCTCGGCGCAACATGGCAGGAAATCGATTTGGACGCCGCGATTTGGACAATCCCAAAACATCGAATGAAGGCCAGAAAGGAACACCGGGTTCCGCTGTCAGAGCATGCTATCCTGATCTTACGAGGCATGGCAGAAGTCAGATCATCCGATTTTGTCTTCCCTGGCCAGGCCTTGAACAAGCCGCTTTCAAACATGGCGCTCACAATGCTTATGCGCCGTATGAAGGTTGATGCCGTCCCTCACGGTTTTCGGTCGGCATTCCGCGACTGGTGTGGAGATGAAACGTCATTCCCACGTGAAATTGCTGAGGCGGCCCTCGCCCACCAAGTCGGCAACGAAGTCGAGCGCAGTTACCGAAGGAGTGATGCGTTGGAAAAGCGGCGTGGGCTGATGAATGCGTGGTCAAAGCATTGTCTCGGGAAAAGTGAAATGAATGCGGTGAGAATCCATCCCGGATTTGAATAGGCGACTCCCTTGATCAACCAGCGCACCAGATCGCGCACTTCCTGATCTTGGGGATAGCAAACGGAGTAAATTCAAGAACAATTTGTGGTTCCGATAAGGTCTAAAATTACCGCATTAACTATCTGAAAAATGTGGATTACAAATTTTGAAAGTTTTGTGGTGCCATCAATCGGTCGTTTTGGATCTAGGAAAGATCCAATGCCACAGAATTGTGGAAAACTTGATGTTGCGCGTCTTTCCACTTCAGTCCGCGATAATCTGTTGAAGTCCGAGATCGTTCGTTTTGAATTTCGGCAAACAGAGGACGTTTCAGATGAACCAGAATGGCGTGCCAAGCGAATCTTCGGCCGAGGATGCAGTGCAGCCCCCGGTAACACGTGATGATCTCAAAAAGTTCTGGATCGGCCTGGGTGCTGCGATCGAATGGATTGCGATGCGCGGTCAGCCTATGTCCGTGAAGTTATATCTTGCGCGGGAAGACGAAGCTGGGGAAGCACTTGTCGCGAAACTCGCGGACCTGCCGTCGGAAATTGCAGAATCCCTGGTTCGAGGTGCCATTGAAGACAAGGATAGTCCATTGGTTGCGATCCCGGCTGGTATCTGGCGTCAAACAGCAACTTCTGACGCCAACGACATAGGCCAACCATATCGTCTTGTTGGCACTGACGATGACAACGAATTGGAAGGCGCAATTTACTCTGTCCCCGTAACCGGAGATCGCGATGCCCAAGCACCCGGTTATCGCAGGGTCCAGATCCGGACTGACTTCATCTTAGACAATTGGCCCGAATATACGACGGACATAGAACCATCATCGCCAATCCGGCGCGTCGTCGCGCAGGCTGAAGTCCGGCGGATGATCGAGAAAATTGTTGCGATGACACCAGAAGATTTGGCACCGCTGACCCAAAGGGAGATCTTCGAACTCGTCGGGCGCTGCATATCGGACGCTCCGAGGGACATGGTTCGTCAATTCTACAGGGAGATCATGCCCAATTCGAAACCCGGCCCGCGCGGCGGGCGTAATCCGGATCGCAAACTGCGGATCCAGGAATTGGGCGAGAAATTGATCGCCGCCCAATTGCCCAATTAGGTTTCCGCCGCACTGCAGGACAGGCTCTACGCATCCACCCGGGATTGTCTGGGTGCAGATGGAGTTACAGCCGTGCAAGACATCTCAGCATTGTCGATAGCCCAAACCACTCGCCTGCTTGGCATTGGTCGATCCACCCTTTACTGCATCATCAAGGACGGCCGCTTGCCGGTGCGCAAGCTTGGCAAGCGCACGCTTATCATGCGCGAAGATCTTGATCAGTTCATTGCGGAATTGCCGCGCGCAGGCAGGCAGCCGTGAGCTGACGGCATTGCAGCGCGCAGATTCCTTCTGCTCCCATCACGACAATTCAGGTTTGTCCGAACCGAGGGCTTTGGTTGCTCTTGCGGAGTCTTCCTATGAATCAATCCAAAAAGCGTGACGCCGACGCTGGCAATGACCTTTTTGCCGAGAGGGCGTCCGTTGTCCAAGAAAGTGCAGGCGACAACAGCTTGGCTGAGGATCGCGACACCGAGTTCTTTTCGAACCCTTATGCCGAAGCAAGCCAGGCGCGTGAATCGGGCGGAAATGCGCTGTCGGTCGATCATGGGAGCACCGGTGGCCCCGAACTGTCTGCCAAGACAGCTCCGAACCTGACAGCAACCGTCGGACAATTGCTTCCCGACAATGGTGGCCAAGCGGCTATCACGGACGTTGATCAAGCCAAGGTCCTGCCTGAACCGGCAAAAACGGGGGCGGAGCCTTCGGGAACAACTGTTATCCCTCGTCTGATGTCGGCGACTGAGCTTGCAGCCTATTTGCGTGTGAGCGTTTCGAAGGTTTGGCGCTTGGAGAAAGGGGATAATGACTTTCCGTCCCCGGTCCGGATCGGCGGCTCTACTCGTTGGGATCGGCAGAAGATTGACTGCTACCTGGACAGCTTTCCGACGCGCAAGCAATCCGGCCTCTGATCATGTCGCGGTTGCACGATCCGACAAAAGCGCGACGCCACTGGGTCTACACACGAAAAGAGTTGTGCGCGATCTTCGACATAAGTGACAGCACAATAACGAATTGGGTCCAGTGCGGTCTGGAGCCAATAGACAACAAGCGGCCTCAACTGTTCGCCGGATACAAGCTGCGCCAGTTTTTGACTGAAATGCGTTGGCCGCTCGGCCGTCCGCCCGAGAATGGCCAGCTATTTTGTCATGGATGCTTCGGGTTCAAGAAGTTGGCCACAGAAACAATCCAGACACTTCCCCGTGACATCGAATGCCTCACAGTGACTGGAAAATGCATCGATTGCCATAACATGCTACAGTTAATCGTTCCACTCAGTGGACTCAGCCAGATTTTTCTTGCATCTGCCAATACCGCCGAAGACTCGTCCGACGATATTGTAGGAGGGGTTTCTAGGCGTATTGCGAGAAGTGGCGCGCCCATCTCACCGGAAACTCGCAGTTCCAATTTGCGCTGGCTTTATGATTACAAACTCTTCCTTGAGGGCCATGAGGAAAGGGATGTCCGGACGGTAGATGAGCATCTTCGCGCGATCAGCCGGATGAGCGCATTCTTCAGCCACAAGACCTTTGAAACGGTCACCATCGCAGATGCCCGAAGGTTCAAGGATGAGCTTCGTCGCTTGCGCGACCTTGAAGGGGTGCTGGGATTAGGCAGATCAACAGTCTCGCACACCTTGGATCGCTGCAGCGCTTTCTTCAGGTGGTTGAAACGTCGTCCCGGTATCGACATGGATCCAGACTTACCAGGTTACTTCAAACTTTCACGCAAGGAGCGCCTTGCAGAGTCCGGTATGGTCAAGGGCACCAGCTTGAACTTCGATCAGGCCCTCCAGATCTTTGCCGCCATGACCGGATCCGGTCCGATTGAACTACGCAATCGAGCAATTGTCGCCATGTTCATCGTAACGGGAATACGCATCGCAGCGCTGATCACGTTGCGCGGCAAGCACGTGAACACCCACACCCGGTGGATCAATCAGGATCCCCGTGAGGTCGATACGAAACTGGGCAAAAATATCCGCACATATTGCCTTGATCTCGGCCATGGGCTTCTCGACGCGATCGCGCAGTGGTCGCAGTGGCGTAGCTTGAACGGCTTCGGCGATGATGCGCCATTCTTCCTGCCGGACCGTTTCATTCAAGCAAACGCCATCGGTCTCGGTTACCGACCTGTTGCAGTTGAAGCGGCGAAGTGCTGGAAATCCGAAGATCCGGTGCAGCGGATCATCAAGGATGCTGCCAGTGCAGCTGGTATTCCGGAAGACAGCATTTCGTCGCATGACTTCCGGAAGGTCCTTCATCCGTTTCTTTCCAAGCGAGGCGCGATGATGACCATCGAAGAGGTCGCTCTGCAGCTCAATTTTGGACACACGCCGACTGAGACCATCCGCAAACATTATTCATCCATGCAGGACAGCGAGCGGGAGGTAATCCTAGACGAACTGTGCCGAAGGGCACTTTCCCACCGAACCGAACTTGAGCTGTATCTCGCCTTCGAGCGCGACATGATCGCGGAAACAGACGCCGACTTTAGGCGGGCAAAGGACATATTCGAGAGGAACTCTCCAAACGGCGAGATGATTTGAGATATGTTGGCCACTCTTCTACACCGCAGTTGCCCTATGGGCCTATTTTGGCTATATTGAATGAACGTTCAACAAGATGGTGACTGAGATGAATGTGACCGCCCGCGACATTTCAATTCCGGGAAATTGGGACCGGAGCGGTCTGCCCGCCTGGACTTATCACAGCGAAGAGATGCTTGCGCTCGAGCAGCGGGACGCCTTTCTCAATCATTGGCAAATCATCGGCCATAGCTCTAACATGCCCAACAAGGGCGACTATCTGACAATGGATATTGGAGCAGAGCGCGCATTGGTGGTGCGTGGCGCCGATGGGATTATTCGCGGATTTCACAATCTTTGCCGCCACCGGGGATCGCGTGTCGTCGCGGATGAACAGGGCACGTGCAACAACGCGCTGGTCTGCCCATTTCATGGCTGGGTCTACAATCTCGACGGCACCTTGCGTGGTGCCGCAAGGCCAAATTCGTTTTCGGAATTGGACAAAAACGACTTTGGCCTCAAGCCGATTGAAACCGAAGTCTGGAAAGGCTTCATCTTTGTCCGCCTTTCACCCGGACCGCAGCCGGCCGTCGCTGAATTGATGGCACCGGTTGCGGAGGAGTTTGGCCATTACCAACCTGAAGACGTCATACCGGCAGGCGCATTCTGGACCCATGTCTCACCGGTCAATTGGAAGTCCGTCCGGGATGTAGACAATGAGGGCTATCATGTTGCCATGGCCCATCCTGCCTTGCAGGATTTGTATGGTTCGACCTATTATGACGAACCGCTGGTCAACGGCGTCAACCGTTCATTTGCCACCTTCAATCCACACGCCGGACGCCGATGGAGTGTGCGCAACTATGTCAAGATGACACCGGTCAGGGAGTATCTGCCGGAGCATTTGCGCAAGGCATGGATCTACTACGGCATGTTTCCCAACACCGTTATTGCAGTCACGCCGGAGACTGTGCAGTTTTATCAGGAGTTCCCGATTGCAACGGACCGCACATTGCTCCGCGGCTGTGTTTACCGGTATGCGGACGAAGACCGGAAAGCGCGCATGGCTCGCTATCTCGCCGCCCGCATTGACCGCGACACGACCGCAGAAGACATTCAACTGACGATCTGGTCCAATGAATCGATGAAATCGACGGCATTTGAGGGATTTCACCTCTCGGATCTCGAGTATGGCGTGCGCGCCCATCATGATCATTTGCGGGCGCTGCTGCCGGTCATGACACTCAAGGATCGCCCCAGTGAAAGCGACATTGTTGCGCTCAACGACTCTATGAAGCGCGGTTGATGCGGATCCGTCGTTAAGCCTGCCAGAGACCTTCGGTCTCAAGGTCCTGCATGGTGCGGGAGATGCCTTCGCGCAGTATCGCGACCATATCGTCAATTTCACTTCCGGTTATGACAAGCGGCGGTGACATGACGCACATATGGATCAGGGGCCGCACCAGGAGCCCGAGTTCCTGGCAATGCGCGTCGATGCGCCGGCCAACTTCCGTGTCCAGACCAAGCGGGTTGTTGCTTTGCCTGTCTGCTACGCATTCGACGCAGGCCATGAGCCCGACACCGCGCACATCACCGACCAGCGGAAGGTCACGCAGGGTCTGGAGCCTTTCCTGAAAGTATGGCGCGATGCTTCGCACATGGTCGAGAACACCCGCTTCAAGAAGTTCGAGATTCTTCAAGGCAACCGCGCATCCGACCGGGTGACTGGAATAGGTCAGGCCATGACCGAACATCGCATCAGCGTTGTTGGATTCCCGCAAACGTTCCAACAGGCGCGATGAAACCATCAGGCCTCCGAGCGGAAAATAGCCTGATGTAACCCCCTTGGCGAATGCGATCATGTCCGGTTGGATATCGAAGACGGCCTCCGAGGCGAACACATGGCCGAGCCGCCCGAAAGCGGTGACGACCTCGTCCGAAACATAGAGGATGTCATTGGCGCTGCAGAGTTCGCGGATGCGTGGCAAATAGCCTTTTGGCGGGATGATGACGCCGCCCGACGCCATCACCGGCTCGCCGACAAAGGCACCGATTTTTTCTGCGCCGACGCGCGCAATCGTGTCGCGGAATTCATCCACCAGAAATTCACAGAACTGCGCTTCGCTCATGCCCGCAGGACGGCGGAAAGGATTTGGATTCGACAGTTTGATCACGAGCCCTTCAGCGCTGTCCATCCAGTCATGATCGCGCGGGCGTCCATTCAGCGAGGCGGAAAGGTACGTGCTGCCGTGATAGGCCCCGCCGCGGCTGAGGATCAGCTTTTTCTCCGGAAGGCCACGCACATTGTTGTAAAACTGCATAAGGCGAAGTGCAGTCTCGATGGCAGAAGAACCGCCGGTGGTGAAGAAGACATGGTCGAGATCAAACGGCGCGCGGTCGGCAAGCTTTTTCGCGAGTTCCGCAGATGTGTCGCTCATCGTATACCAGGGCGAATTGTACGAAAGCGCCATGGCCTGATCGTACATTGCACGCGAGAGCGCCTCATTGCGATGGCCAAGGTTGACGCACCACATCCCGGCCGGGCCATCGATGAGCCGCTTGCCGTTGCCGTCATAAATGTAGATGCCTTCGCCTGCGCTAAGCAGTGTGCGCGCCTCTGCGCCAATGTTGCCGGCAGTTGGCCAAGGCTGAAGCAAATGGCGGTCCGCTTGCCATGGCACATCGTCTACGGTCACTGAATGCGCTTCATTGTTTGCGGTCTTGTCAAGCATTCTCTGTTCCAGCCTGCCCACGTCATTCACAGGAAATTGTCGCCAATTGGCGGAATTTGTTCATATATCATCTATCAAGTTGAATGACTATTCAATCAAAATCGTCGAACATTCCGCTTGATTTCGAGCGAGTTATCCATTGATATCGGTATTTCGTGACCCTACAGGGAGAGCAGTCCTTGCCAATTCCTGACCGAATGAAAAACAGCTGCAAAGTGCTGTCGCCATGAATGGGGGCAGCGGCGAATTGTTGGGCCTAACCAATGAGCCCAGGCAACTTGTCGATGCACCTGCAGAAGGCAGAAAAGGCATGGTGCTGATTTCAGCTCCGTTCCTTTATGCCTTCATCTTGCTGGCGTTTCCGATACTGAGCGTTTTCGCCCACAGTTTCTGGACCCAAAACTACCTGACAATTAATTATGGCTTCACACTCGAAAACTATCGCATCGCGTTGACTGAACCGCTCTACCAGCAACTGCTGCTGCGCTCACTGCGCATTTCATTGACCGTTGGCGTTGCAACGATTCTCCTTGCCTTTCCGATGGCCTATTTCATTTCATTCCATGGCGGACAGCGCAAAGGGCTGCTGCTTTTCCTAGTCACGCTGCCATTCTGGACAAGTTATTTGTTGCGGATTCTGTCGTGGAAAATCATCCTCGGCAAACAGGGTGCGCTCAACACAGCGCTGATGTCGGCCGGAATCATTGATGAACCGATTGCCTCACTGATCTACAATTCCAATGCAGTGATATTGACGCTTGCCCACTCATGGGTCGCATTCGCCATACTGCCGATATTCGTGACGCTTGAGAAAATTGATCGGACCTTGTTGGAGGCCGCTACTGACCTTGGCGATGGTCCGTTTATGCGGTTTGTGCGGATCACATTGCCACTTTCAGCAACTGGAATTGTTTCCGCTCTCCTGATTGTCATGATCCCCACAGTTGGTGACTATGTGACACCAAAACTGGTCGGAGGCAGCGAAGGCATCATGATCGCCAATGCGATTCAGAGTCAGTTCGGGCGGGCTTCCAACTGGCCATTGGGCGCCGCTCTCTCCGTAGTCACGATGGCCTCGGTCGGCCTGATGTCGGGTGGTTTGTTTCTCGCTGTCCAGGCTCTCAAGAGGCTTGCCCGATGACCGTCTTGCGAACTCTTGGGCGCAATTGGCTGGTTGTTTATGCGGCGCTTTTCATCTTGTTTCTCTACCTGCCAGTCCTGTTGATTTCTGTCTTTGCCTTTAACAGCTCCGCCGTCCCTGCCTTTCCGCTTGCCGGATTCACCACCAAATGGTTTGGCGAGCTTTCTGGCAGTATCGCGATCCATCAAGCCGCGCTTAACAGTTTGAAAGTAGCGTTGATCACGGCCGTGCTCAGCACCGTTCTCGGCATTTGCGTTGCACGCGCAACGACCCGCTACACTTTCCGCGGCAAGCAAATGATGAAAGGCGTCATCATGGCGCCGCTGATCCTGCCGGAAATAATCATTGCCGTATCGCTCCTGATCATGATGCTCCGCCTCGGTCTGGATCTGTCGCTCATGACTATTACTGCAGGACATGTCCTGTTTTGCCTGCCCTATTCGATTTCGGTCCTTGTCGCCGGATTTGAAGGATTTGACCGAAGCCTTGAGGAGGCGTCTGCGGACCTCGGCGAGACGGCATTCGGCACTTTTCACAGGGTGACCTTGCCCATGATGATGCCCTCGATCATTTCGAGCCTGCTTGTGGCTTTCACGGTCTCATTTGATGAGTTCATACTGGCGTTTTTTCTCGGCGGCGCATCGCCGACCTTGCCGGTCTACATGTTTGCGCAACTCCGCTTTGCCGCAAAACTGCCGGCGATCCTTGCACTGGGCACCGTGATTCTCATCGTGTCGGTGTTGCTGCTCATCCTCGCGGAAACTTATCGCCGCCGTGCCGAACGTCGAATTGAATTTGAAGGAAGCTGATGTGTCATTAAGTTCAATGATCGAGGTTCGCGATGTTTCAAAACGCTTTGGCTGCTTTGTCGCCCTGGACAGGGTGAGCGTTGACATCCGCGAAGGAGAATTCTTTTCGTTGCTCGGACCTTCCGGGTGCGGCAAGACGACCCTTCTGAGAATGATTGGCGGATTTGACAGCGTCAGCTCAGGTGAGATTCTTATCGGCGGAAAGCCGATGCAGGACATCCCGGCTAACCGGCGGCCCACGAACATGGTTTTCCAAAGCTATGCGATTTTCCCGCATCTCGATGTGGCGAAGAACGTCGCTTACGGCCTCAAGCGGCAAAGGTTGGGAGCCAAGGAAGAGGCGCGCCGCGTCGAGGAGGCTTTGGCGCAAGTGTCGCTTGGACACCTTGGCGCACGCATGGCGTCACAATTGTCAGGCGGTCAGCGGCAACGGGTCGCTTTGGCCCGCGCGCTGGTCATGAGACCCAAGGTGCTTTTGCTGGATGAGCCGCTTTCGGCGCTCGACAAGAAGCTGCGGGAACAAATGCAAGTGGAATTGCGCCGCTTGCAGCAGTCTGTCGGCATAACCTTTGTGCTGGTGACGCACGACCAGTATGAGGCTTTGGCCATGTCTGACCGTGTCGCAGTGATGTTCGGCGGCCAGATCAAGCAGGTCGCAGCACCGCAGGAGATTTATCAACGGCCGGCGACCAGACAGGTGGCCGACTTTCTTGGCGGCATGAATTTCATCGAAGCAAGGATCGGCGAGATTGGAAGCAGTCATGCCACGGTTGAAACCGAGACCTTTGGCAGGCTTCAGGTTTTGAAGCCTGCCCATGGCTCCGCGGATTTCGGCAAGGCCATACTTGGTATCAGGCCAGAGCGCATCCGGGTGTTGTGGGAAGACGAAACGGCTTCGGATGTGATTTCCGGTACCGTCATGGAGCGCCATTATTTCGGTGAAGTGACGCATCTGATCGTCAAAACAGACGATAACCAGCCGCTGCTGACGGTCTCTGAAACCAATGACTTTGGCGCCGACGACATTCCGGTGGGCGCCAAAATCAATCTTGCCTATGAGCGCGACGCGTTCGTGCTTATGGCTGAATAGTCAGAATCCGGCTTTTATCTTGTCGAATTCAGCTATCCATTTGGCCTTGAGTTCCGGATTGACCGGCTGCTGGAACAGGGTGTTGTCGACATATTTCGATATGTCCGCCAACCCGCTCGCCTCGACCAGTTTGGGGTCAATTTTGGCCATACCAGCGCCATTGCCGTGGCCATATCCCCAATCGGTCAAAAGATAAGCGCTGATATCCGGCGACGAAACTGCATTCAAATAGTCATAGACCTTCTCATCGCTCGCGGATCCACCCTTGAGGTGAACATAGGCGCAAACCCAAGTCGAAAAGCCTTCTTTGGCGGATGTGTCCATCGTAACCGGCTGGTTGTCTTTTTTCAACGTCGTGTAAGTCTCGGCCCAACCCCAGGCCAGATCGACCCCGCCGCCGGTCATGGCCTGTGCCAGTTCAGTGTTGTCGGCCCAGTAAACAGCCACATTCTTGTGGACTTCGCGCAAGAAAGCGGAAGCCTCGGCGAATTGCTGGTCGGTCATTTTGGTCCAGTCTTTCAAGCCGATTGCCAGACTGGCCAGTGCATAGGCGTCATCCACATTGTCGCCGATCGACACCCGTCCCTGAAATTTCGGATCAGCAAAGGCTTTCAGCGAGGTCACTTCTTCGGCCTTGACCTTGTCCGTGCGATAAATGACCGACGTATTTCCCCATTCAAACGGAACCGCCCAGACCTTGCCGTCTTCGGTTGTGGTGAAATTCTTCATGGCCGTTATGCCGGGCAGCATGTTGGCCCAATTGGTCAGTTTGGCGGAATCCAGCGGCTCCAGCATCCCGGCATCGCGCCATTTTGCCACGCTCTGTGAGCAAGGATGTGCGATATCCGCCTTGAACCCGGCACGGAGCTTTTCAAAAGCCTCGTCCTCGTCGCCGAAGAACGAGAAGTTTGGGGAACCGCCGTTCTTGGCGGCATAGTCCGGATGAAACAGCGGATCTTCATACCCCGACCAGTCGAAAACCATCGGCGTGTCATCGGCGGCCAGCACGGCGTTCGGAAACTGAATGGCAATGCAAGCGAGGCCGACAATTGCTGAAGTGTTTAGTAGGTTCATTGCTTCCTCCTGATCGATCTATCTTGAAGTCACGGAAACACGCTGCCCGTCAGGCCCTTCGGTGACGCTGTAATGTTTTGGAAAAACCACCGCCAACTGGCGCTGCCCGACTAGGCGGGCGATTTCCGCCGTCAATCCGCCGCCGCCCATCATCAACCGGTGCCAGAGACCTTCGAGCAAAGCCAAAAGCGCGAGTGCCGTGCTGTCGCGGTCATGGCCGTATTTGCCTTCGTCAATCAGGTCACCGCAAATCCGCTCGAATAAATGCTGATAGGCTTCATCACGCGCGGCGCACAGAGCTTGGTAGGTCGGGCGGGATTTGGCTTCACCCCAGAACGCACACCAGGCGGCGAGTTTGCGCTTGTTGCAAATGGCTCGGTCAAAATCACAGGACACCAGTGCGAAAAGTTGGTGGGCCGGATTGTCTCCGGCTTTTTGCAAGGCACCACGCCAATGCGCTGAATACTCGTCCGACAGAAACTGCAGTGTCGCTATGAGCAGTTTGTCCTTGCTTTCGAAATGGAAGTTGACGATGCCGCGTGACATGCCCGCACCGTCAGAAATGTCTGCCATGGTGGTTTCGGCATAGCCGCGCTTTGCGAGAGAATTGATGGTGGCTTCAATCAATTGCTGACGCCGGGTTTCTTTCGACGCCTTCTGGCCGTTGTTCCCCGTGCTGCGCAGCGCGTCATTGGTTTCAATGGAAGCCAAGGATATGTTCCCTTCGTCTGAAAGCGGCGCGTTCAATTGGCCGCCTTCCATGCCAGAAGATGTGTCGGACGGTGCTCGCCACTGTCAAGGACCTTCAACATCGCTTTCCATGTGCGAATGTTTTTCTCGAGATAGTCTTTTCCGGCAACAGCAGAAATCTCTTTGTGCCGGGAAGTCTCCAGACGCTCGATTTCAGTTCTTGCCTCGTTGCGGTACCAAGGATTTCTGTCACACAAGCTGACGTTGATAAACCCGGACGATTCCAGCGCCTGTTTATAGAAGTCTGGCGACGCCATGTTGAAACTCAAGCCCTCTGCCGCAATGTAGGCACGCATGTCATCAGATGGCTCTCCGTCATGTGAAATCAGCCAATCGCTGGCGACAAAGAAGCCGCCTGGTTTCATCACCCGCCAGATTTCGCCAAACAATGCCGGCTTGTCCGGCACATGTAAAATGGCATCCTTGGAAAACACAAAGTCGAGGCTTTCGTCATCAAAGGGCAGGGGACCCGGCGAGCCGTGAACGAAGGTCAGCCGATCTGAAAGATTGTTTCTAGCAGCCCGCATCAACGCAGCTTCGATCACCGGTTTTTCAACGTCAAAACCCGTGACATGGGCGGCATTGTGTTTCACGACGAGGTGTTTGGTCACGCCTCCCGAGCCACATCCGATATCCAAACCGGTCAGCCCTTCAAGTGACACGTTTTCAACGACGCGGTCGACTTCCGACGGGCCGCCAGGTGACAAATAGCCGTCACCCCATAACGCTTCCAGAAACCTGATGGCGTTCTCATCATATTCTGCAGCGGTGTCCAACTGGCTCACGAAAGTCTCCCTAGGCTTCTCATCATCCTACTGAAAACACCAGTTCGCGCAACAAATACTTGTTGAACATTCATTCAAAATGACTAGGCTTTCACTCGAGATATTCAACGCGTGGTCCTAAGGAATATGGCTGCCCATGAAGAAGTATGACGCGATAGTCGTTGGAGCCGGGCACAATGGCTTGGTCAATGCCTGCTATTTGCGGCGCTCCGGCTTGAATGTGCTCGTGGCAGAAAAGAACGATTGGGTTGGAGGCGCAGCCGTCAGCCGGGAGCTCACGCCGGGCTACCTCTATTCAAACTGTTCTTATGTGTGCAGTCTTTTCCGCCCCGAAATCATGCGTGATCTCGAACTGCCAAAACACGGATTGCAAATCATCGCATATGAGGGCGGAGCGGTGTTTACCCGCGATGGAGATTACCTTGCCTCCTACCGCGACCACCATGCGCACCGTCGGGAGTTTGCCCGTTTTTCAAAGCGCGACGCTGAAGCCTATGAGCGTTATTCGCGTGACGTAACGCGTCAATGTCGCTTCATACAGCCATTGCTAATGCGCCGCGCCCCGGACCCGGCAAGCTTCCGTCCGTCAGACATTTCCGAGCTCCTCTATTTGGGGAAAAAGTTCAGCGGACTTGGCGCTAGGGAAATGGCTGACACCTTGCGTTTCTGGACAATGTCGATCTCGGACTTTCTCGATGAATATTTCGAGACTGACGTGATCAAGGCGTACCTCGCCATCTCTGGAATCATAGGTACGGCTTTGGGGCCAATGTCACCCGGCACTGCGTATGTACTCCTCCATCACTATATGGGCGAGGTCGACGGTTCGGTTGGCGCATGGGGATATGCCCGCGGTGGCATGGGTTCAATTACCAAAGCATTGGCATCGTCTTTTGTCGCTTCGGGAGGAACCATACTGACCGGGAGCGGGGTACATAAAATACTTGTTTCCAACGGGAGTGCAAAAGGCGTTGTGCTCGAAAACGGGGACGAACACTTTGCGAAAGTGGTTGTATCGAATGCCGATGTGAAAAGGACGTTTCTGAAGCTGGTTGAGGAGAAGGAACTCCCGACGGCCTTCGTCCGCAGCGTCCGGAATTTCAAGATCAGGGGTTCATCTGGCAAGCTGAACATAGCCTTGGACAGTTTTCCGGAATTCCCGGCATTACCGAAGGAGTCGACGTGCGTGCGCGGCGATATGCATTTTACCGATTCAGTAGAACGGATGGAGCGTGGCTACGATGATTGGAAGGCTGGCCGTTGGTCTGCCGATCCGTTCATCGACATGATGATCCCGACTGCGATGGACCCGACCATGACCTCGCCAGGAAAGCATTTCATGAGTTGTTTCGTTCAGTATTGCCCGCCCAAGGTTGAAGGGCGCGATTGGACAGAAGCTGATCGCGATGCGTTTGCAGAGACGGTCATTTCGCAGATTGCTGAATACTCACCCGGTTTTCGCGACCGGATCGTTCACATGGAAGTCCGCACACCGCGTGAACTGGAAGCCGAAGTGGGGTTGACAGAAGGAAACATCTTCCAGGGAGAACTCACTTTCGACCAGCTGCTATTCAATCGACCAGTGCCCGGCTATGCCCAGTACCGGAGTCCAATCCGGGGGCTCTACATCTGCGGCTCTTCCACCCATCCGGGCGGCGGCGTGATGGGCGCGCCGGGTCGCAATGCGGCGCGTGAAATACTGTCCAATCTTTCCCGCGACGTCAGCCATGTCAGTGATGCCCATGATGTCATATGACACAATCGTTGTTGGCGGCGGACACAATGGACTTGTCGCTGCAACCATGCTCGCGAAATCCGGGCGCAAGGTTGGGCTGTTTGAAGCTGCAAACCAGCTCGGTGGCGCAGCGAGGGGACACGAATTCCATCCCGGCTTCACGTCACCGGGGCTTGCACACGTCCTTAACCGATTGCACAGCGACGTTGTCCGCGAGCTTGGGCTTGCACATCAAGGGTTGACGCTCAAAACCGCTAATGCGCCGACAGTCGCGCTTGCACTTGACGGCGAACATCTGGTGCTGCGCGGTAGCTATGGGGCGTCGGTCGAGGGAAATTTGCCTTCCAGCGAAATCGCCGCGTGGCAGTCACTGCGGAAGCAGCTTTTCCGACATGCCTCCATCCTCAAGCGCCTGTTTGACGATTTTCCACCACCGCTTTCTTCCGCGTCTGCTATTGATATCCTCAAGCTGGCAAAGACCGGGCTGGCGCTCCGGTTGTTAGGCAAAGTTGAAATGCGTGAGTTCATGCGCATGATACTGATGCCGGTCGCGGATGTGGCAAATGAGCATCTGGGCGACGAGCGGCTGAAAGGTTTGCTCGCTTTTGATGCCACGCTCGGCGTTCGTCTTGGTCCGCGCTCACCAACGTCGCTGCTCGGACTTTATTATAGGCTTGCGGGTGAATTGGATGGCGTCGCCGGGGGTCAGGCAATTATGGCTGGCGGCATGGAGCACGTCATCGCTGCCCTAGAAAAATCCGCCTGCCTTGCAGGTGTCACAATCAGGACCGGCGCGACAGTTGCTCGGGTGCTGATTGAAGGAGAAGCGGTCAAAGGCATCTTGCTTGCAGACGGCAGCGAAGTCAGCGCACCACTCGTGGTGTCCGGCCTCAGTCCGGTTACGACCTTCATGAGTTTGGTTGGACCAAGGCACCTTGATACAGGCTTTGTCCGCGCCATCAGTAATATCCGCACAAAGGGTGACACATCCAAGCTTCACATCGCGCTGGATTGCATGCCGCGATTTTCTGGTTTGGCTGCCGCAGACCATGCGGGCCGGCTGGTGATTGCGCCAACATCTGACCATGTCGAGCGCAGTTTCAATCCGGCAAAATATGGCGAGTTGCCGGAACAGCCAGTCATGGAAATCACGCTTCCGTCCATGCTGGCAAAAGCCGCACCTGACGGCGCTTGCGTTCTGTCAGCCAATATCCAACACACTCCCTATGACCTCAAACAGGGGTGGCCGAGCGCCAAGCCGGAATTCTATCAACGCGTTCTGACGATATTGGAGAAGCACGCCCCCGGCATCCGCAAAACGGTCATGGGCTTTGAACTGCTGTCACCGCCGGATATTGAGGCGCGCTACCTAATGACGGGCGGACATTGGCATCACGGAGAATTGCAGGCAGATCAGATAATGATGATGCGCCCAACTTATGCTGCCTCACGCTACGCAACTCCTATCCCTGGCCTGTATCTTTGCAGCGCCGGCTCCCATCCCGGCGGCGGAATTTCGGGGATGCCGGGCTTGCTTGCGGCCCGCACAATTTTGAAGAGTGCGCGCACATGAGAACAAGCCCTGCCAGCTACGCAGTCCGCAAACAAGCTCAATCGCATATTGATGTCATGCGCCTCGAAACCCCCTTCCATTCCCGCATCGCAGCGGCAATGCAACAGCAAGAATGGTATGTCTGGAACGGATACAAATCCGCGGCGGTGATCACAGACGAGGAGCTGGAGTATTTTGCTATCCGCTCGACTTCGAGTGTTTTCGACATATCGCCAATGGTCAAATACCGGATTGAGGGAGCGGATGCAGAATCCTATCTCAACCGATTGACGGTCCGTGACGTATCAAAACTCAAGCCCGGCCGGGTTCATTATACTGCTTGGTGCGATGATGCCGGCTATGTACTGGATGACGGAACGCTGTTCCGGTTTGCCGATGACCTGTTCCGCCTTTGCTGCCAGGAACGGCATCTGCCCTGGCTTCTGGACAGCGCCATTGGTTTTGATGTGAACGTACGCGAAGAGACGGAAGACTTTGCCGGTCTGGCGCTGCAAGGACCGACATCGTGCGCGGTCCTGAAGGAGGCCGGCTTCAAGGGGATTGAAACCCTCAAACCATTCGACATCGCTGAGTTCAAACTCAAGGGCCAAAACGTCACGATTTCAAGAACAGGCTTTACGGGTGATCTCGGTTACGAATTGTTCGTGCCCGCCAAAAACGCATTGGCTTTGTGGGACGCTCTGCAATTGGCGGGCGGTTCGTATGGTCTTCGTCCGATTGGTTATGCGGCGCTAAACAGCGCCCGCATGGAAGCCGGGTTCATTGTTGCCAATGGCGATTTCATCACATCAGAGACCGCGCTGCGCGCAGATCGCGCCCGCTTGCCTGACGAAATCGGGCTTGATTGGCTTGTCGATCTGGCAAAGCCGCATTTCAATGGAAAAGCCGCAATCCGGCAAGCACGGCAAAATGGAACCTTGCGCCATGTTCTGGTGGGACTTGAAATCGAAGGCAATATTCCTGCCGACCATGCCATTGTGTATCACAACAAGAAACGCGAAGTCGGTCTGGTCAGCGCGGCAATTTGGTCACCCACCGGGAAACGCAATATTGCCCTGGCCACCCTTCAGCGGCCATACGGCATATCGACAATGGACAATCTTTGGGTTGAGATCTATGCGATGCGCGAACTTCAATACCAAAAAATGATGAAACGGGCGAAGGTGGTTGAACGTCCGTTTGTGAAACTCACCCGCAGGACAATGACGCCTCCCGATGACCGATAAATTTCCGACTACAAACGAAGAAATCGCAGAAAACCTGCGTTTGATTCGTACGCCGGCAGGCCAGCCATGGTCGGGCCGCACCCGCTATGCCGCGGCCATGTTTCTTTATCAGGCAGGCTTGATGGGAAGTGACGCGTTGGAGGTGTATAGAATTCTCTCGCGTCTGGACCATGAAGATCCGGAAACAGCGCTCAAGACAATTGGCATGAGTGTTGATGGGATTCGAAACTGCGCTGATACCAAAATATCAGCTTTCTGCGTTTGACATTTCAAGTAAGACTCGGTTCGGGCCGCGGCTGACAAAGCTGCTGGCGGGCTAGGTCTGAAATTTGATAGTAGTCAAATGTTGAAGACGTCACACACAGCAAAGACCTTCAAATGGCATAAGTCCGGTTGTCTGCGGACTGACGCGTCTTAGAGGCTAAGCGCGGTCTAGAAAGGCGGTCCATTGCCTCGCCTTGGAGAAATGGCCGAAATGGGGCCGGAAGCGGACAGGCCGTTAAGTGGCCCAAAAATGGAATACCGGACAACGCGAGGCAACCGTTCGCCCAGTTCTGCACTCGGAAACGATGCAGGGCCGATTTGATGTGGTTCCAACGACTTCAAAAGGGCCCTAGCTCTGTCTCCAGACATCTCTGGCAACTCAAAAGCTGTCACGGCGCTCCAGTCGCGGTTCCATCAGAATGTGCTCGGCGACCGACCGACCTTCAATTCGCGAAATCAGCGCTTTTACCGCTGTTGTGCCGATAGCGTCGGCATTCTGGTCGATACTTGACAAGTTGAGTGGCTGCAGGGCCGCGATTGGCGAATTATCGTAGCCAACTATTGCCAGGTCTTTCGGTATGCGCAGTCCGGCTGCGCTGGCAACGCCATAGAGGGCGACGGCATGTATATCGCTCCAGCAGAAATATGCAGTCGCCGTCCTGTTGGCGACAATCTCGGCCAGTTCCATTTCACGGGAAGGACTTCTCTGGCTCGAACGCAAAATCATGATCTGATCGGTCAAGCCTGCATCCTGCATGGCCGCGACATATCCGGCTTCGCGCTGGTGATACACGTCGATTTCCGAATGCAGATGCCGCGGCAAGCTGATCATGTGTATTTTCCGGTGTCCTGCAGCGATCAGCGCATTTACGGCTATTTTTGCGCCTTTCACATCATCGGAATTGATCGTGTCGAATGCCGTCGAACCGGCTTCATGATGTCCGATGACCACCATCGGAATTTGCGCGGCGAATCCATCAAGCAGAGTTCCAGAAATGCGCGGTGCAATGAGGATCACGCCGTCCATCCGAAAGTCGATCATCGATTCGATCAACGATGTTTCGATTTGAAGTTGGGCTTCTCCCACGCCCATCAACGATTTGTAGTTGGCGGCGGCCAAAACCTTGTTGATGGATCCCACGACAGCAGGCAAAAAAGGGTTGGCCATTTCGACCAGAAGAATGCCAACGGTGTTCGTGCGGCCCCGCATGCTGCGCGCTGCGGTGCTGGGTCTATAGCCAAGCCGTTCAATCGAGGCTTGCACATTCGCACGCAAAGCTTCACTGACGCCATAGGCGTTGCGCAAGACTTTCGATACAGCGGCGACGGAAACGCCGGCGTCATCGGCGACAGTCCGGATCGTCACACGTGCTATTGCCATGCCGCGCATGTCATTCATCAATTGTCATTTCCATGCAGTCTGAAAATTCTGCGTCTACCTATGCAGATTCCACTTGCACTGCAAACTGATTTGTAGAATGTTCTACGTAGAACGATACACAAAGGCTTGGGAGAGCTTCAGATATCGTGGGAGGAGATAAATCTTGCAGCTGGATATGACCCAGAACGGCAATGCGCAGGTACGCCTGAAAGCCGGACGCCATTCTTTTTCGGCCGACATGATCGGCCCATCAGGCGATGGCGGCCAGGGTTCGCAGGCAGCGTTCGTTTCGCGCCGTTTCTCGCTCTCCAAGGTCCAGGGCGGTACGATGCTCCATATATCTGCGCAGGGGCTTTATCGCGCTTTCGTCAATGGCACGCGGGTTGGAGATGACTGCCTGACTCCAGGCTGGACCTGTTACGACGACCGTATCGCCTATCAAAGCTATGATATCACCGGCTTATTGACGGTCGGTGAAAACCGGATCGAGATCTGGCTCGGTGACGGCTGGTATCGTTCGCAGATGATGTGGGCGCTCAATCCGATCTACAATTGCTGGGGTGACCGCATTGGTGCAATTGCCGAGATCGTTGCGGACGGCGCCGTGGTTCTTCGCACAGATTCGCACTGGAAATCCGGCCTGCTGCCGATTCTTAAAAACGGCATTTATTACGGCGAGGATTTTGACGCCAGAATCGCCCCCCAGGAAACAGGTGTTGTCGAAGTTCTGAAATTTGACCACAAATTGCTGGTGCCGCATGAAGCGGGAGGCGTGAAGACACTGACGCCTTTCGCGCCAATCAAAGACTGGACGGATGCCGAAGGGCACGCAGTCTATGATTTTGGGCAAAACTGCGGGGCCTTGATCCGCTTCACTGTTGAAGGGGACAGGGGAGCATCGCTGCGCGTTGAGCATTCGGAAGTGATGGGGCCGGACCGTGCCTTCGACAATCGCAATTACCGCAGCGCGCGGGCGGAAGTGCACTACACCTTGAAGGGCGGCGCTGCGGAAACCTACGAGCCAATGTTCACCTTCATGGGATTCCGATATGCCCGGGTGACCATCTCCGGCAACGCAAAAATAAAGAAAATCGAACTGGTGCCGATCTCTTCTGTGCCGGTTCAGGCTGGCGGGTTCACGTGCAGCGATCCGGCGGTTAACCGCCTCGTGCTCAACACGGTCTGGTCACAGCGCTCAAACTTCATCGAAATCCCAACAGATTGTCCGCAACGTGACGAGCGTCTCGGCTGGACTGGCGACGCACAGGTATTTGCCGGAACGGCGTGCTGGCTGGCGGACAGCGAACGCTTCCTGAAAAAGTTCTTGCGCGATGTGATGCATGATCAACGTGAAAACGGTGCTGTGCCGCATTTTTCGCCGGACCCGACCCGCCTCCACCCGATCAGTGAGCGCGGCGATTGGGCCGGTTCAACCGGCTGGGGCGACGCCATCACCATCATTCCATGGCAGCTTTATCTTCACTATGGCGATGACGGCGTGCTGCGCGAATGTTTCCCATCCATGGTGAAGTGGCTCGACTATCTCTGGGGCATATCAGATGGTCCGGTCATTCGCCCGCCAGCGGTCTGGGGCGAGCATGGCTTCACATTTGGCGATTGGCTTCAACCGGTTGGCGACAACCGCAAACCGCGCCCGACCATCGCCGATGATTGCGCGGCGACGATTTACCATTTCATTTCGACCGATCTGGCGGCACGCATTGCCGATATCATCGGCGAAAAGGCACAGGCAGCGAAGTTGAAAGGCAGGGCGGAAGAAATCCGCGCGGCGTTCCGCAACGAATTTTTCGCACCGTCCGGCCGCATTGCCCACAATGACCAGACTTCATGGTCGCTGGCTTTCCTCTATGGATTGGTTCCGGATGACTATTACGAGGCAGGCAAAGCCTATTTCCGCCGCGTCGTGGAAGAAACTGACGGCGTGATTGGCACTGGCTTCATTGGCACTCCTGCGCTTCTCCCCGCGCTCACCATGCACGGCATGGCTGATCTGGCGGAGAAAATCCTGTTGAACCGCAAGGTGCCGGGTTGGCTTTACCAAGTTGAACAAGGCGCCACATCCATTTGGGAGCGCTGGGACGCGCTGGGCGAGGACGGTACGATTTATGACCCGGACATGAACAGCTACAACCACTATGCCTACGGCGCCGTTTGCCAGTGGCTGTTTGAAGGGGTGGCAGGCGTCGCGCCTGTGGCCGAAAAGCCAGGTTTTGACCAGGTCACGCTCGATCCGCTCATTCTGCCTGCCCTGTCGCCGGTCAATGCGTGGCACGACTGCCGCCACGGCCGCATCGAAGCCGGCTGGTCATTGAAGGACGGCAAGGTCACGTATCACGTCAAGCTGCCGGAAGGCACTGTCGGCCTGTTGGCCGCCAACCCTTACCGCTGTGACGTTGCTGTCAACGGCAAGGCCGCATCTGTCCCCACAGCAGGCTTGAAATTGCCGGCGGGGAATCATGAAATCACCTTCCGCGTCTGACGCGAAGCGCGATCCGGGCGGCTGTCCGCCCGGCAGGAAATGACTGGTCCAATGGAGTAGTTAAAGACCATGAAACAGATCACAGGCGCGGCGCTTATGGCCGCTTTCTCTGTCGTTGCAAGTGCGTCGCAAGCCGATACCGTGCTTAGCGTCACTACGGATGGAAATGCTGAAACTGTTGCGGCGATGGAAGCGCTTACGGCTGCATACACCGCTGCCCATCCCGATGTGACATTTGAAATCGAAAACCGTCCCGGCGGAGCCGATGGCGACAATCTGGTCAAGACGCGTTTGTCGACCAAGGAGGCCGGCGACATTCTGCAATACAATTCAGGTTCGCTTTTCCAGGCGTTGAAGCCGACTGAATCGCTTGCCGACCTTAGTGGTATCGCCGGTCAGGCCAATGTGCTCGATAGCTTCAAGTCTGTGGTCACGGCGTCGGATGGCACCGTGCGCGGCATTCCCTTTGGTGCGGCGATGGGCGGCGGCATCTACTACAACAAGAAGATTTATGCCGAACTTGGTCTGAGCGTGCCCAAAACCTGGGCCGAATTCATGGCCAACAATGAAAAGATCAAGGCCGCCGGTAAGGTTGCCGTGGCGCAGACCTATGGCGACACATGGTCAAGCCAGCTGTTTGTTCTGGCTGACTATTACAATGTGCAGGCAGCCGTGCCGGCCTTTGCCGCCGATTACACGGCCAACAAGGCCAAATACGCGACTTCTCCCGCCGCCATGGCAGGCTTCCAGCATCTGGAGGATGTGTTCAAGGCCGGCTATCTGAACCCGGACTTTGGCGCCGCCAAGTTTGACGACGGCGTCCGCATGGTCGCAACCGGCGAAGCTGCACACTATCCGATGCTGACGTTCGCTCTTGGCAATATCAAGCAAAACTTCGCTGCAAACCTGAATGACGTCGGCTTCTTTGCCCAGCCGGGCCCGGATGCCGCCAAGAACGGGTTGACGGTCTGGATGCCCGCCGGCCTCTACATCCCTGCAGCTTCAGAACATCAGGCGGAGGCAAAGGACTTCCTGTCCTTCGTCGCGTCGGTTGATGGCTGCAACCTGATGATCAAGACAAATGGCGCGACTGGCCCCTATCTCATAAAGGGCTGCGAACTTCCCGCGGACGTACCGGCGGCTGTCGCCGACATGATGCCGTATTTCAAGGCTGAAGGCATGACCGCTCCGGCGCTGGAATTCCTGTCGCCGATCAAGGGCCCGGCGCTGGAGCAGATCACGGTGGAAGTTGGCTCAGGCATCCGGCCGGCCGCCGAAGCTGCTGCTCTCTACGATCAGGACGTCGAAAAGCAGGCCAAGCAGCTTGGCCTTCCCGGCTGGCAGTAACTCCCGAGCCAGTCTGACTCCTCCGCTCGTTCATGCCGACGGGCGGAGGACTTTCCGGAGAGAAACCCGATGAAACGCAAGTCACCTTACCCGTATTGGTTCGTCCTGCCTGCAGGCGTCGTTTTCACGGTGCTGTTTCTGGTGCCGACGGTCGCCTCGTTCTGGTTCAGCATGACGCGCTGGGACCTCTATACCGCCGAATTCATCGGTTTTGACAATTACACCCAGTTTTTCAAGGAACCGTTCCTGATCCAGGGCCTCGTCAACACGCTGATCTACGCCCTTGCGACGAGCGGCGCAAAATCGGTCCTCGGGTTGCTTCTGGCCGTTTTGCTGACTTCAGGACTTTGGGGTCAAGGCTTCCTTCGGACCGTCTCGTTCTTCCCGGTCCTTGTGTCTACCATCGGAGTCGGCATCACCTTTGCTGTCCTGATGCATCCGACGAAAGGCATCTTCAATCTCTTTCTGGCCCAGTTCGGCATCATTGGCCCCGGCTGGCTGACTAATCCGGAACTTGCCCTTTATTCCATTGCCTTCGTCGATCTGTGGAAGGGCATTGGCCTTGCGACCGTCATCTACATTGCGGGCCTCGCCGCGATCAGTCAGGACTACTACGAAGCCGCCCGAATCGACGGAGCGACACGCCTGCAGCAGTTCTGGCGCGTGACGGTCCCGTTGGTCCGTCCGGCAACCGTGACAGTTGTCACGCTGTCGCTGATTGGCGGTTTGCGAAGCTTTGACCTGATTTGGGCAATGACGCGCGGCGGTCCCGGCTTTTCCTCGGATGTGTTGGCGAGCGTAATCTACAAGCAGTATCAGGCGGGCTTTTACGGTCTGTCGACAGCAGGCAACGTTATCCTCTTTCTGCTGATAGCGACCATAGTTCTGCCCATGACGTGGTGGTTCAACCGCCGGGAGGTGGACCTATGAAACGCCGCCAATATATCGTTGGCCTTGTTGCGACCGCTTTCGCTTCAGTTATCTTCATTCTGCCGTTCCTGTTCATTTTCCTCACGGCGGCGAAGACCAAGCCGGATGCGTCCCGCCTGCTCTTTACATGGCCTGAGGAGTGGCAGATCTGGTCGAACTTCCTTGAGGTGATCCAGACCCGCAACTACATGCTGCTGCTGGCCTATTTCAACTCGACGGTCATAACCATCGGTGCGGTTGGGATGCTGGTGATTTTCGGCGCCATGGTCGGGTATGTTTTGCAGCGGCGGCCAACCGGCTGGAACAAGCTCATCTACGCCGGTGTGCTGATTGGTCTGATGGTGCCGCCGGCAGTCGTGCCGACGATCTGGGTGCTTCAGGGGCTCAACCTGTTCAAGACCATCACCGGCATGATCCTCATTCAGGTTGCCTATGGCCTTGCCTTCTCGGTGTTGCTTTACCGCTCGTTTATTGGCACCATTCCGCGCGATCTCGACGAGGCGGCAATCATCGATGGCGCAAAGCCGCTGCAGGTGTTTTTCAAGGTCATCCTGCCGCTCTTGAAGCCCGTCACGGTGACGCTGATCGTGGTGCAGTCCATTGCCATTTTCAATGACTTCACCAACCCGCTTTACTACCTTCCAGGCAGGGAAAATGTCACGGTGCAGCTGACGCTTTACAATTTCCAGAGCCAGTTCCAGACACAGTACAATCTCCTGTTCATGAACATCCTGCTGGTGACAATCCCTCCATTGATCGTGTTCATTTTCTTCAATCGTCAAATTGTTGCCGGCATGACAGCCGGTGCCGTGAAAGGGTAAAGCATGGCCTCTGTTGTCCTTTCTGAAATCCGCAAAAGTTTCGGCGCGGTCGATGTCATCAAAGGCGTCGACCTGACTGTTGAAGACGGCGAGTTCTGTGTGTTCGTCGGCCCGTCTGGCTGCGGAAAGTCGACACTCCTGCGCATTATTTCAGGCTTGGAGGAACAGACCTCGGGTGGTCTTGAAATAGGCGGCAAGGATGTATCCGGCGCGGAACCATCCGAACGTGGCATTGCCATGGTTTTCCAATCTTATGCGCTCTATCCGCATCTGACCGTGCGTGACAATATCGGTTTTGGCCTCAGCCTCGCCAACCGCCCCAAGGAGGAAATCAAGGCTAAGGTTGAAGCGACCGCCGCTAGCCTCCAACTGACTCCGCTCTTGGAACGCAAGCCCAAGGCGCTGTCCGGCGGGCAGCGCCAGCGCGTCGCAATCGGCCGGGCGATAATTCGCGAGCCGCAGGTCTTTCTGTTTGATGAACCCTTATCGAATCTCGACGCTGCGCTGCGTTCGCAGATGCGCATGGAACTGACTGAGCTTCACGCCAAACTCGGCGCGACCATGATTTATGTTACGCATGATCAGGTCGAAGCAATGACCATGGCCGACAAGATCGTTGTGTTGAATGCTGGCAGAATTGAACAGGTCGGCTCACCGATGGAACTCTATGACAAACCGGCGACCGCATTTGTCGCAGGGTTTATTGGTAGTCCAAAGATGAACCTTTTCTCTGCTGCGCAAGTCGGTGAGTCCGGCTTTGAAACCTATGGAATCCGGCCCGAACACCTCGAACTTTCAAACACAACAGGCCGCTGGAAAAGCACTGTCCGTCACGTCGAGCGTCTCGGCGCCGAAAGCATTTTGCATCTTGAGGCGGAGGGCCTCGGACTACTAGTTGCCCGCGAATTTGGTGATTTCACCGCAAGCCCTGGGGACTTGCTTTTTGCGAGCCCGAATGTGGCGAAAGAGCATAGATTCTGATTCCGCCGGTTGGGCTTTGTTGTACCGGTGGCATCTGGCAACATTTGGCTCTGTGGAATGCGTTCATTGCTGTCTATCGCAACGTCTGCCTTCAGATGAAGGCCACTTCCGCTGCTTCGTCTTACTCGGTGGCGCTTTGCCGTCTGGCAGGTTAGGGGCCGATAGAAGACTGTCGGCTGGTGGGATATCCAAATGAGAAAGCGGAAAATCATCGAAAAAAGAGGCCGATACTCCGTTAACTCAATCAGCCAATTGCGCCAAATGTTCCGACGACGGACAGGCCGCCTCAAGTTTAGCGACGGAACACAGTCAGCGCCGTTCGCATCGCTTGTTGCATCTTCAGGCTGCAACTTCGGAAATGTTTGATGGAATTCGAATTGCCTTGCCTGTGTCCCTTGTGGATTTGCAGGGCTCGTGTTTCTGCAGTCAGATCATCAACATCAATTTCGAATGGTGGTGAATGTCATGAGAGCGGGGCGGCAGGCCTTGCCAAACCCGCCCCCTGCGGACCGAACCGGACAAACGGAGCAAAACCTTCATCGAGAGCTCCCGCTGGGTGGCCCTTTTCGGACGCCAGTAGGAGCCGTAGTTACCGGGACCTCTGGCTGATTTTTCGGCGTTTCACCTATTTTCTGATCCCCGAGTAAGATAAGCGACCGCGTCTTGCAGTCATCGGCTAGATCAGAACGGTCAGTTCCGGATGGAGCCGCCTTGATCAGTGTCAAGGAGCGATGCCATCAGGCGGCTAGCCTGCATGGCATCCTGAGGGTCACGCTAATGACAAATCGCAACTTGAACTTTGCCGTGCAGCCGAAGTCGGTGGCAGTAATCGGCGCGTCGAGCCGCGCAGGATCTGTCGGCAATATCGTTGTCCGAAACATTCTTGATGCGGGATATGAAGGGAAGGTCTTTGCGGTCAATCCGAAATACAGAGAGGTCGCCGGACTTAAATGTCACCGGCGCATAAGCGAACTTCCCGCTGCACCTGAGCTTGCCGTAATCGTCACTCCCGCAAACACTGTTCCAGCAATCATCCGAGAGTTGGGCGAGAAGGGAACGCGGGCCGCTGTGGTCATCAGCGCCGGGCTGACCTGGAACAACGGCCTGAGGCAAGCAATGCTGGACGCGGCCAAACCATGGCTGTTTCGCGTCATAGGACCCAACACGCTGGGGCTGATGATCCCAAAGATCAAGCTCAATGCCAGCTTTGCGCACATGGCAGCACATCAGGGAGGGCTTGCGCTTCTGTCGCAATCGGGAGCAATTGCCACATCGCTGATCGACTGGGCCGCCGACAACCGCGTCGGCTTTTCCCACATCGTCTCGCTCGGCGAGATGGCGGATGTGGATGTAGGCGACTATCTCGACATACTGGCGAGCGACCCGGGAACCAAGGCGATATTGCTGTATCTGGAATCCATCCCGAACCCCAGAAAGTTCATCTCCGCCGCACGGGCGGCGGCGCGGATTAAACCAGTGATCGCCATCAAGTCCGGTCGCCACGAGGCGGCGGCGCGGGCAGCTGCAACGCATTCGGGCGCGCTGG
>JBGSHY010000071.1:0-47294 GCA_041751995.1 Rhizobiaceae bacterium | reverse complement strand
CGCCATGGTCGGCGGCGGCATGCGCGCGCGGCCCGGCGAGGTGTCGCTGGCGCACCATGGCGTTCTATTTCTCGACGAATTTCCCGAATTCCATCCGCAGGTGCTGGATTCGCTGCGCCAACCGCTGGAGACAGGCGACTGCATGATCGCCCGCGCCAATCATCGGGTGACCTATCCGGCGCGGTTCCAGCTTGTTGCCGCCATGAACCCTTGCCGATGCGGCATGGCGGGGGAGCCCGGACACACCTGCGCGCGCGGGCCGCGCTGCCAGTCGGACTATCAGGGCAGGATTTCCGGCCCGATGATGGACCGGATCGATTTGCGGGTCGACGTGCCTGCGGTGACGCCCGCAGACCTCATCCGCCCGCACAAGCCTGAAACCAGCGCGACCATCGCTGCCCGGGTTGCCGCGGCGCGGGACAGGCAGCGCAAACGTTTCGAGGCGGCGGGCCTGTTCATGCTGACCACCAATGCGCAATGCTCGCCGTCGATGATCGAAGCGATTGCCGAGCCGGATGCGGCGGGGCTGAAGTTGCTGGGCGACGCCAGTGAGCACCTCAAACTGTCAGCCCGCGCCTACCACCGCATCCTGAAAGTGGCGCGCACGCTGGCGGACCTCGATGGCGAGGAGCGGGTCGGACGCATACATCTGGCCGAAGCGATTTCATACCGCGTGCCGTCGGACAGGCTGCTGGCTGCTGCGTGAAAGTGAGCGGTCAAAAAACTGAAGGGTGAACGAAGGCGGACTGAGGGTTTTTACGGCAGCAATGGCGCAGGCAGACAGCCGCCATCGACGCACCGGCTCATTACTTGCTGACCGAACCCACCAGAATATCCTTGGGCATTTCAATCGTCACCCAATGACCGGTATGCTCTGACGACTGCCGCTTGAGGTATTTGTAACCGGTGGCTTCCCAGGGCAGCATTTCATCGTCGAGGTTGTCGAGGATGAAATCGCCCTTGCGGGTGCGTACCGTCAGGATGGCATGGCCTTCGCCATCCGGCTTGCGCACCACGGTAATCAACAGGTTTGCCGGTGATATGCCCCGGTTCATCAGGATTTTGCGTTTCAGCAGCACATAGTCTTCGCAGTCGCCCATGCCCTTGGGATAGGCCCAGACCTCATCCTTGCCATAGACGTCGAGGTCAGTTTCCGGGCGGATGGCGTGGTTGACCTGAACATTCACGGCCTCGATCATCGCCATCGTCCGCTCGCCTGCCATCAACGGAGGCACGCCGAGCGACTTGATCCGGCATTCCGGCGTGGAGACTTTGCAGAATTCAAAATGGCCGATTGGCTGCGACGTGAGCCCTCCGGTCGCCATCGATGACGTGGCGTGTGCACCGGTGGCAAACAGGCCGCTTGCCAAAAGAGCCGTCCGGAAAAACAGGCTACACATACTCAACTCCGCCACACCACTATCGTTAACAAAGAGTTAACGGGCTGGGGCGCTCCGAGTCAATTGTCAGTGCGCGGCCTTCTCAAACTATGGTTACCAGCGGGCCCTCGACAGCAAAAGCAAAGAAAAGCCGCCGGGAGGTCCCTGCAAACCGCGAAAAACCGGCCTATAACCGGCCCGTTCCAGAAAAGAAAAGCCCGGCGTTTCCGCCGGGCTTTGCATTCCGATTCTGGTCGATCAGATCAGGCTGATTTTTTGTTTTCGTCTTCGTCGATTTCTTCGAAATCAGCGTCGACCACATCGTCCTTGGCCATGTCCGCCTGCGCATCAGCGGCCGCCGATTCGTTCTGCGAAGCTTCATACATGGCCTGACCAAGCTTCATCGAAGCTTCCATCAGGACCTGCGTCTTGGCCGTGATTTCTTCAGCGTCATCGCCGGCAACAGCGGTCTTCAGCGATGCAATCGCGTCAGAAATGGCCGTGCGCTCGGTTTCCGAAACCTTGTCACCATAATCCTTCAGCGACTTTTCCGAAGAATGGATCAGGGCCTCCGCCTGGTTGCGGGCTTCGACAGCCGCACGGCGGGCCTTGTCCGTTTCAGCGTTGGCTTCCGCGTCTTTCACCATCTTTTCGATATCGGCGTCAGACAGGCCACCAGAGGCCTGGATGCGGATCTGCTGTTCCTTGCCGGTGCCTTTGTCCTTGGCCGAAACCTGGACAATGCCGTTGGCGTCGATGTCGAAGGTCACTTCGATCTGCGGCACGCCGCGCGGCGAAGGCGGCAGACCGACAAGGTCGAACTGGCCAAGCAGCTTGTTATCCGCCGCCATTTCACGCTCGCCCTGTGAGACACGGATGGTCACGGCCGACTGGTTGTCGTCAGCGGTCGAGAACACCTGGCTCTTCTTGGTCGGGATCGTGGTGTTGCGGTCGATAAGGCGGGTGAACACGCCGCCGAGCGTTTCAATGCCAAGCGACAAAGGGGTCACGTCGAGAAGGAGAACGTCCTTGACGTCGCCCTGCAGCACGCCACCCTGAATGGCAGCGCCCATGGCCACCACTTCGTCCGGGTTGACGCCCTTGTGCGGCTCCTTGCCGAAGAACTGCTTCACGATTTCCTGGATCTTGGGCATGCGGGTCATGCCGCCGACCAGTACCACTTCGTCGATCTCGCCAGCCTTGATGCCGGCATCCTTGAGCGCTGCCTTGCAGGGCTCAATCGTGCGCTGCACCAGATCGTCAACGAGGCTCTCGAACTTGGCGCGCGACAGCTTCATCGTCAGATGCTTGGGACCAGACGCATCAGCAGTGATGAACGGCAGGTTGATTTCGGTCTGGGACGCCGAGGACAGTTCGATCTTGGCCTTTTCAGCCGCTTCGCGCAGACGCTGCAAAGCCAGCTTGTCCTTGGTCAGGTCGATGCCCTGTTCCTTCTTGAACTCGGCTGCCAGATACTCGACCAGACGGATGTCAAAGTCTTCACCGCCAAGGAACGTGTCGCCGTTGGTGGACTTCACTTCAAACACACCGTCGCCGATTTCGAGAACCGAGATATCGAACGTGCCGCCGCCAAGATCGTACACGGCAATCGTGCCTGCCGCCTTCTTGTCGAGGCCGTAGGCAAGCGCAGCCGCAGTCGGCTCGTTGATGATGCGCAGCACTTCAAGACCGGCAATCTTGCCTGCGTCCTTGGTGGCCTGACGCTGGGCGTCGTTGAAATAGGCAGGAACGGTGATGACGGCCTGTGTCACGGTCTCGCCAAGATAGGCTTCCGCTGTTTCCTTCATCTTCTGCAGAACCATGGCCGAAACCTGGCTCGGGGAATTCTTCTTGCCGTTGGCTTCCACCCACGCGTCGCCATTGTCGCCCTTGACGATGGCATACGGCACCATCTTCTTGTCCTTTTCGACAAGCGGGTCATTGTAGCGGCGGCCCATCAGGCGCTTGACGGCAAACAGCGTGCCTTCCGGATTGGTTACAGCCTGACGCTTGGCCGGCTGGCCAACAAGGCGTTCGCCATCATCCGAAAATGCCACCATCGACGGGGTGGTGCGTGCGCCTTCGGCGTTTTCAATCACCTTGGCGGTCTTGCCATCCATGACGGCGACGCAGGAATTGGTGGTTCCAAGGTCAATACCAATGACTTTAGCCATGTGTAGTCTCTCCTTTAAGCAGGCTGCCAGGACCCTTCCGGCATTCCGGCGGCAGCCCCTGTTGGTTCAAGTTGGACGCGCATTCAAACATGCGGGATTTGGTAGGCCTTCATGCCTGAATCGCATCGTCGCGGCTCATATAAGGGGGTCACCGCAAGCCTGCAAGGCGCGACGTTTGAATCTCGTTTGTGAATTCCCGGTTTGAGCCGGGAATATCGACAATTTCGCCGCTATTTCAGCCCTTTGTGGCTCAAACTGCTTCCCAGTTGCCGCTCTTGCCGGCTTTGAATACGGCGTCGATCAGCTTCTGGTTCGAGACCGACTGTTCCAGCGTGAAGATTTTCTGGTCAGCGCCGGTCGCCGCGCGGACGAAAGCTTCGGCTTCGAGCCTGTACTGATCAATGCCCGGGAAACGGAACACCTGCGCGCCGTCATGCGCGCGGTTATGCAGCGTGATGTGGTCGTGGTCATAGAGCGAGGCGTTGAAGGGCGCGTGCACCTCGATGAAGCCGGCATCGCCGTGAAACACCATCAGCTGGCGGTTGGCCATCTGTGTTGAAAGGTAGAACGACAGCTCGAAGTCGCCGAAATCCGCACGGATGCTGGAAAACATGTCAGTCTTGAATATGGGATCAAAGTCCACCTTCGCCGACACTTTCACCGGCTCCTTGCCGGTGGCAAAGCGCGTCGAGACAGTCGGATAGACGCCGATATCCGGCAGCGCGCCGCCGCCGAGTTCCAAAATGTTGCGCATGTTGGTCGGGTCGGTATTGAAATAGGTGAATGCGCCCTGCACGTGGCGCAAGGTGCCGATGGCGCCATGCGCGATCAGGTCGCGCACCTTCAGCCACTGCGGATGATAAGTCACCATGAAGGCTTCGGAGATCGTCACCTTGTTGCGGTCACGCGCTTCGATCAGCTGGTCGATTTCGCCGGCATTGAGCGAGATCGGCTTTTCGCACAAAACATGCTTGCCCGCGTTCGCCGCCTTGATCGTCCACTCGACATGCTGCGAAGTGGGCAGCGGAATGTAGACGCCGTCGATGTCCGGCGAGGCGAGCAGTTCTTCATACGAGCTGAACGCATGCAGCGCGCCGAAATGCCGGGCCAGATGTTCGGCTTTGCCCAGATCACGGCTGGCGATACCGGCAAGGATGCCGTTGTCGGATTTGATGATCCCCGGGATCACATGCTCCCGTCCGATTTTGGCCGTCGACAAAACACCCCAGCGAAACATGGCAAACCCTCTCATCCGATTGACAGGCCGGTGCAAACCGGCCGCTTGAATTAGACTTTTTTTCAGCCATGCACCAGACCCTGCGCCGCGCGTTCCCGCACCTGGGCGAGGGTCCAGTCCTTCAATAATTCGCCGTTCTTCCAGACTGGCTGCAGCCAGTTCTTGCGGTTGCCAAGGTCTTCCAGCGACACGGCGTCGATTTCGCCATGGTCCAGCACCACCGCCTGCCGGTCGCGCTTGGAGGCTTTGCCGGGATCGGTTTTCGGATCCTTGTTGACGCCCTCCCAGGTGCCGTCTTCGTCAAGGCGCGCATTGGCCTTCATGGCAAAGCGCAGTGTGTCGCGCGTCAGCTTCTGCAGCAGGCCTGCCCCCATGCCAAAGGCGATGTTCTCCGCCGACCAGCCCTTGCGCATCATCCGCTCCAGGATGACCTTGATCGAATCCGGCGTGATGCCGTCGCCCTGAATGACCCGCACGCACGGATTCAGGACGCGGTAGCCCTTGGAATTGACAGTATAGCCGTAGGATTCGCCAAGCATGTCGATGGCGTCAATCGGCACCACGGTCGGATCGCCGGAATCCGGACGCACGATCAGCGTGCCGCCCATGGCCTGCACTTCGCTCTTCAGCGTCTTGCCCCAGATTTCACGCACCGCCCGGTAGAGATCGTAGCTGTCTGACACAACGGCGACAAGTTTGCCCGGCCCGCCAAACTGGCGAATCATGTTGCGGTAGGCGTCCACCTCATGCTCTTCGCCCCACGACGTCATGGTCGAATGCTCGGCCGCCGGGATCGAATAGCCCGCCATCTTTTCGTGATAATGCCGCCGCGCAAACACCAACCCGGAAACCGTGTCGGTGCCCATGAAATTGACCAGATGCGCCAACCCGCCAATGCCCGCCTGTTCAAATGAAGTGGTGCCGCGCGCGCCAAAATCATGCAGCCGGAATGGCAAGACAGGGGCAGGGTCGTCGCAGGTCTGATCGAGAAACCTCGCGATGATACCGCGCACATGATGCGAAATGGTAGCGACGGTGGAAGGGTACCAGACCCCGCGCAACAGCGCCGTTTCGATGAAAGTAGGCAGCCAGAAAAAGTCCGGATCGGTGTTCTTCACCTGCACCAAAGGCGTGCCGCTCGGCACGATGATGCCTTCCGGCAGCGCCTCGATCGACAATGGCAAATGGCCCTTGTGCCGCTTGACCAGAAGCTCCCAGCCGGGCCGGTTGAACGGCAGGCCATGGGCGGTCACCAGTTCATCCGCCTCGTCGACATCGTCCATCGAGATGCCCTTGGCCAGATAATCCTTGAGGAACATCTGCAGCCCGAAAAACATCACATGCGGGAACATCCCGCCCGGCCGCGACTCGATATAGGCGGAAATCGCCTTCGTTCCCGGCGGATACTGGGCAAAATGCGAGTATTTGTAGGAGTCAGTGTTCAGGATCATGTTCATGGGCCGATGAATGACACGCCAGAGGCCGGTCGATCAAGCCGGTCTCAACAACGATGCGTACGTTGCCGCTTTCATCGCAGACAGGAACGCACTTTACGGTCCGAATTCAAGGCAAATCCCGGCTTCAGCTAACAATCAGCTCGTTCTCCAATATGCCCATGATCACATCATCATGCCAATGGCCATCGACATAGGCCGTCTGGCGTTCACGGCCTTCCACACGAAATCCGCATTTTTCATAGGCACGGATGGCGCGCTGGTTGTAGGCAAGCACCCGCAGTGACACCCGGTGCAGATTGAGCGTCTTGAACGCAAACCCGAGCACCAGTCTGATCGCCTCCGTGCCATAGCCCTTGTCCATGGCATCCGGATCAACCATGCCGATGGCCAGCGAAGCGCGCCGGTCTTCGAGGTCCACATCGTCAAGCCGCACCGCGCCGATCAGTCCGTTGCGTTCAATGATCCAGGCATGCGGATGCGCGATCAGGAACTCGACCCAGCCTTGCGCATCCTCGCGCTCGTAGCAGCCAAGCACATCCGCGTTCACGCCATACATTTTCAGAATGCCGGCGTTCTTGCCGAGCGCAAACCGCGCATCGACATCGCCATAGTCTGCCGCGCGCAGGATGACATTCGGGCCTGTTAAAATGGGGGCGCGGTCTTTCATGCCTCTCCCTTACGCCCGGTTGGTCAGAACTTTCCAGCCTTTTCGAGCGCCAGTCCCGCAACGCCGACAAGACCGCAATTGTCGCCCAGCATCGCCGGCAAGATCTCCGCCCCGCGGAAGGCCGGCATGGCAACATCATCAATCTGCGCCCTGATGCCCGGCATCAACAGGTCCAGCGCCTTGGACACGCCGCCGCCCATGATCAGCCGCTGCGGACTGTAGAGATGCATCAGGCTGGCGAACCCGTAGCCAAGATATCGCGCCTCGTGGTCCACCAGTTCCAAGGCCACCGCGTCTCCTTTTCGCGCCGCTTCAACAATGGCCTCACCATTGGCAAATCCCTTGGCGCGGCCCGCAATCGCGAAATTTGTGCCGGATGCAAACGCCTCAAGACAGCCGCGCCCGCCGCAGCCGCAGCGCGGGCCTTTCGGGTCAATCATCATGTGGCCGACATGCCCCGCCATGCCGCGGCTGCCCCGCAGCAAATGCCCGTCCACCACAACGCCGCCGCCAAGACCTGTGCTGACAGTTACGTAAACGAGGTTGTTTACGCCCCGCCCCGCGCCATGCTTCCATTCGCCGAAGGCAGCGGCAATGCCGTCGTTTTCCAGCATGACTGGCCGCACGAAAGCCTCACTCAATTTTTCGCGCAGCGGATAGTTTTGCCAGCCCGGCATGGTCGCAATGTCGGAAACAATGCCTGTGTCGCTGTCGAGCGGGCCGGGCGCACAGGCGCCGATTGCCCCGATTTGCTCCCGGGAAACAGTTGCGCTGATGTCATTGGCGATCTCCGCCACTTGCCGCACGATGACATCCGGCCCGGCCGATGCGTTCGTCGCCACGGCCCCGCGATTGACCACCACGCCTTGTTCATCAACCAGCGCCGCCCGTATCTGCGTGCCGCCGATGTCAATGCCCAGCGCGAAACGTCCCGCCATGGCTCAGGCCTTGTCCAGCCCGTGCACCCAGGAGATGCGCGCTGCAAAGTCAGGCGCACCGAAGGCCAGTGAACCCATCACGATGGTTTCGGCGCCCGCCTTGCGCAGTTCCGGCACCGTGTTTTCGCGAATGCCGCCATCTGCGGCCACGATCAACCGGCGGCCCTTCACATTGTCAGCCACAAGCTTGCGGGCCTCGGTCAGCCGGCTGGTCGCCTGTGCGTCGAGTCCCTGACCTTTCACGCCAATGCGCGTGCCAAGCAGCGTCAGCATGTCGATGTCATCCAGATAGGCTTTGGCTGCAGCAACCGGCGTATGAAGTTGGAGGACTATGCCTGGCTTCAAGCCCAGCTTTTTGATCAGCGCCAGCCCTTCCGCCGCATTGGCGTTCTCGGCGTGAATACTGATGAGGTCCGCCCCGGCTTCCGCAAACTGCGCAATCTGGTCTAGAATGATCGCATCATCGATCATCAAATGCACATGAAAAGGCTTGGCGGTAACGGTGCGCAGCCGTGCCGTCTGGTCAGGAAAAAGCAGAAATGCAGGAGAGAAATGACCATCGGCAGCGTCAAGATGGAAAATATCCGTTCCGTCTTCGACCCGCCTTGTGTCTGCCTCCATGTTTGCCAGATCTGCCGACCACAATGACATTTCGACCAGCAGGCGGTCACTCGGCAGTTTTTCAAGCCAATCGGCGGGCGGGCGTTTCGCGTCTGATCCCAATCTCATAACTCCTGTTCGGATAGGAAGGCAGCCAGCGCCGCCCTGAATTCTTCGACATACCGGCCTTTGTCAGCCACCTTGGACGTGATTTCAACCAGCCTGGCCCCGGTTATCCGCTCTGCCAGCCATTCAGCATGGGACATCGGATGGATGTAGTCCTGCGCATTGCCGATGATCAGCGTCGGTGCCTTGATTGCACGCACTTCGGCCTCGCTCACGCCCGGCCCGTCGGCGGCAATGGTGGCAAGCAGGCTGGAAATCATCACCGGTTCGGCCTTGTCGAAGTTACCCAACAGCGAAGCCAGATTGTCCGGTCCCTGTATTTTCAACATCCGCGCCGTCTCCGACGCTTCAAACCCGGCGCGGTCGCCGGTTCGGATGAAAGGCGCAGCCTTGGCAATCACAGCCATGTTTTCCGGAGCCGGGCCATTGCGCCATGCAGGCCTTGCCAGCACCAACGCCTTCACCCGCTCGGGGTGCCTGATCGCGATGCGCAGCGAGATCGCCGCCCCCATCGATATACCGCCCATCACAAAGCGGTTCACCTTGCGCGTATCGGCGAAAGCCAGCACGTCATCGGCGAAGTTGGTGATGGAAAAGTCATCCGGATTGCCCGGTTCCGATTTGCCCTGTCCCCGGCATTCCAGCGTCAGGCGCCGATAGCCGTTTGCAGGAAAAATCTCCGCAATCTGCGCTTCGTCGCCGCCAAGCCCGTGTTGAAACACAACGGGCGGGCCCATCCCGCTGTCCAGCCCTTGCAGCCTCGCTCCGTCCCGCCCGATCACGTGCCAGGTCATGCGGTCACAATCCCTTGCAGAAACGCCGCGACCGACGGCGCCTCCGCTTCGCTGAGGCCATGGGTGATCAGCGGCCCGTCAAAGCCTGCGTTTTTCAACACGCCGACAAAGTGGTGGAAATCAATCACCCCGGTGCCTGCGGCAACGAAATTGCCATTGGCGTCGCGGTCCTTGGCATGGGCCATGACAATCCGGTCGCCGAGCAAATCAACCGCTCGGGCTATGATGCCGCGCCGCTCGGCCTCTCCTGCCACTTCAAACAGGTTGGCCGGGTCCAGCACAATGCGGATGCGCGGCGAGCCGATCTCTTTGATCAGCTGCCGTGCCGCCTGCGCATTGCAGACCACATTGGCGAGTTCCGGCTCAATGCCAAGATTGACCGCATTTGCTTCTGCCAGTACGGCTGCCTTTGCCATTTCGGCAATCAGGTCAGCCCAGGCTTCCGGGCTCGCATTGTCCGGATGATGCCGCCACTGGTCCTCGGCGTCGCGCGAGCCGGTGCATAGCGTGACAAGCCCTGTGCCAATCGCACCCGCCGCCCTGATCAAAACACCAAGCCGCCGCATTCCGTCGTCGCGCTTGGCCTTGTCCGGATGGACCATGTTGTAGGTGCCGGAAACAGCCGCAATTTTGACGCCGGTCGCCTTGCTGGCTTTAGCAATGCTTTGCGCTGTCTCATTCGAAATCTCATCCGGCATGGAGGGTAGGCCAAGGCATGCCATGTTGAACTGCACGCTCGCATAGCCTGCATGCCGTGCGGCCCTCAGCGATAGCTCCGCGCCTTGGGCCGCAAATGTCTTTGCAAATATCCCGATGTCCATCACACCGGCCCGGTTACGTCTGAAAGCTTTACCGGCTTGCCGTTGTTGACCGATTGCGCAATCGCCACCATTGCCCGCACGGATGCAACGCCATCTGCAATGTCGGCCCCGCGCATGGGCGCTCCATCGAGAATTGTCGCCGCCATGCCTTCCAGTTGCCGCCGGTAGAAATGCCCGTCCGCACCGAGAACGCGCGTGGTCGTGGCATTCTTTTCGTGAAAAATCTCGACATCGGACGATTTGTAGTACCAGGGATTGAAGGTCTTGGCGTTGATGCTGCCGTTCTGGCCATACATCGTCAGCCCCTCATGCCAGTCCATCCGCACCGCAACGGTCAGGTCCAGATGTCCCATGCAGCCATTGGCGAACGCAACATCGACAAACCAGCTGTAAGCCCCGAACTTCTCGTTCAGCCGCGCATTGATTTCGACGATCGGCCCGCAGAAAAACCGCGCGATGTCCACAAGATGGCTGCCATGCGCCAACATGAAATAGCGCCTCAGATCAGCCTTCGGGTTTTCGGTCGGCTTGCGCGCGCCGGCACTCAGGATCCGCAGCGGCTGCACGGCGTCGGTCATCGTGTAGCGGTGCGTTGAATCGCAATACCAGGCCTTGAATGCCAGTTGCTCGCCCATTTCGTCGCGCACGAAATCCCGCGCGCTTTCAAGGCCCGGATCAAACCGCTTCATGTGCCCGATCTGCAGAACCTTGCCGGATGCATTGACCGCCTTCTGCAGCGTCTCGACCTCTTCGATGCTGAGGCCAACCGGCTTTTCACACAAGACATGCTTGCCTGCCGCCAGCGCCCTTAGCGCGGCAGGCACATGAAAACTGTCGGATGTGGCAATGATCACCGCCTCAAGATCGGGGTCGGCCAGCATCGCGTCAAAGTCATGGAAACGCTTGGTCGGGAGATACGTGTCACCCATCCGCTGCACCAAATCCGTTGCCACGTCGCAGATCGCATGGAGCTCGGTGTTTTGGCCTTTCACTGCCGATTCAAAATGCGCAAACTGCGCAATCGGCCCGCAGCCGAGAATGCCCACCCGCAAGCGGCGGTCCTGTTTCTTGAGCACCTGTCCGCCCTCCGTAATCAACTTGCATGTTGCATGTTGTCACGTTGTAGCGGGCAAATTGACGTCGCGGAAGACAACAAACTTGTGAAAGCCGCAGCTTTCACAAGTTCATGTCAGGTTGACGCGGAAGTCTCGCCAATTGAGGGGCCGGCAACTGAGGCGTTCAAGCCCGCAATGTGCCGCCGGTCACCTTGGCAACGCCGTCAACAATGCGCTTTCCAAGTGCCTCGAGTTCATCCTCGTCAAGCGTCTTGTCTTGCGGCTGGATGGTCACTTCGATGGCGACAGACTTGTTGCCTTCGCCAAGCAACGGGCCTTCGAAAATATCGAACACTGAGGTCGCCGTGATCAGTTTCTTGTCCGCGCCCTGCGCCGCTTTCAGGATCGCGCCTGCAAGGGTGGCCTTCGGCACAACGAATGCAAAATCGCGCTTCAACGCCTGGAACGGCGACAGGTCAAGCCGTGGCTTGGTGCGCACGGACCGCGCCTTCGGCTCGGAAATTGCGTCTATGAACACCTCAAACCCGCACAGCGGGCCATCAGCATCCAGCGCTTCAAGCGCCTTTGGATGAAACTCGCCGAAATAGCCGAGGATCATTTTCGGGCCGAGCTTGATGACACCCGAACGTCCCGGATGGAAATGCGCCGGTGCGCCGGTTTCAATCTGGATACCTGAAGGTGCGCCGCAAGCTTCCAGCACCGCCAGCGCATCGGCCTTGGCATCATGCACGGAAACCGAAGCCGCATTGCCCGCCCATGAGCGGCCCTGCCGTTCAACCCCGGCCGTGCCGCGCCGGACGCCGGACGCCACGCGGCGCTGGCCTTCCGGCGTGTCATTCTCGTACGTGCCGGACACTTCAAACAGCGCCACGTCGTTGAACCCGCGATCGGCATTGCGCTGTGCGGCAGATATCAAACCGGGCAGCAGCGAAGGCCGCATGTCCGACATGTCGGCGGCAATCGGGTTGGCAAGTTTCAACTCCGGCAATCCGCCACCGAACGCCTTGGCGTGGCTTTCGGAAATGAACGACCAGGTCAGTGCCTCCATCATGCCCCGCGCCGCCAGCGTGCGCTTGGCAAGCCGCGTGCGGATCTGTAGCGTGGTCAGGATTTTGGTGTTGACAGTCCCGTGCGCGGCCAAAGGCTGCGGCGCAATGTTGTCGACACCGTGAATGCGCATGACCTCTTCAACAAGGTCCGCCTTGCCATCCACATCCGGCCGCCATGACGGCACCGAAACCTTGACCACGTCACCCGTGCCGTGAGGGGTGAAACCGAGGCGGGTCAATATCGACAGGCTTTCTTCGCCCGCCACTTCAATGCCGGTCAGCCGCTTGACTTCGGAAACCGGAAATTCGACCACTTTTGGCGCAGCTTTCGTGTAACCTTCGAGCACCATTTCCGATGCCTCGCCGCCACAAAGTTCGATCACCATCTGCGTCGCAAGGTCGAGACCGGGAACCATGAATTCCGGATCAACGCCACGTTCGAACCGGTAGCGCGCATCGGTGATGATCTTGAGGTCACGGCCCGTCTTGGCAATGTTGAGCGGGTTCCACAACGCCGATTCGATCAGAACGTCGGTGGTGGATTCATCCGATCCAGAATGCTCCCCGCCCATGACGCCGGCGATGGATTCCACACCCTTGTCATCGGCAATCACGCAGTTCTCGGAACCGAGCGTGTAAGTCCGCCCATCGAGCGCCAGCACTTCGTCGCCTTCGCGGCCGCGACGGACCACCTGGTTGCCGGAGACTTTCTTGAGGTCAAACACATGCAGCGGGCGACCACGGTCGAAGGTGATGTAGTTGGTGATGTCGACCAGCGCATTGATCGGGCGGAGGCCGATGGCCAAAAGCCGCTGCTGCATCCAATTCGGCGACGGTCCGTTCTTGACCCCGCGCACCAGCCGCAGCGCAAAGCCGGGGCAAAGCTCTGTCGCCTCGACGGAAACCTTCACCGGGCACGGGCCCTTGCCCTTGACGGGTTCAATGGCCGGCGTTTTCAGCGTGCCAAGACCGGAAGCCGCCAAATCGCGGGCAATGCCATGGATCGAGGTGCAGTCAGGCCGGTTCGGCGTCAGATTGATCTCGATGACCGGATCATCAAGGTGGGCATAAGCCGCAAACGACTGGCCGACCGGCGCATCATCCGGCAGTTCGATGATGCCATTGTGCTCGTCAGAAAGCTGCAGCTCGCGCTCGGAGCACATCATGCCATGGGATTCCACGCCGCGGATCTTGCCGACGGCCAGCGTCACATCAAGGCCCGGCACATAATCGCCCGGATTGCCGAGCACGCCGATCAGGCCCGCCCGCGCATTCGGCGCGCCGCAGACCACCTGAATCGGCTTGCCGGAACCATTGTCGACCGACAGCACCTGCAGCTTGTCGGCATCGGGATGCCGGACCGCCGTCAGAACCTTGGCAATCTTGAACGCCGCGAATGCCGCCTTGTCATCGACACTTTCAACTTCAAGCCCGATCATCGTGAGCCGCTCGCAGATTTCAGCCAGCGAGGCGTCGGTGTCGAGATGGTCCTTGAGCCAGGAGAGGGTGAGTTTCATGATGTTCTCCTTAAGCGCTCAGCCCGCCGAACAGCGTCGGCATATCCAGCGGCCTGAAACCGTAATGGCTCAGCCACCGCACGTCGGCGTCGAAAAATGCCCGCAGGTCCGGCATGCCGTATTTCAGCATGGCGATGCGGTCGATGCCCATGCCCCAGGCAAAACCCTGATATTCATCCGGGTCAAGCCCGCCGGCGCGCAATACGTTCGGGTGAACCATGCCGCAACCCAGGATCTCCATCCAGTCATTGCCCTCGCCAAAGCGCACTTCGCCCGGACGCGAGCGGTCGCACTTGATGTCGACTTCCATCGAAGGCTCGGTGAAGGGGAAGAAGGACGGACGGAAGCGCATCGTGACGCTTGGCACTTCAAAGAACGCCTTGCAGAATTCTTCCAGCACCCACTTCATGTTGGCGACATTTGCGGTCTTGTCGATCACCAGACCTTCGACCTGATGGAACATCGGCGAATGGGTGGCGTCGGAATCCATCCGGTAGGTCTTGCCAGGAATGACAATGCGGATCGGCGGCTTCTTAGCCTCCATGGTGCGGATCTGAACCGGCGAGGTGTGCGTGCGCAAAAGCTTGCGCGTGCCGTCTTCCTTGGTGTTGAAGAAAAACGTGTCGTGCATCTCGCGCGCCGGGTGGCCATCGGGAAAGTTCAGCGCCGTGAAATTGTAGTAGTCGGTCTCGACGTCCGGCCCTTCGGCAATGGCAAAACCGAGATCGCCGAAAATGGCGGTGATTTCGTCGATTACCTGGCTGATCGGATGAATGCGTCCGGAAAGCACCGGAGCAGGGCGGCCCGGCAAGGTCACGTCCACAGTCTCGCGCTTCAGCCGCTCTTCGATGGCCGCTTCCTTAAGGATTGACTTGCGGGCAGCCAGTGCCTCGCTCACGCGGTCCTTCAGCGCATTGATCGCCGCGCCTGTGGTCTTGCGTTCTTCAGGTGACATTGCGCCAAGGGTTTTCAAGAGGTCGGAAACCGAGCCCTTCTTGCCCATCGCCGCAACGCGCACGGCCTCGATCGCTGCTTCATCGGAAGCTGAGGCGATGTCAGCCATCAGGCCGGTTTCAAGGGTTTGCAGATCACTCATGTCATTCACCGGATCAAAAATCGGTTTGAAAAAGCGAAAAACCCGCGCTGATCCTGCCAGCGCGGGTTTCCCAAATCATATAGCGGTAAGTCTTTGGGAGACGCTGGCGTTAAGCGACAGCGGCCTCAAAAGCACCCGGTGTGGTGTTCTTCAGATACTCGAGCGCCTTCTTGGCAGCCGCAACGAGCGCGCCGAAGGCGGCTGCGTCATGGATGGCCATGTCGGACAGAACCTTGCGGTCAACCTCGATGCCGGACTTCGACAGACCGTCGATGAAACGGGCATAGGTCAGGCCATGCTCGCGCACGGCGGCGTTGATGCGCTGCACCCACAGACCGCGGAATGTACGCTTCTTGTTCTTGCGGTCGCGGTAGGCATACTGCTTCGACTTGTCGACAGCTGCCTTTGCGGTGCGGATGGTGTTCTTGCGACGGCCGCGAAAGCCTTCGGCCTGCTTGAGGACTTTTTTATGCTTGGCGTGCGAAGTAACGCCGCGTTTTACACGTGCCATGATCTATTCTCCTTGAAGCAGCCGGGCCTTAGAGGCCGTTCGGCAGGTAATTCTTGATGACTTTCTTGCCGTCCGGTTCAGCCAGAACCATCGTGCCTCGGGCATCGCGAATGAACTTGTTGGAGCGCTTGATCATGCCATGGCGCTTTCCTGCGGCGGCAGCCAAAACTTTGCCGGTCGCAGTGATTTTGAACCGCTTTTTGGCAGCGGATTTGGTCTTCATCTTGGGCATTTTGCTCTCCTTGAACACTGGGTATGCGGCTCAACTGACCGGTTGAACTGCAAGCATGAGAAACCGCCACGGCATGCCCTGCCGGGCGGTTTGAACGCGGCCTTATAACGGGAGGCCTTTGAGAGTGCAACACCTCAACGAAAAAGGCCTGCAGAAAGATCAGTAGAGCCTGAGAAGCACAGGAATGACGCCGCTGGTTTGAAGATATTCGGCCAATTCGAACAGCGGCATGGCGACAAAAAACACCAAACCATCAAAAAGCGTCGCATACAGGCGCTTGGTCGAAATGTTCAGCGTCTCGGGATCCTTGAACAGCGCAGGATTGGGGAAAAACCGTGGCACAGACGCACAGTAGGCGGTATAAGGCTCGCCAAAAATGCCGACAAGGTGTTTTTCTTCGCGGCGAATGACGATGCTGAAAGCCAGATAGCACAACAGGCCAAACAGCAATCCTGCCGTCAGCGTGCCCGTCTGGAAGCCAACGCCAATCGCGGCCAGCGTGGAAAAGAAATACAGCGGATTGCGCATGACCGAATAGGGACCATCAACAATCACCATGTTCGACTTGTGACCGCCGATATAGAGAATGGACCAAAGGCGGCCGATAATGCCGAACCAGATCAAGGCAATGCCGGTCAGTTCCACGCGTTCCGATATGGCCGGATTCTGCCATGCCGAAGCAATGGACATCATGGCGCCGCCAACAATCAGGATGCCGATGAACAGCAGAAGGCGGCGCATCTTTTGATAGTGCCCCATCGCTATTGATTCTTTGGATTCGGCGTTATCGATTGTCATGTTCCAATTCACCTGTCTGCTGCAGATGGCCAGTCCAGATGGACGGCCAGCCCTCCCATAGAGGATGCGTCGAGCAAAATCGAGCCACCATATGCACGCATGATGTCTGCCGTGATTGCAAGACCAAGCCCGGAACCGGAGCCGCTTTCGTCAAGCCGTTGGCCGCGTTCAAGGGCTGTAGAGCGGTCTTTAGGATCTATGCCCGCGCCATCATCCGAAACTGTAAACCGGATCTTATCGTCCTTGGGACCGGCCAACACCACCACATTCCGGGTGGCATGGGAAATGGCATTGTCCACCAGATTGCCCAAGGCTTCGGCAAAATCGGTCGCGTCGGCACGGACTGAAAGCCCGGCCGGGATGCGATTGTCGATTATTACACCTTTCGATGATGCGATCGGGCCAACGACTTTCAGCAATTTTTCGGTCAACGCCGAGGCGTCAAGCGGCGCGGAACCACGCCCGCCCGTACGCGCCAGCGCCAGTTGCCTGTCCGTCCGGTCTCGAATGGTTTCAACCTGCTCGAAAATTTGCGCCGCGCGCTCCTTGTCACCATCGCGGCTCAGTGTTTCGCCGATTTGCCCCAAGACAGTCAGCGGAGTTTTCAGGCCGTGCGCCAGATCGGAGGCGCGTGCCCGCGCCCGCTCGACTGCCGCGCGCTCGCCATCAAGAAGCGTATTGATTTCCAGTATGAGGGGGCGGACCTCCACAGGGCCGCTGTCGTCGATATGGGGGGAAAGTCCCTGGCGCACCGCTGACACCGCTTGTCGGACATTCACCAGCGGGCGCAGGCCGACATAAATCTGCAATGCAGATGCAAGCGCCAGAAACAAGCCGGTCAAACCGAGCATCATCAAAAGCTCGCTCCGGAATTCTCCTGTCGCGGTCTGGTATTCGGACCTGTCGGCGCCGATGGAAATCGTGGCGGATTGAGATTTGCCGTCCTTTTCGAAAGTAACAGGGTTGCTGATCACAACCAGCTCGCCGCCATCCGGCCCATCGGCAAGAAACAGCTGCGGCGTTTTGCTCAATGTGCTCTTGGTCGTCAAATCCCGATCCCAAAGCGAACGCGACCGCTGCAATCCGGCGGCCAGACCTGAGACTTGCCAGTAGCGGCCGCCTGCCGGAATTTGGAAACGGGGGTCTGCAGGTTCGCGCCGCAGGGCCAAGCCGTCGGCATCATACCGGATTCCGGCGGCAATCGTATCGGAAACCGCCTGCAGTTCGCGGAAGTAAGATTCATTGACATAGGATTCAAACAGCTGCGTCAGCGCCAGCCATGTCAAAAACAATGCGATTCCAAGAAAACACAAGGCGCCAAAAAACAGGCGTGCGCCAAGCGAACGGTTCATCCGGCATTCCCGGGTATGTAATAGCCAAAACCGCGCCGTGTCAGAATGGCGTCAGCACCAAGCTTTTTGCGCAGCCGTGCAATCATCGCCTCGACGGAATTCGTCGTTGCATCGTCACCCCGGCCCTGGACGTGGGTTGCGATTTCAATGGGCGATACCACTGACCCCGCCTTGTGCAAAAACAGTTGCAGTGCTCTGGCTTCAAGCGGAGAAAGATCAAGATGCTTGCCGTCAAGCGAAGCCTGCATGGACGCTTCGTCAAAATTGATCCTGCCGTTGGACAAGACGGTTGACTTTCGCGGAGACGCGCGCCGCAACAGGGCTTTTATGCGGGCAAGCAATTCTTCCGTGCGGAACGGCTTGGGAAGATAGTCGTCAGCGCCGGCCTCGAAACCATCGACCCGCTCCATCCAGCTTCCTCGCGCCGTCAGTACGATGACCGGCGTATCCAGTCCGTCCTTGCGCCAGCGCTTGAGGATGGTCAGCCCGTCCAGGCCCGGAAGTCCCAGATCCAGAATGATGGCGGCATGAACATTCTCCGAACCAAGCTCCCACGCTTCCGGACCGGTTGCGGCATGGTCAACCTGAAATCCGGCACTCTCGAGTGAGTTGATCACGTGTCCGGCAATTGCCAGATCGTCTTCTGCAAACAGAAGTTTCATAACCGGTTCAAAACCCCAAAAACCCGCGAACCCGTCCGGTGCGCGCATCCATTGTCACCGAACTGACCTTGCCATTTTCGTTCAGAATTTTGAAGCGGTAATCAATTCTGCTTCCCTTGGCGGCATAGAGCACTTCGATCACGCGACCGTCATACTTTTTCTTCAGGAGAGCCAAAGCTTCCGAGAGCGGGATTGCGTCGCCGCTCTGGACAGCGGCTTTCGCTTTGTCCTGGTCCCGTTTGCCTGAGCCCGAATTGCCCGAACCTGAACCCGATGTTCCTGAACCGGAATTGTCATCGTTGGAATCATCGTCGCCGCCGTCGTCTCCATTGTCGTCGCCGTCATCCGACCCATCATCACCCGAATCGCCGTCGTTTGAATCAGAATCGGAGTCTGAATCTGAACCCGAATCTGAACTGCTGCCGGAATTATCATCACTTTCGTCGTCATCATTGTCAGCAAAGGCCGCCGACGGCATGAACAATGCAACGACCGTTCCGGCCAGCAGGCTCAGCATTGTTCTGCGGTTGATGGGGTCCTCATTGGACATCGGCGTGACCTGACTTAATCATAGCACTAACATATCGCCAAACAGACTTGGGCGGCCAGTGGATTTTGTCCACTGACCGCCCAAAGCGGTCGCCTCTTTGCGGTTTGGCGGTGTTGCAAATAAGACAGCTTGGCGAGGGGGGTGCTTTTGCTGACTCTGGCGACCGATTTCAATCTCCGTTCCGGAACCAGTCCGTTGGCTTACGATGCCACATCTGCTCTGACAGATCGCTGACTGCGATTGTCAGCATTCTGTCAGATTCGTCGTTATTTCGTCAGCTCGCGGAGTTTGCAGGTCAGCGGATCGCTCCTGCAGCCATCATCGCTTTTTCCATCATCGTCATCATCTGAGCTGTCGTCATCAGAGTCGTCTGAGCTGTCATCATCGTCGTCATCTGAACTGTCATCATCCGAGTCATCCGAGCTGTCATCATCATCATCATCATCGTCATCATCAGAATCATCCGAGCTGTCATCATCAGAATCAGATCCTGACGAACCGCTATTGTCGTCATCGGAATCGTCTGATCTGTCGTCGGCCATGGCCGGCGCATCAAAAAGAAATGGAGCTGAAAAAGTGATTGTTGTCACGCCGAGCATGAGTGCCAATAGATGGCGGCGAAGAAGGGATTGCATGATGGTGTCTCCACTTGTTTGCCGGTGACCCGATCACCGTTGGAGACATGTATGCCACAGCAACACTGACAGCCCGCTGACGCAAACTGTCAGCAGGCCGTCAGAATTCGTAACCAGGACTTAACAAATCAAGCGTGTTTTTACTTGATCGGTTGGTTCAGGCACTGGACGTCCGAAATTGCGCAGCCTTCCTGAAACGCGCCCTTTGATGCGCCGCCGATCGGGCCTGCATCATCGTCGTCGTCAGATTCACCACTGTCATCCGAGCCGCCATCATCATCGGATTCACTATCATCTTTATCGCCAGAATCGGACTCACCGTCATCCGAGCCGCCGTCTTCGGCAAAGGCGGTTGCATGCTGTGTGAGCGGCATGGCGAGCGTGAGGCCGGTGACACCCAGCATGAGTGCGAGAAGGTGGCGACGAAGAAGTTTGGACATGTATTTCTCCTTGGTGGTGCAGGGGACGTTTTGTCACCCGATGGAGTAACTATGCCTGGATTGACATGACAGACGCCTGACCGGGGCTGTTACGCATTTGTCATTTTGCGCTCTGGTGAAGGCAGCCGGTCTTGTTTCAGTTTCTGGCGCCGCAATGGCCGAAATGCCCAAAAGAAATGCCGCCCGGTATGTGCGTACCAGGCGGCAATCAGCATTTCCTTTTGACCAAAGCTTTTGGCTTCAGTCTCCAGCCTTGAGTGTTTACTTCGTCATTTCGCGGAGCGTGCAGGTAAGCGGGTCGCTTTTGCAGCCATCATCGCCTTTTGAAGAAGACTTCGAATTGTCATCAGAGCCGTCGTCATTGTCATCGGAACCATTGTCGTCGTCGCTTCCCGAATCGTTGTCGTCCGAGCCGTTGTCGTCATCGGAACCATTGTCGTCCGAGCTGTTATCGTCATCGCTGTTGGAATCATTGTCCGAACCGGAGTCATTGTCCGAACCCGAATCATTGTCGTTCGAGCCATTGTCGTCTGCATAAGCGGCTGCATCGAAGGTCAGCGGCATGATCAGTGTGGCAGTGGTGACGCCGAGCATGAGCGCGAGAAGGTGGCGGCGAAGAAGCTTGGTCATTTGGATGTCTCCCGTTTGTTGGCTGCGGGAGACCTCGTGTCGCCCGATGGAGAGACAATGCCTGAAATGAAATGACAGCCCGCTGACCATGTTTGTCATCGGGCTGTCAGGTTCGTCTCAAGCAAAAAATTGAAGAAATTACTTCGGCGCCAGAACCATCATCATCTGGCGGCCTTCGAGCTTCGGCTCGGCTTCGACCTTGGCGATCAATGCTGTTTCCAGCTTCACCTTGTCCAGAAGCCGCATGCCCAGTTCCTGATGCGCCATTTCGCGGCCACGGAAGCGAAGGGTGATTTTCACCTTGTCGCCCTCTTCAAAGAACCGGTTCACGGCGCGCATCTTGACCTCGTAGTCATGGTCATCAATGCCCGGACGCATCTTGATTTCCTTGATTTCGACGATCTTCTGCTTTTTGCGCGCTTCTGCCGCCTTCTTTTGCGTCTGGTATTTCAGACGGCCAAGATCAATGATCTTGCAGACAGGTGGTTCGGCGTTGGGAACGATCTCAACCAGATCCAGACCGGCTTCTTCAGCCATCGCCAAGGCGTCGAAGGTGTTTACAACACCAACATTTTTGCCTTCGGCATCAATCAACTGGATTTTGGGAACGCGAATCTCGCGGTTTGATTTCGGGCCATCCTTGACGACGGCGGGCGGTGCTCTGAAGGGACGACGAATGGGCGTGAACTCCTGTTATTGTTGGAGGGCGCAATGTGCGCGCGAAGGCCGCGATGTCAAGACCTGATGCGCCTCTAGCGGCTTTTTCGCGGCCTGAAACTGCTGTAACGCTCTTTGCAATGCAGCTTTGGCGTGGCAAAAGCAGCCCGTTATCGCAAAGCACGCTGGGCACATGACCAATCACCTTGAAGTTGACGGCAACCAACTCGCCTATCTCGCGCGCGATGGGGACGGCTGTGGCCTGGTCTGGCTTGGCGGCTGGCGCTCGGACATGCATGGCTCCAAGGCTGAATACCTCGATGGCGTTGCCGCGCGGGAAGCCTTTCCGTTTTTGCGTTTCGACTATTCCGGCCACGGCCTTTCCACCGGGCATTGGAGTAAGAGCACGATCACCAAATGGGTCGCCGAAAGCTTCGCCCTGTTCCGCCACGCGGCGCCGGAAGGTTGCATTCTGGTTGGCTCATCCATGGGCGCATGGATCACGCTTCGTCTTTTGGCTGAATTGCAAAAAGCGGGCGAGGGCGCACGCGTCAAAGGCATCATCCTGATCGCCCCCGCTCCAGATTTCACGATGGACCTGATCGAGCCGAAATTGACCAACGCAGAACGGAGCGATTTGGCTACCAAGGGCTGGTTCGAGGAAAAGTCCGAATATCTGCCTGAACCGAACCGCTGGTCGCAGGCCTTCCTCGATGATGGCCGCAAGAACTGTGTCCTCGACGGCATCATCCATACCCATTGCCCGGTCCACATTCTGCAAGGGCAGAAGGACGAGGATGTGCCGTATTCGCATGCGTTGAAACTCGTCACCCACCTGCCGGCCGACCGTGTCACACTGACACTCGTTCCCGATGGCGACCATCGCCTGTCGCGGCCACAGGATCTTGCACTGCTTGAAAAAACCGTCCTCGGCATGATGCAATCCGTGAAGGCCATTTGACCATGCGCGCCTCCGTCATCGCTTCCGCCCTCGTCGCGGCCATTGTCGGCTTCGGGGGCACCATCGCGCTGGTTGTCTCTGCCGCAGTCGCCGTCGGAGCAAATCCGGAGCAAATCGCCTCTTGGGTCACCACGATCTGCCTTGCCATGGTCGCCGAAACCGCAATCCTGTCGTGGCGTCACAAAATGCCGATTGTTACGGCCTGGTCGACGCCCGGCGCGGCGCTGATCGCCGCCTCCACCGGCTTTGACATTCATGCTGCGGTTGGCGCATTCATTCTCACCGCATTGGCGCTGATCGCCACCGGCCTGTTCTCGCCGCTGATCAGGCTTGTCTCGCGCATTCCCGTTTCGGTTTCGTCCGGCATGCTGGCGGGCATTCTCTCCAGTTTCGTCATCGCTGCGGCAAAATCGGCAGGGGCTGATCCGCTGCTCGTTCTGCCGCTGATTGCGGTCTTCTTCCTTTTGCGCCTGTGGAATCCGGCCCTTGCCGTCCTTGGCGTGCTGATTGGCGGCATTGCGCTCGCAGCTTTCCTCGGCCTGTCGCAGCCCGCGCCCACCTTTGCCGTGACGATCCCTGTCTGGATCGCGCCGGACTTCAGCTTTGGCGCGGCGCTCGGCCTTGCGCTGCCGCTTTATCTAGTCACCATGGCCAGCCAGAACCTCGCCGGGCTCGCTGTCCTGCGCGCTGCAGACTATCACCCGCCTGCAGGCGAACTGATCTCCGTCACCGGCCTCTTCTCGCTCCTGTCCGCTCCTTTTGGCGGCCACACCACCAACCTTGCCGCCATCTCGGCCGCGATCTGCACCGGGCCAGACGCGCATCCAGACCATGAAAAGCGCTGGCTCACCGGCCCTGTATATGCGCTGGTCTATCTGGTGCTGGCGCTTGGCGGCGGCTACTTCGTTTCAGTGCTCGCAGGCCTGCCGAAAAGCCTGATCGCCCTCGTCGCCGGTCTCGCCCTGATGTCTGCCCTTGCCAACGCCATGACCATCGCCCTGTCCAAGGAAAGCGACCGAACCGCCGCCATCGCCGCCTTCGCTGTCACAGCATCCGGTCTCGCCTTCTTCGGCATCGGCTCGGCCTTCTGGGGCCTCGTCATCGGCGTTGCGATCCTCGGACTCGATGGATTGAAAAAATACGGATTCAAGGGCTGAGTTACTATTTTTCGTCTGTTCTTGAATCACCCGAATTCCATTCCCATGTCACAAAAAGCGGCAGGCTGTCTGCCGGAACGACCGAGTACCAACGGATGAACCGTATTGGGCGAGGGTCACCTGCATGAGGATTTATGCACATGAACGCGTCCACAATGATCCGCCCGGCCTGGACCCCGGCAACCGTCGCCCTCACCGTCGCGGGTTTCATGGTTTTCTGGCCGCTCGGCCTTGCCATGCTGGCCTATGTGATTTTCGGTGACCGCTTTGAGGGCTTCAAGCGCGAAGCCAACGCCACCGTCGATGGCATGTTCCGCTCTTGCCGCAAATCGTCCAGCTACAGCGCCACTGGCAATGTTGCATTCGACGAATGGCGCGAAAAGGAAATCGAGCGCCTCAACGAAAAGCGCCGCAAGCTCGACGAACTGCGCGCCGACTTCGAAGAGGAACTGCGCGAACTCCGCCGCGCCAAGGACCAGGAAGACTTCGACCGCTTCATGTCCAAGCGCAACGCATCGCGCGAAACCGGCGTCGCCAAGCGCGGCAAGTCGGTTCCCGACACCAAGATCGACTGATCCATTGGTCAGTTGAGACATAAGGCGCCGGCCCGAAAGGGTCGGCGTTTTCATTTTCGGCAAGATTCCGCGACAAGATTCCACGAATCGACTAGGTTTAATCCATGGTCTTCGGCTTTCTCCGCACGGCACTGAAAAAGGAACCACTCAGAAGCTTTGAGCGCGAGCACAAGGTTGGCGAGCGGTCACTGACGTTGCGTGTCACCGAAAGCGCCCGTGCTTCGCGCCTGACTTTGCGCATCGAAACCGGTGGCCGTGCCCTGAAAATGACCGTGCCGCCCGGCATGCCTGCCCGCGAGGTCGAAAGCTTCCTCTCCCGCCACCAAGGCTGGCTGGAGGCAAAGCTCGCAAAATATCCTGACAAGCCCAAACTGCGGCCTGGCGTCAAACTGCCGCTGCGCGGCGTGCCCCATCTTATTGTCCATGAACCAGCCAAACGCGGTTCGGTTGAGCAGGCCTCGGATGAGGACGGTCCCTATCTGATGGTCCACGGCGACCGCGCCCACCTTGGCCGCAGGCTGCAGGACTATCTGAAAAAGCAGGCCAAGCACGACATTGAGCCGATGGCGCTGGATATGGCGCTCAAATGCGGCAAGAAGGTCAAGTCCATCCGCTTCAAAGACACCAAAAGCCGTTGGGGCTCCTGCACCTCGGACGGCAGCCTCGCCTTCTCATGGCGCATCATGATGGCCCCGAGGCCCGTGATCTTCTACCTCGTCGCCCACGAAGTCGCGCACCTGACAGAAATGAACCACGGCCCGAAATTCTGGAGATTGTGCAAGGAGCTTTGCCCGGAGATGGACAAGGCCAAGGCCTGGCTCAAACGCAATGGCCCGGCGCTGCAGGCGATCGAGTTTTAGCGTTTGGTTGCAGGAGAAATAAAATTCATGTATCCTTTCTCTTGAAAGGAGTCGCCATGTCCGCCGTCTTGAAGCCAATCCCCGCACCGACCGCCGAAAGTGCCGTCCTCACCAAGGCAACGCTGCGCGCTGCCGAACGCCTCGGACTTGCTGCAAATGCGCTTTCCGGGATCATCGGACTTTCAGAAGCTTCGCTGTCACGGATGCGGTCAGGGCGATATCAGCTTGAGCCCGGCTCCAAACCTTTCGAACTTGCGCTGCTGTTCGTGCGCCTGTTCCGTTCGCTGGACGCCATTGTTGGCGGCGACGACAAGGTGGCACGCGCATGGCTGCAAAATGACAACCGCATGCTTGGCGCCGCGCCGGTGCAGAAAATCCGCTCGATTTCCGGCCTCGTCGATGTCCTTGCCTATCTCGACGCAAGGCGCGCGCTTGTCTAACGCGCTTGCGACAGTTCCTTACAAGGGGGATGTCTGGCGGTTGGTCGAAGCGCAGCATCGCGTTTCGACACTGAAGCTGGTCGATTCGCTTGACGAGCAGGCGCTGCTCGAAAAGCTGCTGGAAGAAACCAAGCCGTCGCTGCCTCCAGAATGCGATGGCCTTGACTATCTCCTTGCCGCGCCCTTCCGCTACGCGCCCTATCCCAACGGCTCAAGGTTCCGCCGCGCGGGAAAAACCGACGGGGTGTTCTATGCTTCCGAAAAAGTCGAGACCGCCATTGCCGAGCTTTCCTTTTACCGGCTTTTATTCTTTGCAGAATCGCCGCTTACGGCCTTTCCGGATGCTCCCACTGATTTCAGTGCCTTCAGTGTTGCGGTGAAAACGGGTGCTTTGCTCGATCTTTCATCGCCTGCTCATTCGGATCCGGCGCTTTCAGACCTCGTCAACTATGAAGCCTGCCAAAACCTTGCCGATCACGCCCGCCAGACCAAAGCGAGCGCAATTCGTTACGTATCGGTGCGCGATCCGAGCAAGGGTTTCAACGTTGCCATCCTTACGCCGAATGCCTTCGCTGCGAAAAAGCCGAAGGCGTTGCAGACCTGGCGCATCAAGATCGGGCCGCACGGTGTTTCGGCATTGTGCGATTTTCCCCAGGCACGCATCTCGTTTGATCGCACCACATTTGCCGCCGATCCACGCCTTGCGGATTTTCGCTGGCAGCGCTGATTTGGCTCGACTCAACAAGGTCGGCGCACTATTTCCAGTCACATGACCCCGATGATCAAAATCTGTGGCCTCTCCACGCCGGAAACGGTTCGCTCCGCGCTTGAAAACGGCGCGGACATGATCGGATTCATCTTCTTCCCCAAAAGCCCCCGCAATGTGTCGGTCGGGCAGGCAGCGGAATTGCGCCAGCTGGCCATCGACAAGGCCGAGGCTGTCGCCGTTACGGTTGATGCCGACGATGCGTTTCTGGATGCCATTGTCTACGGCATGAAGCCCGACTGGCTGCAGCTGCACGGCCATGAAACGCCGGAACGGGTTGCCGAAGTCAAATCCCGCTATGGATTGCCGGTCATGAAGGCTTTTTCCATCCGCGAAGTCGCCGATCTCGCTGCCATTGCGCCCTATCAAGGCATCGCCGACAGGTTCCTGTTCGACGCCAAAGCGCCAAAGGGGTCCGAACTTCCGGGCGGCAATGGCGTTTCGTTTGACTGGACGCTGCTCGCCGCGCTTGACCCGGGCCTTGATTACATGCTTTCCGGTGGGCTGAACGCAGGCAATGTCGGCGAAGCTTTGGCAATCACGCATGCGCCGGGCCTCGACATTTCGTCCGGAGTCGAAAGCGCGCCGGGCATCAAGGACATCAGCCTGATCAATGGTTTTTTTGCCGCAGTCAAAAACGCGCGCGGCGGGGAGTGATAAACGTGAACAAGGTCGCAGAACCCAATTCCTTCCGCACCGGTCCGGACGAGCAAGGCATGTTCGGCATTTTCGGCGGCCGTTTCGTCGCCGAAACGCTGATGCCGCTGATTCTTGAGCTGCAGCAGGCCTACACCGACGCCAAGGCCGATCCAGCGTTCAAGGCCGAGTTGGAAAACCTCAACACCCACTACACTGGCCGCCCGTCACCGCTGTATTTCGCCGAGCGACTGACCCAGCATCTCGGCGGCGCGAAAGTCTACTTCAAGCGCGACGAGCTGAACCACACCGGCAGCCACAAGATCAACAACTGCCTTGGCCAGATTCTTCTCGCCAAGCGCATGGGCAAGACCCGCATCATCGCCGAAACCGGCGCGGGCCAGCACGGCGTCGCGTCAGCCACGGTGTCGGCCCGCTTCGGTCTGCCATGCCATGTCTACATGGGCGCGACCGACGTCGAGCGTCAGGCGCCAAACGTGTTCCGCATGAAGCTCCTCGGCGCGGACGTGAACCCGGTGACCGCCGGTCACGGCACGCTGAAGGATGCGCTGAACGAGGCGCTGCGTGACTGGGTCACCAACGTTGAAGACACCTATTACATGATCGGCACCGCGGCCGGCCCGCACCCCTATCCTGAAATGGTCCGCGACTTCCAGTCGGTGATCGGCCGCGAAACCAAAGAGCAGATCCTGGCTGCCGAAGGCCGCCTGCCGGACATGCTGGTCGCAGCCGTCGGCGGCGGATCGAACGCCATCGGCCTGGTCCACCCGTTCCTCGATGACAAGTCGGTCCGCATCGTCGGCGTCGAAGCCGGCGGCAAAGGCCTTGACGGCGACGAACATTGCGCCTCGCTGACCGCCGGATCGCCGGGTGTCCTGCACGGCAACCGCACCTATCTCTTGCAGGATGGCGACGGCCAGATCAAGGAAGGCCACTCCATTTCCGCCGGTCTCGACTATCCCGGTATCGGTCCTGAACACTCATGGCTGAAAGACACTGGTCGCTGCGAATACGTCCCGATCATGGACACGGAAGCGCTTGAGGCTTTCCAGCTCCTCACCCGCCTCGAAGGCATCATCCCGGCACTGGAGCCCTCACATGCGCTCGCCGAGGTCATCAAGCGCGCGCCGAAGATGGGCAAGGACCAGATCATCGTGATGAATCTCTGCGGCCGCGGCGACAAGGATATTTTCACGGTCGGCAAAATTTTGGGGATGGGGCTTTAGAGCCCCAAGACTGCAAATCCTCACTATTTAGTTTGCACCCGTAACGCACTGTGTTACACTGCAACGCACTGTAAACAGGAGGCCTAGAACATGCCATCCGCCACATTCTCCATGCGCATGGACGCCGATGTGAAACGTCGGCTTGAAGAGAAAGCCGCGCATATGGACCGCTCCGCAGCTTGGGTAGTCCAGCATGCCATTCAGGATTATCTGGCGCGGGAGGACGCGCTGATTGCATCAGTCAAAGACATTCTTGAGAACGATGACGGACGCCGTATTTCAGGCGAGGCAGTGATGGGGTGGATGGACCGCTGGGCTGATGGCCACGATGATCCGTTTCCTGAAGCCGATATATTCTTGACACCGGAACCGCTCAAGAAATCCGCATGAAGGTCACTTTCCGACCGCAGGCGGAACTGGATTTGCGGTGGTTCTCGCGCTATTACCACAGGCGCCTTCCCGAGGGCCGCAAGCAGGCAAATCAACACCTTCGCGCGGCAATTGCGCTTTTGCTGGAAAACCCGTTTGTCGGCCCCCAGTTGGACAGTGCGAAGGCCAGAAGACATCCAATCCGGCGAACGCCTTTCGTTCTCGTCTACACAGTTATGGGTGACACGGTCGATATCCTTCGTGTATGGGATGCCCGGTCCGACCCCGAAGGCCTCAGCGAGAATTGATCCGAACAATGACCACCCGCATTGACACCAAATTCGCCGCGCTGAAAGCGGCAAACCGTCCCGGCCTTGTCACCTATTTCATGGGTGGAGATCCCGATTATGACACGGCGCTGGCGATCATGAAGGCGCTGCCGGCGGCAGGCTCGGATGTGATTGAGCTTGGCATGCCCTTTTCCGATCCGATGGCCGATGGCCCGGCCATTCAGGCCGCAGGCTTGCGTGCACTCAAGGGCGGCCAGACGCTGAAGAAGACGCTGCAGATGGCCAAGGATTTCCGGAAGGACGACAATGAAACGCCGATCGTGATGATGGGTTACTACAATCCGATCTACATCTACGGCGTCGACCGCTTTCTGGTGGATGCCAAGGCTTCCGGCGTTGACGGCCTGATCGTTGTCGACCTGCCGCCGGAAATGGATGAGGAACTGTGCATTCCGGCGCTGAAGGCTGGTTTGAATTTCATCCGCCTCGCCACCCCGACCACCGATGACAAGCGTCTGCCGACAGTCCTCCACAACACTTCGGGCTTTGTCTATTATGTCTCGATGACCGGCATCACCGGTTCGGCGCTGACCGACACAACCAAGGTCGCGCAAGCGGTCAGGCGGATCAAGTCGCACACCGATCTGCCGATCGCTGTCGGCTTCGGCGTCAAAACTGCTGAACAGGCAAAAGTCATCGGCCAGTCCGCCGACGCGGTCGTGGTCGGCTCGGCCATCGTCAACCTGATTGCCGGAACTTTGACCAAGGATGGCAAGGCCACCGCCGACACGGTTGACAGCGTCGCCACCATGGTGCGCGGTCTGTCCACCGGTGTTCGCGCCTCGCGCCTTGCGGCGACGGCCTGAAAACCCTAGTTTACAGCGATAAACAACAGGTCAAACACAATGAACTGGATCACCTCTTACGTCCGCCCCAAAATCAATTCGATGCTGGGACGGCGCGAAATGCCGGAAAATCTCTGGATCAAATGTCCTGAGACCGGCGAAATGGTGTTCCACACCGATCTGAAGAACAATCTGCATGTGATCCCGGCTTCCGGCTTCCATATGAAGATTCCGGCCAAGGAGCGTCTGAATTCCTTTTTCGATGGCGGCCAGTATACGGTTCTCGACAATCCGAAGGCGATCATCGACCCGCTGAAGTTCCGCGACGAGAAGAAATACACCGACCGTCTGCGCGACGCCAAGGCTAAGACCGGTTTGGACGATTCGATCATCAACGCGACCGGCACGCTCGACGGCCTGCCGATTGTCGCGATGGTGCAGGAGTTTTCCTTCATGGGCGGCTCGCTCGGCGCGGCCGCCGGTGAGGCGATCATCAAGGGGTTCGAAACTGCTGTGGCGCAGAAGCGTCCACTCGTGCTGTTTGTCGCGTCCGGCGGCGCGCGCATGCAGGAGGGCATCATTTCGCTGATGCAGCTGCCGCGCACGACCGTAGCTGTCAACTTGCTGAAAGAGGCAGGACTTCCCTACATTGTCGTTCTGACCAACCCGACCACCGGCGGCGTCACGGCGTCTTATGCCATGCTTGGCGACATTCATCTGGCCGAGCCCGGTGCACTGATCGGCTTTGCCGGCCAGCGCGTCATCGAACAGACCATCCGCGAAAAACTGCCGGAAGGCTTCCAGCGCTCCGAATATCTGATGGAGCATGGGATGGTCGATCAGGTCGTAGCCCGCAAGGAGTTGCGGCCGGTCATTTCCAGCCTGCTGCACATTCTCCTGAAAAAACCGGCGCCGGTTCAGGAACAGCTGCCAGCCGTAGCTTAAATGCCCGGCCTTTTGACTGCCGAACAGGAAATCGAGCGGCTCTTGTCCCTGCATCCGAAGGGCTTTGACCTTTCGCTGGATCGGATTACGGGCTTGTTGGCGACGCTTGGCAATCCGCAGCGCAAGCTGCCGCCGGTCATTCATATAGCCGGAACCAACGGCAAAGGCTCGGCTTCCGCCTTTTCGCGCGCATTGCTCGAAGCCTCCGGCCACTCGGTTCATGTCCATACCTCGCCGCATCTGGTGCGCTGGCACGAGCGCTACCGCATGGGCCGCAAGGCAGCCGGCGGGCAATTGGGGCGCGGGCAACTGGTCGATGACCAAACCTTCGCAGATGCAGTCCGGCGCGTGGCCGACGCCAACGGCGGCCAAAAGATCACGGTGTTCGAAATCCTCACCGCCGTCGGCTTTCTGCTGTTCTCGGAACATCCCGCCGACGCCTGCGTGATGGAGGTCGGTCTTGGCGGCCGCTTCGACGCAACCAATGTGATCGAAAAGCCTGCCGTTTCCCTGATCATGCCGATCTCGCTCGACCATGAAGCCTATCTCGGCGACCGGGTCGAGCTGATCGCCGCAGAAAAGGCGGGGATCATCAAGAAAGGCTGCCCGGTGGTTATCGGAGCGCAGACGGAAGCCGCAGCACGCGAGGTGCTGATTGACACAGCGGCGCGGTTGCGATGCCCGATGGCGGTCTATGGGCAGGATTTCCATGCCCGTGAGGAGCATGGCCGCATGGTCTATGAAGACGAGGACGGCCTGATGGATCTGCCGCTGCCCCGCCTTCCCGGCCGCCACCAGTTGGCCAACGCCGCCGCTGCCATCCGCGCCGTCAAGGACGCCGGTTTTCCGCACACCAATGAAGTTGCCGAGCACGCCATGCTGAACGTCGAATGGCCAGCCCGCATGCAGAAACTCGACAAGGGCCGCCTTATCGGCTTTGCGCCCAAGGGTTCCGAAATCTGGCTCGATGGCGGCCACAATCCGGGCGCCGGCGCGGTCATTGCCGAAGCGCTGGCCGAACGCGAAGACAAGATCGAGCGGCCCTTGTTCATGATAACGGGGATGATCAACACCAAGGATGCGACCGGCTATTTCAGGGCTTTCCACGACATGGTCCGCCACGTCTTCACCGTGCCGGTTGCCATGAGCGAGGCGGGCGTGCCGCCGGAAAAACTGGCTCTGATGGCCGAAGACGCCGGCCTTTCCGCCGAGCCTGTCGCCTCGGTTGAAAACGCGCTGAAGCTGCTCGGCGACGACTGGGATGCCAAGGAGCAGGCCCCGCGCATCCTGATCGGCGGCTCGCTCTATCTGGCAGGTCAGGTGCTGGCCGAAAACGGAACGCCTCCGGAGTAAATCAGTCCAGGAGTTTCTCCAGCGTGAGAAACCGTTCCTTCAACTTGAACCGATCATAAAACCGCCGCGCATCAACATTGCCGGCATGGACGCCAAGCCTGAGCCACTTGCGCCCCGCCTGCCTTGCCAATGTTTCGCATTCGGCCAGGAGCAGGTGGCCGATACCCTGGTTGCGATGGGATTTCAGTACCGCAAGATCACCGACATGGGCGTATTCGTAATAGACCTCTTCGCGGCTTTCCTCGGAATTCAGCGAAGGATTCAACGTGGCGTAGCCAACCGCCATGCCGTCGAGATCAGCCACCAGAAAATGTCCTATGTTGCGCTGGTTGTCTTCGCGAATCCAATCGACATACCAGGTCCCGATTTCCGCGGAAGGCTTCAGCCGGTCATAGAATTGGCTCTCATGGTCCTGCAGTTCGCGTACGATGGCGATGATTTGCGCTTCGTCGCTGTCGCGGAAAGGGCGGATGGTGACTTTCTGATTCATGCAAGACACATACTCCAAATACATCCGCCATAAACCGAAAATGAACGGCCCGTTCGGACTGGGTTCAAACGCGGCAATGCAATCTCTTCGCAACAGACCGGAACAAACCGGCTGGGGAACACGGGCCAAGCCCAAACGGAGAAGATCATGTCGAAATCAGCAATCAAGTCACTGTTTGCCGTCCTCGCGCTCACCGCCACCGTTGGCGCAGCCAATGCCGAAACAATCCGCGACCACCGTGATCGGCCACAAGTGCGCGACCACCGCGTCATTTGCGTCATTGGCGACCCGAACTGCCGCGACCATCGCAGCCCGGTCGTTGTCGTCCCGCCGCGCCATTTGCCGCCGGTCGTCGTTGTCGACACGCCGCCGCAGCCGCGCGTCCCGATTGATCCGGGCATGGGCAATGGCCACTGGAATGACGACCATGAAAATGACTACCGCATCTCATGCCGCGAAGGCCGCCAGATCGTCCGCGAAAACGGCTTCCGCCATGTCCGCCCCTTTGACTGCGACGGCCGCATCTTCGGCTATCGCGCAGAAAACCGCCACGGCGGCGCCAAGATCCGCATGACCAACCGCGGCGACATCATTTCGGTTCAGTACTATACTTACTGAACTGTCGCACCCAACGAAGACGAAAAAACCCGGCATCTCTGCCGGGTTTTTTAAATTTCATGCCGTAAAAAAATCAGGCAGCGGCGTTCTTGATCCAGCTGGCAAGAACGGTCTTCGGCGCAGCGCCGACCTTCATGTCGGCCGGCTTGCCGTCCTTGAACATCAACAGCGTCGGGATCGAGCGAACACCCAGCTGCGCGCCAAGGTCCGGATTCTCATCAATGTTGAGTTTGACGATCTTCACCTTGCCGGCATATTCGGTTGACAGCTCTTCCAGCGACGGGCCGATCATCTTGCACGGGCCGCACCATTCCGCCCACAGGTCAACGACCACTGGAATATCGCTGTCCAGCACTTCGGATTTGAAATTCTTCGAGTCGACTTTCACGGTAGCCATTTTTCTCTCCTGTCCGGACTTTCCCCGGTAAACTGTTTCATGCCGCAGATAGTCACGACTCACGACATATTCAAGATTTACTATGTCACGAAGCTGTGAGGGCTTCAAGCGCGTCATTCAGCGACGCTTTGTCAAGGTGAATGACATTTGGCCCCTCTGTATAGACCAGCGCCGCCTCAACCTTTTTGTCCGGATAGAGCGGCTGTAGGACTGACTGGTATAGCGCCAGTTGTGCAATGTGGTTTTGCGGCACGTCCGCCTGGCGCTTCGGGGCGGGACGATTGGTCTTGTAGTCAACAATCAGGACGTGGCCGTCCGTTACGGCCAGCCGGTCGATCTTGCCGCTGATGCTGCGCGTCTCGCCGCCGATCGTGATTGTGCCGCCGATCGAAACCTCCGCCCGCGACCCCTGCGCAAACACAGGTGCAAAACGGGCGTCATTCAAAATGGTCATAACCTGTTCAAGCAGACGCCCGGTATCAATGGCGGTCCCGCCAAGCGACCGCGCCAGATAGCGTTTGGCGGCATCGACACGTTGGTCAACCGCAAATCCCGGCAGCACCTCCAGAAGCCGGTGCACCGCCGACCCGCGCCGCATGGCTTCGCTCGGCTCGCCATCCTGCGGGTCCAGAACGGGTGATTTGGCATTGGCCTCCGCACCCTCTTCAATGGCAAGCCCTGTTCCTGACGGAGTCAATGGCCGTGGCGGCAAGATGACCGGCGGAAGTCTCTCGCCGAGCCAGCCAGGCGCAGCTTCAGTGACATTGTTCACAAAATCCGCGCCATCATTGGCTTCAAAAACAGTTTCACCAAGTTTGAAAACCAGTCGCTGCGCCCCCGTAACCGGATGTTCTTCATCGCTCGCGCCGGATTTGCCCACAAGTGCGCTCTGCACCATATCAATCCATGTCGGGGTGGGCGATCGGCGGACGCCGCTATAGCCGCAGACAATCAGCACATCTTCGGCCCGCGTCATGCCGACGTACAGCAAGCGCTTGTATTCGGCGAGTTGCGCTTCAGACAGGACTGCGCGCAATGGCTCAATGGCTGAATTGCGGAATTCCTTTTTTGGCACCCAGACAAATCCATCAAGGCTGTCGTTTCCCGCGGCAAGCGGAACCGCAAGCAGTGGCGCTTCATGGTGTCCGCCCAGCGGGTTCGATCCAGGATCAACCAAAAAGACGTAGGGCGATTCCAGGCCTTTGGCGCCGTGCACCGTCATGATGCGCACTTCGTCCCGCCCGGCGCTCGCCTCACGCTTGATCTCGGGCGCAGCATCTGACAGCGTTTCGACAAACGTTTGAAGCCCGTGGAGACCGCCTTTTTCCGATGCCAGCGCAAAGGAGAGGAACTCGTCAATGATGTCCGCCGCTTCCTCGCCCAGACGGCCGATCAGCTTCTTGCGAACGCCATCCCGCCCCAGTACCCGCGCGAAAAATTCATAAACCGGCAAAAAGTCCGCTTCACCGCGCCATAGCTCCAGATTCGCGGCGATCTCGGCAAGCCGGGAGCTGTCGCCTGCCCGCTCCTGAAGCCGGGCGAACAGCGAAATCCTGCCTTTGCGCCCCGACGCAAGTCCGGTCAATTCATCATCAGTCAGTGAAAACACCGGGCTGCGCAAAAGCGCCGCAAGCGAAAGGTCATCATCGGGCTGCAGCGTGATCCGGGCGATCGCCATCAGGTCAAGGATGGCGATGTGCGATGTCAACACAAGGCGGTCAGCGCCCGCAACTGGAACCTTTCGATCCTTGAGCTCTTTGGACAGGGCATGCATGAACTGGTCGCGCTTGCGGACCAGAACCAGAATGTCTCCGGCCTTCACCAGCTTTCCAGTCGCCGGATTGCGTTCATTTCCGATAGCTGCCTGAATCGTTTTGGCAACTTGCGCTGCCAATTGAACAGCAGGCGCGGCCGCATGATCGACCGGTTCGGTCCAATCCTCTTCCGCTTCGATGGTTTCAGCCCGGACTTGCTCCCACACCTCGACTCGCCCGTGTTGGTTTTGCCTGTTCGTCGTGTGGAGAATGTATGATCCGCCGGATAGAAGACCGGGCTGATCCGGTTCGATGTTGAACACATGATCGACTGCCCGCAGCACTTCTTGTGTCGAGCGGAACGACAGGGGAAATTCAACTGGCGCAAATGGCAACCCGGCGTCCCGCACAGTCTTGCCCCTCTCGCGCCCTGTGGCAGCAAAAACTTCCGGCCGGGCACCCTGGAACGAATAGATCGACTGCTTTTCATCGCCGACCACAAACAGCGTGCGTCGCTGCCTTGCCGCTGTTTCGCCGGCAAAAAAGTCGGATGTCAGCGTGTTGACGATGTCCCATTGGCGAGGGCTGGTGTCCTGCGCCTCGTCAACCAGCACATGGTCAATGCCTTGATCGAGCTTGTATTGGACCCAGCCTGCAGCAAGATCGCGACCGAGCAATCGCTGGGTCGCGTCGATCAAATCATCATAGTCGAGAAAGCCGCCCGCGCGTTTCATGTCGCGGTGTATCTCAATCAGGCGACGTAGCAGCACATGCGCTGATTGGGAAATATCCAGCATGGCGCGCCGCGCGAGCTTGTCCTTGACTGCAGCTATTTCTGCGGCAGCAAGTTCAAACCGCTCCGCGAAGTCTGAAGTGACGGCTGTCAACGGTTCCTTGGCGAAGGTTGAGGCTTGGCGCGGCCCGCCATCAACCTTCAGGAAGGTTTCTTGTAAGCCCTGGAATCGGTCCTCAGCATCACTGGCGAGCAAGGCATCGGCAAGCTGTTCCCCGAAGGCGCGGATTGTTTTCAGTTTCGCACCGTTGGCTGCTTGGCAGAGGGCACGGCACAAATCCTCCGGCAGCGCCGCCAAGGGCCATACTGCCGCCAAAAGGGCTTCACGCGTCTCGCTTTGTCTGAGCCCCGCCATCTCCTCAAGCGCTTCAGGTGCAACAATGCCCTTGTCCAGTCCTGCCAGAAAGGTCTGGAAAGCGCCCCGCTGCGGGCCCGAAAGCACCGCGTCATAGAGCGTGTCGAGTCCAAATTCACCGGCGGCATCCAGTGCAGATTCAAACGCCGACATGAGCGCTTCATCACCACCGCGCTGGGCTTCGATGACAAGGTGGCGCTTGGCCTCGCGCCGGTAGAGCGCATCAGTCTCATCATCCAGCAATTCGAAGTGGCCAGCAATATTGGCTTCAAGTGGAAACCGTTTCAAGACCGTGGTGCAAAAGGCGTGGATGGTTTGGATCTGAAGTCCGCCAGGTGTCTCCAGCGCCTGCGCGAACAGGCTTCGCGCCTTTTTCATGCCGGCATCGTCCGGCTTCTTGCCATCTATGTCGAGAATTGATGCTGTGAGTGCGGCATCATCCAGCGAAGTCCACGCCGAGAGCCGCTCAAACACCCGGTTGACCATTTGTGCGGCAGCAGTCTTGGTGTAAGTCAGGCAAAGTATCCGCGAAGGCTCGACACCCTTGAGCAGCAGCCGGATCACCCGTTGCGAAAGCACATGGGTTTTGCCGGAGCCGGCGTTGGCCGAAACCCAGACGGTGCTGTCCGGATCAGAGGCACGCGATTGGTCACGTCGCGTCTTTTCGTCAACCAAGATGGCTTTCTTGCGGGTCACGTCGCATCCCCCGGCTCATCGCCTCCGGACGACCATTCCTGCGCCCGCGCCAGATGGTCATAGTGACCATCGAATGCGCTCTTGAACGGCGCGCGGCGCGATAGGTAGCCATGGTCGGCAGTCAGATAGTAGCTCACCAGATTGTTGAGTTTTTGCCAAGCGCGTTCGCCAAGCGCAGCGGCGTCTTCACTCTCTGTATTCTTCTTTGTCGCCAGCACTGACTCACCTTTGACCGTCCCGTCCACCTTCAGCCGGACATAGACCAGATCATTGGCCGTTGCTGCCTTGCCATTGAAAAATCCGCCGCGCGCCAACAAGGCTGCTTCCAGCGCCAGTTGCGGCGACAGAAGCTGGAAGGCTTGGATGACGGTTGGCGTCGATCCAGTCTTGTAGTCCAGAATGTCTGCACTGCCGGATGTTAGCATGTCGATGCGGTCAGCTCGTCCGCTCAGTGTGACGCCGGTAGCGCCGATTGGAATTTTTGCAGACTCCAGTTCAACGCCCGAGGAGACGACATGCCCCGCCCGCGCTGCCTCAAACGCAATGAACTCATCAACCATCCGTTCATACCGACGCCACCATAGAGCCTCGGTTTCGGGCGGAAGGCTTTCCAGCGCGAATAGCTTCTTGCCAACCGCTGTCAACTCGGCAGCGGTTCCCGGTGCGGTCTTGCGTTCGGCGACAAAGACTTCAGCGATCTTGTGAAAGAGACGCCCGCGCTCAAGCACATCTGGATCGCGCAGCAAATCATCAAGCGGCTGCAGACCGAGTATGCGTTTGGCATGGATTGCGTAAGGATCACGGATGAGCGTTTCAATATCCGTGACGCTGAAATGCTTCGGCCTGATGTCGAGCGGCGGTTTGGGGCAGGGGCGTTTGGCCAACTCGGATTTTTCGCCAAGATCAAGCCCGCGCGCCCATTGCAGATAGTTCTCCGCGCGTCGCTGCATGGCTTTGGTTTCGCTCTCGCCCAGCACTGCATGCAATCGTTGCAGCCAGCGCGACGGCACGGACGGCGCGCCGTCGATGCGGGCGGCGCGCGACAGGACCACGCGTTTGCAGCCCATCAGCATCTGGAAATCATGCGCGGCAAGGCCGACCCGGCGCTCCGGCGGCTCGATGCCGATGCCGTTCTTCATGCCGCGCGACAGGAACGGATCATCGGACGGTCGCGCAGGCCAGCTTTTCTCGTTCAAGCTGCCGAGGATGACGGTTTCGACCTCCTGCAATCGCGCTTCAAGCGCCCCCCAGATGAACACGCGCGGGTCGGAGCCGAGGCGGGGTTTGACCGACTGGCCGCTGGTCAGCGCCCGATAGACTGACGGCCATTCGCGGGCGTCAAATTTGTATTCGCTAGACACGCTGGCCAACGCGCGCAAATGGGCGGCGAAAGCTTCCCCGGCCTCGCCGTCATACAGCGCTTTTACGCTGCCTTCGGCATCTTTGCCGAGTGCTTCAAAAGCCGCCACGCTGATACGGCAAGCATCCGTGACGCAGGTGTTTTCGGTTTCGATGAAATCGATCAGCGGGCGCAGAGCCTTGCCCAGCGCCAAGCCAAGATCGGCAGCCGACGCGATGTCGGCAGGGACATAGCGGTCGGTCCAGCGCTGTGCATGCTTGTCATCAGAAATGCGAGGCTTGCCGACGACAGTGAGTATGCTCTCGATGTCCAGCGGCACGACCGTTCTGCGCATCGCGGTGATTTCCAGCACTTCCGCGCCGCGCCGGGCAGTCTTGCGATCCCTGCCGAGCGCCGTCAGCGGATGCTTGAGCAGCGCCAGAAGCCGCGCCGGATCGGCTGTGTCGAACACCACATCCAGCATCATCTGGAACAGCGCGGCAGGAGCGGTCTGGTCGAGCGGTGTACCGCCGGAATCATCCGCCTTGATGCCGAAGCGTTCCAGTTCCGCGCTGACGCGGCGGGCTAGCGTCCGGTCGGTTGTGACCAGCGCTGCAGGGTATGCCTTGTTCTCGACCGCCTCGCGCAGGGCGACGGCAATCGCCAACGCTTCAAGGCTTTCCGATGGCGCGACGATTTCACAAACCTGCGCGAACCCCGCACCGATATCGAGCCCTTGCAGGCCTGACCAAAGATGGGTGACATCGGCCGGCATCAGGGCAGCAGAAATAGTCCGCCCCCTCGCTTTCAGGGGAGGCATCACTTGGCCGATTTCGGTTACATCACCGCGCAAGGCGCCAAATTTGCCAAGCAGCTTTTTCAAGCCGAATTGCGGATGTCCAAAAACGGACGGCGCGTCGTCCGTTTCATCTAGCGCATCCCATGCCTCGTCGGTAAGGTCAAAATCCAAGCCCGGCAAGACGACTGCGCCTTGTGGCAACCTGGCGATCACGCTGAGCAATTCAGCCGTTGCCGGGACAGAACCTGTCGAACCGGCCGCGATTACAGGCCCGATTGAGCCTTTCTCGCGCAAGCGGTTTGTTTCCGCCTTCAAAATGGAATTGCGGTGCGTTGCAGGGTCAACGAGACCTTCCTGCTGAAGGAATTCCGGCCAGCGCCCGGCGACGATCTCCATGAAGCTCAGTGTCAATTGCCACCAGCCCGCCTGCGCCTCGGGCACGATGGATTTGAGCTTCTGCCAGTCGCCGCCCTCGCGTTCGACCTCGTCCATCAGGCTCGCCAGATCGCGCGCCAACCAGACGGCGTCGGCGCTGGTGGACGGCAGCACCATCGGGTCTTCACCGAACAGCTCACGAACGGCTCCCGGTATCTGTCTCGCCCATAGCCGCACCAGCCGCGCCAACTGCAGGATGCGCTCCTCGTCGCCGATGGGATCGTCAAGTGACAGGCTCTCACCAGCCTCATCGAAATAGCCGAGGTCTTCGTCAAATTCACCGAGCGGCTTGATGGTCGGCAGGATCGCCGCGCCAGTGGTGTTGCGTTGTGCAAATTCCGAGCGCAATGCGCGCGCGGCACGGCGGGTGGGAACATAAATCGTGACCGTCGAAAGGGCCAGCGGATCGCCATTGTCCTTGAAGCCGTCAACAAGCGTGCCATCGCAAAGCGCATCGGCCAGCGTCTTGAGAAACGGCGCCCCGGGCGCGATGGAAAAAACATTGGCGCGGTCGCGCAGGCTCATGCCGGAACCCTGTGGCGGGCGACCACCGCCGCCGCAGGAGCAATCGCATCTGGCGTCCCGACCGTCAGCCATTGTCCGCGCATCGGTAAGCCGAACAGCCGGCCGGCGGCTATGGCGGCGTTGAATTCGCGGTTGAGCGAATGGGCATCATTGTCCGCGCCATCGAAAATGCGCGGATGCAAGATGCCGACGCCGGCATAGATGTAACCCAAGCCTGCGCCCTCCGTGAAACGGGTAACGCGGCCATCACCGTCAATGGTGAAATCACTTTTGTCGCCGTGGCCGGTCGCTTGGTCGTGAGCTGCCAACATCAGGAGAATGTCCATTCGTGACGGATCAAACGCCGTGGCAAGCCGCATGAGGTTCGGCTCGCTATCGTCGAGCCAGAACGTGTCGGAGTTGACCAGATAGAACGGATCGTTGCCGAGCAGAGGCAGCGCCTTGATGATGCCGCCGCCCGATTCCAGCAGTTCGCCCCGCTCATCGGAAATCTGGATTGAAGGGTTCTTCCGCTGCCCCAGATGCGCTTCCAACTGGCCGGCAAGATAATGCACATTGACAACCGCCTTGGCGACGCCCGCCGCCGCCAGACTGTCCAGGCCCCAGTCGATCAGCGGCTTGCCTGCAACCGGCACCATGGGCTTCGGGATGGTATCGGTAATGGGGCGCATGCGCTTGCCAAGGCCTGCGCCAAGGACCATCGCTGTGTGCGGAACAACAATCTTGTCAGTCAATTCGAATCACTCTGCGGTGGGTCGCTATAGACCCATATCAGCATAGAATGCCGAAAGCCGCGCCAGTCCTGCAACCTTTAATGTGCGCGAGACATAAGCCTCGATGCGCGGCAGATGGGCGAGGTAGGCTGACTTGCCGTCCCGCTTGTCGAGGCGGATGAAGATGCCAAGAATCTTGGTGTTGCGTTGCAGCGCCATCACCGCAAATTCGCGCCGGAGCCAGTCGGTGTTGATGGGTCCGGATTGATTACGCCGCGCGGCATAGGCGTTGAACGTCGCCTCTTCGATATAAGGCGGGATTGTCACACGGGCATCCTGCGCAAGTGAAGCCAGATCATAGGCATTGGGGCCCCACAATGCGTCTTGAAAATCCAGCACGCCAATGCGCTGGCGACCCTCATGCTCCGGCCGCCAGATCAGATTTGGCGAATGATAGTCACGCAGCAAAAGTCCGTAGTGGTCGCCTTCCAGCGTTGCGAACTGCTCGTCCCACGCGGCAATGAATTCGGCCCGCTCTGTCTCGTTTGCCTGACGGCCAAGCATGTGGGGGAAATACCAGTCGAGTGCTAACAGCACCTCAATCATCAGCGCATCGCGATCGAAGACGGGAATATGCCAATCAAAGGCCCTGGTTTTCACATCCTGCGTCATGCCGCAGTTGTGAATGTCAGCCAAAAGTTCCGCCGCTTCGCAATAGCGCTCCTCGACCGGCTGGCAATCGTTCGACAGGAACGAGCCGGTCCCCAGATGCTCAAGTAGCAGGAAATTGCCTTCAATATCACGCGCCCAAATCTGCGGCGTGGCAAAGCCTTTGGCTTTCAACGCCTCTCCGATGGCGACGAACGGGTGGACCGTCGGATTGGTCGTGTGCGCCACTTCGCGGTAGGGCTTGCCGTTCCAAACAGCCGGTCCTGCAGGAGCCGCTCGTTGGTCCATCAGCACCAGATCGTGACCTTTCCCGTCGGCCACCAGCTCATAGACACGCGGCGATGCGTCACCGGCAAACGGTCGGCGCAAAGCATCTGGCAGTCCGGCTTTGGTCAGGAAACCACGCAAGGCAAGGGAACGGCGGATGCGGGCTTCAGCAGGATCGTCTGCAGTGATGAAAGCAGTGCGCCCCGCTCCATTGTGCACAATATCGATCCGGATCAATTTTTCCGGCAAGAGGCCGGCCGCCCGCTCTGGCCACTCGACCAAGGCGACGCCGTCATCCAGCGCTTCATCCAGTCCGAGTTCTTCAATCTCTGACGGATCGCCAATCCGGTAGAGATCGAAATGCGAGACCGGCAACAGCGTGTCGTATGCCTGCACCAAAGTGAAAGTCGGGCTTGGCACATCCAGCTCCGGATCACCGGCCAGCGACCTAATCAATGCCCGCGCTAACGTCGTCTTGCCGGCGCCAAGATCTCCGGAAAGGGCGATCAGGTCGCCTTTGACAACTGCGCGGGAAAGGTCGTTGCCGAGGAGACTGGTTGCGGCCTCGTCAGCCAGATCGACGGTGATGGCCGCCATGGTCTACTCGGCTGCGGCCTGAAAAGCGGCCGGGTCAGCCGGGAACCGGCATTCGACCTGGGTGCCTTCGCCTGGCTTTGAATGAATGGTCACCTTGCCATGATGGAGTTCGACCAGTCCCTTGACGATGGAGAGGCCAAGTCCCGTACCGCCGCGCTTGCCGCTGGCGCCATGGGCCACAAAGCGGTCAAACACGGAATTGAGCACATCCGCCGGAATTCCCGGTCCCTGATCATGCACGCTGATGATGATCTGCCCGCCTTCGCGGCGAGACGACAGCGTGACGGTCGAGCCTTCCGGCGCATGGTTGACCGAGTTGCTCAACAGATTGCCGATCACCTGGCGCAGCCGCTGCGCATCGGCGCGGAAGCGTGAGGCATCCATGCCGGCATTGAGCTTGAGCGACACGCCCGCTTCGGCAAACCGGCTGGCGTTGGCCTGCTGGATGTTTTCAAACAGCGACGGCACATCAATGTCTGAAATGTCGAGATCCATGATGCCCGCATCGACCGTCGCCAAGTCCAAAATGTCGTTGACAGTTGTCAACAACACTGAAGACGACACGGCGATATGGTCGAGATAGTCGCGCTGGCGCTCGCTCATAGGACCAGTAGACGGCTGCTGCAGGAGTTCGGTAAAGCCGATGATATTGGTCAGTGGCGAGCGCAACTCGTAGCTTACATGCTGGATGAAATCATTCTTCAGCATGTCCGCGCGCTGCAGCGCCTCATTCTTGTCCTTCAACGCCCGTTCGACCCGCGCGGAGTCCGTCACGTCAACAAAAGTCAGCATGGTCTGTCCATTGGGCAGCGGCACTTGGGCAAAGGCGAGCACTGCGCCGGATGTCAACTCTATCTGGCCGAGGCGGGAGTCCCGCGCATCATCAAAGCCGGTTGCGACGCCGACAAAAGTGTCCCATTCCTTGTTCTTCACCATATCCTTGCAGGCAGCCCGGATCGCCGAAATATGCACACCGACTTGCGCCAATTCGCTTGGCAAGCTCCAAAGCGCGGCAAACGAAGGATTGGACAGGCGCACCTTGCCGTCCGAGCCGAACACGGCGACACCTTCGGCCAAATTGTCGAGCGTCTCACCCTGCACACGGATCAGCGTGTTGTAGCGCGACTCAAGATCGAACTTTTCCGTCATGTTTTCGAACACGACAATCGCGCCGCCCTTGGGCTGCGGATTGGCGAGCACCCGCAGCGTCTTGCCGTCCGGCAGATGCCACCAGTCTTCCCCGCCCTCCGGCGCGCGGTAAACACCGAGCACCTGCTCACGCCAGCGCCGCCATTCAGGTTGTTCCGGCAGCTTGCCGTCCGAGCGCAACCTGTCAAGGATCAGTCCGTGTTCCGGCGCGGATTCAAGGAACGGGGTATCGAGCCCCCAGAGTTTTTGGAATGCATTGTTGAACGAGCGCAGCTTCTGGCTTGAATCAAAAATCGCTACCGCCGTGGTCAGCTGGTTCAGCGTGTCGGACTGGCTGCGCAAGGTCCGCTCATATTCTTCCTTGAGCGAATCCATTTCCGAAACGTCCCGCGCCATGCCGACTGTGCCGATGGGCGTTGCGACATCAATAACATCGAATACCTTTCGGTCACCCTCGACCACGGTCGCCAACCGGTCTTCGAAAAATCCGCCTTGTTGCCGCTTGCGCTCGATCAGTTCGCGCGCCTGCGTGCCGAACAATTCGCCAAGCGGCATGGCAGGTGTTGCTCCCTTGCGGCCGCTGTCCTTCAAAAGGATCGCCTGATAGGCCTTGTTAGCCCATTGAAGCGCGCCGTTGGTCTCGCGTCGCCATACAGGGAACGGCAGGGCATCAAGCAAGGCAGCGAACAGCCCGTTGGCATGGCTCAATTCTTCGGCGTCATGCCGCAGCCGGGCGACCTGCGCCTGCAGGTCACTCAGACCGAGGAACCGCACATAGGCGGCAGTGCCGGTGCGGCGGCCTTGAACGTCGAGCAACTGGCCGGTGATGGTTTCACAATGCAGTTCAAACGCCGTGCCGCGTTCGCGCAGCGATGAAACAGCCCGGTCGAGCTGTGCGGCCGACTGCGGCGCAAGCCAACGGCCGAAGGCAAGGAAATGTGACCGGTCCTGCGGCACGCCGCTGGAAGACGGCATCGAGCCGATCAGGTCCGGCTTGTCGTTGCGTGAATCCCAGATGATGATCCGCGCATCGCGGCTGGAGAGCAGCGCGTCGGAGCGCTCCAGCGAAGCGGTCAGATCGGCGACGCGGCTGCGCAGCGACTGGTTTTCGCCAGCCACCTTGCCGCGCTCGCGGATCAGCCAAACGGCAGACAAGAGCGCCGCGCCCATCGCGCCGAGAAACATTGAAATTTCGATCACCTGCAGCGAGGTCAACTGGCCGGAAAAAGCGCCCAGCAACCCGCCGTCCTGCGCGCGGGCAAAGCCCGTTCCCGCAAGCATGGTCGTGCCGGCAAGGCACGTGCGCAACCGCACAGCCGCAAATCGCGTCAGCACTTTTCTTACCCCGCCCGGCAAGCCAAGCCCGTTATCCGCATGGGCTGCAGCCGTTGATATCGAATTGGGGATTTCCCCTGGCATTTCCGGTCATCTCCGCCGCTTGCTTCAATGGACCGCCCTGTCGCGCCGCTCTCTGTCCTGCCTTTTACAACAGCTGGAATGGTCGCGAATCACTGCACCATAAACGCTTGCCGAATCGCCGTGAAGCCTTCTTGCGCACAAAATAAAACCCGCGCCAGAGTCAAGAGGCGCGGGTTCAATATCTTGTGGGTATTTTCGAAATACTTAATAGCGGTAGTGTTCCGACTTGAACGGGCCCTGCTGGGCAACGCCGATATAGGCGGCTTGTTCATCCGAAAGCGTGGTCAACCGTACACCGAGCTTGCCAAGATGCAGGCGGGCGACCTTTTCATCGAGGTGCTTGGGCAAGACGTAGACCTGGTTGGTGTATTTTTCGCCGTGGGCAAAAAGCTCGATCTGCGCCAGAACCTGGTTGGAGAAGGAGGCGGACATGACGAAGGACGGATGGCCGGTGGCATTGCCGAGGTTCAGGAGGCGGCCTTCCGACAGAAGGATCATCCGCTTGCCGCCCGGGAATTCGATCATGTCGACCTGCGGCTTGACGTTGGTCCACTTGAAGTTCTTCAGGGCAGTCACCTGAATCTCATTGTCGACATGGCCGATGTGGCCGACGATCGCCATGTCCTTCAAAAGGCGCATGTGTTCGAGCGTCACGACATCCTTGTTGCCGGTCGTGGTAATCACGATGTCGGCCTGCGGCGCAGCTTCCTCGAGCGTCAACACTTCAAAGCCGTCCATTGCCGCCTGCAACGCGCAGATCGGGTCAACTTCCGTCACCTTGACGCGCGCGCCAGCGCCCTGCAGCGAAGCGGCGGAGCCTTTGCCGACGTCGCCGTAGCCGCAAACGACCGCAACCTTGCCGGCCATCATCACGTCGGTGCCGCGGCGGATGCCGTCAACCAGCGATTCCTTGCAGCCGTACTTGTTGTCGAACTTCGACTTGGTCACCGAGTCGTTGACGTTGATCGCCGGGAACGGCAACAGGCCCTTGGCCTGCAGCTGGTAAAGGCGGTTGACGCCGGTGGTGGTTTCTTCGGTCACGCCCTTGATGGCGTCGCGCTGCTTGGTGAAGAAGCCCGGCGTTGCCGCCATGCGCTTCTTGATCTGCGCAAACAGGATTTCTTCTTCTTCCGACGACGGATTGACCAGAATGTTTTCGCCGGCTTCCGCTCGGGCGCCGAGCAGAATGTACATGGTGGCGTCGCCGCCGTCATCGAGGATCATGTTGGTCAGGCCGCCATCGGTCCACTGGAAGATGCGGTCGGTATAATCCCAATATTCGGTCAGGCTCTCGCCCTTGACGGCAAACACCGGCGTGCCGGTGGCGGCAATCGCGGCGGCGGCGTGGTCCTGCGTCGAGAAAATGTTGCACGAGGCCCAGCGCACATCCGCGCCCAGAACCTTCAGCGTTTCGATCAAAACGGCGGTCTGGATCGTCATGTGCAGCGAGCCGGTGATGCGCGCGCCCTTGAGCGGCTTGGTCGTGCCGAATTCCTCGCGGCAGGCCATCAGGCCCGGCATTTCGGTTTCGGCAATGTCCAGCTCCTTGCGGCCCCAGTCGGCAAGCGAAATGTCTTTGACAATGTAATCGGCGGTCATGGCTGTCTCCGGAGTGTTTGGCGGCGGGGCTGATGCCCGAAATTTCGTCCGTCCGTGAATGTGGGCAGGCTCATACCAGAGAAGCGGCAGGCGATCAACAAGACATAAGGAAATCTTTATGTGGATATGTCCCTTCGGTTAATCGCCGGACAGCCTGCTTCTCAGAGCCTCAAAACGTCAGCTTGGCGGCATGCTTCAAAGCCTCCTCCCAGCCATATCGCTGGACCAGATAGTAAAGCGGCAGCGCCGCCTCATGCTCCCCGGCCATCGGCGCGCGGTCTTCGTCGAGCGGTATGCAGGGCGGCATCGTCGTATAGAAATAGCTCATCCATTCGATAGGCAGCCGTCGCCCGATGCAGGTGCGCTTGCGCCGGCAGGCGGCGTTGCGGCAGGTCAGATGATAGCCGCGCCGCACGGCAACATATTGGCTCATCCACAGTTTCAACCCGTAGACCGTCGCATTACGCACCGCGGTGCGCTGCGCAATCTCGATCTGCTTGGCATTGTCCCCCGGCAGCGGGTGCGCCTCCACCGGAAACCACCCGCTCCAAGGCACATCGCGCTCCGCCTCCAGCGGCCAGTCATCATCGCCATAGGGCGGGTAGGGTCTGTAGGGCATGCTCATATCCTTTGCCAAATTGGAAACATCGCACTCCGTCGCGCCCCCCTCTGTCCTGTCGGACATCTCCCCCGCAGGTGGGGCCTGTTGCGTAACTCGATAGTTTGAGTGTTTTTTACGGTTCTGCTTCATGATGGCGAGGCGGATTTCCGTTTGACCTGTTGGCCTGGCGGCTGTTTTCATCTTTTTACTTGGTTTTGGACGGAGTCCGGGCGTGGT
>JBGSHY010000070.1:0-83617 GCA_041751995.1 Rhizobiaceae bacterium | reverse complement strand
TGACATCGCGCTCGAATGCACCGGCATTTTCACCGCGCGTGACAAGGCCGCCGCCCATCTTGCCGCCGGCGCCAAGCGCGTCGTGGTCTCGGCTCCGTCGGACGGCGCGGATTTCACCGTGGTCTACGGCGTCAACCATCATTTGCTGACCAAGGACCACACGGTCATCTCCAACGCCTCGTGCACGACCAACTGCCTGGCGCCGGTCGCCAAGGTGCTGCATGACGCCATCGGCATCCAGACCGGCTTCATGACCACCATCCATTCCTATACCGGCGACCAGCCGACGCTCGACACGATGCACAAGGACCTCTACCGCGCCCGCGCCGCGGCGATGTCGATGATCCCGACCTCGACCGGCGCCGCCAAGGCGATCGGGCTGGTCATTCCGGAACTGAAAGGCAAGCTCGACGGCTCGTCGATCCGCGTGCCGACGCCGAATGTCTCGGTGGTTGATTTCAAGTTCGTCGCCAAGCGCGCAACGTCGGTCGAAGAGGTCAACGCCGCGATCAAAGCCGCAGCAGACACCGGCCCGCTGAAAGGCATCCTCGGCTACACGCTGCATCCGAACGTGTCGATCGACTTCAATCACGACCCGCATTCCTCGACCTTCCATATGGACCAGACCAAGGTGATGGACGGCACCTTCGTGCGCATCCTGACCTGGTACGACAATGAATGGGGCTTCTCCAACCGCATGAACGACACGGCGGTCGCGCTCGGGAAATTGATCTGATGCGCCGCCTTCCGTCCATTGATGACGTTGATGTCGCCGGGAAAAAGGTGCTGATCCGCGCCGACCTCAACGTGCCAATGAAAAATCAGATCGTCACTGACGCGACCCGGATCATCCGGTTTGCTCCAACCGTTGAAAATCTGGTCCGGCGCGGCGCTTCGGTCGTCATCATGACCCATCTTGGCAGGCCGGAAGGCGAGGCCAATCCCGTCTATTCCACACGTCCGATTGCTGTGGCGCTGGCCGAGGTGCTTGGCCGTCCGGTCACATTCGTCGCCGACTGCGTCGGGCCGGTATCGGAACGCGGAACGGGAGTCATTGCCCCTGGCAGCATCGCGGTGCTTGAAAATGTCCGTTTCCATAAGGGCGAGACTGCGAATAACCGCAACTTCGCCATCCGCTTGTCGGTGCACGGCGACCTCTATGTCAACGACGCCTTTTCCTGTTCGCACCGGGCGCATGCATCAACTCATGCAATTGCAACATTGATGCCCTCCTATGCCGGACCTTCGCTTTTGGCGGAAGTGCAGGCGCTCGAGACAGCGCTTGGAAAGCCGAAGCGGCCGGCCGCAGCGCTGGTCGGCGGGGCGAAAGTGTCGAGCAAGATCGACGTTCTGAAAAACCTCGTGGAAAAGGTTGACTATCTCATCATCGGCGGCGGGATGGCGAACACGTTTCTGGCGGCGGAAGGCGTCGATGTTGGCAAGTCGCTGTATGAACCGGGTGTTCTGTCGATTGCCGAAAGCATCAAGAACGCTGCATCAAAATCAGGCTGCAAAATAGTTCTTCCGGTGGATGTGACCGTCGCAAATGCATTTTCCGCCGATGCGTCGCGCAGGATTGTCCCTGTCGGCAATATCGGTTCACTGGAGATGGCGCTCGACAGCGGCCCGGAATCGGCCGCGATGATTGGCGGCATTCTGCGGCAGTGCCGGACGCTGCTTTGGAACGGGCCGCTTGGCGCGTTTGAACTCGAACCGTTTGCCGCCGCGACAAATGCCGTTGCAAGGCTGGCTGCCGAACTGACGCGCGCCGGGAAACTGACAACCGTGGCAGGCGGCGGCGATACGGTTGCCGCCCTGAACGGCGCAGGGGTCGCAAATGATTTCACCTACATATCAACGGCTGGCGGCGCTTTCCTAGAATGGCTGGAAGGACGTCCGCTGCCCGGAATTGAAATCCTCAAAACCAATCACAAGCAAACAGTGGAGGCATAAATCATGGCCCGCATAACCCTTCGTCAACTGCTCGACCACGCCGCCGAACATTCCTATGGCGTGCCTGCCTTCAACATCAACAACATGGAGCAGGGTCTCGCCATCATGGAGGCCGCCCGCGCCACTTCGAGCCCGGTCATCATCCAGGCATCGCGCGGCGCCCGCTCCTATGCCAACGACATCATGCTCACGCGCATGATTGATGCGCTGACGGAAATCTATCCGGAAATCCCGCTGTGCATGCACCAGGACCACGGCAACAATGTCGCCACTTGCCTGTCCGCCATCCAGAACGGATTCACGTCGGTGATGATGGACGGATCGCTGAAGGAAGACGCCAAAACGCCCGCGGACTATGACTACAACGTCAACATCACCCGTGAAGTGTCGCGTCTGGCGCACATGGTCGGCGCGTCCGTCGAGGGCGAGCTCGGCGTTTTGGGATCGCTCGAAACCGGCGAAGGTGAAGCGGAAGATGGCCACGGCTTTGAAGGCAAACTCGACCGTTCGATGCTGGTGACCGACCCGGACGAGGCGGCGCGGTTCGTCGCGGACACCAAAGTGGATGCGCTGGCTGTCGCAATCGGCACTTCGCATGGCGCCTACAAATTCACCCGCAAGCCAACCGGAGAAGTGCTGGCGATGAGCGTGATCGAAGCCATTCACAAGAAGCTGCCAAACACGCACATTGTCATGCATGGCTCCTCCTCTGTGCCGGAGGAATGGCAGGAAGTGTTCAACGCCAATGGCGGCGCGATGCGCGAGACCTATGGCGTGCCGGTCGAGGAAATCGTGCGCGGCATCAAGCATGGCGTCCGGAAAGTCAACATCGACACGGACTTGCGCCTTGCGGCCACTGCCGAATTCCGCCGCATCGCATACACGCAGAAATCAGAGTTTGATCCGCGCAAGTTCCTGAAGCCGGCGATGGATGCCATGGCCAAGGTTTGCCGCGACCGTTTCGAAGCCTTCGGCACAGCCGGGAATGCCCCGAAAATCAAAATCATCCCGATGAGCGAGATGGCCAAACGCTATGCGTCCGGCGCTCTCGATCCGAAAACCGCGGCATCAAAGGCCGCCTGAAGTTGCCATTGAAAAAAAGGAGACGATCATGAGCAGTGACGCCAAAACCGAAATCAAAGGCAAGGAACGTTATAAAGCCGGCGTTCTGAAATATGCCCAAATGGGTTACTGGGACGGTGACTATGTTCCCAAGGATACCGACATTCTTGCCTTGTTCCGCATCACACCGCAGGAAGGTGTCGACCCGATCGAGGCGGCCGCTGCGGTGGCTGGCGAGTCATCGACAGCGACCTGGACAGTGGTGTGGACCGACCGCCTGACAGCCTGCGACCAATACCGCGGCAAAGCCTACAAGGTAGAGCCGGTTCCGGGAACGCCAGGCCAGTATTTCGTCTACATCGCCTACGATCTGATCCTGTTTGAACCCGGATCAATCGCCAATCTGACGGCGTCAATCATCGGAAACGTATTCTCGTTCAAGCCGCTCAAGGCGGCGCGTCTGGAGGACATGCGCTTCCCGGTTGCCTATGTGAAGACCTACAAGGGCCCGTCCTGCGGCATTATCGTCGAGCGCGAGCGTCTCGACAAATTCGGCAAGCCTCTGCTTGGCGCGACGACCAAGCCGAAACTCGGCCTTTCGGGCAAAAACTATGGCCGTGTGGTCTATGAGGGTCTCAAGGGCGGTCTCGATTTCATGAAGGACGACGAGAACATCAACAGCCAAGCCTTCATGCACTACCGCGACCGCTTCCTTTACTGCATGGAGGCGGTGAACAAGGCATCGGCCGAGACGGGCGAAGTGAAGGGGCACTACCTCAACATCACCGCCGGCACGATGGAGGAAATGTACCGACGCGCCGAATTCGCCAAGCAACTGGGCTCTGTCATCGTCATGGTTGACCTGATCGTCGGATGGACAGCGATCCAGTCCATCTCCGAATGGTGCCGCAACAACGACATGATCCTGCACATGCACCGTGCAGGCCACGGCACCTATACCCGCCAGAAGAACCATGGCATCTCGTTCCGCGTGATTGCCAAGTGGCTGCGGCTTGCCGGAGTTGACCACCTTCATGCCGGCACCGCAGTCGGCAAGCTGGAAGGCGATCCGATGACCGTTCAAGGCTATTACAACGTGCTGCGCGAACAGAAGAACGCGGTGGATCTGCAGCGTGGCATCTTCTTCGAGCAGGATTGGGGCGACATGCTGAAAGTCATGCCAGTCGCTTCCGGCGGCATTCATGCCGGCCAGATGCACCAGCTGCTGGATCTGTTCGGCGACGATGTCGTCCTGCAATTCGGCGGCGGAACCATCGGCCATCCGATGGGCATTCAGGCCGGCGCGCAGGCAAACCGGGTGGCGCTCGAAGCCATGGTCTTTGCCCGCAATGAAGGCCGAAATATTGCTGTTGAAGGCCCCGAGATCCTCCGCTCTGCCGCCAAGTGGTGCAAGCCGCTGGAAGCGGCGCTCGACACCTGGGGAAATATTTCCTTCAATTACACCTCAACCGATACATCGGACTTTACGCCGATGCCATCCGTCAGCATGTGAGGACAAACCAATGCGTATCACCCAAGGCTGCTTTTCTTTTCTGCCGGACCTGACCGACTCGCAAATATCGACGCAGGTGGAGTACTGCCTGCAGAAGGGCTGGGCTGTCGGCATTGAGTATACCGACAACCCGCACCCGCGTAACACCTACTGGGAAATGTGGGGAAACCCGATGTTTGACCTGAAGGATGCCAAGGGCGTGATGATGGAGTTGGATGCGTGCCGCAAGGTGCATGGCGGCGAATACATCCGCATCAATGCGTTTGACAACACGCGCGCAGTGGAGTCGGTGACAATGTCATTCATCGTCAACCGCCCGGCAAACGAGCCGAAAATCAACATGACCCGTACCGACACCCGCGGCCGTTCACAACTTTACTCTTGGACAGTCAGCGGCCACTGAAAGGGAAGAAAAGCATGACTGCTCCCGGCGAAGGCGAAACCGTCACCAGCGTTGATCTTGCGGAAGAATACCGCACATCAGGCGTTGCCGAAATTCTCGCTGAACTCGACCGGGAGCTTGTCGGCCTCGCTCCTGTCAAACAGCGCATCCGCGAAACGGCAGCTCTTCTCATCGTTGAGCGCGCCCGAAAAGCGATGGGGCTGACCCATGAAACCCCGACACTGCACATGAGCTTCACCGGTAATCCCGGAACCGGCAAGACGACCGTTGCGCTGCGAATGGCAAACCTTTTGCATCGGCTCGGCTATGTCCGAAAGGGACATCTCGTTTCGGTCACGCGCGACGATCTGGTTGGGCAGTACATCGGACATACAGCTCCCAAAACCCGTGAGGTTCTCAAGCGGGCTATGGGTGGCGTGCTGTTCATCGACGAGGCCTATTATCTCTACAAACCGGACAATGAACGTGACTACGGTCAGGAGGCCATCGAAATCCTTTTGCAGGTGATGGAAAACAACCGCGATGATCTCGTGGTGATCCTTGCCGGCTATGCGGACCGGATGGACAAGTTTTACGAGAGCAATCCGGGGTTCCGCTCACGCATTGCCCATCACATCGATTTTCCTGATTATGAAGAGCCGGAACTGCTCACAATTGCCGAGACGATGCTCGGCAAGCAGGGCTATCATTTTGACGAAGCCGCGAAGAGGGCGATGGCGGATTACATTGTGCTGCGGCGCAAGCAGCCGCATTTCGCCAATGCACGGTCGATCCGCAATGCGCTGGACCGCGCGCGGCTGCGCCAGGCCAACCGCCTGTTTGAAACCTCCCGTGGTCCGGTTGGAGCGGATGAACTTTCGACAATCACCGCAGCAGATATCAACGCAAGCCGTGTCTTCAAGGGCGGGCTTCCCAATGAACAAAAGGCAGCGCAATGACCGCGAAGACACTTATCGCCCCGTCAGTCTTGTCGGCGGACTTTTCCAGACTTGGCGATGAAATCGAGACGGTCATGCGCGCCGGTGCAGACTGGATACATCTGGATGTGATGGACGGGCATTTCGTGCCGAACATCACGTTCGGCCCCGGCATCATCAAGGCCGTGCGCAACCGCACCAAGGCGGTGTTTGACTGCCATCTGATGATTGCGCCAACCGACCAATATCTTGGCGCATTCGCCGATGCCGGCTGTGACATCATCACGGTTCACGCTGAAGCCGGTCCGCACCTCGACCGTTCGCTGCAGGCCATCAAGGCGCTTGGCAAAAAAGCGGGTGTTTCGCTCAATCCATCCACGCCGGAAAGTGTGATCGAATATGTGCTCGACCGGCTTGACCTTGTCCTCCTGATGACCGTAAACCCCGGCTTTGGCGGGCAGGCATTCATCCCTTCCGTTGTGGAGAAGGTGAAGCGCGTGAAAGCCATGATCGGCAACCGGCCGATCGATATTGAAATTGACGGGGGCGTGACGGTGGAAACCGCGCCACTGGTGGCCGCCGCCGGCGCCAACGTTCTGGTCGCCGGGTCGGCCGTGTTCAAGGGTGGTTCGGAAGACGCTTACCGCGCCAACATCGCCGCCATCCGCAAGGCGGCAGACGTGGCCGCGGCATGACAAGGGGCTGCGGCTGGCCGAAGGCGATCCTGTTTGATCTCGACGGCACGCTTATTGATTCCGCGCCGGACATCGCCGCTGCTGTCAACGCGCTGCTGGCGGAAGAAAAGCTTGGGCCTCTTTCGGTGCCAAGTGTGCGTGGCATGATCGGCAATGGTGTCGTGAAACTCGTCGAGCGCGCCTATGCTGCCTGCGGCCATCCGCTCTTGGGCGAGGCGCTGGACCGCCGCGTCAAGTCCATGATGCCGCATTATGCCAACCATTTGACGGGTTTGACCGTTATGCTGCCGGGCGCGCTGGAAATGGTTTCTGCCTACGCCAAAGCGCGGGTCAAGATCGCCGTGGTGTCGAACAAGCCGGATGCGTTCACGCGCACCATTCTCGGCCATTACGGGTTTGCACCGCACCTTGCGGCCATTCAGGGGCAAAATGAAGTATTGAAAACCAAGCCCGCTCCGGACATGCTTATCGCTGCCATGGAGTCGTTGGACGTAGCGTCGACTGAGTGCCTTTTCGTTGGCGACAGCATCAATGATGCCGGCGCAGCCAAAGCCGCCGGCATGGCCTGCATTCTTGTGCAGGGCGGATATTCCAGCGAACCACTGGCAAGCTTTGGCGCTGATGCTGTCTGTTTGAACCTGTTTGAATTGCCGCAGGCCATCGAAAAGGTGAAGGCAGCATGAGCACTTTGAAAGCACTCATTTTTGATGTCGATGGCACCTTGGCGGAAACCGAGGAAGTTCATCGCGAGGCCTTTAATCTCGCATTTGCCGAGGCGGGACTGAGCTGGCGCTGGGACCGAAGCATCTATGGCAGGCTGCTCAGGACTACCGGCGGGCGGGAGCGCATTGAAGTCTATGCCGGCGAGATAGGGGCCACCGATGTGGCGAGCGCAGAACTTCATCGCCGCAAGACTTTTTTCTACAACAACTGGATTACAGCCAATGGCATTGACTTGCGTCCCGGCGTCGAACGGTTGATCGGGAATGCTCGCAGCCAAGGCATCCGGCTGGCCATCGCGACAACGACCAGCAGGGCCAATGTCGAAAGCCTGTTGGCGAAAACGCTTGGGCCGGACGCGGCTGACTGGTTTGATGCCATTTGCTGCGGCGAGGATGTTTCGCGCAAGAAGCCGGACCCGGAAGTCTATATGGCGGCGCTTTCCCGGCTCGGCCTCGGTCCGGAAGCCTGCATCGCATTTGAAGATTCCGCCAACGGACTCAAATCAGCAAGGGCAGCCGGTTTGACCACAGTCATCACACCCAGCATTTATACGGTCTTTGATGACTTTGACGGGGCGGAGCTAAACCTTCACACACTGGATGAACCGCTTTCCTTCCGGCAAAACCCGAAGCTGGAAAACCTGTCGCGGCTGACCCGTGAGTTAATCACCCTGATTTCGCGGTGAGGATTGGCGCGACGCCAATTCATTTTTTGGAGGCAATCCCCGGCGCTGCCATGATTGACCGCAAAGCAGATCATGGCCCGTTGATTGCATGATAAAATCTGTATACGTTGATGAAAGTATATAAGAGCGGTGACGGGAGGAGATGCCGGAATCGCCATGTCGATGTTTCGAAGCGCGGGTGACCGTGCCGGGGAGGGTAAATGGGCGCACAGCCAAACATAGCCACGTCGCCCAAGACCTGGGATGAGATCAAGACCACCACTTGCTACATGTGCGCCTGCCGGTGCGGCATCAAGGTTTATCTCAAGGACGGCACCGTCAAATACATTGAAGGCAACCGCGACCATCCGGTCAACAAGGGTGTCATCTGCGGCAAGGGCGCGTCTGGCATCCAGCAGCATTACTCCCCATCCCGCCTTTCCAAGCCGCTGCTGCGGGTTGGCGAGCGCGGGTCTGGCGAATTCCGCGAAATCGAATGGGACGAAGCGCTGGCGCTGGCGACGGATTGGCTCGGCGCGGTCCGCAAGACGGATCCGAAGAAACTCGCCTTTTTCACTGGCCGTGACCAAAGTCAGGGTCTGACCGGCTGGTGGGCAAGCCAGTTCGGCACCATGAACTATGCCGCGCATGGCGGGTTCTGCTCGGTCAACATGGCGGCTGCCGGCCTCTACACATTTGGCGGCGCATTCTGGGAATTTGGCGAGCCGGACTGGCATCACACCAAATATTTCATGCTGTTCGGCGTTGCCGAAGACCATGGCTCCAACCCGATCAAGGCCGGGCTGGGCAAGCTCAAGGCGCGCGGCGCGAAATTTGTCTCGCTCAATCCGATCCGCACCGGTTATTCGGCGATTGCCGACGAGTGGATTGGCGTCAAGCCGGGAACGGACGGGCTGTTTGTCGGGGCATTGATCCACGAATTGCTCGCCGCCCAGAAAATCGACGGCGAATATCTTGTCCGCTACACCAACTCGCCTTGGCTGGTCATTGAAAATCCCGGCGGCGCTGATCACGGGCTTTTCGCCCGCGACAAGGACGGCGTCGCGTTGGTCTGGGACGGTTCGAAGAAGAAACCCGCGCCCCACACGGATGGCGCAGTCAACCCGCCGCTGATGGGCCGGTTCAAGCTGCCTGATGGGCGTAAGGCGGTCACCAGTTTCCAGCTCATTGCCGAGCGTTTTCTTGGCGACGACTGGTCGCCCGATACGGTGGCGCCGCAGTGCGGCGTGCCTGCCGACACGATCCGCCGCATCGCGGCAGAGCTGGCGCGGGTGGCATTTGAAGAGCAAATCGAACTCGACATTCCCTGGACTGATCATGTCGGGCGCAAGCATGACAAGATGATCGGCCGTCCGGTCTCGATGCATGCCATGCGCGGCATCTCCGCCCATGCCAACGGGTTCCAGACCTGCCGCACCATCCATCTTTTGCAGATCATGCTCGGCACCATCGATGTGCCGGGCGGGTTCCGCTACAAGGCGCCATACCCGAAGCCGATCCCGCCGCATGTCAAACCGGCAGGCAAGTCCGGCCAGGTGAAGCCAAACACGCCGCTGCCCGGCCCGCCGCTCGGCTTTGTCATGTCACCAGAAGATCTGCTCGTCGACGAGGCGGGTAATCCGCTGCGCCTCGACAAGGGCTTCTCGTGGGATGCGCCGATGTCGTCGCACGGCATGATGCACATGGTCACGACCAATGCGGCGCTTGGCGATCCCTACAATATTGATGTCCTGTTCATGTATATGGCCAACATGAGCTGGAATTCGGCCATGAACGTGCCGGACACGATCAAATACCTGACGGCCAAGGACGAGAAGACCGGCGAGCATGTGATTCCGAAAATCATCTACTCGGATTCCTACGCGTCAGAGATGGTTTACTACGCCGACCTAATCCTGCCGGACACGACCTACCTTGAGCGTTGGGACTGCATCTCGATGCTTGACCGGCCGATCTCGGAGGCCGATGGCCCGGCGGACGCCATCCGCCAGCCGGTTGTCGAGCCGGACCGTGATGTGCGGCCGTTCCAGACGGTGCTGCTGGATCTCGGCGCACGGCTTGGCCTTCCTGCCATGGTCAAGGCCGACGGCTCGCCGCGCTATCCCGGCGGCTATTCCGACTATATCGTCAACCACGAGCGCACGCCGGGTATTGGTCCGCTGGCGGGCTTCCGCGGCGAAGACGGCAAATCATTCGGCAAGGGTGCGGTCAATCCGGACCAGTTGAAGCGCTACATCGAAAACGGCTGCCACTGGTACTATGAGCTGCCGGACGAAATGAAATATTTCAAACACGTCAACAAGGCCTATCTAGAATGGGCCGTGTCGTTCGGCTTCCTCGGCAACACGGAGCCGATCATCCACCAGCTCTATTGCGAACCGCTGCAGACCTTCCGCCTTGCGGCGCAGGGGCACGGCAAAGTCATTCCGCCGGACCGGCACAAGCAACGCATCGAGACCTATTTTGACCCGATACCTTTCTGGTATCCGCCGTTTGAAGGCGAGATGGTCGAGAAGGATGCCTTCCCGATGCATGCGGTGACGCAGCGGCCAATGGCGATGTATCATTCCTGGGGATCGCAAAACACCTGGCTGCGCCAGATATTGGGCCGCAACTGGCTGTACATGGCCAGAAGCAAAGCCAAGGAGCTTGGTGTTGTCGATGGCGACTGGGTGACGGTGACCTCGCATCACGGCAAGATCAAAGCGCCGGTGAAGCTGATGGATGGCGTCAATGCCGACACGGTCTGGACATGGAATGCGATCGGTAAGCGCTCCGGCGCATGGGCGCTCGACAAGGATGCGCCGGAGGCCAAAAAAGGCTTCCTGCTCAACCATCTCATCTCCGAACTTCTGCCGGAACGCGGCGGCGGTTACCGCTATTCCAACAGCGATCCGGTCACAGGTCAGGCGGCCTGGTATGATTTGAAGGTCAGAATCGAAAAAGCGGCCGACCAGAGCGATGAAAGCGCGCCGCAATTCCCGTCCGTCAAACCGTTGCCGAGAACGACATGACCTGTTTGCCCGCTCCCTCCGCCAAAAAACTCGGCCTCGTGATTGATCTGGACACGTGCGTCGGTTGCCAGGCCTGCGCCACCTCCTGCAAGGAGTGGAATACGCAGGGCTATTCAGCGCCGTTGACAGATGCCAATCCGCGCAGCGCCGACCCGCTCGGCACTTGGCTCAACCGCATCCACGGCTATGAAGTCAAAGAGGCGGACAATGAAAATTCGCGCATCGTCAATTTCCCGCGCTCATGCCTCCATTGCGAGACGCCGGCCTGCGTGACTGTCTGCCCGACCGGCGCGTCCTACAAACGCGCCGAGGACGGCATTGTTCTGGTCAATCCTGATGTCTGCATCGGCTGCAAGCTGTGTTCTTGGGCATGCCCTTACGGTGCGCGCGAATATGACTACAGCCATGGCGTGATGAAGAAATGCACGCTGTGTGTCGACCGCATCTACAATGAGAATTTCGTCGAGGAAGACCGCGTTCCAGCCTGCGTCAAAGCATGCCCGACCGGCGCGCGGCATTTTGGCGATCTCGGCGATGCAAACTCGAAAGTGTCCAAACTCGTCGCCGAACGCGGCGGTTACGACCTGCTGCCGGAGATGGGCACCAAACCCGTCAACAAATATCTGCCGCCGCGCGCGCGCCGTGACGCCACCACCTTGCCGCCGGAATCGCTTCCAAAGGGCGATGGTTCGGCGATCGACCGGTTGTTTGCATGGGCGGACGGGCTTTTGGGCGGCAAGCAGGCTGCCCCTCGTTCAACCAAGAAGACCAAGGGCTGAACCGATGAATCCAGCATATTCCGTCCTGTTGTTCACCACTGCATCCGGCGCCGGTTATGGCATGCTGGCGCTGCTTGGCCTGACCGGTTTCAGCCACGGCCCGGCGTCAAGCATGGCGTTTGCGCTTGTCTCGATGGTGATTGCGCTTGGGCTGATCACCGTCGGCCTGTTGTCCTCGACGTTCCATCTTGGCCATCCGGAACGGGCTTGGCGCGCCGTGTCGCAGTGGCGCTCGTCATGGCTGTCGCGCGAAGGCGTGGCGGCCATCATCACCTATGGCCCGGCGCTGCTGTTCGGCGCTGTCTGGTCCGGACTGATTGATGCGCCTCAACTCATCGCGCCGCTCGGGCTTTTCACGGCAGTAATGTGCGCGGTGACCGTGTTTTCGACCGGCAAGATCTACTCGACGCTGAACACGATCCGAGCCTGGAACCAGCCGCTGACGGTTCCGGTCTATCTGTCGTTTGCGCTGGCCAGCGGTGCCGCAGTGTTGATGGCTGTTGCGGTGATTTTTGGCCGTTTCCAGACTTTTCAACTGGCCCTGGGCGCTTCTGCACTGCTGCTCATAGCGGTTCTCAAATTCCTCTATTGGAAGGCCATCGACAACGCGCCGCGCGACCGGACGATGGCGAACGCCACCGGGCTTGGCGCGGGCGTTCGTCAATGGGAGCTGCCGCATACAGCGCGCAATTTCATCCAGAAGGAAATGGGTTTTGTCGTCGCCCGGCGCCATTCCGAAAAGCTGCGGGCGCTGTTTTTCATCCTGCTCGCGATTGTAGCCGCCGCCTATGGCGCATGCCTGATATCACCATGGTTTGCGCTAATCGCCGCTCCGGTGCTGCTGTTTGCAGCCTGGGTCGAGCGCTGGCTGTTTTTTGCCGAAGGCGAACATGTGGTGACGCTGTTTTATGGCAACCAGCAGGCCTGAGAACCGGTGTTTCCCGTGTGCAAAACGGGCTTTTCAAGTGGCGATTGCCGAATATTGAGGCAGTGATGCCGTAAGGACACAGTTATGGCTTGCGCCGCTTGTTTTTGCAGTTACATTCGCGAGTCAGGATATACTGAAGTATCACTTTATATTGAAAGCTTTGCGAAAAGCTTTGAATGATGTCGGGGGAGACACGCATGGCATTCAAGACACGCACAATCAAATCCACATTGGCCGCATTGGCGCTTTCTGCAGTGTTCGCGCCTGCTTCTGATGCGACCGAGGGGTCGTTTGCGCTTGGCTATGGCGTGGTTCAGCGCGCGCAGGGCGGCGCAGGTGTGGCGCAGAGCCAGGACGCCATGTCTGCCGCTATCAACCCGGCATCCATCGCGACGATTGGGCGTGAATTTGATGCCGGCATCGAGTTTTTCATGCCGTTCCGCGGATATGAAGCCAGTGGGACTGCATTTCTTTCGCCCGGTGACATTCGCAGTTCGCGGAACATATTCTTCATTCCCAACATGGCCTATAACCGGCCAATCGACGACACGTCCGCACTTAATTTCTCTATCTATGGAAATGGCGGGGCGAACACGACTTACAAAGGCATCACCAATGCAGGTATGATGTGTCCGGGCGGACCGGGAATCTTCTGCGGCGGAGACGCGGGCGTCGATCTCATACAGGTTTTCATGTCTGCGACCTATGCGAAAAAAATGGGTAACGTTTCGATTGGCATTGCGCCCACACTGGCGGTTCAGGCATTCAGCGGCAAAGGTTTGGTCGCATTATCCCCTATGTCTTCAGACCCGTCTGCCCTCACAGACAATGGTTATGATTGGTCGTTCGGCGGCGGCTTGCGCGGTGGCATCCAGATTGACGTGACGGACAGTTTCCGTATTGGCGCTTCGGGTCAAACACCGATGCTCATGACGCGCTTCAAGAATTATCAGGGTTTGTTTGCCGACCAAGGCAAGTTTAACATTCCTGCTTCCTTCACAGTGGGTGCTTCATGGGACGTCAGGCCGGATTTGACGTTGATGGCCGACTACCAGCATATTTTCTACAGCGGTGTCGGCGCAATCAGCAATCCGTTTTTCCCTGCACCACTTGGTTCTACGGGTGGACCCGGATTTGGCTGGGACGACGTTGACGTGTTCAAAGTCGGCGCAGAATGGCGCCAGAATGACAAATTCACTTGGCGCGCAGGCTATGCCTATTCGACCAATCCGATTGGCCCCGAAGACGTGACGCTGGCTGTGCTGACGCCGGGCGTCGTGCAGCACCATTTCACTGGCGGCGGCACGGTAAAAGTATCTGATTCGAGTTCGATTGACTTCGCCTTGATCTACGCGCTTTCAAACTCGGTTACCGGACCAGAGGTTACACCATTCGGCCCAACGCCCGGTTCGAGCGTCTCGCCCGAAATGCATCAATTCTCGGCTTCCATAGGCTGGAAGAAGAAGTTCTGATCCCGCGAACTGCGCGGTTAAACGATTGCAAAATGAGCAGCCCCGAAAGCAGGCACCAGCTTCCGGGGTTTTGCTTAAATAGCTGTCCATACAGCCCTGGTTAAGCCATCATAACCCGATGACATAGCAGCAACAAAAAGCCCCGCTGAAACGACGGGGCTTTTTCCGTATTGTCTGGGCAGAAACCGCCTGGCGTGTTTCAGATGCTTGAATGTCTGTCAGGCGTGCCGTTTGATGAGGAATTTGTAGACCTTGCCATCTTGGCTGTGTTCGAGAAGTTCGTTGCCGGTCGTACGGCAGAATGCCTGGAAATCAGCCACGGCTCCAGGATCGGTCGCGAGGATTTCCAGCGTGCCGCCTGCTGGCAGTTCGACCAGCGCCTTTTTGGCGCGCAGGATTGGGAGTGGGCAATTGAGGCCCTGTGCATCGAGTACTTTGTCAGCCATTTCAGTCTCCGGATTTAGATAAACAGATTGATGTCGGACTTGGTCGCAATGTCGACCCATGAGGCAGCGCCGCCAAGCACCGGACCATCGATCATGTCTTCACGCTTATATTCGAAAAGATCCATGGTCATCTGGCAGGCGATCATGTTTACGTCGGATTCGATTGCTGCCGTCCGCAGGTCATCAATGGACGCAACGCCCTTTTTCTTGATCATGTTCTTCATCATGGCGGTGCATGCGGCATCGACGCCAGGCAGGGCGCCGATGATGTTCGGCATGCCCATGTGCATGCCCATCATCGGCATCTCCATGGCGGCATTGCCCATCGGCGTCATTTTCAGGTCGAGATTCTTCTTGAGAAGTACCAAGCCGTAGAAGGTGAAAAACATTGTCACCTTGACGTCCATTGCGGCCGCTGTGGTCGCGAGGATAAATGGAGGGTAGGCCCAATCGAGCGAACCCTTGGTGACGATGATCGACATGCTCTTGCTGTTGGAATCAGAGCCAGTGGCCATTTCTTTGTTCCTCCAAGAACCGGCAAGATTCCCAAAATTGCCGATTGATATATTCTAATGAATGAATACCATGATTTACCGCAGGTCAAGTATCACTATGCCGGTTTGGCTGTTTCAGGGGTATTTCTTTGACATCTTTGAACCGCACGCTCCATTTTCGCTCACCTGTGTTTGTGTGCAGCGACGTCTATCGCAGCACCGGGTACCGGCCGCCACATCCGCTTTCAATCGAGCGGATCGGTCCGGTAATGGACATTTGCCGCGCCCTAGGCTGGCTGGATGCATCAAACTACCGTGAAAGCCCGGCGGCGACAGCAGAGGAACTGACTGCCTTTCACGACCCGGCCTACATCGACGCGGTTCATGCAGTCAGCGAATCCGGCCAGGTGACAGGTGAGTTGCGGGCGCGGTTTCACCTCGGAACCATGGAGAACCCGGTTTTTCCCGGGCTTTGGCGGCGCGCGACAACCTCAGTCGGCGGATCGGTGCTGGCGGCGCGGCTCGCCTTGGAGGGCCGCGTTGCTTATCATCCGGCGGGTGGGACACACCACGGCCGGAAGGACCGCGCCAGCGGCTTTTGCTACTTTAACGATCCGGTGTTCGCCATGCTGGAATTCCTCAATGCGGATTTGAACCGGGTCGCCTATCTTGATCTTGACGCCCATCACGGCGACGGCGTGGAAACTGCCTTTGAGGGCAATCCGAGAACCCTGTGCATCTCGGTCCACGAGGCGGGCAGGTGGCCCGGTACAGGGCAGGCCCACACGGCAAATGCACGAAACTTCCCTGTCCCGCGCGGTTTCACAGACGCCGGTCTTGATCGCTTGATGGCGGATGAAATCATACCTGAACTTGATGCGTTTCAGCAGGAAGCATTGGTGATCACCTGCGGAGCGGACGCGCTTTCGGGTGACCCGCTGTCTTCCATGCAGCTTAGCAATACAGGGCTTTGGAGCGCAGTCGAATCAGCTGCGCAGACCTGCCCGCGAGTCGTGGTGCTCGGCGGAGGCGGGTACAATCCCTGGACCACGGTCCGCTGTTGGGCGGGTTTGTGGGGGAAGCTGAACGGATTTCCGATGCCTGAATCCTTGCCGCAGGAGATCCAAAACCTGTTGAGAAACTTCACCTGCGATCTAGTGGACAATGAAGACATCAAGCCGGAGTGGCTGTCGACCATTGCCGACGCCATCCCATCCGGCGCAATCCTGGAGGAAGTCGCATGAAACTGATTGACGACATGCGGGCCGCCGCCGCCCGGGAGACAAGCATGTTTGCCGCGCAGCTTCTCAAGGAAGATATCAGAAGGCTTGAGCAAGTAGATCAGCTGGCAAAAAGCTGTTCTGACTTTGCCAATTTTCGCAAAAAGGCAATGCTGCTTGGTTGGACTTCAGGCGATTTGCGGACGTTTGAGCTCAATCCTGAACTCGGCGCGTTTTTGGCAATTGCGTTTGAGACTGTCGTCCAGCCCGGTGGCGACGAACCCAATCCCGGTCTGAACGCGGCATGGGACGCGTTGCATAAAAGGCGGATGGACGTGCTGGTAGGCTGCCTCAGTCGGCCAAGACTCGATTGAGCGGCTTGGCACTCTTTGACTTGGGACCACAGTAGATGTCGTACAGCGCATGCATGATGACGCCGGCTTCCTCGCTGTCCAGCGAATAGTAAATGTATTGGGCGGAACGCCGGGTTTTCACAAGGCGCTCGCGCCGCAAGACCGACAAGTGCTGCGACAGCGTTGATTGCCGCAAGTTCAAAAGCACTTCCAGCTCGTTTACCGACTTCTCGCCGTCGATCAGATTGCAAAGAATGGCAAGCCGGCTCTCGTTGGCGAGAACCTTGAGAAACTCGGCGGCGCCGCCAGCTTTATCTTTGAATTCAGCAATATTCATGTCTGCGCAAATACGGGTATCCCGGCGCAAAATCAATCCGCTTTCAAAAACATCCGCTGAAATTTAAGCGGCGCAGCCCGCAAAGCCATCGGCGGCCATTTTGGCCTCATACTTCGGCGCGACGCTGGAGCCAGGAACAAGATTGGGTTTCACCGATGCCCAGTCGGCGGGTTTGAGCAAAACCATCCAGCCGGCAACGTAAGGGTCTTCATTGGCTATGGCCGGTTTGGCGACAAGCGCTTCATTGATCTCCAGCACTTCGCCAGCCACGGCGGATTTTGCAGGACCAACCCATTTTCCGGATTCCACCGTCGCGCAGGATTTGCCTGCTTCAACCGACTTCCCGGCCTTTTTGGGCGTGAAAGCCACCAATTGCCCGGCAAGCGCCGTGGCCACGGTGGTCATTCCCATCTTGACGGTCCCATCGCCGATTTCGCGGAACCAGATGTGATTGTCCACATCATAAAGGAGTTCGTCGGGAAGGTTGCAGCCCTTAACATTTGCCATGATCAGCCTCTTGATTGTGCCAGTTCGATTAACGCGTCGTTTGACCGTACTGCCTTGGAAGAACAGCAGAATTCGCCCAATCCTGCAACTTCCATTTTGCCGCGGACAAACAGCAAAAGATGATGCGCCACAAAGCCCATCATCGCCAGCTTTGAAGCCGAACCGGCTTCCGGCCCGCCGTCTTTCAGCAGATTGTAATGATAGACGACTTCGCGGCAGGTTTCCCGGCAGGCATTGAAGCTCGGCTCGCCGCGCGACCCTTGGCTGTGCAAGGCAATCAGGCGGAATCCTTCCTGCTTTTTTGCAGTCGGAACGAGGCCGCGCGCTTCGGCCCAGTTTTCCAGAACGGATTCGCTGACAGCCAGCAATGAAGCCGCGTCCGCGGAAGGCGAAAGCACTTGCTCCTCAAGCTCATCCCAGTTTTTCATGCGATGCCCTTTGCGCGGAACAGCGGCGTCGAATCAGAGACGTTTTCCTGCAGTCCGACTTTGCGCGGCGACAGGCCAAGCGCCAAACCGAGCAGCTGGGTGAAGTAGACAATTTTCACATTGGTCTTGATGCCATAGCGCTTTTCGGCGCGAATCTGATGCATTTCAAGGCCGCTGTGGCACGTCGGGCATTCGGTGGCGATCACCTCTGCGCCGGATGCCTCGGCAGCGCGCAGAATGTTGATGCACAGCTTTGTCGACGTGTCGGAATCAGAAAGCGTGTGCGCGCCGCCGCAGCAGGCGGTCTTCAGCGCAAAATCGACATTTTCCGCACCCGCCGCCGCCAGCACATCATCCATGAAATGCGGCTTTGACGACGATTCTGATTCCGGACCCGCATCGCGGCCCGGGAAAATGTTGCGCGGCCTTGTGTACATGCACCCGTAATAGTTGGCGACCTTGAGCCCCTTGAGCTTGCCTTTTGCCCGCTTGCGCAGCCCCTCTTCGCCGATCGTCTGCTTGACCCAGTCGAGCGCATGGATGGTTTCAATTTGACCCGGCTCATAGGCCGCATGTCCGGCCTTGGCGGAAATGCGCTCGACCACGGCCTTGGAATTGGGCTTGTGCGCGATGTCGTGCTCGGCCTTTTTCAGATTGTGATAGCAGCCGTTGCACGGCGCCATGACCGTCGTGTGGCCCATCTCGTTGGCCGCGATCGAGAGGACGCGCGACGACAGGTAAGTCTGCACTTCGGGGTCAATGTTCTTGACCTCCATCGCGCCGCAGCAGTTCCAGTTCTTGACGTCTTCAAGCTCCAGATCCAGCGCTTCGGCCAGCGCGCGGGTCGACCGGTTGTAGCCGTGGCCGGAGCCTTCCAGCGCACAGCCATGATAATAAGCGACCTTCTTCAGCGATTTTTGCGTGTCGGTCATGACTGCTCCTATTCGGCTGCCTGGCGAAGCGGGGATGCCTCGGCCTTGGCTTGTTCAACCAGTTTGTCGAGGCCAAGCGCCTTGCGGTTTTCCTGCTCGCGTTCGTGGACATACTCTTCGATGGCGGCGCTCACCGGTCCCCATTTGGAGGTCCGGGGTGCAAACACGGATTCGAAGCCCATGCGGAAGAACATGCGGAAAGGCAGCTTTTTGGCCAAACGCAAGCCCATTTCCATCAGCCAGTCCTGCATCAGCGGCTGGTTGGTTCGTTTAAACAGGCGGAGGATGGTGCGGCCTTCCTCGATCTTGCCGGTGGCCATGATCTGCTCGTGGAACACTTCATCAAAATGGGTTGAAGGCTTGACTTCGGTGTGCCCCTTCAGTTCCAGCCAATGCTGTGTGGCATGCATGACAGCTTCCGGCACCACATCGCGCGGGCAGGCGTTGGTGCATTTGTTGCAGGACACGCATTGCCAGATCAGATCCTTGTCGCGGAGCAGTTCGCTCTCCATGCCCATGCGGATCAGGTAGATCCAGTAGCGCGGATTGAAATCCGGATTGAGCGCATGGACCGTGCAGGAATTGGTGCAGGAGCCGCACTGCCAGCAGCGGTGTATATATTCGCCACCGGGCAGGGCGGCGATTTCGTCCTGCATGTCCTCATTATAGTCCGTGACTACGCGTGTCTGGATGAAGGTGCTCCAGTGGCCGGACACATCGATCCCGTCGATAACCAGATTGTCATTGGTCTTCAGGTTCTCGGGCCGGATGAGGGATTTTTCGTGAATCGGCATGGATCAGCTCCCGTTCATCCCAAAAGTTGCATGTCTTCCATGACGAAAGCGGTTCCGTCGATGGATTTGAGTCTGGTGCGTCCTGTCTTGCCCGACACGCCATCGAGGCCAAGCAGGCGCCGGGTGTACTGCATCGGGTCTTGCGGCGACGAAAAGTCCGTCCGCAGATAGCTGCCGCCTTGGGCGCAAATGTAATGTGAGTAGATCTGCGCCGTCAGAAGGTCGGCATGGTAGAGCATGTCACGGTAAAGCCCTTGCGCCGAAAGGAAGGTAGTCAATTCCTCGCGCAGCACAATAAAGGCGGCGTAGGTGTCGGGGACAGGGATGACCATGTGGTCAACATTGTCGCCGAACCAGGCTTCTCGCAGCGCACCGGTGTTGGTGCCGGCGTCCCATACCCAGCGAGCCATCAGCGGATAGCGCTCCGGGTCCATGTTGTGCAGGACCTCGGTGGCGAAATCGCGGATGAACGCGTGCTTGCGGTCTTCTGGAAACAAGCGGCAAAAGTCGGCAATCCGGCGGTCCGTGTTGGACGTGTCACGCATGCCGGTCAACAGCATGTCCACGCCCTTGCGGAACAGTTCCACCCCGGCCGTATCCAGATAGGGAGCAACCCGGCGGCGGACAGATGACATGAAGGTCGAAAGAGTCATCAGCCCGTCAAGGTTAAGGCTGGCAGCTTTGCCGTCGCCAAGAATGTCCTTGAACATGGCTGATTTCAGCGACAAAGCCTGAACATACCGCTCAATGCCGCCCAATGTCTCGGCGCCGAATGTGACAGCCTGAAATGCGGATTCCAGCACTTCGCCGCTGAGGTGCAGTTCCGGACGCTCCACGTCCGGCTGAAGATCGCCACCCTTGCCACGGTTGAGAATTGTCGCTGCCACGCTCGCCATCCTACTCGGCTGCCATGCGCGCGCCGTTGACCACGCCATAAGCGGCAATCGCCGCCGAGTTGGCTTGGGCAATGGAGTCGTCAATGGTTTCAGGTCCGGTCGCCGCGCCTGCCACGAATACGCCCGGCCGCGATGTCGCGCCCATGGTGCCGTAGCTGTTGGCCCGGCCGATGTGGCCATGCGGTTCGAGATCAACGCCGAACACGGCTGACAAGAGCATATTGTCGACATTCGGATCCATGCCGATGGCGTGAACGACCATGTCGAACGGAATGGTGATCGGCCGTTTGACCAGCGTGTCTTCGCCCTTGACGATCAGCTTCTCGCCGTCGGATGTCACTTCGGCGATGCGGGCCTTGATGTACTTGACCTTGAACTCTTCCTGGCTCCTCCAGTAGTATTTGGTCTCGTAAAGGCCATAGGTGCGGATATCCATGTAGTAGATGTAGACATGGCAATCCGGCAGTTCCTCACGGATTTCCATCGCCATGTTGGCCGAGACCGTGCAGCAGATTTTCGAGCACCATTCGCGCCCGATCTGGCGGTCGCGCGAACCGACGCACAACAGGATGGCGACCCGTTTCGGCTTGCGCCCGTCCGACGGGCAGCGCACGCCCTGGCCGGACGAAATCATCTGCTCGACTTGGACGGAAGTGACAACATCCTCGAAGGTGCCGAAGCCCCATTCCGGTTTGTTGATCGAGTCAAAGTGGGTGAAGCCGGTGGCAAGAATCGCCGCACCTGCCTTGATCTTCTTTCCGTCCGACAGGGTGGCCGAGAAGTTGCCCGGCTCGCCGGAAAAATCCTTCACAATGGTCCCGGTATGGACTTCGACCAGCGGATTGTTGGCCACCCGCTTGACCATGCCGCCTATGGCGTCCTTGGCCCATTCGCCTGAAGGCACGAGCTTGGCATAACCCGAAAAAATCGGTGTGCCGCCGAGCGCGTCGCGCTTTTCAACGATGATGGACTTTTGGCCGAGAGCCGCGAGGGAGTGGGCTGCGGACAGACCGGCGGGGCCTCCGCCGACGATGAGGATCGGGTTTGTCATGGGCGTTGCTCGAGTTTCTTGAAGCCGGGTCCGGAAGTGATCATGAGGCGTGGATCGTAGAGATTTTCCTGATGGCCTGCCTCGACCTGCTTGAGATAGGCTTCAAACTCGGCCGTCTTGGCCTGCCAGTCGATGCCCATCTTCTCCATCAGTTTTTCGGTGGCCGACGCATGCCAGTGCGACTGCACGATCTTGTAGGGATGTGCGCCGCAGGCGAGGGCGGCGAACTGGATGTCCGCCAGAATCGGCAGTTCATAGTCCTTGCCAGTTGCCTTGCCGATCCACTGGTTCTTGTCCAGCGTGGTGACGCAACCGGTGTCATGGCCGATCATCACATCCGCGTTGGCTTCTTCCACCGCGACCTTGATCTTGCGGTCGATGGCGAAGGAGCGGGTGAATTCGCGCTCGGAAATGATGTGGCGGAAGCCAAAGCCGCAGCAATCGTACCAGGTCGAATAGTCGATGACCTGCGTGCCGAGCGCCTGCATGATGCCGGTGGAAACGGCGACACGGTTGCCGTCCAGAACATCGTCGTCATAGATCACATCCTGCGGCACCATCTTGTAGACATGGCAGGCCGAGTGAACGGTTGAGCGGATGTTGGAAACATCAATGACCTGGCGCTCGGCGATCTTGTGGCGCATGACATGCACCCACTCGGAATAATGCACGAGCTCTTCGGGGATCAGCAGCTTTCCATCCACCAAACGGCCAAGCTTGCCGAGAATGACCTTGACGCGCTCGCGCAGCGTGGCGGACTGCAGCAGGTAACCGCGCACTTCCTTGTAGTTGCCGAACGAGGTGCCGCAGTGGATCAGCGGATAGTAATAGCCTTCCGGCAATCCTTGCGCCTTGGCGGCGACATAGGCCTGATGGAAATTGCGCAGGAACACGGCGGCAAGGCTTTCGAGGTTGCCGATGCCAGAACCATGGTAGTTCCATGCCGTGCAGGATGTCTGATCCGTCTCGTCGAGATAGGTCGAGCCGAGCTGATTCATCATCCACAACAGTGACGCCGGGTAGCCCGGAATGTTGCCGCACTGGCCGCAGGATTTGTGGTGCCAAAGCTGTGTAGTCGGGATTTTCTTGTCCCAGCCGTAAAGCGTCTTGGCCATCACAGGTTCGTGGGCGTCGGTGACGCGATGGACGACGATCTCGCCTTCCTTCTCCAACTGCCACATCAGGTCGCGGACGTCTTCGACCCTGTCCTTGTTGGTCAGCATCGAGCGTTTGTCGATCTTCTGTTCAACCCAGGCGGTCGCCGTGCGGGCGTCTTCCGGGCTCAAATTGGCGGGCCGCCATTCGGCGCCGTGGCCGGTGAACCGCTCGCCTTCGCCTGAAGTGTCTTTTGAGTTTTTCATCGTCATAAAATCCTCTGCTGGACGCCGTGCAAAATCAGCACCGGCACGTCGGTTCAGTCGTCGTCCTGCTCGTCGAGAAATTCGTCCCACTCATCGCGCTTTTCTTCCATGATGTCCGCGATGACGTCGAAAAGGTTCTGGTCAATGGTTTCAAGCTGCTTCAAAACGCCGGTCATTTCCCAGATCGTGTAGAGCTCAACAGACGTCTTGAGATTGACCTCCCAAGCCGTCGCCGTGGTGTTGAGCGTCGGCATAGGAATGGCTTTGCGCAGCAGCTTTAGTGGCGCGGAAACCTTGGAGAGGTTCGGACCCCAGTCGGCGAAATGATCCGGATTGATCATGTCCGGCGCCAGCTGGTTGCCGGTGGAAATCAGTTTCAGCATAACGCGGGAGAATGGCCGCAGCACATTCCTGGCCGATTCCATGCCGTGCTTGATCGCGGTTTCCCGCATGATCATGATCAGGCCGCCGGGCGAATTGCCGAACGGGCACCGTGCCGCGCAGGTGTAGCACTGGGCGCAGGCCCAGATCTTTTCCTGCATCGCGTCGTAAACGCCGTCGAGGTTCTCGGTCCACAAAAGCTGGACGATTTCACGCGGGCTGAAATCATAATAGTGCGCGGCAGGGCATGTTGCCGTGCAGATGCCGCAGTTCAGGCAGCCGTTCAGTTCATGGTCAAACCGGATGTCGGCCTGAATGTCCTGAAATATGACTTCGAGCTTTTCCCGTGGCACCATGGGCGCCTCGGACACCGGATCACCGATGAACTCCTGTATGCGGGAACCGTGGGCGTGGCTCATGCGATTCTCCCGGTCAGTATGTTAAGACGACGCAGTCACCTTCCATGATCTCCTCGATCAGGTAAGCGCCGCCGACAATGCCCGAGCATTCGGGAATGAGGTCGTCAACGGTCATGTCAAACAGATCGAGATTGGGGGAGCAGCACTTGAAAACAGCACCAGCTTCATGGGCGTCCTTGATGAATTCGTAGACGGATTTTGGCGAGCCCGGCTTGACGAACAGCTTTTCCGCCACGCCTTTGCGCATCAACTGACCAGATGTCGCCGTGCAGATGACTTCGACTTCATACTCCATGGCCGCAGCCACGGTTGCCTGAAAGAAAGGCGCACCAAGCTCTTGGCCGTTGCGGACGTCGGTATTGGCCATGACAATGACCAGCTTCTTGCTCATTTGATGTTCCTCTCCCAAGGGGCAAGCGGTTTTGGCCTCCACCAGTTCCGCTTTCCAGACCGCAAAACCGGCAGATACCAAGAATGCAATCTAATATACGAATATTACGATTTACAAGACAATTGCAAGCGCTGTTTTCAATTGTCTTCAGTCCTGCATCAATTTTGTCAGCTGGATTATGCCCGTCATGATCGGCACCAGAGAGTCCTCAATGGCGCGGTTCAGGCCTGACAGCTTCTCGAGCTCGGGCCCCGGATTTTCCGGACCCTCCTCGAATTCCATGATCAGGTCTTCGGCCATGGCGCGCTTGAAGCCCGGGTGGCCGGTGAAGCCAAAAACGTTTTCACCGATCTGAAACACCGCCGGGTCGCCATTGTCCGCCTCCGCCAGGATTTTGGCGTAAGAAGGCGGTACCGGCTTGTCGCGCATGTAGACGATGTGCGGGAAGGATTCAGGCATGAAACCGTTCAGCGCGTCGGGATCCGTTCTCCAGGCGGTCCCGACCGTGAAATTCAGCGGCGAGGCTTCGGTTTTTCCATCCGCCGCCAGCGCCAGTATCTGCGCGCCAAGCCCGATGGCGATGACGGGTTTGCCGGTCATCAGATAGATGCGGGTGAGGGCGATCTCATCCTTCAAGGTCGGGATGTCACGCGTTCCGGCCGTTCCCCACGGACCGCCGCCGAGAATAACCAGGCCGTCGACAATCGCCCGTGTCGAGGGCATCGGCGTGCCTTCGGTGAATGGCCGGAAATAGTTGAACCGGATGCGGCGGCCTTCGAGATGATCCTCCATCAGCCCCAGATAGTCCGCTGACGTGTGTTGGATCGCATGCAGCATTTTCATGCCGCAGTACCCCGCGAGGCGAGCGCTGTCTCGATGGCTTGCGAAAAATCCTCTGGCGCTGCCGTCAGAAGTCCAACGCCTGCGGACTTGAAAAATCCGTCGACCGTGGCGCGCAGATCGGCGACCGGCGTGCCGCGCAGGGCGGCTTCAAGGTCATAGATCGTGCGTGGCGGGGTGACGAAGAAGTCACCGGTGATGACGATTTCGCGGAAGCGGTCATCGCTGGGGCCTTCAACGCGCACATGCGCCGCAATTGTGCCGCCCTTGCCGGTGACTTCGCCGGTCAGAATTCCGGCCTGGCTTCGGGGATCATCAATCTCGCGGACAAACTCTTCGGTGCCGATTTCCTCGTCGTGCAACCTCTGCGCGGTTTCCTCTTCAAGCGCAGTGATTTCTCCCGGTTCCAGCTTGATCCCCAGCCGCTCGGCAAAGCCCTCAAGCAGCGCCGCCTTCACCTCGTCCATGGAGGGCGGATTGCCGTTGAATAATTCCCGCAAGGTCACAACGCGCTGCGCGGCAGAGGCTGCGGCGTGTTTGGCAAGCTTGGCGTCCGGAATGTTGAGGAGCGAGACCATCTTCTCGGCATCCATGTCCACCAGCGTCGTGCCCTGGTAAAACAGTGTGTCCCCGTCAAAGAAGCCGCCGGTGCCGGAGATTTTGCGCCCGCCCACTTCAATGTCGTTGCGCGGGCGGTAGCGGGCATCAATGCCAAGTTTCGACAGGCCGGCCGCTGCCGCCTCGCAGATTTCCCGCGCCAGATCGCCGAGTGACGTCAGGCCGAGCGTATTCTTGTGGAACACAAGCTCCCAGCCGAATTGGCCTTCGTCGAGGTACAGCGCGCCGCCGCCGGTGATGCGCCTGCCGATACCGACGCCAGCCTCGTGGCACTTGTCGACACGGATTTCCTTCGACAACGCCTGATGGCGGCCAACAAGAACCGTCGGCGGAAACTGGAGGAAGCGGATCGTGTCGGGAATTTTGCCTTCGCGGTGCAGGTCAATCAGCGCCTGATCAAACGCGATCTGCGCACGCCCCGGACGCACTTTCGTGTCAATGACGCGAAACCGTTTGGTCATTGGACAAATTCTTCCATTTCCTCGCCTGGCACATAGGCTTCGCCCGGCTTTTCGCGGTCAAGCTGGCTGCGGATTTTGCGCAGGTCCGCTGCTTCCGGCTGGAAAGGATAGGAAGCGATGTTGGATGGGGGCGAGTCGCCATAGGGACGGTCACAGGCCGAGATGTCCTCGGCAAACTTGCCCGGGCAGCCCGAGGTGCGGAACGCAACACCCTTGTCGATGATGTCATCCAGTTCGCCAGAAGGCATGCCAAAATCCACCACCCGGCCCATCTCGTCGAACTTCATGTTTTCGACGCGTTGGCCGGCATAATCGAGCAAATAACGTCCGAGCTGCACCCGCCGCCACTGGTCGCGCGGCGTTGCCGGCAGATGGTCCATCAGCGAGCCTTTTTCCGGAAAGAAGCAGAACATGTGGCTGTGGCCGCCAAGATCAACGATCTGCTGCACGAGGTTCAAGGTTTCATACTCGGTCTCGCCCATGCCGACGATGATGTGCGCGCCGAACTTTTCCTTGCCGAAAATATCGCGGGCATCCATCATGATTTCCCAATATTTCTTCCAGCTGTGCGGCGAATCCACGCCCTTGCCGCGCGTCCGGTCAAAGATCTCCGGAGAGGCGGCATCGAGCGCCACGGTGAAAATATCAGACCCCAGATCCTTCAGCACCTGCACATCATGGCGCGACATCGTCGTCGGGTTGGACAGGATCGAGACGGGAATGGCGGACGGGTCGATTTTCGATGTCCATTTCTTCAGAACGGTCACCGTGTCCTCGTCCGAGCGCGGATGGGTGATCATCGAAATGCACATGCGGTGAAATGGGCTTGCCGCCGGATCGCGCGCGACGATGTCAACAATCTCGTCCATCGGCACGGCCGGCCAATCGACGCGGATGAAGTTGCGGTCGGCATAGTCCCGCTCTGCTTCGCGGTGGCGGGCAAGACCGCAGTAAGCGCAGTTGGCGCGGCAGCCTTCGGGATAGGTCAGGAGAAGGTTGAGGCAGCGCGTGCAGCCGCAGCGATGCATTTGGCCATTGACGACGCCCAGCGTGATCGCCGCTGCGGTGGACATTTGCACATAGTCGGGAGACCGCATGTTTGGCGTCAGCATCCGATAATCCGGCTTGTAGACGCCGTGCGGCGCCACATTGTTGGACTTCACCCGCCCGCCGTTGCGCAATTCCTTGGGAATATCATTGGTCGGGCGTGGCTCCATCCGGTTGGCGGGATTGAAATCCAGCCCGTCCGGACGTTTCAGGACGGTCATCGGAGTTTCGCTTTTGACGCAGCTCATGTTTTTCAGTCCCTGTGCAAACGAATTTCAAGCAGCCCAATATTCCGGGTAGGCGATCCATGTAGCCTTGAGCATGGACTCATCCGGCTTTGCCCCGGCGGCATATGTGTCCATCAACCGGCGGCGGTGGCGCAGCGCCCGGCGGATCGAAGGCCCGAACAAGTCTTCCAGCTCTTCTTCATAGTCGTCCGCTGCATTCGGCTTTCCCACAAACAGGTCAGATGCCGCGCGGCCTGCAAGCCCGCCCGACATCGCAGCCGAGCTGATCCCTGCGCCTGTGACCGGGTTGGTCAGTCCTGCTGCATCGCCGCACAGCAAGACCGGGCAGTCACCAAGCTGGCCGAAAGGCTTGACCAATCCGCCGACAGGGATCGCTCCGCCGGTAAAACAGCGGACGTCTGCGCCGACACGGCCTTCGCTGACCAGCCTTGCATGCAGACTTTCCAGCAGGGGTTTGAGGAGATGTTTGAATTGCGGCGCAACGCCGAGCCCGACATTGGCTTCGCCACCTTTCGGAAACAGCCAGCCATAACCGCCGGGAATATCCGCAGACAGGAAAATGTCCGTGCCGTCGTGCGGTTTCAGTAGCTGCACCGTGATCTGACGCGATTCCACACATTCGTTGTTTTCGCAGCCGATGGCCTTGCCGGCCTTGGAGTGCGGCCCATCCGCGCCAATCAAAACGCGGCCTTTCAGTGTGGAACCATCAGCGAAGGTTACACGCCCGTCCGCATCGATCGCCCGAACGGCCATCCCAAACCGGCAATCCGCTCCCGCGCCCGCTGCTTGCTCAACCAATTGCCGGTCGAACTTCGCCCGCGAGATCATGTTGCCGCGAAAGCCCGGCACATGATCGGCGTCATGGCACCCGACATAGGTGACCATGTCATTTATATACTGCAGGCGCGAGCCGGAGATGTCGCCGGTTTCCTGTCCGATCAGAGATGGCACAAACTCGGCGCATTGCACAGGAACGCCAGCTTCCGCTTTCTTGTCGACGGCGATGACTGACAAGCCCGCCTTTGCAGCCGCCGCTGCCGCAGAAGATCCTGCCGGGCCAAGGCCCAGCACCAGCACATCGCAATCGGTTTTGCCGCTTAGGCCGCGCATGTCGAAATGACCTGCCGCGAACCGTCCGGGCTCAGCTTCACCGAGCAGCAGGAATGCTGCTGGTTGATGTTGCGGCCAATTGCGCGGGCGACATCTGTTGCGCCTTCCGCCGGAAAGGCGATGCCGTCGAGCCCGGCCATCACGGCATAGGCGTCAGTGACGCGCTTGTGCATGCCTGCTGGGCGGGCGCAGCCCAAATTGATTTCGCGGTCCTGCAGCCGTTCGCGCGCCGCCAAGAAGATGCGCCCGACATCCTGCGTCGTCGGCTCTATGAAAGTGCCGGGTTTGGCATAGAACGGCATGATGACGACCAGAACCAGCGCCTGCGTCGGATAGCGCGAGATCATGTCCAGCGCATATTCCTCGCCGAGAATCCGGCCATAATGCAGCCCGACCACAATGTGCGGCGTGATCTGCATGCTGGTGGTGCAGAGCGCGGCAAGGGTGGATTCAAAATCATCGACGGTCCGGTCAAGGTGATAGACTTCCTTGATCGTTTCCTGCGCGCCAATCACGTCCATCATGGCGGTGTCAACACCGGCCGCCTCCATCCGCTTGGCTGACGCTTCGTCGGTCAGCGCCGTATGGATCGCGACGCGCAATTGCGGATGGTCGCGCTTCAGCTTTTCAACCACCGGGTAAAACCGTTCATAGCGGATCTCATTGCGCCGGTTGGAGCCTCCGGACAACAGAAAACCCTGCAGGTTCTGCAGCAAAATGAGGTCGCGCACCTTGCGGTCCAACTCTTCCGGACTGGTTGCGGAAATCATCGGTTCGAGAATTTTGGTTTGGCAGTGGTCGCAGTTGAGCGCGCAAGCCGAGCCTGTGATGGAAAATGCCGGAAAGCTGTTCTTGCCACAGCCCTTTACGTCGGGCGTCTCATATTCCTTGAAGGTCGGCGTGGAGAGCATGACCGGGCGGCCGACAGTGTTTGCCGCGCGCGCCTGCATGGCCGCAACAAGGCCTGCGTCAAACGCGCAATCCTCCAGAGCCTCAATGGCGCCGATCTTTTCCAGCCAAGCCATAACGCCTCCCACGGCACGCCTGATCGAATAAACATTCGAATGATGTGATATGCTGCCAGAATAAATCACCGGGTTCAATGGCAATAAACATGTTTCATATGCATACTTGCATATTCGGCTTTTGTGATGTCTAGTTCTCACCGAGAATTCTGCCGGAAGCGGCAGTTGAAAACACCGGGAGGGTCATGGTGGGTTCAATGTTCAAACATAACGGGCATTCATCGGGAAGCCCGGCAGTCGGCGTGTCGGCATTCGGGCGCGACTTGGGTTTTGACGCCGCCGACATTATCCGCCGCGACCGGACGATGCTTCATGGCCACGCGCAAGGCGCTGTTGCTGACAGCTTGAGTTTCTACCGTTTCAAGCCATCGGTCACGATCGGAAAACATCAGATATTTGCACGGGAAGTGCGCGAATCCTTTTGCGCGGACACCGGCATCGCCGTTGCAAGGCGCATATCTGCGGGCGGGGCGCTTTATCTTGACGAGGGACAGCAGGGCTTCAGCCTGATAGTGCCGAAGGTCCGCTTGGGCGCAACAGTCGCGGCTAGGCTGGAGATAGGCGCAGGCCTTCTTTCTGACGCGCTGGCCATGCTTGGCATTGCTGCGGAATTCAAGGCGCCCAATGATCTGCAAATTGCAGGTCGCCAAAAAATCGGCTCTGTTTTTTTGGCGGAGGAAGGCAACTCCGCGCTGCTTTATGGCAGCATCATTGTTGATCTTGATTTGAAAACCGCGATGCAGGCCTTGCTGGTGCCAACGGAAAAGCTGACCGTCACCGGCCTCGAGCATGCCAAGGAACGGATGACTTCGCTGTCCGAAATTCTCGGCGACACGCCTTCTGCCGAAGCGTTGGAAGAGGCAATCGCGGGCGTATTCAATTCATCGCTTGGCGGCGCAGTCCAGGTCATTGACGCCCTCGATATTCCTGCCTCCGCCGCAAAAGTCGAACGCAAGACCGATCCGGATTGGGATTTGGCCGGTGACCGTTTTGAAACAAAAGATAAGGTGCCGGGCGCGACGATGCGGCTGATCCTAGGTTTCAACGGTGACAACTCGATCAACCACATCCGGTTCTCAACGGATGGCCATTTTTCGCCGGACACCGCGCTCGATGATCTCGCAACCGGCCTGACTGGTGCAAGTGCGGCGGAACTCACGGACCGCACGGCGGCATGGTTTGCCGCGCATCAGGTTGATATGGCTGGATTCTGCGCCAACGACATTGTCAAGCTGGTCGAGCGGGCAGTGTCAAAGAAGCATTTGCAGGACCAGTTGGGATTTACAGCGGCGCAAGCCTCAGGCGTCATGCTGGCAGGGAAAGGGCATGACGTCGGCGCAACGCTCGAGAATGCCAGTGTCATGCTGGTTCCCTATTGCGCCAAGCCGAACTGGTGCAAGTGGCGTCACACGATTGATTGCGTCGAATGCGGCAAGTGCGAAGTCGGCGATGCCTATATCATGGCGCGTGAACGCAACATGGAGGTGGTGACAATCACCAACTTCGAACATCTTGCCGAAACTTTGAACAAGATGAAAAGCGCAGGTGTGCAAAGCTATGTCGGCATGTGCTGCGGTGAGTTTTTCCTCAAACGCCATCACGCATTCCGTGACAGCGGCATGGACGCTGTGCTGCTCGATATCGAGGGCGCAACCTGTTACGAATTGAAGGAAGAGCATCTGGCCTATGCCGGTGCATTCAAGGCGGAAGCGACGCTAGATCTGGATGCGGTGACGAAACTGATGTCGCAAGTGCCGAAAAGGCCGATTTCGCAGCGGCCCTGCATAACCGGAATCGCCCGTCGGCCCGGTGAAAAGCGTGCTGATGAAAGCACGCAGGACGGATGCGGTTCCTGCGCCTGCGGCTCTGTTGCAGCGGAGACGTGACCGATGGCGCGCCTTTCTCCGCGTGACGGCCTGAAGCCGGTTAGCGTGAAAAAGGCGGCTGAACTCAAGGCATTTGGAGCGGTTTTCGTCGATATCCGCGCGCTATTCGAGCACAATGCGCAGTCGATTCCGGAGAGCATTTCCTGTCCACTTGAAACGCTGCCGAAGCATATTGATGCGGCAGGCAAGCCGGTTGTATTCTACTGCAATTCCGGTTCACGCACTGAAGAGGCTGCCGGAAAATTGCTCACGCTCACAGACGGCGCTGCCTACCAGCTTGCCGGAGGTCTGGATGCCTGGAAGCAACAGGGGCTTGCGCTCGAAGGCGGGGACAAGGGCGCATTGGTCGGCGCCAATTTGCTGCGCCGTTTATTGACCGGGCTCAATCAGGTCAACAAAAAGGAATGATTGCATCATCACCGCGCGTCAGAGGATTCACGCCGCCTCGAGATCCGGATCATCATTGCCATCCGCAAATGCCCGCTTGACCAGTGCAGGATCCAGTTCCGAAATCGCCAGAAACTGCGACAAGAATACCTTTCCGGTGATTTGAGACAGAAAGTCAGACCGTTTCAACCGGTCCATTACCGGACCCTTGACCTCGGAAAGATGGAATTGAACGCCCATGTCCCTCAGGCGGTGATTGATCGATTCAAGGCTTTCAAGCGCGCTTGAATCGATGAAATTGATCGCCGAACAAATCAACACGAAATGCTTGACCTTCGGATATTCGAGCAGCAGTTCCGTGACGCTTTCCTCAAGGTACTTCGCGTTCACAAAATACAGGCTCTCGTCAATGCGCAGAGACAGAATGTCGTTGGATGTCAGGACATTGTGGCGATTGATGTTGCGGAAATGCTCGGTTTTGGGCACCAGCCCGACGATGGCAATGTGCGGCGTTGCGGTGCGGTTTAGATACATCAAAACAGAAATGGACACGCCGACGGCGACGCCAAGTTCAACGCCTTCCACCAGTGTGATCAGCATTGTCGCCGCCGCGGCGGTGAAATCCGCCTTGGAATAGGTCCATGTCTGCCAGAGTATTTTAAGCTCCGCCAAGGACAGCACGGCGACCATGATGGTGGCAGCAAGAACTGCTTGCGGCACGTGGGCAATGACCGGCGTCAAAAACAGCATGATCAGGCCGATGCCGGCTGCCGTGAAAAGCGAGGCCACCTGTGTTTCAACGCCCGCGTCGCTGTTGACGACGCTGCGCGAAAAACCGCCAGAAACAGGCATTGCCCCGGCGAAGAAGCTCAGCGCATTTGAAGCGCCCAGACCGATCAATTCGCTGTTGGTGTGTATCAGTTCACGGCGTTTGGCGGCGAAAACCTGCGCGACGGATACAGATTCGACAAAGCCGATGATGCTGATGAGGATTGCCGGAAACAGCAGCGAACGCCAGTTGGCATAGGTCAGCTCCTTGGCGGCTTCGGGCACACCCAAATGGACAAAACCGCTCGGCAACTGGCCGACTGTTTTGACGCCGAGGCTTGGAAGATCAAGCAGCATGGAGATCAGCGTAAAGACCACGGCCGCCCCCAAAGGCCCGGCGCGGCCGATCATGGTTGCCGTCTTTGGTGAAAATCCACGCTGCAGCAACAGCTTGCCGAGCCACAGGCGTGCCGCAATCAGAAAAGCCAGCGAAGCAGCGCCAAGCGCCAATGTCGCCTGGTTGAAATCTGGTAGTTTCTCGATGAATTGCGGGACCAGCTGTACGAGATTGCTGCCGCTGGTCTTGATGCCCAAAATCGATGACAGCTGGCTTAGCGCAATGATGACGGCGGAGGCCGTCACGAAGCTGGAGATGACAGTATAGCTTAAAAGGTTGGACAGGAATCCGAGCCTGAATATGCCCATCAGAATCAGGATGACACCCGAAGCCAGCGCCAGCGCCATCGCAAGACTGACGTAAAGCGGCGTTCCTGCTGTCGCCAAAGGCGCAAGCGCAGAAGCCGTCATCAGGGAGATGATGGCAACCGGCCCGACTGCAAGCACACGGCTGGTGCCAAACAGGGCATAGCCGATCAGCGGGACGACGCTTGCATAAAGCCCCATCTGCACCGGCAGGCCAGCGAGGATGGCATAGGCCAGAGACTGGGGCAGGAACATGAACGACACGATCGATGCGCCGAGAAGGTCGCGCAGAAAGGTGTCGCGATTGTAGTTTTTCAACCAATGCAGCAGCGGCACCGCCTGTGACAGGCCACTGAACTGATTGTTGTCATTGTCGCTTCTGGACATGTCTGATCGCCGTATAAGTATTCAGATGGTTATGCAGGCCGCCCGGACAGGGATCGCTCCCTGACCGGCTTCAATTCAGGACGATTTGACTTTCTTCAGCTTGTTGATGCCAAGCATGTCCATCATCGCCTTTTCGTACAGTGTCTCGCTGGTGCCCTTGCGCATTTTGCGCAGGAAGTATTTTTCGAAGGCGATCTTTGCGCCATGCACCCACTTGCCCGACGACGACCAGTTGACGTTGCGCGGCGGGATCTGCGGCTGGGCGACAAAGGCGACACCGGAATCGCCAAAATCGGCAAGGCAGACTGCATTCCACGTGCCCTCGTGCGTCGGCTCCTGACCGCGCAGGATCTGGCCAATGTTGAGCGCAGTCGCTGTGACCATGGATTCGATCATGAAACCGGTCTTGGGCACGCCGCACGGCACCGGAGTCGGACCCATAGGCGGGATGGCGACGCAGACACCTACCGCGAAGATGTTTTTGTATTTCGGATTGCGCTGGTGCTTGTCGACGATGGTGAAGCCGCGCGGGTTGGACAGGCCTTCAATGCCCCGCACCGGCGGGATGCCGCGGAATGCCGGCAGCATCATCGAGAAGCCGAACGGCAGTTCCTTGGTGGCTTTGACCGTCCCGTCATCGGCCATTTCCTCGACCGTCATCTTGCCGTCTTCGACCTTGGCGACCCGCGACGACGTCATCCACTTGATGTGGTGGTCGCGCATTTCGCTTTCGAGCAGGCCCTTGGTGTCGCCGACGCCGTCGAGCCCGAGATGGCCGACATAGGGTTCGGCGGTCACAAAGGTCATCGGCACCTTGTCGCGGATCTTGCGGCGGCGAAGCTCGGTCTCGACAATGAACAGAAATTCGTAGGCGGGACCGAAACAGGACGCGCCCTGCGCCGCGCCGATGATAACCGGGCCGGGGTTCTTGCAGAACGCCTCGAAAGCCGCCGATGCCTTTTCGGCATGGTCAACATGGCAGATGGATTGGGTGAAGCCGCCGTTCGGGCCAAGTCCGGTCACCTCGTCAAATGCCAGCTCCGGGCCGGTCGCGATCACCAGATAGTCATAGGAAACCGACGAGCCGTCTTCCAATTCCACCCGGTTCTCTGCAGCACGCAGCTGTTTGGCCGCAACCGGTTTGAAGCCTATGCCCTTTTTGGCGAACACCGGCGCGAGATCGACCTCGACATCCTCGCGGTTGCGCCAATTGACCGCCACCCAAGGGTTAGACGGCACAAAGTGATATTTCGGATCCTTGGTGATGACGGTCAGTTGGTCTCCCTTTCCAAGCTGGTCCTTCATCTCATAGGCCATGATGGCGCCGCTCAGTCCGGCGCCCAGGATGACAACGTGTGCCATGCATTCCCCCCAGGTAAATTGTTTGCGCTATTTCACTCTCTCTTGCAAATTCGAATGCTATGATATGCATATAATGAAGGCAGTGTATAGTCACAGCGGACGGGCCGAATTCTGCGCGATTGCTAACTGTTTGCCAGGCGCGCCCGAACAGGAAATGAGCAACTCCCGCTGCATCCATTTTCAGGCTGGCGGCTCTTCGGAATATTTGGGTGAAGGCTGATGCGCCAATTTGGTCATTGCCTGAAAGCCTGAATGGCAGGACCCGTTCCACAGCGCCCATTGCCGGGCGGAGATTTGGCTCAAGAGCGCTGGCAAAATGTCATAACGGGTCACCCAGTCGGGCTGTTGCGGCTGGCTGTGAAATGCTCTGGAGGATGTTTTTTTGAAATTTGTGCTCACCGCGAGGCAATGGACTGCTCCGTCAACGCGGCGGCTTCCCAGTTGACTGCCTATTAGGTGCCTAGATGAGGTTTTCGTGACTTTGCGTTTTTGGCTAAGTCTTTGAAACGAATGGTGGGCGTAACAGGGATTGAACCTGTGACCCCTACAATGTCAATGTAGTGCTCTCCCGCTGAGCTATACGCCCATTCGTGCGGCGCATACACCACAAGTGCGGCGATGCGTCAACAGGATTGATCGGCAAAAATGCCGGTGTCTGGCGCTTATGCGGCTTTCAGCATCTTTTCGACCTCATTGACAAGATCGCGCAGATGGAAAGGCTTTGAAAGGATCTTGGCATCCTTGGGCGCATTCGAATCGGGGTTCAGGGCAACGGCGGCAAAACCAGTGATGAACATGACTTTGAGGTCTGGATCGATCTCCGTGGCGCGGCGCGCCAACTCGATGCCATCCATTTCCGGCATGACTATATCGGTTAGCAGCAGTGAAAACGGTTCTTCCCGCAGGCGCTCATAGGCGCTCGCGCCATTGTCAAAATGGCTGACGGAATAGCCGGCCTTTTCAAGCGCCTTCACAAGGAAGCGGCGCATGTCGTCGTCGTCTTCAGCCAGCAAAATTCTGTTCATCATCATCCGTCCGTTTATGCATGGGGTACAAGCTTCGCAAAGCCTATCCCGAATCTGAGGCCGATCATTGACAAACATGGTAAAGATCGGGTTACCGCCACGTCCGCCCAAGGCTGATTTACGCCAATTGCTTCACCATTGACAGGATTAACAGGGCGTTACCATGGACTTGGCCTGCGGCTGATGGCAACATTGCCGTCGAAAGGCGCAAATGGATGGACAGCCCGGCTGATTTTTTCGGTTTTCCGGTTTCGGTGGTTGTTGAGCCGCGTGTTCAAAGCCACGGCGTGGTTTTCAATTCACCGCATTCCGGCCGCCTATATCCCAAGAGCTTTCTGATGCAAACGCGGCTTGACCGCAATACGATCCGCCGCTCGGAAGATCTGCATGTCGACGGCCTTTTCGCCGATGTTGTGGACAGCGGTCTGCCATTGCATGTCGCCAATTTCCCGCGTGCCTATGTTGATGTGAACCGCGAGCCGTATGAGTTGGACCCACGCATGTTCGACGGTCCGCTGCCGGCATATGCCAACACCGGCTCGGTGCGTGTCGCGGGCGGGCTTGGTTCGATCCCGCGTGTGGTCGGCGAGGGCATCGACATTTATGCACGGCGGCTGCCGGTCGGCGAAACGCTCGAGCGCATCGAGCGCGTCTACAAGCCCTTTCACCGGACGCTGAGGCAGTTGTTGTTGGAGACACATGACCGTTTCGGCTATTCCGTTCTGATCGACTGCCATTCGATGCCGTCAAATGTGCGCAGTGGTGAACGCGGCCTTACGCCGGACATGATCATCGGTGACCGGTTTGGCATGAGCGCTGCGCCGTGGATATCCGATCTTGCGGTTGAACTGTTGCAGTCGCTCGGATATTCGGTGGTGCGCAACAAGCCTTATGCGGGCGGTTACATCACCGAACATTATGGCCGGCCTGGGCGGGATGCCCACGCCCTGCAGATTGAAATCAATCGCGGCCTTTACATGGACGAGACCTTGATGACGCTGACCAGCGGATTTGTGCCGCTGCGCCAGGCGCTCGGTCGATTTGCGCTTGCTTTCGCGCATGAGGTCGGGGCAAATCTCGGCTTGCAAAGGCTGGCCGCCGAATAGGCTCAGTCATTCCAGTTTTGCCAGGAAGCCATTTCATGCCGGTGACACGCGACTTTTTCCTTGAATTGGCCGCCGCTGCGGCAGAGCAGACATTGCCGCGGTTCCGCGCGGGCGGCGGCATTGATGACAAGGGCGCGAAGGGCGGTGTGGCGGCGTTTGATCCGGTCACGGAAGCAGACCGCGCGGCAGAAGTTGCCATCCGCAATCTGATTGAGGCGCGCTTTCCGACACATGGCATCCTGGGCGAAGAACATGGCTCCGTCGGGCTGGACCGCGAGCATGTCTGGGTTATTGATCCGATTGACGGCACGCGCGCCTTCATCACCGGCATTCCGGTGTGGGGCACTCTGGTCGGCCTGACGAAAAACGGCAAATCTATCGCCGGCATGATGGCGCAGCCCTTCACCGGCGAGTTGTTCTATGCGCTGGACGGCAAGAGCCGCCGGGTCGAGTGTTCTGTCGAGACAGCCAACAGGGTGAGCGGGATCACAGATCTTTCCAAGGCAACGCTGTTCACCACCACGCCGCACCTGTTCAAGGGCGATGCGCGCCGACGCTATGATGACATTGAATCCAGGGTCAAGCTGTTCCGCTATGGCTGCGATTGCTATGCCTATTGCATGCTGGCGGCCGGGTTTGTTGATCTGGTGATCGAGACGGCGCTGCAGCCTTATGACATCGTTGCGCTGGTGCCGATCATCGAGGCAGCCGGCGGCATCGTCACGGATTGGGATGGCTCGCGGCCGGAAAAAGGCGGCAACATCGTCGCCGCCGCCACGCCGGAATTGCATGCCGCAGCAATGGCGATCATGCACGGCTGAGGCTTAACCCAGCGTTGTGTCAGTTCCCGGCACGAACGCATCAAAGGCTGCCAACACCTGTTCCCGGTAAAGATCAGCTTCCTGCAGCAACTCATGCTTCCCGCCATCGACGGTCACCAAAGCCGTGGAGCGCATACCGCGGGCAAAGCGCTCTATAGCGGCATTCGAGACAATCTGGTCGGCGCCTGCTGCGATGATCAGGGTCGGAATCTGGATGCCGGCCTTGAAGTCCGGATCGAGGACCCGATCCATGGCCAGACAGGAAGCGTGTACCCAGCGCGCCGTCGGGCCGCCGAGCGCCAACTCCCTGTGCTTTTCATACATCACGGAATTGCGCTGATATCGAACCGGGTCGGATGTCAGCTTGTTGCCGGCGAAAGGCAGTGTTTCGCGCGGGCGCGGTCCGCCGGACATATACATCGAGCCAAGGCCGACCAACGACAGAAGCCCGCTGATGCGCCGAATCTGGTTGTGCCCGATCGGCTGGTGCGTGAGTGAAAGCAATGGCGCGCACAACACCATGCGGCGAACGCGATTGGTCAGGCCCGGACTTGCCAAAAGCGCAATCAAGGAGCCAGTGGAATGGGCCAGAATGTAGAAGGGCGCGCGACAGTCAGGCAGTGCCACATTTTCGAAAAAGTAATTAAAATCAGCAACATAGCGGTCGAAATTGTTGATATGCCCGCGCATCGGATCTTTGATCTGCCGGTCTGATCCGCCTTGGCCCAGCCAGTCAAATGTCGCGCAGCCGAAGCCGCGTTTGGACAGGTCCTGCATCGTCTCGAAATATTTCTCGATGCATTCATTGCGGCCATGCAGGATAATCACGGTGCCTTTGAGTGGGCGGCCCGATGCGGGAAAAAGTGCAAAGCGAAGCTTTTTACCGTCGGGCAATTCCAGGTAATCTGCGGTGATGCCATCCGGCACAGGATTGCCGTCGGTCTCAAAAAGTGGAGCTGACATGAGGGACTTCGTGTTGCGGGAATGTTGGCAACACAGTAGCGGACACTTCCGTAAAGGTCAAAACGGGCGATATTTTGAACAAGAAAAAACCGGAAGTTCTGTTTCCAGAACTTCCGGCCAAGGCGATCCGCAAGGAAGGGACGTTACTTGCGGACCGAACTTGCTGGCTAACTCAGTAACCTGAGCCAAAACCAAATTCGATGGTCACGCCGGGTTCGACATGACGGCGCGGCAACTGGCGAACCGGAGCGCTGATCCAGCCGATGCGGCGGGCCGAGAGGATTTCGCCCGAGTAGGCATCGACACGCAGCTTCACCAAGGCACCGTTGTTGCGCACTGCTGTGACCCGGTAAGTGTCGCCGCGAAGGGCGATTTCCTGCACCTGCCCATAGCCTTGGCGGCGAAGCTGACGGACCAACTGGCGGGCAGGGATCAGGTCATAGTCCTGAATCACCGGCGCCGGGCGGACGAGGGGGCGGCGGTTTTCGTAGCGCTGTCCATCGTCATTCCGGTCGGCATAAATCACGTCCGGATCACCGTACCCGCCGGCAAAGGAGGGTGTTGCACCGGCAAGGGCAGAGAGCGCGACAGAGACAAGGGCGATCTTGCGAAGCGGGCTGGCTACGAGGGACTTGAACATTTTGGTCTCCATTCCGGCCGGGTTTGTTGATCGACCGTTTGATAATGGCTTTTTACCCCGGCTCACCTGAACGCTGTCAGAAGGGGCTGTTCATCTGCCGTTCATCATCGAAATATCTTGACCTCTTGAAAATCCCGCAGGCGCAAACCACCTCTTCTGTGCGGTCGCCAAGATGGGGCCGCGCCGCTCCTGACCTGCCACAACGGAGGTCCACGGCGGAAACATCGCAACACGTTGCTTCAAGAGTGAGGACACCATGCGTCACGTAGATTTTTCACCACTTTACCGCTCGACTGTCGGCTTTGACCGGCTTTTCACGCTGCTCGATTCGCTCGCGCAGCCTGACAATGGTCAGACCTATCCACCCTACAACATCGAAAAGACGGGCGAGAATGCCTACCGCATCACCATGGCGGTTGCAGGTTTCTCGGAGGATGAAATCCAGATCGAGACCCATCGCAACGCGCTTCTGGTCAAGGCGGAAAAGGCCGAGGAATCCGAAGAAAACGGCCGCGAAACGCTTTACCGCGGCATTGCCGCCCGTGCGTTCGAACGCCGCTTCCAGCTTGCCGACCATGTCGAAGTGCGTGGTGCGGCCCTGAAGAACGGCTTGCTGCACATTGATCTCAAGCGCGAAGTTCCCGAGGAACACAAGCCGCGCAAAATCGAGATCACGGCCCTGTCTGACAAGGCGGCCAAGCAGATTGAAGCGAAGGCTTCCGCCGCGAAATAACAAGGCCTATCACCCCTCCAGTTCATTGGCGGCGCAGAAATGCGCCGCCTTTTTCATGCCCGCCGAAGGAGAAAGTCGAGTGAGAGTTTGCCGGGACCGATAACTATGATTGCCAGCGCCATGGCAGCCCAGGGCAAGTGAAAATTTGCCCAACCATCGGGAATGGTCAGCTGGATCAGTGCGGTCATCATCAGAATTCCAAATGCGGAAAAGCGGGTGAGCAAGCCGAGCGCCAGAAGTATCGGGAGAACGATTTCGCCGATGGATGAGCCCCAAGCCATCAGCGCAGGAAACGGATAGTCAAACGTTGCGCCGAACAGATGCAGCTTGAACTCCTCGGTGAACAGCAAAACCGGCGTTTCGGACAGGTCGAAAAAACCGTCCCATTTGGTCAGGCCGGATTTGAAGAACGGAACTGCCAGACCGAACCGCAACGCCAGGCTGGCGAAAGAAGCCGGAACCAGCTTTTGCAGCAATGATTCGAGTTGCCCGGCAACGGCAGCCAAGCCGGTGCGGTTTGCTGTTGCAGAAATTGTCATTATTCAACCCCTTCAATCGATGTGAACGCGCCCGACGCGAGCAAGCCGGAAATATTTGTTGCAAGGTCAAATGGTTCGCCGGTGGACATGGCGGATACGGCTGCGGCCTCTAGTGTTTCGCTGGCAAGCAAGGCGTTTATAAATGTCCCCGATGCCGTGCCGAGTATGCGGACTTCGCAGTCCATGTGTGGCCTCGTCACCAGAACCCATTCGCCCTTCGTCGGATCGATGTTGCCACCCGGGTCATCGGATCGGTTCGCCGTGAAGATGGAGCCGGCGGCAAAGCTGGAGTTCAATATTCGTGTTGCGGGATGGGCGGACAGTTTCAGCGCAGGCAGTTGTAGTGGCGGTATGTCAGTGAAATCGACCGCTGCCATGACAGGCGCATCGGTTTCATGAAACGCCTCACGCCACATTTGCTCAACGCGGGCGACATCGGCGAGATAGGGGTAGGGCCGGACTGGCTCAAAACTTTCCAGAAAGATCGGGAATTCGGCGCCGTATTCAAACAGCAGGCGCGTGCGCGGCGGGTTCGCGCTTATGAAGACCTGCGCCAACGCGGAGAAAAACTCTTCGCCAACCAGGCGGGCAATGGCCGGAAAGTTGGCCTCCATCGCCCGGATCAGGCTGACCATGACGTTGTTGCGGTAAACGGCATAGCGGCGCGGATCGTTGGCGCCGGACTTTGATGTCAGGAAAGAAGGTGTCGCGGCGTCCGCGTTGAGCAACCCGCCTGCGAAGACCGGCGCATCATATGCCCATCTGCGTGCTGTCTCAACCATGACGGCGGCCGAGCAGCGGCGCTGTAGCGACGTCATCCAGAACGGCGTTGGCGGCCACCATTTCGGCAACCAGCACGCTCCAATCCGGAATGTCATTGTCCCATTCGATCAGTGTCGGCAGCGGGCCGCTCAGAGCGATGACGTGTCGGTAAAGCTCCCAAACCTCATCGGCAACCGGGCGGTCGTGCGCGTCGATCAGCAACGGATTGCCGAAGGAATCCTCTTCCGTGGCGTGACCGGCCAGATGAATTTCGCGGACCTTTTCCAGCGGGAAGGAGTCCAGGTAGTCAACCGGCGAATAGCCGTGGTTGGTTGCCGAGACGAAAACATTGTTGACATCCAGCAGCAGTCCGCAGCCGGTGCGCCGGGCGATCTCACGGATGAAGTCCGACTCGCTCATCTCGCACTGGTCAAACTGAACGTAAGTCGACGGGTTTTCGAGCAGGATCGGCCGGGCGAGCGCGGATTGCGTTTCATCAATATGGTTGCATACGCGTGCCAAAACTTCGTTGGTGTAGGGAACAGGCAGCAGGTCATTCAAATAGGTCTCTTCATGGGTGGACCAGGCCAAATGTTCGGACACGAGCGCTGGCTGCCAACGGTCAACCACCGCTTTGAGCCGGTTCAGGTGCGTCGTGTCCAGCGCGCCCGGCGCGCCGATGGACATGCCGACGCCATGGACAGACAGGGGGTAATCCTGCCTGAGGCGGGTCAGTTGCGCGTGCGGTGCGCCGCCTTTGCCCATGTAGTTTTCGGCATGAACTTCAAAGAAAGCGGCTGAAGGTTCTTCGTTCAAAATGGAACTCAGGTGTTCAGGCTTGAAACCTGCTCCGGCGCGGGGCCGGAGCAGATGGGCCGGGATGCGCACGGGGTGTGATGGTTCATGGGTATTGCTTGCATGAAGCATCAGATGCGCTCCCGATTGGTGTGATTGAGATCAGGCCGGCACGTCGCGGGTCAACGCTTCAAGCGAACCCTGACGGTTGCCTTCGAGCATCATGGTCGTGCAAGTGCCCTTGGCGACATATTTCCACGAGTTGCCCTGGAAATCGACCTTGGAAGTGCCTGCGCAAGTGGTGCCAGCACCGGCGGCGCAGTCATTCTTGCCCGCCATGGCGACGCCAAAGCACTTTTCCTTGCCGTCTTCCGCCGAAGCGCCCGTTGCGGTCAGGATGGAGCCTGCGGACAGGGCGGTAGCGAAGGCGCTGGCGATCAGTGCGGATGACAGAAGGGTCTTGGTCTGTGACATGGTGTTTTCCTCGTCTGGGTGACTTTGTCCACCGGAAGCAACCGGTGATGCGCCTTTGTGGACGAGGGGCAGATCAATGGGAAATCAACGATATGAGACCCAAAATACACAAATCGATCAAGCAAACGTGAGCCGTTTTGAGTTTCAACGTCAGGTTACGTGCAGAAGTAGGTAGTTTTTGATAGGTGTTGATCTGGCGAAGGGGAATTCACATGCGTATTTTGGCTGGGTTGGCATTCTCGGTTTTAACTGTTTCTACGGCGCTTGCTGCCGATCCGGTGCAAGACGCCGGTCCTTCTGGCACAAGGTTTTTCGGCGAAGCCTATCTTGGCGGTCATGTGCTTTTCGGCAATGAGCAAGATGAAGACTTCCTGGTGCCGATGGTGGATATCGGCGCGCGGGTCGCTGGCCAGTATGGCGCATTCGGCGCGCAGTTGGATGCTGAATATTCCGGCTTCAAGCTGGATTGGGTCCGGCCGGAAATTGACCTTGGCGACGCCGATGGTTCGGTCACTGCCATTGGGTTTACCGGACACGCAACATATAATTTCGGCGAGAGGCTGAAGGCCGGCGCCTATCTGGGTTACATGCGCGGCGGTGTTTCGATCACGGACGGCGTCGATTTCGTTGACATCAATCTGGACAGCCTGGTCTATGGCGTCGAAGCGATCTACCAGATCAACGAGAACAACTGGATTGAAGCCAATGTGGGATTGGTGGATCCGCGAAATTTCACCGTTACGAGCACGATGGGATTTCCGATGCCTTCCATGCCGCTTGACGATATCAGCGGCTTCAATGTTGGCGCGGGCTACACACACAGGTTCAATCCGCAGTGGACCGCGACCGGCAAAGTTAATTACACCCGGCTTACCGCATTTGATGAATCCGTCGATTTTCTCTCTTTGAAGGCAATCGCTGCCTACCAGCTTGAAACCATGCCCTTGGTGGTATCTTCATCGCTCGGCTACACGAACATATCGACCGGAGGCGAGTCTGTTGACGCTTTCAATATCGGCGCTCGGTTGACCTTGAAATTCGGTGATAGCGGCAATGACGCGGGCGGCAAGCTTTTCTCCACCCGCCGTGCGCTTGACGGCTTCTTTTGATATCGGCCCTGAGGCGGTCAGTTTGATTGCCTGACAATTCAATCCAAGTCCGCCAGCTTTACTCCAAAAGCTGGCGGTTTTGTATTCAGCGCCGCCCGGTCAGCCCGCAATGCATTGGCTGAATTGGCGGATTTCAAGTTCACTTGTCGCAAAGCTCGTCACCAGACGGATCAACGTCTCGCCATCCTTGACGCTGCCGTCTGAAGGTGCGTGCCAGTCATAGAAGACGGCTCCGGCAGTGCGAAGGCGTTCGATGTCTGTGTTCTTGAGGATCGCGAAGACCTCGTTGGCTTGCGGCGTTCCGTAAAGCCTTGCCCGACCGGAACCGGCCAGAGCAGCGCCAAGTTCGGTTGCCATGGCGTTTGCGTGACGGGCGCTGTCCAGCCACAGGCCGTCCTTGAAATAGCCTTCAAACTGCGCGGCGATGAAGCGCGACTTGGAGAACAATTGCGCCGCGCGCTTGCGCAGGAATGGCATTTGCGCGTCCAGATCCTTGTTGAACACGACAATCGCCTCGGCGCACCAGCAGCCATTCTTGGTGCCACCAAAAGAGAGGATATCGACGCCGGATTTCCAGGTCATTTCGGCAGGCGTGCAGCCGAGCGAGACCAGCGCATTGGCAAAACGCGCGCCATCCATGTGCAGCGGCAAATTGTTGGCTTTGGCGATAGAGCTGATGGCGCAGATTTCTTCGAGCGAATGGACGGTGCCTGCCTCGGTGACCTGCGTCAGTGTGATGCCCATCGGCTGGCCACCATGGACGAAGGCGGCGGGATTCTTGGCGATGGCTTTCTCCAGCGCGGCCAAATCCATCTTGCCGTCAGCGCCGGGAATCAGAAACAGCCGCGATCCGCCGGTGAGATATTCGACCGCGCCGCATTCATCTTCGGCGACATGGGCGCCATGATGGCAAAATGTGATGCCGCCCGGCTTGTTGAACGAGGCGATGGACAGCGCATTGGCCGCAGTGCCGGTGGCGACGAAATAGACGGACACCTCACGCTCAAAAATTTCCGAAAAGGCATTGTCCACCGCTTTGTCGAGATCGCTGGCGCCATAGGCGGGCACAAACCCGCCTGAGTGGCGATTGAGGCTCTCTGCTATTTTCGGATGAACGCCCGCCCAATTGTCAGAAGCAAAATGCATGGATACCGCCCTTTTTTGTTGGAGTCTGACGCGGGATGTGGTGCAATTGCAAGCCACACTGCGCGATTTTTGGAATTGGGCCGCTCAGAAAGCGGTGATCTTAGTGAATTCCACTAAATACACACTTAGAAACTGGCTTTGCCGGAGGAAAGTCATTTTTTCCAGTCAAAGTCTTGTGTGAAATCCCGAAATCTGCAATAACGAATTTAGGACAGTAATGCTGTCTTATTTTCGGGATCGGGAATGGCTGGTGCATGACGCGTTCTGCTCCGGCCTTTCGCTTGAAAAGGGTCCATCCGGGCCTGTCCAGAAATGTTTGGAGACTGCAAGGCCAAGCAGCGCAGCAAAGGCGCAGTGCGAGGCCGGAATAGGCACCGCCCGCAACACGGGCACGAGTAGGAAGGGACAAGACGATGACGATTTTGACGCCATCTGCCGCGACGGAAATTTTGACCGCCGAACAGAACCGTGCCGCCAAGACCGCGAAAACCGTCGGACTTCCGCAGGCCCAAGGTCTTTATGACCCGCGCAACGAGCATGACGCCTGCGGCGTCGGCTTTGTCGCTTCCATGAAAGGCGCCAAGTCGCACCAGATCGTGCGCGACGGCCTGTTCATGCTGGAAAACCTGACCCATCGCGGCGCCGTCGGCGCTGATCCGCTGATGGGGGACGGCGCCGGTCTTCTCGTGCAGATCCCGGATGCGTTCTTCCGTGCCGAAATGGCGGCGCAGGGAATCGAATTGCCCGCTGCAGGGCAATATGCCGCCGGTTTCATGTTCATGCCGCAAGATGCGGCGCTGCGCGCGCATTGCGAAAACATTGTCCGCGAAGTGGTTGCTGCCGAAGGTCAGGTGCTGATCGGCTTCCGCGATGTACCCGTCGACAATTCTTCGTTGTCCAAGGCCCCGGACATAGCCGGGACCGAGCCGTTTCACAGGCAAGTGTTCATTGGCCGCGGCGCTGGCATTTCCTCGGACGAGGATTTCGAGCGTCGCCTGTTCATCCTGCGCAAGGTGATTTCCGGCCGCATCTATGGCGAGACTCAAGGCCGCGACAACGGTTTCTACATCGTGTCGCTGTCGTCGCGGACGATTGTCTACAAGGGCATGTTCCTCGCCTATCAGGTCGGCGCGTACTACAAGGACTTGACCGATCCCCGGTTTGAATCAGCCCTTGTGCTGGTGCATCAGCGGTTCTCGACCAACACGTTCCCGTCCTGGAAACTTGCCCATCCCTACCGGATGGTTGCCCACAACGGCGAAATCAACACGCTGCGCGGCAACGTCAACTGGATGGCGGCCCGTCAGGCCTCGGTGGATTCCGAGCTTTACGGCAACGATATCTCCAAGCTCTGGCCGATTTCCTACGAAGGCCAGTCGGACACAGCCTGTTTCGACAACGCACTCGAATTCCTGTTTCAGGGCGGGTATTCGCTGGCCCATGCGATGATGATGCTGATCCCGGAAGCCTGGGCCGGCAACAAGCAGATGTCGCCGGAGCGCAAGGCGTTTTACGAATATCATGCCGCGCTGATGGAGCCATGGGACGGCCCGGCCGCGGTGGCCTTCACCGACGGGCGCCAGATCGGCGCAACGCTCGACCGCAATGGCCTGCGTCCAGCCCGCTACATTGTCACCGATGATGACCGGGTGATCATGGCGTCGGAAGCCGGTGCCTTGCCGGTCGCCGAAGAAAAGATCGTCAAGAAGTGGCGCTTGCAGCCCGGCAAGATGCTGTTGATCGATCTTGAAAAGGGAACAATTGTCTCCGACGAGGAGATCAAGCATGAGATGGCCAGCGCCTACCCTTACGAGGAGTGGCTGAGCCGGACACAGCTTGTGCTGGAAGAGTTGAAGCCGGTCGAACCCCGTGCAGCGCGCACCGACGTATCGCTGCTCGACCGCCAGCAGTCGTTTGGCTATACGCAGGAAGACACCAAGGTATTGATGGCGCCGATGGGCACCACCGGTCAGGAAGCCATTGGCTCGATGGGCACGGACACGCCGATCTCAGCCATGTCCGACCAGTCGAAGCTCTTGTACACCTATTTCAAGCAGAACTTCGCACAGGTCACCAACCCGCCAATCGACCCCATCCGCGAAGAGTTGGTGATGAGTCTTGTCTCGTTCATCGGCCCGCGTCCGAACATTTTCGATCTTGAAGGCAACTCGCGCCGCAAGCGGCTTGAAGTGCGCCAGCCTATCCTGACCAACGAGGATCTCGAAAAGATCCGCTGCATTGGCCATACCGAGGACCGGTTCGACACCAAGACGCTCGACATGACCTATCCGGTCACTGAAGGCGCCAACGGCATGGCGGGCGCTCTGACGCGCCTCTGCGACCGCGCCGAAGCGGCAGTTGCCGGCGGTTACAACATCATCATTCTGTCTGATCGTCAGGTCGGACCAGACCGCATCCCGATCCCGTCGCTTTTGGCGACGGCGGCCGTGCATCATCACCTGATCCGCAAGGGTCTGCGCACCGCAGCCGGCCTTGTGCTTGAAACCGGCGAACCGCGCGAAGTGCATCACTTCTGCTGCCTGGCCGGCTATGGCGCGGAAGCGATCAATCCGTATCTGGCTTTCGAAACGCTCGAGGACATGCACGAGCGCGGCGATTTCCCGCCGGAAGTCGCCAAGGACGAGTTGGTTTACCGCTACATCAAGTCGGTCGGCAAAGGCATCCTCAAGGTCATGTCCAAGATGGGCATCTCGACCTACCAGTCCTATTGCGGCGCGCAGATATTTGACGCAATCGGGCTGAAGTCGGACTTTGTCGCCAAATATTTCACCGGCACGGCTTCGAACATCGAAGGCGTCGGTATCGAAGAGGTCGCGGAAGAAACCCGCCGCCGTCATTTCTTGGCCTTTTCCGACGACCCGGTGCTGGCAACAACGCTGGAAGTCGGCGGCGAATATGTATTCCGCAAGCGCGGCGAGGCGCATTTGTGGTCGCCCGATGCGGTGGCCAAGCTGCAGCACGCCGTGCGCCAGTCGGACCCGGACACTTTTGCCGAATATTCGGCGATGGTAAACGACAAGGCGTCCAAGGCGCAGACCATCCGTGGCCTCTTCAAGATCAAGAAGGCTGAAGAGGCTGCCCGCACGCCGATCCCGGTCGAGCATGTCGAATCCGCCGCGGACATCGTCAAGCGCTTCTCCACGGGCGCCATGTCGTTCGGCTCGATCTCGCGTGAAGCCCATGCAACGCTCGCCGTGGCGATGAACCGGATCGGCGGCAAGTCGAACACGGGCGAGGGCGGCGAAGAGCCGGACCGCTATCTGCCGTTGCCGGACGGCTCGCGCAACCCGGAACGCTCGGCGATCAAGCAGGTCGCTTCGGGTCGGTTCGGCGTGACGGCGGAATATCTGGTCAATTCCGACATGATGCAAATCAAGGTCGCGCAGGGCGCAAAGCCCGGCGAAGGCGGCCAGCTGCCCGGCCACAAGGTTGACGCGACGATCGCCAAGACGCGCCATTCAACGCCGGGCGTCGGCCTCATTTCACCACCGCCGCATCATGACATCTACTCGATCGAAGATTTGGCGCAGCTGATCTACGATCTGAAGAACGTCAATCCGGAAGCGGACGTCTCGGTCAAGCTCGTCTCCGAAGTCGGCGTCGGCACCGTTGCCGCCGGTGTCGCCAAGGCGCGCGCCGACCACATCACGATTTCCGGCTATGATGGCGGCACCGGCGCTTCGCCTCTGACGTCGATCAAGCACGCCGGTTCGCCTTGGGAAATCGGCCTTGCCGAAACCCAGCAGACGCTGGTGCTCAACGGTCTGCGCTCGCGCATCGCCCTGCAGGTCGATGGCGGTCTGCGGACGGGTCGTGACGTCATTGTGGGCGCCCTTCTGGGTGCCGACGAGTTCGGCTTTTCGACCGCGCCGCTGATTGCTGCTGGCTGCATCATGATGCGCAAGTGCCATCTCAATACGTGCCCGGTCGGCGTCGCGACGCAGGATCCTGTCTTGCGCAAGCGCTTCAAGGGCACGCCGGAACATGTCATCAACTATTTCTTCTTCGTCGCCGAAGAGGTGCGCCAGCTGATGGCCGCCATGGGCGTGCGCAAGATGGAGGAGTTGATCGGGCGTTCCGAACTCCTGGAAAAGGAAACGGCGATTTCGCTGTGGAAAGCCAAGGGGCTGGACTTTACCAAGATCTTCCACAAGCCGGAAGCGGCAGTTGAAGACACGTATTGGACACAGCGGCAGGTTCATCCGATCATCGATATTCTCGACCGCAAGCTGATTGCCGAGGCGCAGCCCGCGTTGGATCGCAAACAGAAGGTCGAGATCAACACCGAGATCAAGAACGTCGACCGTTCCGCCGGCGCCATGCTTTCGGGTGCGGTTGCCAAGCGTTATGGCCAGAAGGGGCTTCCGGACGACACGATCACCGTTAAGCTGGCCGGCACAGCCGGACAGTCGTTCGGGGCGTTCCTCATGCGGGGCATCACCTTCGAACTGACCGGTGACGGCAATGATTATGTCGGCAAAGGCCTGTCGGGCGGGCGCATCATCATTCGCCCGTCGGACAAGTCAAAGATTGTCGCCGAAGAATCGATCATTGTCGGCAACACGGTGCTCTACGGCGCGACCGAAGGCGAAGTGTATTTCCGCGGCGTTGCGGGTGAGCGTTTTGCCGTGCGCAACTCCGGCGCCATCGCCGTGGTCGAAGGCGTGGGCGACCATGGCTGCGAATACATGACTGGCGGCGTGGTCGTCGTGCTTGGCCAGACCGGCCGCAACTTTGCAGCCGGCATGTCCGGCGGTGTCGCCTATGTGCTGGATGAAGCCGGCGATTTTGCCCAACGCTGCAACATGGCGATGGTTGAACTGGAGCCGGTGCCGGAAGAGGATGATCTTCTCGAAAAGCTGCATCACCACGGCGGTGACCTGGCGCACAAGGGGCGTGTGGACGTCTCCGGCGACATGACGCGGCACGACGAAGAGCGGCTCTATCAACTGATCTCGAACCACATGCACTTTTCAGGTTCCACGCGCGCGAAAACCATACTCGACAATTGGGCCAGCTACCGCGCCAAGTTCCGCAAAGTGATGCCGGTCGAATACCGTCGTGCGCTCATCGAAATGGAACAGGCACGCATGAGCGTGGCAGCGGAATAGGGAGAAAATCGATGGGCAAGGTAACAGGTTTTCTCGAGATTGACCGGCAGGTGGCGAAGTATCAGCCGGCTTCCGACCGTATTCGCCATTTCCGCGAATTCACGCTGCCGATGAGCGGGACCGAGGTGCAGAAACAGGCAGCCCGCTGCATGGACTGCGGTGTGCCCTATTGCCATGGTGATACGGGCTGTCCGGTGCACAACCAGATTCCGGATTGGAATGACCTCGTCTACAATGGCGACTGGGACAATGCGATCCGCAATCTGCATTCGACCAACAATTTTCCGGAATTCACCGGCCGCATCTGCCCGGCGCCATGCGAGGAAGCCTGCACGCTGAACCTCGAAGATGCGCCGGTGGCGATCAAGACCGTTGAGCAGGCGATTGCCGACAAGGCCTATGAGCTTGGCCATATCGTGCCGCAGCCGTCGGACAAGAAGACCGGCAAGCGCGTGGCGATCATCGGCTCCGGGCCTGCAGGCATGGCTGCGGCGCAGCAGCTTGGCCGCGCCGGGCACGACGTTCATGTCTATGAGCGCGAATCCAAGGTCGGCGGCCTCCTTCGCTTCGGCATTCCGGACTTCAAGATGGAGAAACACTTCATTGACCGCCGCGTCGAGCAGATGAAGGGCGAAGGCGTGACGTTCTTCTGCAACGTCAATGTCGGCACCGACAAGAGCATGGATGAGCTCACCGCTGCCTATGACGCTGTGCTATATTGTGGCGGCTCCGAAAAGCCGCGTCCGGCCGGCATTCCTGGTATAGAGCTGGCGGGCGTTCATGATGCGATGCCGTATCTGGTGCAGCAGAACAAGCGTGTCGGCGGCGAAGATATCCAGTCGAGCGCATGGCCCGCTGAGGCGATTGTTGCCGGAGGCAAGCACGTCGTCGTCATTGGCGGCGGCGACACGGCATCTGACTGTGTCGGCACGGCGTTTCGCCAAGGCGCGGTGCGCGTTACCCAACTCGACATCCGCCCGCAGCCGCCGGAGAAGGAAGACAAGCTTTCTGTCTGGCCCTATTGGGCGACCAAGATGCGCACCTCTTCGTCGCAGGCCGAAGGCGCGGAGCGCGAGTTTCAGGTGGCGACGCTGGCTTTTGTCGGCGAAGACGGTGTGCTCACCCATGTGAAATGCTGCGAAGTCGATGAAAAGCGCAAGCCGATTGCCGGCAAGGAGTTTTTCATCAAAGCCGATCTGGCATTCGTCGCTATCGGCTTTGCCGGGCCTTTGGCTGGCGGCCTTGTCGATCAGTTGGGCGATGGCATTGCCGCCACGACCGACAAGCGCGGCTCGACCAATGTCGTTGCCAACACCAATGACTACCGCACCAATATCGACAAGGTGTATGCTGCCGGCGACGTGCGGCGCGGCCAGTCACTCGTCGTCTGGGCAATCCGCGAAGGCCGTCAGGCTGCGCGCTCGATTGACGAAGCCTTGATGGGCATCAGCGTCCTGCCACGCTGATTGTCTGCAAAACGCTTGAGATAAATCAAGGTTTTGCATCTTTGCCGGGATGAATGTCCTGCCCGAAGCTGGTCAAAGGTTGACCGGCAGCGGCTGCGCCCGAACCGGGCGCGGGGGATTTTTCATGGGCAAGCTTTTCGGTTATATCTACATTCTGGCTGGCACAGTGCTGGCTGGCGTTGCAGTCATTGCTGCATTGACCATCGGTAAGGACGGCGCTTCCGAGATTTCAATCGCAGCGGCGGCAGGGGCCATTTTGGCATTGCCGGCAGCTTGGCTTATTTCAAAGAAACTTGAAGCTCTCCGCTGAACTAGCCGTTCAAGGATTTTTAACGACGCTGCCGGTTTGACCGGTCGGCAGTGGCGAGATTTTGTCACTCACGCGCAGTTCATCAACGCGGCCTGGCTGGGGTTTGGGCATTTCGCCACGCTGGTAAAGCGCGGTCGCTGGCAATGTTGCGGCCATCGGGGTTGGTGCAATACCACCACCCATCAACCCGCCATCGCCGTCAAAGGCTGGATCAAAAAGTGAAATCGGCGGCAGGCTGGTGATGTTTTCGGGTAGCGCACTGGCCGGACGAACCGGCCCGGGCAGCGAGAAGGGCCCAAGCGATATCGCCAACGGCGTGGTTTGCGGCAGCGTTCCGAGCGCGATCCGGATTGGCTTCTCGGCAAAAAAGGCGGCCTTGCGTTTTCCTGCCGTCGTCAGGTTGATGCCATCGCTTGCGCGCAGCTTTGCAGGCTGGCCGGTAAAGTCGAAGCCATTGATCGTAAAAGCGCCCTGATCGTCCAGGAATCCATCCCAAATGTCGACAAACTGACCGGAAATGCTTTCAGCCTTCTTCTGATACAAATCGTTGAAGGCGAGAATACCGGCGCTCATTGTCTGCTGTTTGAATGGCGGCAAGCCAACCCAAACGACAGGAACACCGGAGGTTTTCAAAGCTGTTGTAAACGAACTGACCCGTTGATCATATTCTGCTGTCCAGGCCGGGCTTTGGATTTGTTCACGCGTGCCGCCAACTTTCATTTGCTGCCGGTCGTTCGTGCCAACCATGACCACAACAACGCTTGGCTTGGTTTCGCCAATCAGCCCTGCAATATTCTGCGGCCAATTGTAGACATCGTTACGTACAAAACCGGAAGATCCAAACGACTTGTCGATGATGCGCACGCCGGCCTCGGTTTCAAACGCGGTTTCCAACCCTTCCGCCAGGCCGCTGGCCATGAAATCGCCGACTACAAGCACTGACTTTGCGTCGATGGTCTTTTCCGGGATTGCAGGCGCCGCGCCATCACTTGGCCTGGCCCCATCTGCGCCGGCTGTCGAAAAAGCTTCGCCCGCCTTGGGTTTCTTGCGCCCCGTGGACTTTGATGACTTGGAAATCTTCTTCTTTTTTGGCCGGTCATCTGGAAGAAGGATAACGCGCTGCTTTGCTGGCTTGATGCCAAAGAACTCAAGGATGGACGGTGACCGTCGTTCCTGGGCCGCGCTTTGCCCAACCACAGCCACGGGCAGCGCGAATGTCGCTGCCAAGCCAGTAGCCAAAAGTTTTGCGCGCAGTGTGCTCAATAGTCCTGCCTTTTGCGGTTGCGGGTTCGATCCGGCAGGTCCTGCCTAGCGGCCGCGCATGAAATCCAGCAGTTCTTTGCTTGGATAGCCGTCCGGCGTCAACCCGGCAGCCTGCTGGTAGGCCAGAATAGCTGCCTTGGTGCCAGAGCCGATATTGCCATCCGTCTTGCCGTCGTAAAAGCCGGATTTTGCCAAACGCGCCTGCAGTTCCTCTTTTTCGGGGATGCTGAGCAGCGTGAATGGACGCTTCCAATCGCGCACCAACTCCTTGTTGCCGGCGATGCGGTCGGCGAGGAGACCAACCGCCAGCGCATATTTGTCCGCGTTGTTGTAGGCCTTGATCACACGAAAGTTCTTCAGCATCAAAAATGCGGGGCCGCCGCGCCCGTCAGGCAGCTTCAGCGTTGCGCTGTCGCCGCCGTTTCGGAATGGCTTGCCATTGGCTCGCCGAACGCCGAGCGAGGACCATTTGTCGAGGCTGAGCGCGCCTGCGGGGAATTTCCCCGATCCCGGTAGCGCAACCTCGTAGCCCCAGGTCCGGCCGCCTTGCCAGCCATTCTTGCGCAACAGATTGGCAGATGAAGCCAGCGCATCCGGCACGGAGTTCCAGATGTCGCGGCGTCCATCGCCATCCATGTCAACGCCATAGAGCAAAAAGCTGGTCGGAATGAATTGGGTATGGCCCATGGCACCTGCCCAGGAACCTTGCAAACCCTTGACCGATATGTCGCCCCGCTGCAGGATCTTCAGGGCCGCAATCAATTGCGATCGGGCATATTTTGCCCGGCGCTTGTCAGCATAGGCCAGTGTCGCCAGTGATCGTATCGTCGAGCGTACGACTTCAGGACGCTTGAGAATTTCGCCGTAGTTGGTTTCCATCGACCAGATTGCCAGCAGAATATTCCTGTCGACACCGTAGCCGGATTCAATCCGGTCCAGCCATTTCTTGTACTTGCTTGCCATGGCCTGGCCATTTTCTACCGAACGCTCGTGCACGCGATTGTCGAAATAGTCCCAAACCGGCGCTTTGAACTCCGGCTGCGTCCGGGCCTTGATCAGGACTTCGCTGTCGATCTGGTTGATTCCGGCGAATGCTGCGCGGTAGGTGGCAGGCGAGATACCGTTCTTTGCCGCAACATTTGCAAAGCTTGCCACAAATCCGCGAAACCCTGCATCCGCGACCGCCGCCGACGGCAGTCCTGCGGTTGCAAGCAGCGCGGTGACACCGGCCAACAGTTGGCGGCGGGTCAATATGTCATGCGTCATGGCTTGCGCTCCTTTGAATTTTGGCGATTCGACGCCAATCTTCGCTCGGCCGGGTTAGGATTTGGTTTACCATGTTTGAAGCAACACCTATAAAGCGCATGCAATAAGCGATGTTCGGGTTCGCGGCGCGATACGCCATTATCTGAATCTCAAATTTGTCGTGAAAGTGTCCGGCTGAAACAAGGACCAATTTTGATGACCGCAGTCCGCCGTAAAATCCGCAAGGCCGTCTTCCCGGTTGCAGGTCTTGGAACACGTTTCCTGCCTGCGACCAAGGCAATCCCGAAAGAGATGCTCACGGTGGTGGACAAGCCGGTCATCCAATATGTTGTCGACGAAGCCCGTGAAGCCGGGATCGAGCATTTCATTTTCGTGACGGGACGCAACAAGGGGGTCATCGAGGACTATTTCGATGTCCAGTTCGAACTTTACAATACGCTCTCTGAACGTGGCAGAGACGAAGAGTTGGCGCGCCTCCAGCGGATTCAGCCTGCGCCTGGCACCACGTCATTCACCCGCCAGCAGGTGCCGCTTGGCTTGGGGCACGCGGTCTGGTGCGCCCGCGATCTGGTTGGCGACGAACCGTTTGCTCTTCTTCTGCCCGACATGATCATGCAAGCCGAACAAGGCTGCCTGAAGGAAATGGTGGAACTCTACGCTGAAACCGGAAGCAACATTATTGCAGTTCAGGAATGTGAACCGGATCAGGCGCACAAGTATGGCATTGTCGGTCGGGGCGAGGACGCGTTTACCGGGTTCCGTATTAACGGGATGGTTGAAAAACCGAAGGCCGGTACAGCGCCGTCGAATCTATACATCAACGGACGCTATATCCTGCAGCCGGAGATTTTCAGCTATCTGGAAACGCAGGAGCGCGGCACCGGCAACGAAATCCAGCTGACGGACGCGATGCTGAAGCTGATGAAGGATCAACCGTTCTACGGCAGCCATTTCACCGGGCGCACGTTCGACTGCGGTTCAAAAGAAGGCTTCGTTGAGGCCAACCTTGCATTCGCGCTCTGGCGGCCAGATCTGCATGACAATATTGCCGAAATCGCCAAGGCGCTGTTGGCAAGCACGGAACCGCTTGAACGCCGCAAGACCGGCCGCTGAGATTAGCGGCGCAAGGTGACACCGAGATATACACTGGTCGCACCGTAGGCGCGGGCGGCATCGGCGTTGAGCACCTGTTCATGGCGGATACGGCCATTGAGCCCGGCGTATCGATTCATCCACCAGGTCATGCCGGCCTCTCCCGAGAAGATCGTGTCCTGATAAAAACCTTTTTCATAGATCCGCCAGCCAGCTCCCAGCGCGAAGTTGGCATCCAGATTGTCACGCAGACTGTGAGTCAGTTTGGCGTCAGCCGAATAGAGCACCGAGCCGGAAGAAGCGGCAACGGTTGAGCCTTCCACTGTTGTGGCAAGGCCCAGCGCCACATTGGTGCCCCGCTGCGGTGACCAATTCATTGTGCCGCGAATGTCGAGACCGGATACGTCACTTAGGGAGGTATCGTCGATGTCTTCCATCAGCCAGCCTGCCGCAATTTCTCCAGACAGTTTTTCGCCAAGGTTTGCGGCGACGCCGGCTCTTGCGCCATAGCGGTAGGCGGATCTGGCTTTGCCGTAGGAATCCAGTGTCTTGTCGTAGAAGCGCCTTCCCGCCTCGAGCTCAATGAAGGGCATCAGGACAGGCGAAAGGTCATAGCTGCCGCGTAGTGTGAGCGAAGCAAACGTGTTGTTGCGGTCATCCTGCGGCACGGCAACGCCGAGCGAGTCGGTTGCATCACCATAGGCTTGCCGCGTCACTTGCCCGGTCGCCGTGACGCCGAACAGGCCCGGGTCATAGGTCGCACCAAGGCTTGCACGCAATGTATCAAGCACCGGCCGTGTGAACGGACCGGTCATCAACGCCGGGGCAGAGGCAGATTCCACCGAACGGTCCCAGCTTGCCTTCGCGTTGACCTGTGTCGAAGTAGAGACATCCAGCTGAAGGTCTGCAGACAATCCGAATGTCGGTTCAGACAGTTCTTCACCGGAAATGGTTTTGCGGAAACCACCCGTCGCCTCGAGGTTCAGGCGGTGGCGGAGCCAGTTGGATTCGGCGCGCAGTTTTACATTCGTTTCCGATATGAACGCTTCGCCTCCGGTGGCCGATCCGTCGGAATTGTTGGTCCAGCGCATGCCCTGTTCGAGAGTCGGGCGCAGTGTGAATGCACCGGCAACAATGCCTGGTGCAGCATATGGGTCGGTCTCGCCAGTCTTGTCCAGACCCTCGATGGGCGCTTCTTTCAAATTGTCTTTCTTCGCCCGCGCAGTGCCATCACGTTCCAGTTCGCCATCGCTTTGAACCGCGCTGAATGGCGCAGGCGCCTCATCTTCGCGGACAGCCGTGCCGGTGGTTTGCTTGTCCAGCGGAGCAGCAGAGGTGTTGGCAGAAGCCATCGTGTCCGGCTCGCCGCTTTTGTCAACTGGGTTTGCCGCAATTGGTCTCGCTGGCGCTGAGCCCTCGTTCGATGAAATGGCCGGCTGATCACCGGCGACATCCGGCAAATCATCGGGATTGGCATCCGGATCAAGATCCACCGGTTCATAGCGGACAACTGGCTCGGGTGCCGCGGCTTGCGCGGCGCCAAGCTTGCTGACTTTCTTTTTCTTCTTCTTGTTGAGCGGGTCGACCACTTCCTGCCCGGATTCCTTGACGGTGCCGCGCAAGCCGCTTTCCTGTGCAAAGGATTTGGAAAGCGGGACGCACAGCATCATGGCGCATGCCAGCGCCAATGAAATGCGCGGCAAATTGCCGGTCAAATGCGCCTTCTTGCGTCGGGACGGGCCCATAACCACCTTCGGAAATGCAGAAACTGTCACCGAAACGTAAACACCCATGGTTAACGCTTCGTTTCGGATTGTCCTTTTGGCTTGATTTTCAAATCGGCTTTGCACTTTTCGCGCTGTTGATTTAACCAGCGGCATGAACACGACAGCCAAGTCATCCCTATCCAGCGAAGCCGCCAAGAGCGCCATGCGCACCATCGCCGCTGAACTTGGCGGCCTGACCAGCCTGATCGAAGCGCTCGACAATGGTTTGGCCGAGCCATTTGCCGCTGCTGTGCAGACGCTGGCTGCAGGCAAGGGCCGGGTGATTGTCACCGGTGTCGGCAAAAGTGGCCACATCGGCTCCAAGATCGCGGCAACGCTGGCTTCGACTGGCACGCCATCCTTTTTCGTTCATCCGGCAGAAGCCAATCATGGTGATCTGGGCATGATTGCCCATGATGACGTGATCCTGGCGATGTCCTGGTCCGGTGAAACAGCGGAGCTGAAAGGCATCGTCGCCTATTCGCGCCGCTATCGCATTCCGTTGGTTGCGGTGACTTCCGGGGCAAACTCGACGTTGGCGCGCGAATCCGATGTTGTCCTGAAGCTGCCGAAAGCGGTCGAAGCCTGTCCGCATGGCCTTGCTCCGACCACGTCGACACTGATGCAGCTTGCCATCGGCGATGCATTGGCCGTTGCGCTTTTGGAATCGCGCGGGTTCACCGCAGGCGACTTTCACAAGTTCCACCCTGGCGGCAAACTCGGCGCAAGTCTGACGCATGTCGGCGACATCATGCACCGCGATGAACGCATCCCGCTGGTAAAATCCGGCACCGGCATGCGCGATGCGATCATGGAAATCACCGGCAAGGGCTTTGGCTGTGTCGGTGTCGTATCCGGCGACGGATTGCTGACCGGGATCATCACCGACGGTGACTTGCGCCGGAAAATCAATCTTGATCTGCTTTCCATGTCTGTGGATGAGGTCATGACGCGTTCGCCGAAAACCATCAAACCGGACATGCTTGTCGCCAAGGCGCTCGACATTGCCAACGCATCAGCCATTACCGCCCTGATGGTCACCGACAACAACCGCCCGGTCGGCATCATCCACATTCACGATCTGTTGCGAATTGGCGCGGCTTGAATGCGGACTGCCGATTCCTGTCAAATGTCGAGCTTTTTGCTCGCCAGCTTGGTGGTCTGGTGCTTGCCCGCTTCAAGAAATGCGCCGAACGCGGTTGTGGTCAGGAAGCCACCCGTTACTGCCAGCGGTATCAGGATCAGCTTGACGAAACTCTGGCCGATGTAGAGCGCTGCTGCTGCGGCATACCAGGACAGGACTGCGCCTAAAGTGGCGAAAATTATGGCAAATGCCGGGACAAAGGCTGCAGACGCTGCAAGCGTCACAAGATTGACGCCGAACGCGTCCAGCATTTTCTCCGCCAGCCACACGGAAACGGCAAGGCCAAGAACCAGCAAAACGACGCGGAATATCACGCCGGGGCTCCAGTCGATGTAGTTGTGGCGGACAATGTCGGCCAACGCCGCTGCCGGAGCGAATGCTTTGACCGTCAGCCGGCCAATCGTGTAGTCGACGCCGTTGGAGGCGCTGAAAACGGCCTGCCCCCACCCGGCTACCGAGCCGGTCGATGCCTTCATGCATTCGGTTTGGGCAAGATCGGCGAAATCATAGGCCATTTTGCAAAGCCCCTGGACCAGAGGCAGGCGCAAGGCTTCGTCTGCGGGCAGGCGAGCCAAGCCATCCGGTTTCTCGCCGGGAATGAATGGCGCTTCTTCACCAGGCTGCAGCAGCTTCAATGCTGGGATGCAAAGGGCTTCACCATCCCCACGCACTTGCAGAGCGCCGATTTCCGGATGTCTTTCGAGATAGCCGACCAGCTGCTGGCCGCCGATTTCGCGGCATCGCTTGAGCGCGTCCTGATAGGATTTGCTGCTCTTCAGCGCCGCGTTGTTGTTATAGCCAAGCGATTGGCGGAAAAGCAGCCATGTCGCCTGCGGCGTCACAGTCTGCAAGCTGGATAGCGCCTGCTCTTGGTAGGCGACTGCCCTCTCCAGCGTTTGTCCGTCGACCAGCGTCTCATAGGCTTTGGTAATGAGCACCGATAAAAGGCCAAGCAACAAAATGCGCGCCCAGCGCGGCAGTCTTGACAGCCAGCCTTTTGTCTTGCCGGAAAACTCTTCTGCCATGGATAGGTGCCCGAACAGTTACGCCAGTGCATAATGTCTATGGCCGGAACCGGCGCGGTTCAAGCCACGCCGGTCCCGGCCATCAATATTTTATCATCGAGATGCCGCTGGTGGCCGGTTAAGCCGCTTCGACGACCAGTTCTCCGCCATCCACCGCCGAAATTTTCACCCGCGCACCGGCGGGCAGGTCGGGGCCTTTGACACGCCACTGCGAGTCATCAAGGCGGATGCGGCCGTAGCCTTCCCTGATCGGTTCGCCCAGTGTCGCCGTACGGCCGATCAACTGCTCCGAGCGCTTGTTGAGCAGCGGCTCGTCAGTCACGTCACCCTTGTCCATCATGCGCTTGCCGAAATAGGCCATCACCAGCGACAGGATCAGGAAGATGACGATCTGCGCTTCCCAAGGCCAGAAGGCCGCATTGTGGAACATGATCGACAAGGCGCCGACAACGATGGCCGCCATGCCGAACCACAGCAGGAACACGCCGGGCAAGGCTATTTCCATGACCAGGAGGACAAGGCCGATGGCGACCCAGTTCCAGGGGCCAAGTTCACCCACGATACGAGCGATCATTTGACGTCAGTCCTTTTCAAGCGCCGCCGGTCGGCGGAATGCGGTTGCGCGGCGCGGTCGGCGGGGTTGATTTCGGCGCTTCATTGGAGCCGAACACTTCGCGGGCAATAGCGCTGATGCCGCCGAGAGAACCGATCAGCGAGGAGGCTTCCATCGGCATCAGAACAATCTTGCTGTTTGGCGCCGAGCCGATCTTGGCCATGGCTTCGGTGTATTTCTGCGCAACGAAATAGTTGATCGCCTGCACGTCGCCCTTGGCGATGGCCATCGAGACCATTTCGGTTGCCTTGGCTTCGGCTTCCGCCAGACGCTCGCGGGCCTCGGCGTCGCGGAACGAAGCTTCGCGCTTGCCTTCGGCTTCGAGAATCTGGCTCTGCTTCAGGCCTTCGGCGCGCAGGATCTGCGCGGCGCGCTCGCCTTCGGCATCGAGAATCTGCGCGCGTTTGTCACGCTCGGCCTTCATCTGGCGGCCCATCGATTCGACCAGATCCTTTGGCGGGTTGATGTCCTTGATTTCAACGCGGGTCATCTTGATGCCCCACGGATGGGCGGCTTCATCAACCACGTTGAGCAGCCGGCCGTTGATGGCGTCGCGGTTGGACAAAAGCTCGTCAAGGTCCATCGAACCCATGACGGTTCGAATGTTGGTCATGGTCAGGTTCAAAATGGCATTCTGCAGGTTGGCCACCTGATAGGCAGCTTGCGGCGCGTTCAGCACCTGGAAGAAAGCGACGCCGTCGACGGCGACCGAGGCGTTGTCCTTGGTGATGACTTCCTGGGTCGGAACATCCATCACCTGTTCCATCATGTTCATTTTCGCGCCGATGCGGTCGACGAAGGGAACAATCAGGTTGAGGCCCGGCGTCAGCGTCCGGGTGTATCGTCCAAACCGCTCGACTGTGTAGTTGAAACCCTGCGGCACGGTTTTGACACCGGCAAACAGAAACAGAAAAGCCAATACGACGAGTATTGGAATAATGATGTCAAATCCCTGGAACATGTTTCCCGCCTCTTGTCAGCGGCGCCTTTGCGCCACGTTTGGAATCAATTGGGTATTGGAGCTGTGCGATTCAATTGCTTTGGCACAATAGCAGACTTCGCCGCGCAACATCAGTGTGCGCGGTTTATGCCAGGTTAATGACAACAATCCGAGTTGAAACGGTTCGATCAGCGCGCCGAAGACTTATATCCAGCCTTGCAGTTCGCGACGCACCATGTGCTCGATGACCGCCATGCCATCTTCGGAGTCATTGAGACACGGAATATGGCTGAAATTGACCCCGCCTGCATGGTGGAAAATCTCGCCTGCTTCGCCGGCGATTTCCTCCAGCGTTTCAAGACAGTCCGAGGCAAATCCGGGATTGAAAACGGCGATTGATTTGACACCTTCCTTGGCCAGTTTCTCCACCGTCTTGTCGGTGTAGGGCTGCAGCCATTCTTCCGGGCCAAAGCGCGACTGGAACGTCGTGATCAACTTTTCCTTCGACCAGCCAAGGCGCTCGCGCAACAGTCTCGTCGTCTTCATGCAATGGCAGTGATAGGGGTCGCCCTTTTTGAAGTAGCTCTGAGGAATGCCGTGATAGGAGGCAATAACGATCTCCGGCTCGAAACTCAGGCTTGCCAGATGTTTCTCGATCGAGCGGGCCAGCGCTTCAATATAAACAGGTTCGTCGTGATACTGCGGCACAGTGCGCACGGCGGGCATGTAGCGGGTTTTCACCAGCGCCTCAAAAAACTTGTCGTTGACCGATGCCGTGGTTGCTGCTGCATATTGCGGATAGAGCGGGAAGCAGAGCACACGCTCGCAGCCCTGTTCGCGCAGTTTCGTCAGCACGCTTTCCATTGACGGGTTGCCGTAGCGCATTGCCCAATCGACGATCACATGGTCATGATCCTTGAGTGCTGCCGCCAGCTTGTCGCCTTGCGCCCTTGTAAACGTGCGCAGCGGCGATTCATTCAATTCCTTGTTCCAAATTTGCTCGTAGGCCTTGCCCGATTTCTTCGGGCGGGTGTTCAATACAATGCCGTAAAGGATCGGATACCAGAACAGCCGGGACCATTCGATGACGCGTCTGTCGGAAAGAAACTCTTTCAAATAACGCCGCATGGACACCGGATCGGTTCCGTCCGGCGTGCCAAGATTGACCAGCATCACACCGACCTTGCCAATCTTGACTGGCGGATGATCCGCCGGAAGAACGCCAAGCGCGCGCGATTTGGTGCGGTCGAGTGTCGTGGTGAGTTCCATGAATTGCCGTCCTTTTGCTGGGGCGGAACTTAGCGGCTGAACGCAACATTTCAATGCGCGAGATCAACAAGAAAAAGGCCCGCGTTGCGGGCCTTTTCAAAAAGCACTTGATTTACCGTCAATCAGCCTTGGATGACCGGCCGCACCACCGGGGTTGGCGCGGACATGACCTGTGCACCGCCGGGCGTTGCCGCCTTGCGCACCAGTGTGAACGTTGCGCCGGATGAGGTGGTGCAGTTCATCTGGCTCGGCATGACCACCAGGCAGGCTGCGTTGACAGTCGTATTGCGGATCATTGAGGTAAAGGCGAGGTCCACATTCTGCTGATCGCGATAGGTATAGGATCCGCGGGCCGCGACCTTGCCGGTGTCGGTGGCAAAGGATGTGAACGTGCCGCCCGTGAACGTCGCTGTGTTGATGCCGCGAGAATCAACCCACTCACCGTCAATTCCGGCTGGCTTTGGCGCCGACATTCGCGGTCCGGTATTCACGTCAAACGTCTGGCATGAAGCCAAAAATCCGGAAAGCACCAAAACGGCATATCCAAAACGCTTGGTCATCTCATAAACTCCCCACTTCGCCGCCTTTGCGGGCATGACAGCCTTGCAGCACGCCAAACCGGCGAAAACAAGGCTGTGACGGATATTCATCCATTACAGCCCCTATTTCAATCACTCATTGAACCAGCACGTTGCGGAATTGCCAAGGGTCATTTTGGTCGATGTTTTCCTTGAACAGGCCCGGACGGCCTTCGAGTGGGGTCCAGTCGGTGTAATAGCCCTTCAGCTTGCCAAGATACGGCTTCTGGATTTCAAGGCAGCGCCGGTAGTCCATCTCGTCGGACTCGACTATGCCCGCCTTCGGGTTTTCCAGTGCCCAGACCATGCCTGCCAGGACTGCGGACGTCACCTGCAGCCCGGTGGCGTTTTGAAGCGGGGCCAGCTTTGTGGCTTCTTCAACTGCCAAGGTCGAGCCGAACCAATAAGCGTTTTTCTTGTGGCCGTAGAGCAGCACGCCAAGCTCGTCCGCTCCGTCGAGAATTTCCTCGGGATGCAGCACATGGGTCTTGGCCTGTTTCGTCCCAGCATTGCCGAACATCTCGTCCAGAGAGACGACTGCCGAATTGCACGGATGGTAGGCATAGTGCGCGGTTGGCCGGAATTCGGCTTTCCTGTCTTCGCCTTTGACCGTGTAATAGTCGGCGATTGATATCGCCTCGTTGTGGGTAACCAGAAGGCCGAACTGCGCGCCAAGCGTCGGGCACCAGGTGCGCACTTGCGTCGTCGCGCCCGGCTGCTCCAGATAGATGCCGCACTTGGAGCCCTTTTTGTGCCCCTTGGCATTCTTCGGCTTCCATTTCTCGTGCGTGCCCCAGCCCAATTCCGCCGGTTGCAGGCCTTCGGAGATGAAGCCCTCAACTGACCAGGTGTTGTGGAACTCGCCGAAGGGCTTGGGGTTGATGGTCCGCTGCGTGTCGCGTTCGGCAATGTGCACGCCCTTGACGCCGAGCTTCTGCATCAGCTTGGCCCAGGCCTTGCGGTCGTTGTATTTCGGCTCCTTGAGCTTTGGATCAAGCTCGGCTGCCAGATCAACCAGCGCCTTCTTCACGAACCAGGAGACCATGCCGGGATTTGCGCCGCAGCAAGAGACCGCAGTGGTGCCGCCGGGGTTGGCTTTGCGTTCCTTCTTGACCGTTTCACGCAGAGCGTAGTTGGTGCGCGAACCATTGTCGGCGTTCTTGTTGTAGTAAAAACCGACCCATGGCTCGATGACCGTATCGACATAAAGCACGCCGAGTTCGCGGCATAGTTTCATGATGTCGAGCGAACCTGTGTCGACCGACAGATTGACGCAGAAGCCCTGGCCGGGGCCGTTGGTCAAAAGCGGAGTCAAAACCTTGCGGTAGTTTTCGTGGGTGATGGCAGTTTGTTTGAAAGCGATCCCGCGCTCGTCAAGCAGATGCTTGTCTTCGTTGTTGGGGTCAATGACGACCATTCGGGACTTGTCGAATTTGAAATGGCGTTCAATCAGCGGGATTGTTCCGTGACCTATAGAGCCGAAACCGATCATGACAATTGGACCGGTAATTTCGCCGTGGACCGGCCATTTCGATGCTTTCAATTAAACTTCTCCTGAACGCGGACGCGCGAAAACGGCGGCAACATCACATTTTTGCCACGTCCCCTTAAACCACACTCAGACCTTCGGCGGCAACCCCGCGATCGAAATGAGGCGCTTGGTCAGCCGTTCGCGCTCGTCTGCGAGGCCCTTGTAGGCGATTTCTTCGGGCGAAAGCGCCTCGACCTGTTCGGCGATGGAGGCGGCGAGCGCAGGCCCTTCGGGATGGTTTTCAAGCGCTTCCAACGGGTCAACGTGAATGCGGATGGTGAACACCATGCCGCCACTTATCGGCAGTTTGCGCAGCGTTTGGCGCTCCAGCCGCAACTTGATGTTTTGGGGTTCAATTTCGTCACCGAACCGGCGTTTCATGCCCTTGTCCGACACCGGATGGTAAAGCCGGTCATCGCCATAGAGCGACCAGTTCCAGCGGATGACCGGCTGCGCCGGGCTCAGATTGTCGAACATGCGCTCGATCAGACCCGCATTGCGCGTGCCTTCGCTGAAGCCCGGCACCGGTCTGTGGATGACGTGCATCGGTCTGCCGAACTTTTCCTGCAGTGTCCAGGCCGACGGGAAACAAACAGAAGCTGCCGCCATCTGCCAGCCTTCCGCTCCCTTGGTCATCAGAACCAAATCTTCCTGCACAAGTCTTGCCGCGACATGGATCGGCGGGAAGTCCGTGGCGTTGAGATCAACAGTACGGCCCGCAGGCTTGACCGTGATGACGTCGCCGGACCGCGAATAGACATCCGCAAAATTGGAGACGACATGATCCGCCAACAGGTCTCGGATTTCGATCTGGGCGGCCAGCGAGCTATCCTGCGAGACAATGACCTTTTCAGGAATGGTCGCCGCCAGATGCGCTTTCTCATCGAGATAGCCCGGCAAGTGCCGATCAACTTCGATCCATTGGCTGACATTGAGCGGCTTCAGGCCAATGGTGAAGGGTTTGGAGCTGCCGTCATAAGGTGTGTGGATTTTCGGTTCCGACATCATGCACTCTCGATCAATTTCGCCGGGATCAGGCCGCGCAGCGAATTGCCGACAAATATCGCGCCGGTAGCAAGATCGCCACGCGTCAAATCGCCTTCAAACGCCAATCCGGTGTCGAGCAATTCCTGGCGCAACACACCGCGCAGCAGTCCGTGTGACAGACGCGGGGTGATGAACTCGCTTCCCCGGTTGATGAACAGGCTGGTGATGGTCCCTTCGCAGAGGAAGCCCTTTTCGTTTTCCATCAGCACTTCGTCAGCTTGACCTGCAGGGAATTCGGCGCGCGCCGCTTCATACAACTCCCGTCGCGATGTCTTGTGGGCGAGCAATGGGTCCGTGCTGTCAAGTTTTGTTTTGGCAATGGCGACTTTCCAAACAGTGCCCTCTGGCACTGGCGTGAAATCGTGCATCGTGCAGGAGAGCCTATCCTGTTGGTCTAGGAACAGGCGGACCCTCAGCGTCTTCTCTGCCGGGATGCCAGCCAGCAATTGCGCCGCTTCATTGCGATCAAACGTGCGATGAAAATGGCGAGAAGACTCCGTCAGCCTGTCGAGATGGCGGCCGGCGCGGATGCATCCTTGTCCCGGCTCGTAGCGCAGCGTCTCGATCAGGCCGAAGTCGTGATCGCTCCGGCTGCGAACCGTGCTTTCAGCAGGCATTCGTCATACTCCTCATCCGCATTGCTGTCGAAAATGACGCCGCTGCCCACATTGAACACGGCCTTGCCGTTCTGTTCCAGCACCACGGTGCGGATTGCGACATTAAAGCTCATGCGTCCGTCCGGCGCGACCCAGCCAATCGAGCCGCAATAGACATTGCGCGGCCGACCTTCCAGATCGTGCAGGATTTCCATCGCCCTGATTTTCGGCGCGCCGGTGATCGAACCGCAGGGAAACAGCGCCGCCATGATGTCGCGCAGCGCGAGGCCCGGCAACAGCTTTGCCTTGATGCGGCTGATCATCTGATGCAGCGACGGGTAGGTCTCGACAGTGAAGAGTTCGGGCACATGCAGCGAGCCGACCGTGGTGATGCGCGAAATGTCGTTGCGCAAAAGGTCGACGATCATGCGGTTTTCCGCCTGGTTCTTGGCGTCACCCTTGAGGCCCTTGCGCAGCGCCTCGTCTTCCTCCGGTGTCTTGCCGCGCCGGGCGGTGCCCTTCATCGGCCGCGTCTCGATCCAGCCGTCTGCATCGACTTCAAAGAACAGTTCCGGCGAGCGCGACAACACCAAAGGTCCACCGAGATTGACCACCGCGCCATGCCGCACCGGTTGGCGCTCGGTCAGCGTGTGGAACATCGCCAGCGGATCACCGGACCAGTTGGCATGGACGGGAAAGGTGAGGTTGGCCTGGTAGCAGTCGCCCATCGCGATGTGATGCCGCAGTCTTGCAAAACGTTCCGCATAGTCTTGCCGCGACCATGATGGCACGGCTTCGCCAAGCGGCGCGGGCGGGGCGGGGTCCATGCGCTGGCGCGGGCGAAATGAGGCAATGTCAGCCTCGTCGAAAACGCCCATCAGCATCAACGGAACCGAGCGGCCTTCGGGCAGCAAGGGCCTCAGCTTGTCCTCCAGCAGATAACCGGCCTCGAACGACAGATAGCCGGCCAGCCACTTGCCGTCGCGCCGGGCCGTTTCTGCCGCCTCCAGCGCCGCTTCCAGATCGGCCTCAGAGTGTGCCATCAGGATTTCGCGCGGCTTGGCGAACATCCGGCGCACGCCAAGGATGTCGTCCTGAAGCAGGACGAATGGCGGCAGTTCAGGATGCGGCTGCTGCGTCATGGGCGCTTCGGGTACCGATGGAATTCAAAGACCATGTTTACCGGACGGATTGTGCCATGCTTGTTCGGCTTGCGACATGCCTGGCCTGACCATTCATTCCATTGCCGCCAGTTCGTCGATCAACCCTTCGATCACCGACAGCCCTTTGTCCCAGAAGCCGGGATCGGTGGCGTCAAGTCCGAATGGTGCGAGCAATTCGGAATGGTGCTTGGTGCCGCCCGCGCGCAGCATGTCGAAATATTTCTCCTGAAAGCCCGACGGCGCATTCTGGTAGACCCCGTACATCGAGTTCACCAGACAGTCGCCGAAGGCGTAGGCATAGACGTAAAACGGCGAATGAATGAAATGCGGGATATAGGCCCAGAAGGTCTCGTAGCCGGGCCCGAAATTGACGGATGACCCGAGGCTTTCCTTCTGGATGTCCAGCCACAGTTCGCCAATCCGGTCGGCGGTCAGTTCGCCGCCGCGCCGCTCGGTATGAACCTTGCGCTCGAACTGGTAAAAGGCGATCTGGCGAACGACCGTGTTGATCATGTCCTCGACCTTCTGCGCCAGCATCGCCTTGCGTTCGCCGGCATCAGTCGTCCGTTCCAACAGCGAACGGAAGGTCAGCATCTCGCCGAACACCGATGCGGTTTCAGCCAGCGTCAGCGGCGTTGCGCTCATCAGCGGTCCGCGCGGGCCGGCCAGGACCTGATGCACGCCATGGCCAAGCTCGTGCGCCAGCGTCATCACATCACGCGGCTTGCCCTGGTAGTTGATCAGCACATAAGGGTGCGCCGATGGCACTGTCGGGTGGGCGAAGGCACCGGGCGATTTGCCGGGACGAAGGCTGGCGTCAATCCATCGCCTGTCGAAGAAGCGCTTGGCAATGTCGGCCATTTCCGGGGAGAACGCGCCATAGGCATCCAGCACCGTGTCGCGCGCGGCCTCCCAGCCGATCTTCGCCTTGGGTGCGCTCGGCAGCGGTGCGTTGCGGTCATAGTGCTGTAATTGGTCAAGTCCGAGCCATTTGGCCTTCATCGCGTAGTAGCGGTGTGACAGGCGCGGGTAGGCGAGGCGCACCGCTTCCGCAAGCGCATCGACCACTTCGCGCTCGACCCTGTTCGCCAGATGGCGCGAGTCGGCGATGTCGGCAAAGCCGCGCCAGCGGTCGGAGATTTCCTTGTCCTTGGCGAGCGTGTTGGTGATCAGCGTGAAGGTGCGGATGTTGTCGCCAAACGTCTTGGCCAAGGCTTCCGCGCCAGCCTTGCGCCTTTCCCTGTCCGCGTCCTGCATCAGGTTCAATGTGCGCTCGACCGGCAGCTGCTCGCCGTTCACCTCAAAACGCAGGCCGGTCATCGTCTCGTCGAACAGGCGGTTCCAGGCGGATCGCCCGGTCACCGATTTTTCCAGGAACAGTTGTTCGGTTTTTTCATCAAGCTGGTAGGGCTTGTCCTTGCGCAGGTCGTCGATCCAGGGCCGGTAGTGGCCAAGCTGCGGATTTTCATCCATTGCCCGTTGCAAATCCGCGTCGCCAATCTGGTTGAATTCGAGCGCATAGAACAACAAATGCGACGAGGCGTCCGTCAATTGCTCTTGGATGTCACCGTAGAGTTTTGCGTTTTCCGGGTTAGAGCTGTCTTCTGCGTAGAGAAGCCCGGCATAGGACATGATGCGTCCCATCAGCTCTTCCAGCACTTCATACTCGACAATGGACCGGGCCAGATCGCCACCACCGGACTTTTGTGATTCGGGTAACAAATTTCCCTTCCATGCCAATTCGAAGACCAGAGATTTATCTTTAGCCGTCTCAATATCTGCGAGCAATTCGGCGCACTGACGGTCGGCATAAAGGTCCGAAAGGTCCCAAATTGGCAAATTCTCACTGGTTTCCGGCATGGACTGCACCTGAGGTGTCGCAATTGACGTTGCGTGATTAAGTTTCTGCTTATATAAGCGTTCAACCATAACAATGTTCTCCGGCCGGTTCAGGCATCTCTGAAATCCAGCATAACGATATATGTGCGAATTTTGATAACAGACAATTCACCGGTTTTCTTGAGGGCATTTTCAGGCATTTCTGCCAGACTTAGACCATTCCTTGCGAAAGGACATGGGGCTGAATGACCATTAAAATACTGATTGTCGATGACGAACCGGTGCAACGACGCCTTTTGGAGGCTGCGGTCACGCGCATGGGCTACGCATGCCAAACAGTTGAAAACGGCATTCAGGCGCTTGCAGCATTCGAAGGTCCCGGCGGTGACGACATCGCTGTTGTGATTCTGGATCTGGTGATGCCGGAAATGGACGGCATGACCGTTCTGGAGCGTATGCGCGAACGCGAAATCGACGTACCGGTGATTGTCCAGACCGGGCAGGGCGGGATTGACACCGTGATTGCCGCAATGCGCGCCGGTGCCTTCGATTTCGTGGTCAAACCGGTTTCTCCCGAACGTCTGCATGTGTCCCTTTCAAACGCCCTAAAGGTTGAAGCGCTGGAAGGCGCATTCAAGCAAATCAAGCGTTCGGCCGCCGGAACGTTGACATTCAAGGACATTGTCACCCGCAGCGAAGCGATGGAACGGGTTATCCGGCTCGGTGAAAAAGCTGCGCAATCAAACATTCCGATCATCATCGAAGGTGAATCTGGCGTCGGCAAGGAAGTGATCGCCCGGGCGATTCAGGGCTCCGGTAAACGCCGGGGCAAACCGTTTGTCACAGTCAATTGCGGCGCCATTCCCGACAATCTGGTCGAAAGCATCCTGTTTGGCCATGAAAAAGGCTCCTTCACCGGCGCTGCCGACAAGCACATGGGCAAATTTGTCGAGGCCGATGGCGGAACACTGTTTCTTGACGAGATCGGGGATTTGCCGCTCTCGGCGCAAGTCAAGCTGCTGCGGGCTGTCCAGGAAGGTGAAATAGATCCTGTCGGCGGACGCAAAACCGTCAAGGTCGACATCCGCCTGATCTCCGCGACGCATCGCAATCTGGTCGATCAGGTCCGCGACGGCAATTTCCGCGAAGACCTGTACTACCGTCTCAACGTGTTCCCCATTCATGTTCCGCCGCTGCGGGAGCGGCAGGAAGACATTCCGTGGCTCGTCCGCCATTTTGTGGCGCGCTTTGCCGCGGAAGAAGGCCGCAAGAACCTGAAGGGCGTATCACCCGCCGCACTTGCCATGCTGAAATCGTTCGAATGGCCGGGAAATGTGCGCCAGTTGGAAAATGCGGTGTTCCGTTCGGTCGTCATGTGCGACGGGCACGAACTGCAGCCTGAAGACTTCCCGCAGATTTATTCGCAGTCCTCACGCATTGAATCCGCGCTATCCTTGCCGGAAGCCGACCGCGAGGAAATGCTTGATGCCGCTCCGCCGCCTGCATTGCAGTTGCCGGAGTTCGGCGCTTTGCCAATTCTCACCCGCGAAGGTGATATGCGCCCGATGGTGGAAATCGAAGAAGAGATCATCCGCCGCGCCATTCAACATTATGATGGCCAGATGAGCGAAGTTGCCCGCCGGCTTGGTATCGGCCGCTCCACCTTATACCGCAAGCTCAAGGAATTCGGCATTGATCCGGAGGAAGTCTCCGACGAAGCTGTCCACGCGGCTTAGTGTCTCGACCTATCAGCGCCTAAAGTGTTGAAAACGCCGGATTTCCGCGCACAGGGCTTGCGTGGTTTACCTTGGCTTCACCATGTTATAAAGAGCGGCAAACGGAAGGCGAATTTGCCTTCGGGTTGACGCAATTTTGGTCTTACTAATCGGCTGTTAACCAAAACCGTTGACACTGGTCATGGTGAACAAAATCTGAAGGGCTAAAATTTGCCTGAAAGATCAACTTTATGACTGGTGGTAAAGGGACATGAGGGGCGGTTTGACGGGAACTCGCTTGGCAAAGGCTTTTGCAGCCAAAGTGGTGCAGACGACGGTTGCTTTTGCAGCAGCTGGCTTTGCCATGTTTGCAGCACCGCAGGCGCTTGCCGAGACCCGCACACTCAAGATTTTCCACGTTCATCTCAATGAGCGCTCCGAAATCACCTACAAGCGTGATGGCAAATATCTGAAGGACGGGCTGAACAAGCTTAACCGTGCCCTTCGCGATTGGCGGCGCAATGAGCCGACCAAGATGGATCCGTTGCTGTTTGACGTGATTTGGGAAGTTTACCGCAAGTCAGGCGCCAACGGCTATATCAACGTGATTGGCGGTTATCGTTCGCCTGCAACCAATTCCATGCTGCGCAAACGCTCCAACGGCGTTGCGGAAAAAAGCCAGCACATTCGCGGCAAGGCGATGGATTTCTACATTCCGGGTGTCTCATTGAAGACACTCCGAAATGCCGGTTTGAAAGTGCAAGCTGGCGGTGTCGGATACTATCCTAGCTCAGGATCACCTTTCGTGCACATGGATGTCGGCAATGTTCGCCACTGGCCGCGCATGAACCGCCGCGACCTGATGGCTGTTTTCCCCGACGGCAAAACGATTCATGTGCCCAGTGACGGCAAACCGCTGGCTGGATATGACGTTGCGCTTGCCAGTTACCAATCCCGCAAGGCGCGGGGCGGCGGCGCAATTATCGCGGGCGGCGGTGTCGCCGAAGGCACCAAGCGCAAGACGCTGCTGGCCGCCCTGTTCGGCGGTGGTGCTGACGAAGAGGAAGATGTCGGCGGCGGAGAAGAAATAGCGGTCGCTGCAGCTGCTCCGAAACCGTCATCTAAAAAGCAGGCTGCGCCTGTAGAACCATTGCCGTTGCCGGAAGCGCCTGCGCCACAGGCAATAGTCGCGACCTTGCCGCGCCGCGAGCAAGCGGACGCACTTGAAATCCCGCGCCCTGCTGCGGATTTGGCCAATCAGGAAGCGACTGAAGCCCTCGCCTTCGCGGTTCCAGTTCCGAACAAGAAGCCGCGCTTTGCAGCAGTGCAAAAAGCAGCGGTCCAGCCGGATCAGGCTGTGATTGCTGCGGCAATCGCCAACGGCAATGGCGAACCGGTCGATCCGGAAGCCGAAGCCGCTGCCATCCGGGCCGCGCTCGGGCAGGATGCGCCAGTTGCTGAAGAACCTTTCCTGGCTGGCACTGTTCCTGTTCCGGCCAAGAAGCCGAAATCTCATGAGACCTCGCTGGCCTCTGTCGCGGTTCCAACGCCGCGTCCGGGTGAGGAAAGCGAAGCTGCGTCTGCTCCGGATGCGCCGGTTGATGAAATTGCCGCACTTGCCGCCGCTGATCCGGCCGCCGAAGCCGAAATCGCGGGTGAAGATGTCGTCGCTGCGGTTCCCGCGCCTGAATTGAAGTCGGCAAACACGGCCGCGTCGATGCGTGCCGCGATGATTGAAGACGGCGCCGTCGAAATTGATGCCGGCGTCAAGACCACATCCAAGAGCGCCAAGCCGAACTCAAAGGACGCCAAGCCTGGCCGCAAGTCGTTGGCAACAGCGCCGACGCCGAAAATTGGGCGCTTTGCGTTGAGCAGCGGGCCGGTTGCGATCGAGAACCAGCCCGTTGCACCGGAATATGCGCAGGCACTGGTTCGCGCCGCGCCGACGGAAGTCTATGTCGCCGGGTTCTCGCAGGAAGGCCCGCTCGAAGCCGGGAAGTTTACCGGCAAGGCTGTGAACTTCCTGCGCATTGCGAAGTTCGAAACCCAGTGATCTGAATACAAAAAAGCGGGCCATCAAGGCCCGCTTTTCTATTCTCCGAAAAATCAGCCGCGGATTTTTGCTGCCGCTGCGGCGAGCTTTTCGACTGTCGCCCAGTCTCCGGCTTCCACCGCAACCTTTGGTGCGACCCATGATCCGCCGACACAGACGACATTTGGCAGTGACAGATAGTCCATCGCGTTCTTTTCCGTGATGCCGCCGGTCGGGCAGAACACTGCACCGGACAGGGGCGACGAAAACGCTTTCAGCATGGCGACGCCGCCGGCCTGTTCAGCCGGGAAGAACTTCAACACCGAATAACCGTGTGCAAACATTTCCATGACTTCGCTCGGCGTGATGGCGCCCGGAAGCAGCGGGACGTCGCTGTCGTTTGCCGCTTTGCGCAAATCCTTGGTGCAGCCCGGCGAGACGATAAATTTCGAGCCAGCCTTTTCGGCCTTCTCATACTGTTTCGTGTCCAGAATGGTGCCGGCGCCAACGATGCAGTTTTCGACTTCACCGGCAACCCGCTTGATTGCATCAAGTGCATCCTTTGTGCGCAGCGTGATTTCGATTGCCGGAAGGCCGCCAGCGGCTAGCGCCCTTGCCAGCGGCACGGCGTCCTTGGCGTTGTCGATCAACAGGACCGGAATGACCGGCTGACCTTTGAGAACCTTGAGCAGTTGTTCGGTCTTTTGCATGGCGGACTCCTGATATCAGTTGCACCAATGTATTTTCACCGCTCCTCTAACGCCAGTCCTGATTGCTGTCCACTTTCTTTAAATCGATTTAGCGAAACCAGGACGACAGGCTTTTTGTCCATTTCCAGATAACGGACAGCGGATATCCCGGAGCATTCGCGGCTTCAAGGGCCTTCCTTGTATCGGGGCCGAAGACGCCGTCTTGGTTCAAACCAGCGTCTTTCTGAAGTCGTTTCAAGGCACTTTCTGTTTGCACACCAAAGATGCCGTCTTGCGGGGCCAAATGTCCATTCGCGGTCAGCAGCCGCTGCAAATCGACGACCGCTTCGCCGCGCATCCCTAAACGCAGATTTTGGATTTCATCGCCCTGCGACGCCGAAGTTTCAGATGGATAGAGGTCGCCTCTCTTCAACCGGGCAAAAGCCTCGGCAAGTTTCCTGTCATAAGTGTTTTTCTTGAAGCCCGGGCCATTATAGCCCCGCGCGAAACTCGCCCAATCCTTGCGCCTCAACGCATCAGCAAGGCCCGACTTTTCAATGAACCGCTCCATCAACCGCATCTGGCCGCCAAGGCCCGCCCTTGCGACTTCGACCAACTCGTCCACACTTGTGTATCCCAGCCATTGCCAATGCGCCCCCATGACCTGGCCAACGCCAAAGGATGTGCTTTCGAAAGCGGCCTGCCGATTGATCGCCGCTGCCCTTTCCAGAAGCGCCCATCTCGCCATTTGGCTTTGGGGATTTTTTACGGCACCAGCAATCGGCGATGACAATCCGGCTTCGCGGGCCTTCGCCCTTTCAGCCCCGTCCAGCCTTCTATCAAAGTAGTGGCCTTCAAACCGGATCAACGGTTCTTGCCGGCTGTTGACAGCTGTCAACGCCCGCCCTCCAGACTCGACCAGAGCAACGGCCGCCAAAGCCTCGGCTTCCACGTTCAGCCTGCGTGCGCTTTCACCGGCTTCTTGAATCAGTTCCTGTTCCAATTTCCCTACCTCGTTCCGTTCGGACCATTTTGAGGCAGCGCCGCTGGATGTGGATAGATTCGCGCAAAATCGATATGATTTCGCGCTGGGTTCGAACGGCATTCGAGCGTATTTCGATTGCGTTTGAAGGTGCAGATTGGCTAAACGGACGCACATGGAAAAGACATCCGCAAATCTCCCGTTCACGGTCGCAGCGCTTTACCGCTTTGCCCGTTTTGACCGCTATGCGGAATTCCAGCAGCCGCTTTTGGATATCACCAGGCGGCTCGGCATCAAGGGCACGCTGCTGCTCGCCTCCGAAGGCATCAACGGCACAGTGGCAGGCAAACCAGCTGCAATTTCAGAACTGGTGCAATTCCTTGAATCCATTGACGAAATCTCCGACATGGAAATCAAGTATAGCCACGCTTTGACCATGCCGTTCCTGCGCATGAAGGTGCGTCTCAAGAAAGAGATCGTCACCATGGGTGTTCCCGGCATCGATCCGCTGCAGGTTGTCGGCACCTATGTCGCGCCGAAAGACTGGAATGCGCTGATTGCAGATCCGGATACGGTGGTGATCGACACGCGCAACGACTATGAGTTCCGTGTCGGCAAATTCGCCCGTTCGGTCGACCCGAACACCAAGTCTTTCAACGAATTTCCCGATTGGCTGCGCGCTCACAAGCCTGATTTTGCTGGAAAAAAAGTCGCCATGTTCTGCACCGGCGGCATCCGCTGCGAAAAGGCGACGGCCTTTGCCAAGGAGATCGGCATTGAAGATGTCTATCATCTGAAGGGCGGAATCCTGGCCTATCTTGAGCAGGTTCCTGCGCAGGAAAGCCTTTGGGAAGGCGAGTGTTTCGTGTTTGACGAGCGTGTCACGGTTGGCCACGGACTTGCGCTTGGCGATGCAATCCTCTGCCGCGCCTGCCGCGCGCCTCTGACACCGGAAGAGCGTGAGAGCGAATACTATGTCGAAGGGCTTTCCTGTCCGCACTGTCATGACGCGCGCACGGAAAAAGACCGGGCCCGCTATGCCGAACGTCAAAAGCAGGTGGCTCTCGCCGAAAAACGAGGTCTGCGACATATCGGCTCATAACCGGCAGACGTGTCAACATTGCAAATCTTTAACTTGAGCTTGAGAGCGGCAATGCCTACGCCGCGCATTGAAACCTCAAGGAAGTTTTGCCATGAACGACACATTTCAGAAATACGCCACTCCTCTGATGACCTGGCTTTTTGTGATCTCGCTGGTCTCTGGACTGGCGCTTTTCCTCCATCTCGGCACGCAATATTTCCGCGAGATGCATGAATGGCTGAGCCTCGTTTTGATCATCCCGTTTGTTCTGCATTTGTGGAAAAACTGGCGCCCGTTTCTGGTCTATTTCAAACGCTGGCCAATGAAGCTGTCGCTTGCCGCATGCACTGCTGTGGCCGTGGCGTTTGCGGCGCCGGCTGCGCTGGGGACGAGCAGCGGGGGCAACCCGGCTGTCGCGATCGCCTCTGCGGTTGAGAGCAGCACGATCGCCGAAGTTTCGCCGGTGTTCAATCTGACTTCAGAGGAACTCACCGCTGCAATCACCAAAGCCGGATATACGGTCTCTTCGCCCGACAAGGTCATCAAGGACATCGCAGTCGAGTCCGGCAAGGATGGCTTTGACCTCATCCGCGTTATTGTCGCAGCGAAGAGGTAATTTTGGTCATCACATTGTAATGGTGCAGGTGACATCATACTTTTCAACCGCGCCGTGAACGGCAGCTTTTATCTTGGAGACTGAGATGCTTGATCCGAAGAAATTGCTTGATGAATTGCTTGGTACCAATGTGCCCGGCACAAACGGAACCGTTCGCGACAAGGCAGGCCAAGCTGCAGATCTTGCGAAGAAAAACCCGTTGGCAACCGGCGCGATTGTCGCTGTGCTGCTGGGCACCAGGGCTGGACGCAACCTGACAGGCTCTGCTGTCAAGCTTGGCGGTCTCGCAGCCATTGCCGGTCTTGGTTACAAAGCCTGGCAGAACTACAAGTCCGGCGGCACTCCGGCCGAGACTGCGCAGAGCGGTGAGCCGGTGCTGATCGAAGCTCCGACAGGCTCCGGGTTTGATCCTTCAGTAGCATCGCAGGAAGCCAAGGAGTTTGCCTTGGTTCTGGTGCGTGCCATGATTTCCGCTGCCCGTGCTGATGGCCATATCAACGACGAAGAGCGCGCCCGCATTGCCGATAAGCTGGCGCTTTCGGGTCTTGACGCCGAGGCACAGAACTTTCTTGCGCATGAGCTTGAAGCGCCGATTGACCTCGACGCCATCATCAATGCAGCGAAGACGGAAGCGCAAAAGGTGGAGCTTTACACCGCTTCACGTTTGGCCATCGATCCTGAAACCCGTGCCGAGCGCGGCTATCTTGACCTCCTGGCCGGCCGCTTGCAGTTGCCGGATGCTTTGATCGACCATATTGAGGCGACCGTGTCTCAGGCAAAAGCTGCGGTCTGATAATACTGGGCGGGGCTTTTCAAAGCTCCGCCTCTCCCTTAAGACTTGGCTATCAGAAACCGCGCCGGACTGTGCGCCCTGCCGGTTGCCATGGTGAGCCGCGAACTCCCGTCTTCTGTAAATTCCTGAAACAGAACGCTTTTTGTGCGACGGGGACTCTATGCCGTTTGATAGCCTTGATCTGATATTGGCAGCCTGCATGATGCTGGGCGCTGTTCTATTCACATCCGTGGGGCATGGCGGGGCATCTGCCTATATCGCCCTGATGGCGCTTTTTGGCCTTGAGGCGACCGTCATCCGCCCGACTGCCCTTGTTCTCAATGTCCTGGTCACCAGCTTTTCTTCGGTCCGGTATATCCGGGCGGGATTGTTTGACTGGCGCACCGCATGGCCGGTGATTCTGGGCGCGGTTCCACTCGCGTTCCTAGGCGGAGCGATCACTTTGCCGGGGCATTTTTACAAGCCGCTGGTGGCCATTGTTCTTATCGCATCAGCAGTCAGGCTGCTTTTGCCCGGCATGCTTAAAAACCTTCCGACAGTGCGACAGTTGCCGGTGATTCCGGGCATTATCTCAGGCGCGGGAATCGGCTTTCTCGCCGGATTAACCGGCACTGGAGGCGGCATTTTTCTTTCGCCGCTCCTGGTTTTTGCTGGCTGGTCAGATGTTCGGACTGCTTCGGGCATCACGTCTGTGTTCATCCTCTGCAATTCGATCGCCGGGCTGGCCGGCGCGCATGCGAATTTTGCGGTTTTGCCGCAGCAGATCTTGCTTTACGTTGCTGCAGTGATTGCCGGGGCAATTGTTGGCACGCATTTGGGCATCAGTGCTTTGGCTAGGGAGGGCATCATGAAAGCTCTCGCGCTAGTTTTGCTTGTCGCGGCTGCAAAGCTGTTCGGACTCTATTGACCGTAAGTTTGAATGCTGTTTGGGGTTAATTCATTGTTAACCAATTGAGCGCATCCTTTAACCATACCCCGGTGCTCCTCCCATGCCGGGCAACTCCCGAAAGACGGTTCGCAAGAGCCGTCTTTTTTTGTGCCCTGTGTCGGAATGCACATATCGCTTGCGGGATTCAGGCATTATGTTCCGCGCAACATATGGAGCCTGGAATTGGAAGATCTGAGCAAATGGACGCCTCGCCAGCAGCCACAGCGGAACGTGATGGATGGCCGGTTTGTACGGCTGGAGCCGCTGAATGCGGCCAGGCACGGCGATGGATTGTTTGAAGCCTCATCCGTGGCGGACGCGTTGGACAGGTTTCGCTGGCTTGGCGAATACCCGCCGAAGACCCGTGCGGAATTTCAGCCATGGCTCGACAAAGCCGAGGCCAGCGCCGATCCAATCTATTTCACTGTTGTTGACAAGAAGAGCGGCAGGATCGCCGGGCGCCAGACCTATCTGCGCACAGACGCCGCCAATGGCGTCACCGAGATTGGCCACATTTACTGGGGTCCGCTGGTTTCACAGACGCCGGCGACGACCGAAGCGCTCTATCTGTTTGCCCGTCATGTGTTCGACGATCTCGGCTACAGGCGGTTTGAGTGGAAATGCAACAACCGCAATGAGCCATCGAAACGCGGGGCAGACCGGTTTGGGTTCAGGTTCGAAGGCGTGTTCCGCAAGCACATGATCATCAAGGGCGAGGGCCGTGACACGGCTTGGTATGCGATGACCGATGATGACTGGGCCATTGCCAAGCCGGCGTTTGAGGCATGGCTTTCGCCGTCCAACTTTGATGCTGGCGGCAAGCAGATCAAGACGTTGGCGGGGTTGCGCGGTTGAGCCCGCAAGACAAGCGGAGCGCGCTGGCGGCAGGTATTTTCCTGCTGCTTTTCGGCGCGCTGTTCTGGTTCATGCCGAAGATCGTGCTGGCGCTGGGCGAGATTTCGCCCTGGCTTGGCGGGTTTGCCGCGCTTTTGTTCATGCTGTCATTTTACATCGTGTTCTGGCTGCGCGGGAAGTACTTAAGCCGAAAGTGATGCGCCGAGCAGGGTCAATCCGAGCAGGAATACCATTGCCGCGCCGCCAATCTCGATGATGTGGTGAACGCGGTCGGTTGACGATGGTTTGGACAGGCGCAGGGCGATGTTCTTGGCCGTGACAGCCAATGTGGCCAATGTCGCAACCGTAATTGCAGTTCCGAGCGCCATCGCCAGCACCGACATGATACCGCCGAAATACAGCCCGTTGAGAATGGCGAAAGTCAGGACGATCAGCGCGCCGGAGCAAGGACGCAGCCCGACTGCAAGCACAGCAGAGGAAGCGGTTTTCCACGAGAAGTCACGGGCGATCAGCTGCGGATCCGGCGCATGCGCATGGCCGCAGGTTTCGCAGACTTCGTCTTGGGCGTGATCATGGTGATGGTGACTGTGATCATGATGCGCAAGATCGTGATGCGCGTGATCGTGATCAACATGTGCATGATGATCCAGAGACGTGTGCGCACCTGCGGCATGGGAATGACTGTGGCCTAAGGTTTTGGTCCACAACAGCCATGCGCCAAACGCGGTGATCAAGGCGAATGAAGCTATTTCAAAGGCTCTTGTGGCGTCATCCATGGAGATCGTCGTGCCGCGCAGGACGAGAAATGCCGCGCCGACTATGACAAGTGCCGAGACTGCCTGAAGGAACGCCGAAATGAATGACAGGATGATGCCGCGGCGGAGCGTCACCTCGTTGGCGACCATGTAGGAGGAAATCACAGCCTTGCCGTGGCCTGGGCCGGCCGCATGGAAGACGCCATAGGCAAATGATAGGCCGACCAACAGCCATGCCTTGGATCCATCGTCGCGCATGGATTTCAGCGCGCCGGTCATGGCTCGGTAGAATTCCTTTTGCTGCATGTTGATCCAGTGGAAGAGACCGGCAAACATGCCGGTTGGCTGGACGGAGACTTCGTTGGTACCGATGCCAAGCGAGCTTGATGCGGCAAGCGCCGCACCCGTGGCAACGAGCAGTATTACGCCTGTCATGAAAAAAGTGCGTCTCGTTATGGGCATGTCAGCTCCAGACGCGTGGCGAAAATCTTCGACATGTCGGTGCCTTGCGGGTCGTTGAAAAAGGCATCAGTCAGGCTGCCCTGATTTTGTGCCAAGGCTTCATCTGCATCCGGGCGGATGACTTTGGATTTGCAAGTTGGCGGTGCGCCCTTGATGACAAGATCAGTGTCTTCGATGAAGTCAATGGCCGTATAGAATGTGGGATCGTATATTCCGAACGATACGGTGCCTTTCATCAGGACCGGCTCGACCGGCGCATTCGAATAGCTGATGACCAGGACCTTGTTGTCAAAAGACGCCAGCAGGTCGGCAGGCTTGGCCATTTTGGTGTCTTTCCCATTGTTGGCGACGGCTTCAAAATAATTGTAGTCGCCGATGGATTCGACAATTGTCTTGGAGATTTCAGCCTGTTCGGCAAGATTGATCTTGCCGTCGGCGTCCTTGTCGAATTCGAACATCACGGTTTCGGAGAAGACATCGTCAAAGCGCCAGACGTGGCTGAGCTTGCCGACCTTGCCATTTGGTTCGATGATGATTTCGAGTTTGGCTTCAGCAAAGACGTGCGGATGGACTTGCGCCGGAAACGCGTAAAGGCAAAGCGGGGCGGCAATCAATACGGCCCTCATGGCAGAGACATTCACAGGTTTTCCGAACAATTTCATGGGTGTTCATTCACCGCGCAATTCCGGCCAAAGTGTGATCTCACTTGCCGCTTTCAGCGCAGGCGGGCTCATGGGTTTTGAACCAATGCGACAGGTAGTCAACCAACACCCGCACTTTTGCGGGAAGGTAGCGCCGGTGAGGGTAAACAGCATAAATGCCGCCGCCTGAAACGCATTTGTAGCCGGGCAAGATGCGAACCAACCGTCCGGCTTCAATTTCAGGTGCGGCAACAAAATCAGGGAGCAAAGCAAAGCCAAGACCGGCAACTGCGGCCTGGCGGGCCGGGAAGGGGCTGTTAACCTCAAAGCGCGGCTTGACTGAAACATTGATCGTGTCGCCGTCCGGTCCGGTGAAAGACCAGTTCGACAGCGTGCGGGCGTTGGTGTCGAGAATGCAGGGGAGCCTCGACAGGTCCTGTGGTTTTTGCAAATCAGGCGTCTTGGCCAGAAGCTCCGGCGAGGCAACCGGCAAGATCGAGAAAGGCGCAAGGCGGCGGACGATCAGGGACGAGTCGTCCATGCGGGTGATGCGGATGGCAAGGTCAAAGCCTTCTTCGACCAAATCGACAAACCGGTCATCAAGGCGGATGTCGAGGATGATGTCCGGATTGGCCACAGCAAAGTCGATCAGGGATTGGCCATAGAATGTATCAGCGAGCGAGCGCGGCGCCGAAACCTTGATTCGGCCTTTGACATCGCCGGAAGCGTCGCGGACCGTCTCCTGCAGCGTGTCGATTTCGCGGACCAGTTGGGAAGCGCGCTGGAAGTAGGTGTGGCCAGCCTCGGTGAGTGAAAACTGGCGGGTGGTTCGGTTGAGCAGCAAAGCGCCGAGCTCGTCTTCGAGTTCGCGGACATATTTCGACAAAAGCGCCTTGGAGCGGCCTATTTTTCGTGCGGCGGCTGAAAAACCCTCTGCTTCGACCACGTCAATGAAGGCGCGCATGCGTGTCAGGGTATCCATCAGCATTCCTCGTTCGTTCAATAAAAGTGAACATAGAATGATTTGGCGTTGCCGAAAAAGGTTTTTTTGCGAAGCTCAAATTTTTCATTGTTTTGTCACGATTTCGGTCCTATATGCGCCCTGCCCAAAGTCGCACGAGCCTGTGGGCGTCCCCCGGTCAACAACCGGGACGGTACCCGGAAGTAATACCTTCCGGTCGGTCCAACCAAGGGCCGAGGACGCCTTGAAGCAACGACGGTGCGGGCTTTTTTGGTCTCAGTTGGCTGTCCAAAAGCCAATGGTTCTGAAGAGGCACACCATCATTGCCCTAAGTGCGGAGGCAGCTCCAATCCAAGGCAGACAAAGAGGATTTGGCCGATAGGCCTTGTCCACCCGCTGTGTGAAGCGTTTTCGTGGTTCCGGGGTCTCCACCGGCTGGTTCCACGAAGGTGATTCTCACACTTTGTCATCGGGATGTTCATTCATCCCAGAACTGGTTTGCCGGCGTCTTGAATGACCGCCGGAGAATGGAGCATCGTCATGGCCACACAGCGCGTACTTGATTTCCTCGCCACCCGACGTCCGAATGGTCCCTGCCTTGTGGTGGACCTTGAGGTGGTGCGCGACAATTTCCATGCCTTTGAAAAGGCGATGCCGGACTCCAAGATTTATTACGCGGTGAAGGCCAATCCGGCCCCGGAAATCCTGCGCTTGCTCGCCTCAATGGGCTCGAGTTTCGATTGCGCTTCTGTGGCGGAAATTGAAATGGCGATGGATGCCGGCGCGACCGCTGACCGCATTTCCTATGGCAACACGATCAAGAAGGAGCGCGATGTGGCGCGCGCCTTTGAACTGGGCATTCGCCTGTTTGCGATCGACTGCGTTGAAGAAGCGGAAAAGATCGGCCGCGTGGCACCGGGCTCGAAAGTGTTCTGCCGCGTCTTGACCGATGGCGAAGGCGCCGAATGGCCGCTGTCGCGCAAGTTCGGCTGCGTACCGGCGATGGCAATCGACGTTCTGCGCCACTCCAAGGCGCTTGGCCTCACCCCGTGGGGCGTGTCATTCCATGTCGGTTCGCAGCAGGTCAATCTCGACGCCTGGGACCGTGCGCTGGGCGATGCCAAGCGCGTCTTCGCCACGCTGGCTGAAGAAGGAATCGTGCTCGGCCTCGTCAACATGGGCGGCGGTTTTCCGACCCGCTACCTCAAGGACGTGCCGTCGGCGCAGGCCTATGGCCAGGCGATTTTCGGCGCGCTGCGCAAGCATTTCGGCAATGTCCTGCCGGAAACCATTATCGAGCCGGGCCGCGGCATGGTCGGCAACGCCGGCACCATCAAGACGGAAGTTGTCTTGATTTCCAAGAAGGCTGACAACGACAACCAGCGCTGGGTCTATCTGGACATCGGCAAGTTTGGCGGCTTGGCCGAGACGATGGATGAAGCCATCCGTTATCCGATCTCGACCCCGCGTGACGGCGATGCTGTTGCCCCATGTGTCCTGGCAGGCCCGACCTGCGATTCGGCTGATGTGCTCTACGAAAAGAACCCGTATCCGCTGCCGCTTTCGCTGTGCATCGGTGATGAAGTGCTGATCGAGAACACCGGCGCCTACACCACCACCTATTCGGCGGTCAATTTCAACGGCTTCGAGCCGCTCAAGGCCTATTACATCTAAGACCCGTCGCATCCCGGACGAGCAGCCTGGCTGCTCGTCCGGCCTGTGCTTGTCCGGCCCGTCCGCCGCCTCACATCTGGCCTTCATGCGGGCGATTGAGCAGCGTGCCGCAATGCCGGCAATGGATCGCATCGACCTCATGCTTGCTGAGGCCGCAACCGGTGCAGCGCCAGCTTTCCCGCGTCGGGCGGAACAGCACCTGGATCAGGCGCAGGAACAGCGACACGCCGAAGATCATGATGGCGACGGAGAGCAGCCGGCCCTCGGTGCCAGGCAGCGTGATGT
>JBGSHY010000069.1:0-9691 GCA_041751995.1 Rhizobiaceae bacterium | reverse complement strand
CGCGGCCTGCGCGCTGATCGACAGACGCCTTGGATGCGCGGACCGTTTCAAGGCGCGTCAGTCCGGATGCCGGTTCGAAAACCGGCAGGCGCTGGTAGCCGCTGTCGATGACGATGCGCACGCCGTCGATGGTGATCGAGGTTTCGGCAATCGATGTCGCCAACACGACTTTGCGCGTTCCCGCAAACGCAGGCCGGATGGCCTCGTCCTGTGCCGCGCCCTCCATGGCGCCATAAAGCTGGAACAACCGGACATTGGGTGGCAGCCGCCCTTCAAGCTTGCGCGCGGTGGAAGCGATTTCGCCGGTGCCGGGCAGAAAGGCGAGGATGCTGCCGTCATGGTCATGCAGCGCATCAAGGATGGCCCGCACAACGCAGTCGTCCAGCCGCTCCTGCGCCTTGCGCTCCACGTGTTGAATTTCGACCGGAAAAGCACGGCCCTTGCTTTCAATCACCGGCGCGTCGCCGAGCAACGTCGCCACGCGCGCGCCATCGAGCGTTGCCGACATCACCAGAAGCCGCAAATCCGGGCGCAGCCCGTCACGGATGTCCAGCGCCAGCGCGAGGCCGAGATCGGCATCGAGACTGCGCTCGTGAAACTCGTCAAACAGCACGCAGGCGATGCCTTTGAGCTCCGGATCATCCAGCGCCATGCGGGCAAAGACGCCTTCGGTCACGACGAGAATGCGGGTTTTTGCCGAGACCTTCTGGTCCAGCCGCATCCGGTAGCCGACGGTCTGTCCGACTTCTTCGCCCAGGAGGAAGGCCATGCGCCGGGCAGCAGCGCGGGCGGCGAGGCGGCGGGGCTCGAGGAGAATGATCATTCCATCGCCGCGCCAAGGCGCTCCGAGCAGGCGCAGCGGCACCAGTGTCGTCTTGCCCGCGCCGGGCGGCGCGACGAGCACCGCCAGGCCTTTTTCAATCAGCGCGCTTTCAAGTGCAGGAATGGCATCGGAAACCGGCAGGTCGTGGCCAATATCTTTGAGGTTCACAGCCATCGTTCAGCCGATGGTGACCAGTTGGCCACCGGCAGCATCGGCATCTGCCGGGTCATGTGTAACCAGCACGACCGGCAAGCCCCGTTCCCGTGCGAGGCTGAACACCAGTTCGCGCATTTGTTGGCGGAGCGCCGAGTCGAGTTTCGAAAACGGCTCGTCAAGCAGCAGCGCTCGGGGTTCGGAAACCAGCGTCCGCGCCAGCGCGACGCGGGCTTTCTGGCCACCGGAAAGGCGCGCCGGATCATGGTCGAAACAGCCTTCCAGCTCCATACCGGCGAGCATGTTTCGCGCGATCGAATTCCGCTCGGATGGCGTGCGGACTGCGCTCGGAATGGCAAACAGGAGATTCCCGCCAACCGACATGTGGGGAAACAGCAGCGGATCCTGAAACAGGATGCCAGCATGGCGCTCTTGCGGACTTTTGCCGGTCATGTCTTCGCCATCGATCAACACGGTTCCCGAGGCAGAAAATGCCTTGTCGAGAAAGCCGCCGATGAAAGCAAGCAGGGTTGATTTTCCCGAGGCTGACGGACCCATGACGGTCAACACGGAGCCCGGAGCGACATGGGTATCGACGCTCAGCAACAAGCGTTCGCCCAGCCGGATCGAAACCGATTGAAGCGCCAGGCCGCTGTCATGATTGTCTGCCTCTGCCATGTCCCGTCCGGTCAAGCCGCGCGCATACCGGCGCGATTGCGGAAAAGCCATGCCGGAACGGCAAAGGCAAGCACAAATCCGGCAAAGGGGATTGCCGCCTGCAGGAAGGCATAAACGCCGATGGTGCGACGGTTGGCCCCGGCGGCCAGTGCCACAGCTTCGGTGGTTATGGTCGGCATCCGGCCAGCGCCAATCAGGAGCGTCGGCAGATAGAGGCCGGCAGACACGGCAAAGCCGACTGCAAATGCGGTCAGTACCGGGCGAATCAGCATCGGCAACTCGATACGCAGCAAGGTTTGGGTGCGGGATTTTCCCAGCGCCCCCGCTACCAATGCAAATCGCGGGTCCAGCGATTTCCAGGCCGGCCGGAGCGACAGGAAGACGTAAGGCATGACAAACACCAGATGGACCAGAACCAGCGCGGTCAGGCCGTAGCCGAGCCCGGTCTTGATCGCGGCGATCTGCAGGCCGAACAGGAAGGCAGTTTGCGGCACGAGCAGGGGCAAGGCAAGCGATGCGTCCACAAACCGGTTTGCCGCCTTGCCAGACAAGGGGCTGGCAAGGCAAAGCACGCAAAGGAGTGTGGCGATGGCGGCGGACAGGAAGCCGATTTCGAAGGTCGTCGCCATCGGTCCGCTGATGGCTGGCAGTGCACGCATCCAGGCTTTGAACGTGTAACTTGCCGGCATGGCATCCGGGAACGGCCAGAGGCCGGAAACAGACCACACTGCCAGCAGCGCCAACCCGCCCAGGGTTGCCAGCGCAAGAAGCCAACCGGCAAAGCGGAACGTGCCTGTGGCAATCCGGTCGGACAGGAACCGCAGGCCGCCCTTGGCAAAATGCCTGCGGACCATAGTGACGCTCTTCTCCAGCGCGAGCCAAAAGGCAAACAGCAACAGAACCAGGCCAAGCTGAACCATAGCGCCCGCACTCGCGGTAAAGCGCATGGCAAGGTCAGGATCGTTCATCCAGTGCACCAGCTGGACAGACAGCGTTGAAGGTGCGTTGGGGCCAAGGATCACCGCGACGTCCACCGCCGTGGCGGAGAAAGCCAACACGGCAAATACGGCGAACCGCACCTGCCGGTATAGCTGCGGCCAAAGAACATGGAAAAAACCGGCGAGGCGGCCGTAGCCAAGAGCACTGGTCATTTGCAGGCTTCGGGCAGCATCTATCTGACCCATTGCGGCAATCAACAGCAGCAGCAGAAACGGCACTTCCTTGGCGACAAGACCGGCGATCAGCGTCAGGCCCCACGGGTCGCCGGGGATCAGGATGTCAGGCGGGTTTTGCCAACCGGTAATCTCTGGAGAGATCAGGCGCGCCAGAAAACCGGATGGCATGATGAGAACCATGAGCCCATAGGCGGCAGCGGCGTGGGGAACCGACAGGATCGGCGAAAGCAGATGCACCATTCGTGTCCAGCCCGCAGTCCCGAATCCGGAAGCCAGCACGCCGGCGGCAATCAAAACCGACAGCAGTGTCGATGCAAGACCGGTCCAAAGCGAAAGCGCCATGGAACGGGCAATGTTCGGCTCGGCAAAGACGGCGCGGAACGCCTGAGGCGACGGGGCCTTGCCGCCAAGCGCAGGCAGATAGGAAAAGGCGGGCAGAATTGTCCCTGCCAATCCTGCCAAAACCGGAACCGTCAGAAGCAGAATGACCATAAAGGGAGCAAGCCGGGCAATGCGGAACAGGGGTTCCTCTTTTTGCACCGCGCCTGCTCCTTGTGTTTTGATCAGTTTCCGGCGCCGTAGCGGCGTTTCCATTCCGTCTCGATGCGCACCATCCACGATGGATGCGGTTCGTCAAGCGCGGGGCCGAGCTGGTCCGGCTTCAATGTCGCAATGCCGAGATCCAGGCTGGCGAATTTGGCCTTGTCTTCGGCCGGTAGCGCGGCAAGGTTCAGCACGGTCGGATCACCCCAGACTTTTGGGTCCTGCTTGTGCGCCTGCGCTTCCGGAGACATCAAAAAATCCGCCAGAACCATCGCGCCGGCCTTGGCATTGGCATTGTAGGGGATGGCGACAAAATGGGTGTTGCCAAGCGTGCCGCCCGGAAAGATGAAGGAGCGCACGGTGTCCGGCAGTTCACCCGCGGCAATGGCCGCAGAACCGTCGGCCGGATTGAAGGCGAAGGTGATGTCGAGTTCACCGTCAGCCATCAGCCGCTTCATGTCCGGATAATTTTGCGGATAGGCCTTGCCCTTGCGCCAGAGGTTAGGGTTCAGCCTGTCCAGATAGTCAAACAGCGGCTTGGAAACGGCGGCGAATTCTTCTTCCTTCACCGGCGCCAGCAGTTTGGACTTGTCAGCGACCCTCTCCGACAGCACCTGTTTCAGAAAGGACGTGCCGATGAAATCAGGCGGCATCGGATAGGAGAAGCGGCCCGGATTTTTCTCGGCCCATGCCAGCAAGTCCGCCGCCGACTTCGGCAGGTCTTCAGCCTTGGTCTTGGCGCTGTCATGGAAGAACACCAGCTTGGCCATGCCCCACGGCGCTTCCAGACCCTCGACGGGAATGGTGAAGTCAGTCCGGACAGTCGGCTTGCCGTCAGCATCGACATATTTCCAGTTCGGCAGTTTTTCCGCCCACGGTGAAGACAGGAGCAAACCCTGGCTTTTCATCGAAGCGAAGTTTTCGCCATTGATCCAGATGAGATCAACCGATCCGCCCTCGTTCTTGCCGGCAGCTTTTTCGGCGACGACCTTGGCCAGGGCGGTTGCCGTGTCTTCAAGCTTGACCTGCACCAGCTTGACGCCATGGCGGCTTTCGATGATGCCGCCTGCCCAGGCGATGTAGGCATTGATGTTGTCCGCGCCGCCCCAGGCATTCCAGTAAACGGTTTCGCCCTTGGCGTCTTCCAGCACGGATGGCCAGTTTGCCGGATCGGGATCCGCAGCGAATGCGGTTGTTGAGAGTGACAGCGAGAAAGACAGGGCGGCAAGCAGTTTTTTCAAGACAATTTCCTTCACAAGACCGGCCCGCGATTGACCATGCACACGGTAACGGGTCAACGCCCGCAATCACAATTGATTGTGAACTGGCTGTGAGGGCGCCCTCCGACAAGGTTTGGTAACCGCTTTGCGGCATCATGTCCCAATCGGGTTGTCAGGATGGTGGCATGGTTTCGGTTCAGCACACGTCTATCAAGCGCGCGGAAATCGTCAGCGCACTCAGTCATGCGCTCGACATCACCGAGGGACAGGCGGAAGGGCATGGTGTGCGCTGCGCATGGATCGGCATGGCAGTCGGCCGCCGGATCGGCATGAATGAAGCCGATCTTGGCCACCTCTATTACACGCTGCTCTTGAAGGACATCGGATGCTCGTCAAACGCGGCGCGCATTTGCGAACTCTATCTGGCCGATGACATTTCCTTCAAGCGCGACATCAAATCCGTCAATGACAGCCTGCCGCAAATCCTGCGGTTTGTGCTGTCGCACACCGGTTTGAAAGCCGGGCTTTCCGAGCGTTTCCGCTCGCTTTTGACCATCTTTGCCGAGGGCGGGAAAATTGCCCGCGACCTGATCGAAACACGCTGCCAGCGTGGCGCGAACATCGCCCGGCGCATGCGCTTCTCCGAAGACGTGGCGCGCGGCATTCTGGATCTCGATGAGCATTTCGACGGAACCGGCAAGCCGGATGGCCTTGCGGGGGCAGACATTTCAATCCATGCGCGGATCGCCTTGTTGGCGCAGGTTGTCGATGTCTTCTATACCGGCGGCGGCAAGGAAGCCGCTTGCAAGGAAATCGCCCTGCGGTCAGGCAACTGGTTTGATCCCGCCCTGTGCAGCGCCTTTGCAGCTGTTGCCGAAGATGCTGGCTTCTGGCCGACCCTTGCGTCACCTGATTTGCAACACACTGTCATCTCGCTTGCACCCGAACGCGGCGGCGAAACCGTCGACGAGGATTACCTTGATGAAATCGCGGCGGCGTTTGCCGATGTGGTCGATTCCAAGAGCCCCTACACCGCCGGCCACAGTGACCGGGTGGCGCTGTTTACCGACATGATCGCAGAGGAGCTCGGATTGTCGCCGGAGCGGCGGCGCTTTCTCAAGCGCGCGGCGCTGTTGCACGACATTGGCAAACTCGGTGTATCCAACCAGATACTCGACAAGGCGGGCAAGCTGACCGACGAAGAATGGCAAGCTGTCCGCCAGCATCCGGCTCAGAGCCGGATCATCCTGTCACGCATTGAAGCCTTTCAGGAACTGGCCCGCATTGCGGGCGATCATCACGAAAAGCTGGACGGAAAAGGCTATCCGCGCGGCATCTCCGGCGATGAGATTTGTCTGGAAACCCGGATACTCACGGTTGCGGACATCTTTGACGCCCTGACCGCCGTGCGGCCTTACCGCGGGGCGATGCCGGTTTCCCAAGCCTTTGAAATCATGCGCCGGGATATTCCGTCAGGTCTGGATCCGGTCTGCTTCGCCGCGCTGGAACGCGCCATGGCGACAGTTGACCAAACCCTGAAAATCGCTTGAGCCAGCGGTCAAAGCCTAGCCCGCTGCCGCAACCTTGCCCTGCACGTAGGTGAACTTGCCGGAAATGGCGCTGCCGAGCTCGCCAACGGTTGCGATGATGGCGATGGCGATCAACGCGGCGATCAGGCCATATTCGATGGCCGTTGCGCCGGTTTCGTCATTCAGGAAACGCCTGGACAGGGATGCCATTGAAGTAACCCTTCATGCACGAAAGCATGACGCTTTCCGGTAAGGACTTGTTTACCGCCAATTCCTTTCCATTGACTGAAAAAGCCTGGTGAACAGCCGGTGTTGCGGACCGATTGGATTTGAAGCGATTGCCGCAGACCCCAAGAAAAAGCCGCCCGCCATTTCTGGCGGACGGCTCTTTTGCCTTTTCAGGCGGTAAGGACTGCGCCGATTACTTGGCAGCAGCGACCTTGCCCTGGATGTAAACGAACTTGTCGTTGATCGCGGTGCCGAGAGCGCCGGCGCCAGCAATGATGGCAACAGCGATAAGGGCAGCAATGAGGCCGTATTCGATGGCGGTTGCGCCGGATTCATCCTTGGCGAACCGTGCTACAAGCTTGGACATGTGAGAACTCCTAAATCCACGTGGTTACTCTGACAGCATTCCCGTCAGCTGTTTTGCTTGCTGATCGGATAACGCCAATCTAGCCAACACGTCTTGCCACCGGTTTAAGGAACAGGGTTTCCGGAACATGAATTTTCAGTTGTAAATTGCTGGCGGTTGCAAATGGTGGTCAGCGCAGCCTGATCCGCATCGGCAGTCCGCCCTCGGCCTGTGTCGTCAGTTTCTGCACCGGCCAGGGCGCCAGGCCCGGAAACGGCTCAAAACGGAAGCGACGAAGCAGGATGGCAAGCGCAATGACGGCTTCCTGCAGCGCAAAACTTGCGCCGATGCAGACCCTTGGACCAAGGCCGAACGGCAGATACTGGAATCGGTCGATCTTGTCGCGGTTGTGCGGATGGAAGCGCGACGGATCGAATGAATTTGGATTCGGCCAGTATTTGCGATGCCTGTGGATGGTCCACGGCATGATCAGAACCGATGAGCCGGCGGGGATTTTCAGGTCTCCCCACTGATCGTCCTTCAAGGGTGAGCGGTTGATCGACGGAGCCGGCGGGTAAAGCCGCAGCGCCTCTTCAAACGCGGCGCGGGTGAACGGCAGTCTGTCGAGCCAGGTCTGCGGCTCGCCCAGCGTTTCCCAAGCGGCATCGATTTCCGCTTCGACCCTGGCCAACTCGTCGGGCGCTTTGGACAAAAGATAAAGCGTCCAGCCAAGCGCCCTTGCGGTGGTCTCGTGGCCTGCGCCAATGAAGGTGATGATGTTGTCTTCAATTTCGGCGCGGCTGAGCCCTTCGGGGCCTTCGGTCTTCAAGAGCAGTGTCAGGAAATCATTGGGCGCCTTGTCCGGGTCTTTGGCCATCAGGGCTTTTCGGGCATCCATCGTGCGCGAAACGATCTGGCGGAAGAAGGCCAGCGACTTGCGGCCGCGGATCTGCGTGAAGCGCGGCACCCAATCGGGCGCGCCGAGCAGATCAAACGGGTCAACGCGGCCCATCGTCTCAAACAGCCGCTCGACCTCGTGACCGAAACTGTCCGGATCGCCGTCGATCTGGTTGGAGAACAGCGTTGCGGCCAATATGCGGTAGGTCAGCTGCGTCATGTCCTTCGACACATCGGTCAGCGTGTCGGCGCGGGCGGCAAATTCATCGGCGAACTCTTCCGACACCTGTTTCATCGCTGCGGCAAAGCCAAAGATGTGGCGCGGGGTGAAAACCGGGGCCATCGCCTTGCGCGAGCGTTTCCAGACGTCGCCTTCGGCAGTCAACAGCCCGTCGCGCAGAATCGGGCGCAGGATGCGCTGGCGCACCGGCGCCATCACGTAATTGGCCGCCTCGTCGATCAGCACACGCTTGATCAGGCCGGGATCATTGGCGATCAGCGTGTTGATGCCAAGCGAACGGACCATCACATACGGCTCGTTGAACGAGGGCTCGCCCCATATCTCGAGCGGATTGCGATAAACCGTGCGGATCAGCTCAAACGTGCCGATGGGCGTGGTGCGCGGCATCGGAAAGGGCGGGGTGAAAAGTGCGGCATTGGCCATGAATTCATCCTTCACCGGTCAAGATAGGGCCACATCTTTGCTTTACCAAGGCAATGAGCGCACAAGGGCCTTCAAATCTTTGGAAAGACAGGGCTGTTCGCCCCCATTTCCTGCCTTTGCATGGCAAAAACAGCCCATAGCGGCTAGAAGAAATCAGGCTTCGCGCGTGTGATTCGCGCGCGGGCTTTTTAATGTTTGAAATGTGGTGACCATGACCGATACGCCAGAAACGATTGTTCCCGAGCAGGCCGAATATGGCGCCGATTCCATCAAGGTGCTCAAGGGCCTCGATGCGGTGCGCAAGCGGCCGGGCATGTATATCGGCGACACCGATGATGGCTCAGGCCTGCACCACATGGTCTATGAAGTGGTCGACAACGCCATCGACGAAACGCTGGCCGGTCACGCTGACCTGGTCACCGTCACGCTCAATCCGGACGGGTCCGTAACGGTCACAGACAATGGCCGCGGCATTCCGACCGACATGCATGACGAGGGCGTTTCAGCGGCCGAAGTGATCATGACGCAGCTGCATGCCGGCGGCAAATTCGACCAGAACAGCTACAAGGTTTCCGGCGGCCTGCATGGCGTCGGCGTGTCCGTCGTCAATGCGCTGTCGGTCTCGCTGAAGCTCAAGATCCGCCGCAATGGCAAGGTCCATGAAATGTCCTTCACGCACGGCAATGCCGATGCGCCGCTGGAAGTAACGGGGACCTATGTGGAAGACCGCCAGCCAGGCACCAACGAGGGCCGCTCGGGAACGGAAGTGACGTTCCAGCCTTCAACCGAGACGTTCACGCACATTGATTTTGATTACCAGACGCTCGAGCACCGCCTGCGTGAACTGGCGTTCCTGAACTCGGGCGTGCGCATCATCCTGACTGACGCGCGCCATGCTGACATCAAGCGGGCGGAACTGCACTATGAAGGCGGCATCGGCGAATTCGTCAAATATCTCGACCGCGCCAAGAAGCCGCTGGTCGACAAGCCGATCACGATCAAGTCCGAAAAGGACGGCATCACGGTTGAAGTCGCGATGTGGTGGAACGATTCGTACCACGAGAACGTGCTGTGCTTCACCAACAACATCCCGCAGCGCGACGGCGGCACCCATCTGGCTGGTTTCCGCGGTGCGCTGACACGCCAGGTCGTCGGCTATGGCGAAGCGTCGGGCATGACCAAGAAGGAAAAGGTTCAGATCACCGGCGATGACTGCCGTGAAGGTCTGACCGCGATCCTGTCGGTGAAGGTTCCGGACCCGAAATTCTCCTCTCAGACCAAGGACAAGCTGGTTTCGTCCGAAGTGCGGCCGGTGGTCGAGAACCTCGTCAACGAGGCGCTTGGCTCGTGGCTCGAAGAGCATCCGGCGGAAGCAAAAATCCTGATCGGCAAGGTGATCGAGGCCGCCGCCGCGCGCGAAGCGGCGCGCAAGGCG
>JBGSHY010000068.1:0-12864 GCA_041751995.1 Rhizobiaceae bacterium | reverse complement strand
AGGCAGATGTGTTTGACTACATCGAGCGCTTCTACAATCCGAGGCGCAGACACTCGACACTGGGATATCTCAGCCCGGTGGACTTTGAAAACAAAGTGGGATTAGCTTAACTCGGTGTCCGAAAAACCTGCAGCAGGCCAGTGAGCATATTTCGAGGACTAATTGGCGCATTTAGGAATCCAAGCCATCATCGCTTCTTGGAGAATGTGTCTCGGGAGCAAGCGCTCCAAATTTGCGCATTCATCGACAACATGTTGGCGGCCATGGAAACTGCGGAAATTTCTGAGAAACTTGAGTAGTGCCGCAGGCGGCAATTTAGTGGCAGTGAACTACCCCGCTTTGTCCAACCCGCGCTCCATCAAATCGCGCATCAGGCGCTGATAGGGAATTTCCGTCTCCGCATCGGGTTGTTTGATGCGGTCGCGCAAAGGCGTTGGCAGGCGCATGTTGAGCGGGCATCCTTGCGGCGCAGCTCGAACGTCTTCGACAATACGTCGGCGGCGCTGGAAACTGCGGAGATTATGAAGACTGAGTGACGAGGCGCGTAGTCAATCCTGATTGTTCTTGTGAACCGAAGCTTGACGAAACCGCCAAAAATGACCATATTATCTGTACAGATTTTACGAGGTCATCATGTCGCCCGCATCTCTCAAAGTCTCCGCCACGGACTTCAAGGCCAAATGCCTCGCGCTGATCGACGAGATGAACCGCACCAAGGTGCCCATCATTGTCACCAACCGCGGCAAGCCCGTTGCCGAGATGTATCCGGCCCGCGTGGAGGGTGAAGCCAAATCCTTCATTGGCTCCATGAAGGGAACCGTCCTGCGCTATGACGATCCGTTTGCTCCGGCCACTGATCCGGACGAATGGGAAGCGATGCGGTGATTCTGCTCGATACGCATGTAGTGGTCTGGTCGGCTACGGATGATCGACGGCTTGGCAAACGTGCAAGGACGCTTATTGCGGAATGCGACCTAATGAACCCTTTTCATGTCAGCGCCATTTCCGCATGGGAAATCGCCATGCTGGTCAGGAAGGGGCGGCTTGATCTTGGTGAGCCTGCGCAGGATTGGTACAGGGCGGCCTCAAGCCACCCTGCATGGCAAACCATTCCTTTGGATGCGTCGACAGCTATGGAATCGGTCAATCTTCCTGGAGATTTTCATGGTGATCCTTCGGATCGGTTTTTGGTTGCCACCGCCCGGCTCAGCGGCCTTGCGTTCATGACCGCAGACCGTGCAATCCTCGCCTATGCCGGTGCCGGTCACCTCAAGGCTATCGACGCCGAACCATGATGCAGGGGCCGAGCCAAGGTTCAAGGTGAAGGAGTTCACAGCATGACGGCAAGCTTCACCCTCTTCCCCACCCCGCTCGGCACCTGCGCTATCGCGTGGCGTGGCGGCAAGGTTTGCGGCTCGCATCTGCCGGAGGGCACGCCGGAATTGACCGCGAGCCGCATTGCCAAGCGGGCAGGCGGGGCTGAGCCGGGCTCGCCGCCGGATTTCGTCAACGCGGCCATTGCGGCCATTCTGGAATTGCTGTCCGGCAAGCCGAATGACCTCACCTTCATCGACTGCGACTTCGCCGGCATCGGGGAATTTCCGGCCAAGGTTTATCACTTGTCCCGCGCCATCAAGCCCGGACAAACCCGCACCTATGGCGACCTGGCGATTGACCTGGGTGACCGTGCGTATGCGCAAGGAGTGGGCCGGGCACTTGGCGCCAATCCGTTTCCGATCATCGTGCCGTGCCACCGCGTCCTTGGGGCGGGCGGCAAGCTGACAGGCTTTTCTGCGGGTGGCGGGGTCAACACGAAGCTCAAAATGCTGGAAATTGAAAAGGCTCAAATCGGACTGGCTCCGACACTCTTTGATGACTTGCCGCTCGCGGTCAAAAAGTGAAGCGCCCATTCCCTCTCAATCGCTTGAACCAAATCAAGGCGGTGCCGGCTCTGAACACGTAAATGGTGTTCGGGGAATTGAGATCATGCAGGGCAGGGCAGGCGGCGTAAGCAGGGTTTGGGCGGCATTCGTTTTTGTGGCGATGCTGGCGGCGTCCGGCTGTCTGTCTTTGCCGCAAAACAAGTCAGACAATGAAAAGGCAGCCACCTTGGCCGTTTGTTGCGAAAACGCAGAGCGGCAGCCGCAATGGCTGGTCGATCTTGTCAGGCCGATTGCCCCCGGCCTCGGCATCGCCATTGGCCATGTCACCTGGCGCAAGGGCTATATTCTGAGCCGGGAAGACGCGCACCAGGCCATTCGCGCTGAAATCCGTCCGCTGGACATTCTGGTGGTCAGTTCCAAGGGCCGCATGTCGGGCCACACCATACCGGGCCTGTTCGGGCACGCGCTGATTTATCTTGGCACTGAAACCGAACTGCGGGCAGCTGGCGTCTGGGAGAATCCGGATATCCGCCGGTTTCAAAAAGACATCAAAGCCGGCCGGAATTTTCTCGAAGCAGACTATCAGGGCGTCCATCTGTCCCTGGAGCATCGCGCGTTGAACACGGACAGGGTGGTCGTCCTCAGGCCGCAGGTTGCTTCCGGCGCCCGCCGGGTGAAAGCCTTGCGCGACTATTTTGCCGCCGTTGGCATGCCGTTCGATTTCCGGTTTGATCTGGATACGCCGGAGCGGACCTTCTGCACCGAGCTGATCAACGTGGTGATGCCGGAACAGCGCCTGCCGGTCAACCACCTATACGGCACGCGGATGATCCTGCCGGAGGAATTGCCGGCGTCGGCCCTGAATGGCCGATCGGCGCTGGCGCTGGTTTCCTACACGCGGGCAACACCAAAAGGCTGGGAGCGCGCGAGCCCCGCCGACCTGCAGTCAGACATTGCCGCGGCCTGGGCGCCGAAAACCGCCGGACAAAAGCCCTGAGCGATCACGCGGATTTTCCCGCTCCGCCCCTGTCATTTTCCAGGCATTCCACTAGGTTGCCCCAACTGATTTGGGTTTCCATGCAAGGATTGCCGCGCCGATGTTTCGCTCCTTTTTCCCCGAACCGCGCCTGTTTTTCATCACGTTGATCATCTGGGCAGTCATATGTGTGACCGGCTGGTACACGATTGGCGAAACCTTGGCGGGGTGGATCGGGCTTGGTGGCACTGCGGAGGATATCATCGGCCCGGGCCGGTTCTGGTCGCCGTCCTTCCTCTGGTTCTACATTTACTATGCCGTCACGGTTGGCATGTTCGCCGCCTTCTGGTGGGCCCGCTCAAAGCATGAGTGGCTGGTCTGGTCGATCCTCGGCTCGGCGTTGATTCTGTTCATCACCTCGTTTCAGGTGCAGGTCTCGGTCGTCATCAACGATTGGTACGGCCCGTTCTATGACCTGATCCAGAAGGCGCTTGCAGGCGGCGCTGCCGCCGCCACCGGGGACGCAGCAGCCGGGGCTGCCGCTGCACCGAAGCCGGATGCCGTCACGCTGCCGCAGTTCTACGGCGAGTTGTTCACCTTCGCGGGAATCGCCTTCATCGCCGTTGCCGTCGGCGTTTTGAACCGCTTCTTCGTCAGCCACTGGGTGTTCCGCTGGCGGACCGCAATGAATAATTATTACATGGCCAACTGGGGCAAGCTGCGCAAGATCGAAGGCGCGTCACAGCGTGTTCAAGAGGACACCATGCGCTTTGCCACCATTATGGAGGATTTGGGCGTCTCCTTCGTCGATGCAATCCTGACCCTCGTCGCCTTCCTGCCGGTCCTGTGGAAACTGTCCGATTCCATCACCGAGTTGCCGCTGTTCGGCGCAGTCCCGCATTCATTGGTCTGGGTGGCAATCTTCTGGTCGTTGTTTGGCACCCTGTTTCTGGCCATCATCGGCATCAAGCTGCCCGGCCTGAATTTTGCCAACCAGCGCGTCGAGGCAACCTACCGCAAGGAACTGGTCTACGGCGAAGATCATGCCGACCGTGCAACGCCTCCGACCGTGAGGGAACTGTTCGCCGGCGTGCGAAAAAACTACTTCCGCCTCTATTTCCACTATATGTATTTCAATGTCGGCCGCATTGTTTACCTGCAGACGGACAACATCTTCCCTTACATCGTGCTTGCGCCGACCATCGTCGCCGGCAAGATCACGCTCGGCGCCATGAACCAGATCCTCAATGCTTTCGGTCAGGTCCGGTCGTCATTCCAGTTTCTGGTCAATTCATGGTCGACGATTGTCGAGTTGATGTCGGTCTACAAGCGCCTGCGCGCATTTGAAGCCGCAATCGACAATGAGCCCTTGCCGGACATCGACCAGAAATGGATCGAAGAACAGGCCGCAGAAGCCAATTAAGGCCTACGACCCGCCGCGCTTGGTCCATGCCGCTGCCAGTCTGGCCGCAGCATGGCTGCGGGCATACTCTTCATAGCTGATGCATTTCACGTCCGGCTTGGCGCAGACATCGGCGGCAAATGTTTCGAGCGCGTGCCAATAGGCGCCGCCGTTCATCAGCGTGAAGTGCAAACCGAACTGCACCGGATGCCGTGCGCCGGAATATTGGCCGTTGAAAGCTGTATAGAGTGCATCAAGGGTCCGCTTTTCAAATGCCCCGTCCACATCCGCGCGCTCAAATCCGCCGGAGTGGCGAACGAACAAATTGTAGTCCATCGAAATGATCCGCCGGGCTTGTGGCCCCTCGGGAATGGTCGGCAGCGCAAAACGCAGAACACCTGCCTTCATTTTCGGTTCGGAAATGCCGCGCTCGACGCCGCTGGCGTCATAAAGATAGCCGCCGCCGCGCAAATGCGTTTCAAGGCCGGGGCCGGTGGAAAGATAGGGCGCGCGGAACCCGTTCAGGCTTGCTTGCACAAACGCCTGCCAGCCAAACGGCTCGCGCGCCTCACTATTGGTCTTCCAGGCGTTGGCCATGATGGCGCGGAACTCTGAACGGTCTTGCGCCCAGTCCGCCGCAGCCCAGTCCTTGCCGTCAAAATGCCCACAAGTATGGCTGGCGATCTCGTGGCCATCGACATGCGCCCGCCAGATGTGATTCAGCCGCGCCGAAACATCGGCCTTTGATTTGCCAAACCCGACATTGCTCTTGCCCGGACCTTTTCCCGGAGCGTCGAACAGCATCTTGTTTTCGGGCGAGAGCAGGAAAGAGCAATTCAGAAAATAGGTGAACCGCGCGCCGGTCTTTGCACCCAAAGCCAGGCTGCGCTGCCATTGCGCATTGTCATGCGCCCCGTCAAACGAGATCAGCACGATCTGCTCCGGTTTGGCAGATTGCGCCATCGCAGACATTGGCGCGGACAGAAGCAGGGTGCTGGATAAAAGGGTGCGAAGCATGACGTTGCGCTAAGGGCCCAATGTGGCGGCTTTCGGGCCTGCTTGCCGGATCAGGATCGAGTGGTTAACACTGGCGCTCACAAATCTGCTGCGCCGCGCAGCTGAAAAGGGGTCTTCATGCTGGTTCTCATTCTCGGTCTGGTGTTGTTTCTCGGCATCCATTCGGTCCGCATCTTCGCCGCCGATGTGCGTCTGGCGCAGATCGCCAAAGGCGGCGAACAGCGCTGGAAGGGGATTTACTCGCTCGTCTCCCTTGCAGGTCTGGTCCTCCTCGTCTGGGGCTATTCGCTGGCCCGCCCGGAAGCTGCCATTCTTTATGAGCCGCCGGTCTGGATGAAGCATGTCAACGCGCTGCTGATGCTGTTGTCGCTGATTGCGCTGATGGCCTCGCAGTTTCCGGCCGGCAAGATCAAGGCGGTTCTCAAGCACCCGATGCTGGTTGCCGTCAAACTGTGGGCGGTGGGCCATCTCTTGTCCAATGGCGATCTGGCGTCGATCTTATTGTTTGGCTCATTCCTCGTCTGGGCCATCCTCGACCGCATCTCGGTCAAGCGTCGCGGTGACATGGGCACGACCATTGCAGGCCCGGCAACCAATGACATTGCGCCGGTCGTGGTCGGCCTTGTTCTATACGCGCTGCTGGTCTGGAAGGGCCATCTCTGGCTGTTCGGCGTCTCGCCGCTCTGAAAATCGGCAAATCAGGCCTGTTCGGCGCGGTTCTTTCCGGATAGAACCGCGCCGAATGCATTTTGCCCCACAGGGATATTGAGACACGATGTCTGACGATAGTTTCATCAAGGAAGTCGACGACGACCTGCGCACCGACCAGTTCAAATCACTCTGGGAGCGTTATGGCATCGTCCTGGCCGGTATTGCCATTGCGATCGTTCTGGCGACCGCCGGTTTTGAAGGCTGGAAGTGGTGGCGCGATGCGCAGGCGTCGAAGTCCGGCGACCTGTTCCTTGCCGCCTTGACGCAGGCAAACGAGCAGAAACCCGAAGAAGCGCTGAAATCACTGGCCGATCTCGAAAAGTCCGGTTTTGGCTCCTATCCCGTCCTTGCCCGCATGCGCGCAGCAACCGTTCTTGCTGTAAAAGGCGACACAAAGGCTGCCGTCGATGGATTTGACACCATTGCCGCCGACACGTCGGTCGATCCGGCGATCCGCGATATGGCAACCTTGCGCGCCGCGCTGCTGCTCGTGGATACCGGCAGTTACGAAGATGTCGCCAAACGCGCCGAATCCCTGGCCTCCGAGGGCAATGCCCTGCGCCATTCCGCGCGCGAGGCGCTTGGTCTTAGCGCATGGAAAGCCGATAAATTCACCGAAGCCCAGGGCTTCTTCCAATCCATCACCGACGATCAGGCCGCGCCGCGCAACATCGCCGAGCGCGCGGACATGATGCTCTCGGTCATAACCGCATCCGGCAAAGTGCCGGCCAAGACAGGTTCTTAACACCCGCATGGGATTCACCGTCGCCATCATTGGCCGTCCGAATGTCGGCAAGTCGACGCTTTTCAACCGCCTGGTTGGCAAGAAGCTGGCGCTTGTCGATGATCTGCCCGGCGTCACCCGTGACCGCCGCATGCACGACGCCAAGCTCTATGACCTCTATTTCAAGGTCATCGACACAGCCGGCCTTGAAGAAGCGCCGGAAACCTCGCTCAACGGCCGCATGCGCGCCCAGACCGAAATGGCCATCGTCGAGGCCGATCTCATCCTTTTCCTGGTCGATGCCAAACATGGCCTGACGCCGCTCGACAAGTCTTTTGCCCAGCTCGTCCGCCGCGCCGGAAAGCCGGTCATTCTGGTCGCCAACAAGTCCGAGGCCAAGGATTCGCAATCCGGCTTCCTTGATTCCTGGCAGTTGGGTCTTGGCGAACCGTGCCCGATTTCCGCCGAACACGGGCAGGGCATGAATGATCTGCGCGAAGCCATCATCGAAACGCTCGGCGAAGACCGGGCTTTTGGCGAAGGCGAGTTTGCCGACATTGACGAATTGCCTTCCGAAGGCGTCGACATTGACGATCCGGATGCCGAGGAAGTCCCGGCTTACGACGAAACCAAGCCGATGCGCGTCGCCATCGTTGGGCGCCCTAATGCCGGCAAGTCAACGCTGATCAACACGCTGCTGGGCGAAGACCGGCTGCTGACCGGCCCGGAAGCCGGCATCACCCGCGATTCGATTTCGGTCGAATGGACGTGGCGCGGCCGCGAAATCAAGCTGTTTGACACGGCGGGCCTGCGCCGCAAGGCGCGCGTGCAGGAAAAGCTGGAGAAACTGTCCGTCGGCGATGCTCTGCGCGCCATCCGCTTTGCCGAAGTGGTGGTCATAGTCCTTGACGCGACCATTCCGTTTGAAAAGCAGGACCTGCAGATCATCGACCTGATCGCCCGCGAAGGCCGCGCGCCGGTCATCGCCTTCAACAAGTGGGACCTGATCGAGGACCGCCAGAAGACATTGGCCGTGCTTTACGAGGAAATGGCTCGCCTCCTGCCGCAGGTGCGCGGCATCCGCGCCATTCCGGTGTCGGGGGAACTTGGCCAGGGCCTCGACAAACTGTTTGACGCCGTGGTCGAAACCCACCGCATCTGGAACAGCCGCATTTCGACTGCCAAGCTGAACCGCTGGCTGGAAAGCGTCATCGAGCGCCATCCGCCCCCTGCGGTCTCAGGCCGCCGCCTGAAAATCAAATACATGACGCAGGCGAAAACCCGCCCGCCGGGTTTTGTGCTGGCCTGTTCGCGCCCCGAAGCGCTGCCGGAATCCTACAGCCGCTATTTGACCAATTCCTTGCGCGACACCTTCAAGCTCGACGGCGTACCGATCCGCATCATGCCGCGCGGCTCGGAAAATCCGTTCGCGGGACGGAAGAAGAAATACGAGCCGAAGCGATAGGCGGCCCCGCCTTCGCAGAAGGCGGGTGCAATCGTCGTCGCCTTGCTCAGGCCGGGAGAGAATCCATACACAGGGAGAGGTGTTGCCGCATCAAAATTAAGCGCAATCGCCATTCCCCTATTAACCCTCCATCAAGGTTAATGCTTCATTTTCACCACACTTGTTCAGTGTGTTGTGTGCGTGGAGTTGTTCAGTGCGTCAGGGTCACAAGGGTCGCTTCAGCGGCCGTTCCAACATCGCCTTCATCGCCGGCTTGATGTTCCTCGCCACCCCGACCACCGTCGCCTTTCAGGATATGGCCAGTCTTATTTCCGGCGGCGATTCAAGCGCCAACCGCTGGCAATCCATCTTGAAGCCTTCCGCCGCCGGATCAATCCAACAGGCCGAAATGCCGTTTGACGCCAATCTCACCACCGGCTCCATCGACGGAGCAGGGATCGAGGCGCCGGGCATCGGCAGGATCGCTTTCATGGCCAAAGGCGGCAAGCCGGACAGCCAGCCGGATGAAGACCGCGTCAACCGTTCTGAAAAGAAGGGCCGCATCGTCGGCGTCACCAAGGTCGCGCCGCCCAAGGCCTTCAACGCCGGCAGCATCCTGCAGCGCACGTCCTCGCTGCTGCGCCCGACACTGTCGTCGGACCTCAAGATGGCCTTCGTCAAATCCGACATCAAGGGCAAGGAAATCCAGCTGGCGCTCGAGTTCCACGCCAAAAAGCCGAAAATTGCGCCAAAGGCAGTCCTTCCAACCATGATCGCCGACCTTGCCGATGACAAGTCAATCACCATCTCACTCGCGGCCTATGCCCCTGTCGAACCTGACTATGCCCGCGAATCGCCGTTCGAGAGCCTGCTGAAAGTGGACACGGCAAAGCTTGCCATGACGGTTCCATTCGCGCCGGGTGATCATGCCTGGGCCAAGAAGCCGATCCCGAAATCGGTCATGTCCGAAAGCGAGCAGCGCTGCCTTGCCACCGGCATCTACTTCGAAGCGCGCGGCGAATCGACCAAAGGGCAGGCTGCGGTCGCGCAGGTCATCCTGAACCGGGTCAAGAATCCTGCCTATCCGAACACGGTCTGCGGCGTCGTTTACCAAAACGACCATTGGCACAACCGCTGCCAGTTTTCCTTCGCTTGCGACGGCATCAAGGACCGCGTCACCGAGCCATATCATTGGCGCAAGGCCCAGCAAGTCGCGCTGGCGGTCTCCAAGGGTGAAATCTACCTGCCGGAAGTCGGGGCCTCAACCCACTACTACGCCACCTACGTCAATCCGCGTTGGGCCCGTTCGATGCAGAAGATGAAAAAGATCGGCACGCACATCTTCTACCGCACCTATGGCGGCGGATGGAGCTGAGCTGCGGCAGATTCGGCAAAACGGCTTATGCGCCTTTGGTCTTAACTGGCTAACCCATTGTTTTTTCAATATGAAATTGCCCATGCATAAATGGGTTTGCCGCCTTGACTAGCAGGGGCGGCAAAACTATGTTGCGCCCGACTTTGAAGCGGAAAACCATGTCTTCCGCCCGACGGAAAGGATCGCGCCGTGGCAACCGGAAAGAAGCCGGAAAAACCTGCGCAATCCGCACCGGAAGGGGCACCGGAAGACAGGTTCAAGGATCCTGCTCTCGATCAGCGCCGTGACCAGCTTGGCGCCGCAATCGCGGCAAAGAATGCTGAACGGAAGGCAGAGGCGGCGAAATATGACGCCAACAAGTCAGACGGAATGGCCGGTATGGCCTATGCGCTCAAACTGTCCAGCGAGTTCATCGCCGGTATACTGGTTGGGATAGGCATAGGCTGGCTGATCGACCGTTTCGCCGGTACATCGCCGTGGGGGCTGATAATCTTCCTCTTTCTCGGCTTTATTGCTGGTGTTTTGAATGTTTTGCGCTCTGCGGGCTTGATTGCCGTGAGCAAATCGGAGAGAGGGTCCGACTACACGCCTTCTCAAAAAGACTCGACTCCCCCCGGCAATGCGTGGCCGGACGACAAAGAGGACGAATAAAGTGGCCGGTACAGACCCCATCCACCAGTTCCATTTGCAAAAGTGGATTCCGCTCGAACTGGGCGGCTATGACGTCTCTTTCACCAATTCGTCCGCATTCATGGTCGCAACCGTCGCCGCCGCTGCCGCCTTGCTCTATTTCTCGACAGCCGGCCGCAGCCTGATTCCGGGCCGCCTGCAGTCGGTTTCGGAAATGGCCTATGAATTTGTCGCCAACACGCTGCGCGACAGCGCCGGAACGTCCGGCATGAAGTTCTTTCCGTTCGTCTTTTCGCTGTTCATGTTTGTGCTGGTCGCAAACCTGTTCGGCATGATCCCCTATTTCTTCACCGTAACCAGCCATTTGATCGTGACCTTCGCGCTGTCGATGCTCGTCATGGCGGTTGTCGTCGGCTACGGTTTCTACAAGAACGGCCTGCATTTCCTGAAACTGTTCGTTCCGAGCGGGATTCCGGGACTTCTGGTGCCGCTGGTGGTGTTGATTGAAGTCATCTCCTTCCTGTCCCGCCCGATCAGCCTTTCTGTTCGTCTTTTCGCCAACATGCTTGCCGGTCACATCACGCTGAAAGTGTTCGCAGGCTTTGTTGTCTCCCTCACCGCCATGGGCGCGGTCGGCATCGGCGGTTCGATCCTGCCGCTGGCCATGACTGTCGCCCTGACCGGTCTTGAATTTCTGGTGGCTTTCCTTCAGGCCTACGTGTTTACGGTTCTTACCTGCATGTACCTGAACGACGCCATTCATCCCGGCCACTAGGAAAACCATAAGCGGCGGGTTGTTCCGCCGTTACGAAACTCTCGCAATCCATAAGGAGCTTAAAAATGGACGCAGAAGCAGCAAAGTACATCGGCGCAGGCATCGCATGCTTGGGCATGGGTGGCGCAGGCATTGGCCTCGGCACCATTTTCGGCAACTACCTGGCTGGTGCGCTTCGCAACCCGTCAGCAGCCGATGGCCAGTTCGGCCGCCTGATTTTCGGCTTCGCCGTGACCGAAGCTCTGGGCATTTTCTCGCTGCTCGTCGCTCTTCTGCTGCTGTTCGCAGTCTAAGACCGGGTGCGCGTCCGCTTGCCGGGCGCATGATTGACCGGCCGCTGATGTTGGCGGCCGGACCTGTTTCCAGAAGGTGATCGCATGTTTGTGACCGAGGCATTGGCCGAGGAAACCACGACGGCTCCGGCTGCTGCCGGAACTGCGGGTGAGGCCGGACATACCCCTGCCGCCGCAGGTGAAACCGTCCATACCGAAACCGGTGTTCCCGGTGGCGGCGGCCATGAAACCGGGGTTTTCCCCCCGTTTGACTCGACGTCGTTTCCCTCGCAGCTGCTTTGGCTCGCGATCACTTTCGGCCTTCTCTACATGTTCATTTCGCGGCTCGCATCGCCGCGGATTGCCTCCATTCTGGAAACCCGCCGCGACCGCATCTCCCGCGATCTGGCGGAAGCCGCCAAGATGAAGGAAGATGCGGACGCCGCCGTTGCTGCCTACGAGCAGGAATTGGCAACCGCCCGCAAGAATGCCATCGACATCGGCAACAAGGCGCGCGACGAAGCCAAGGCTGTTGTCGAGGCCGACCGCAAGGCCAATGAATCCGTGCTGGAAGGCAGACTCGCGGACGCTGAAAAGCGCATTGCCGCAGTGCGCACCTCCGGCATGGCGCAGGTCGGCAAGATCGCCGAAGACACCGCTTCCGCGATCCTGACGCAGCTGACCGGCGGCAAGGTCTCCGCAACCGACATCGCCAACGCGATCAAGTCTGTGAAGGGCTGAGGATAACGCCATGATGGACAATACATTTTGGGCCTTTGCCGCCCTCGTCATCTTCCTCGGCATCGCCGTTTACATGAAAGTGCCGGCAACTATCGCCAAGTCGCTCGACGCCCGCGCCGACAAGATCAAGGCCGATCTGGATGAAGCCGCCCGCCTGCGCGATGAAGCCAAGGCGCTGCTGACGGAATACCAGAACAAGCGCAAGGAAGCGGAAAAGGAAGCCGCTGACATTGTTGCCTCCGCCAAGCGCGAAGCTGAAATCCTGCGCGCCGACGCCCAGGCCAAATCGGAAGACTATGTCCGCCGCCGGACCATCGTCGCCGAACAGAAGATTGCACAAGCCGAATCCGACGCCGTCAATGCGGTGCGTTCGTCCGCCGTTGACCTCGCCATCGCCGCATCATCCAAGCTGCTCGAAGGCCGCGACGCCAAGGCCAACGCCGACCTTTTCAAGCAGGCTCTGGTGGACGTGAAGGCACGTCTGAACTGAGTTTCGAGACAATCAAATTTTGAAAACGCCGTCCTTCGGGGCGGCGTTTTTGTTTGTGGGGTTTGGGTAGCCTGCCGATTTGGAAATTGCCGCATCTGCCGACAGGAAGATGAGGGGAATACTGCCACCAAAAGACGAGTTTGTTGTGCTATAAAGCGAAGATAACTCACCGCCCCTTGATCGGCGCAAACGTGAACCGGTGCAGCCGCTCGATCGGGCCGTGACTGGCCAGCGCCACACTGTGCCGCGCCGTGCCATACCCCGCATGGGCTTGAAATCCGTATTGCGGATGCAAAGCGCCCGCCACGTCCATCATCCGGTCACGCATCACCTTGGCGACAATCGACGCCGCTGCGACCGACACGGATCGCTGGTCGCCTTTGACCAACGCCGTCGCCGTGCAGGGCAGGCCCGGCGGCACGTC